>JBKHJO010000085.1:0-7727 GCA_046538105.1 Anaerolineales bacterium | reverse complement strand
CATCGTATCCATCGGATCGGGAGGGAGGCAGATCATGTCCATAGTGTCCATCGTGGGAATAGAGGGCGTGGGCGTGGAGGAGGCCGTGCGGCAGGCCGTAGAGTTGGCCGGCGGCTTTCCCCCGCGGGTGACCGGCGCGGACACGGTGCTGGTCAAGCCAAACGTGGTCAACCCCTCGCCCTCGGGATCGGGAAACATCACCGACGCCCGCGTCACCGAGGCCGTGACCCGGATGCTGCTTAAACTGGGAACCCGCCGTGTGATCATTGGCGAGGGCTCCTCGGTAGGCTATGATTTCGTGGGCCTCAAGGACACCATGCACTGCCTGGAGGTCAGCGGCACCGCCGATGTGGCCGGGCGCCTGGGCGTGGAACTGGTGGATCTCAATCGCGACGAGCGGGTGCAGGTGGAGGCCCCGGACGCCTACGTGATGGATCGCTTTGCCGTGGCCCGCACGGCCTACGAGGCCGATGCCATCGTCTGCCTGCCCGTGGTCAAGACCCACGTGCGCACGGGCATCACCTGTGGGCTGAAGAATATGAAGGGTGTGCTCCCCGGCGATGAGAAGAAACGCACCCATCAGTTGGGTCTGGATCGGGGCATCGTGGACCTCAACCGCGTCATGCATCCTGCCTTTGTCGTGGTGGACGCCATCGTGGGCAGGCAGGGCACGCACACCTCGCCCGAGGATTCCGTGCGTCTGGGTCGCGTCCTGGCCGGCACCGACGTGGTGGCCGTCGACACCGTCTGCGCGGCCATCATGGGCTTTGCTCCGCGAGATATCCACCACGTGCAGCTGGCCGCCGAGGCGGGCCTGGGCATGGCCGATCTGGATGAGATCACCGTGCGCGGAGAGTCCGTCGCCGACGCCGTGCATCCCTTTGTCCCCTACCAGGAGGCGGCGCGGGAGCGCTTTGGCGCGGCCACCATCATCGAGGAGAAGGCCTGCACCGGCTGTATGGGCGAGATGCTAAGTACCTTTATCTATCTACGGCGGGCCGGCTATGAGGATCGCCTGAAGGATCTGACCCTCATCCTGGGCACGCCAGAGGAGATTCCACCCCTGGAGGGCACCCCCGTGGTGGTTGGCAAGTGCGCCCGCGCCCACCGGGAACGAGGCATCTGGGTGCCCGGCTGCCCGCCCCATGGCACGGCCATCACCGACGCCGCCTGCCAAGCCCTGGGCATCGACGTGGAGGAGGTGCACCGGGCCATCGACGACCTGCACGACTTCTCCTACGAGGAAGTCTCCTCGGATGCAGGGGGCGAGGGCTAAATGGATGCCAAAATTCGTGTATTCCAAAAGCCGTAGCTCGGCTTTTGGAATACACGCTGGCGCAAAGAGTATGATATAATGTCATACTGGAGGTGAGTGATATGCCAAAACAAAAAGTTGCGGTGACAATCGAACAAGATATCCTCTCAAGACTAGATCGCTTGGTTGCTGAGGGCAAATACCCCAGCCGAAGCAGTGCTGTTGAAAACGCCGTCAAGGAACAGTTAGCCAAGGTAGAGAGATCCAGGCTGGCCAGGGAAGCAGCAAAGCTGGATCCCGCCTATGAACAAGCTTTGGCCGATGAGGGATTAGCAGGGAATCTATCCGAATGGCCAGAATACTGAGGGGGGAAGTTTACCGGGCTGATCTGAATCCCGCCCACGGTCACGAACAAGCGGGCATTCGCCCCGTTGTGATCATCAGCCATAACGTCTTCAATGATCGGTCAGGCACTGTCATTGCCATGGCTATTACCAGCCAGCCTCAACGGGCTGGTTTCCCTCTTACACATGAACTAAGAAGTAGCGATCTCCCCAAAAAGTCTTGGGTAAAGATTAGTCAGGTCAGGACATTGTCGACAGCTCGCCTTGATGATAAGATCGGCCAGGTTGATACAGAAGAGATTGCACTTCTCGTCGAAGGATTGAACGAAATCGTCTCCGTTTAATTCCTGCTCTGTATGACTGCCCGTTGAAAAAGGAATAGATATACTATGTCCCCCATGACCATGCGCGAGCGAATCCTGCCCGCCATCGCCGAGGACATCGAGACCTTTGGCGTTCCCTGAGGCTACAGATTCCGCTTCTGCCAGTCGTCCGAGCCATACATATCCAAAAAGTGGGATTCGTCGTAGGGATGCTCGGCCATCGTGTCCTCTTTGAGTTCCACGCCCAGCCCAGGCCGCTCGGGGATCTCGATAAAGCCGTCCTTGATCTGTAAGGGATGCTCCACAATCTCCGAGGCCAGGGCCGTGGCAAAGTCCTCGAACGTCTCCTGGATGAAAACGCTGGAGGTGGAGGCGTCGATTCTTGATGAAACCTCCTGCCTATCTCCATGCGGGGTGCGCTATTTGGCCTGTCGCGCCGCCCGGGCCTCTAAAAACCTCTCTCGTCTTCTATAACCCCAGAACAACAGGGCGGCGATAAGCAACACCAGACCGACTGTGACATAGTCCTCGATCTGTTCTATGCCCTCGGCCATGGCCTGATAGGCTTCCCCCGTCTGCCAGCCGATGAGTCCCAGGAGAAAACTGCGGATCAGGACGCCGATGGCGGATAGCAGGTAGAATTTAAAGATCGGAAAGCGAATGGCGCCAGCAACCCCAGAGACGAGGGAAATGGGAATGACGGGGATGGCCCGCAGGGCGACGAGAAGGACTCCATCCCACCAATTCCCCTGAAACTTTGCCTGCAACTGTTCGATGTTGCGCCAGGAGAATCCCAGCCAGCCCTGAAATCTGTCAATCAACGCCTTGCCGCCAAAATAGGCGATAAAGTAAACGATGCCCAGGCCCAGGACGGCGGCGGCCGTATAGGGTAGCGAGACCTTGAAGAGAACCTCCTGTAAAGCCTGCAGGAGAGGCACGTTCTGTTCAATCAATAAAAAGCCGCCGGCCATGGTGATGAGGGGGGAGGGAATGGGGACGATCACCTGCTCGATGAGCCCTCCCAGAAAGATGAACAGGGGACCATTGTCACCGATAGAGAAGATGATCCAGTTGGTGATCCGATCAAATAAAGCGAACATATGATGACGACTCCGTTTTCTAGCATAATCTCTGGCCAAAGGACCGAACATCTACTCGCCCGACACCTTTGAACAACCGTGATTATATTGTAGATCAGCACGCAGGACAAAGAGAAGGGGGATCGAGGGCCATATAATGCCCAGGGAGAGGCCATTCCGCCGCTGGCGCGTTCGTTGACAATATGCTGTTTCTGCTATATAAAAAGGAAGAGGGCTGGAGAGCAGATCTGACGCACACAGGGTCACGTGTCGTATAATAGAGAAAGTGGCTGTCACATAGGCAGATCGTGTACGTGGGTCCATAGCAGTCCGTTCACTTTTGCTAATCGTTCACATAGAATGAGGAGAACAAACCATGGAGAAAAAGATCGTCGTTCACACTGGCGCCGGACCAGATGATTCGTGCGCGGAGGAGCGAAAGGCTCTGGACAAGGCACCGGATATAGAGTTGATCAAGCGGGGCAGATGCCGAACCCCGGAGGAGGTGCTGGAGGCCGTGCGCGACGCCCACGTGGGTCTCTGCTACGGTGAGCCCTACACCCGCGAGGTCCTGGCCAGCGCGCCTCATCTCAAGGGCGTGGTGCGCTATGGCGTGGGTGTGGACACCATCGACCTGGAGGCGGCCACCGAGTACGGCGTGGTGGTGGCCCATTTCCCCAACTTTTGCACCCGGGAGGTGGCCAACCACGCCATCATGCACCTTTTGGCCTGTGCCAAGAAACTGCGCCAACTGGATCACCTCCTGCGCACCGAGGGTTGGGAGGCGGCGCGGGCCATACGGTCGCCCATGGGGACCATTCACGGCGAGACGCTGGGCTTGCTGGCTTTTGGTAACATCGCCCAGGCCACGGCGGAGCGCGCCAGGGCCCTGGAGATGAACATCATCGCCTACGATCCCTTTGTGGAGGACGCCGTCTTTGAGGAGGCCAACGTAGAGTCCGTGAGCATGGAGGAGTTGGCCGCTCGCTCTGACTATGTCTCTTGCCACATCCCTCTCAATCCCAACACCGAGGATATGATCGACGCCTCTTTCTTCGCACAGATGAAGCCCACGGCCTACTTTATCAATACCAGCCGTGGAGGGGTGATCAAGGAGGCCGACCTGATAGCGGCCCTGGAGGAGGAACGCATCGCCGGCGCCGGCCTGGACGTCTTTGAATCGGAGCCCATCGGATCGGATCATCCCTTCCTGGAGATGGATAACGTCGTCCTCACGCCCCACACGGCGTCATCCGCCGACGAGACCTATGCCCAGCGGGACCGGGATGTGGGCGTGGCCGCTGTGGCCCTGGCCAGGGGAGAACTTCCTCAGCATGTGGCCAATCCCGACGTGCTGGATCACCACCGCACATAAAAAGGCGGGAGCGAAAGCAAGGGTACAACATTACGATAATGGGAGGTTTACAATGAGTCATCCCACCCCCTATCGGGGCGTGTTCACCATCCCCTCCACCCCCTTTGATGACTGTGGGCGGATGGACGAGGAGGGGCTGCGCCGCGTGGTCGACTTTTGCGTCGACTGTGGGGCCCACGGCATCGTCTATCCCGTCAACGCCAGCGAGTTCACCAGCCTCTCCGACGAGGAGCGGCTTCGGGGAAGCCGCATCGTGGTGGAACAGACGGCGGGTAGGGTACCCGTGGTCGTGGGCACGGCGGGTGTCTGTCCGTCCCACGCCGTGATGTTCAGCCGCCATGCCCAGGAGATCGGGGCCGACGCCGTCATCGCCATGGCCCCCTATATCAACAAGATCACCGACGCCGAGGGGCTGCTTGCCTACTATCGGGCCATCTCCGATGCCATCGAAATCCCCATCGTTGTACAGAACCACACCGTGGGCACCGATATCCCCGTGGATATCCTCGCCCGCCTGGTGCGCGAGGTGGAGCACGTGGAATATATTAAAGAAGAGACCATGCCCGCCACCCACAAGCTGACCCGACTTGTGGAGATGGATCTGCCAAAACTCCAGGGCGTCTTTGGCGGTTCCGGCGGCCGCTACCTGCTGCTGGAGCACCCTCGCGGCTCGGCGGGACAGATGCCCGGTTGCCACGTCACCGACGTGGTGGTGCGCCTGTGGAACGCCCTGGAGGAGGGGGACAGAGCGGAGGCCAAGCGCGTCTACGGCCTACTGGCCCCCCTCTACGCCATCGAGATCCAATGCCGGGGCGCCATCTACAAGGAGGTGCTGCGCAGACGCGGCGTCATCAAGTCGGCCTTTAGACGCAACGCGCCGCCGGGCGTCATGGACGAGCACGATCATCGCGCCCTGGACGAGATCCTGGCCGATCTGGAACCCCTCTACACGTGGGAGGGTTTTTAGGGCAATTTCGAAAAAGAGACTTCCGAAGTCTTGTATTTTAGCAATCTGTCTGCTCAATCTGAAGGGTATCTATGTGTCCGGATAACATACATGGAGCAGACTTCGGAAGTCTTTCTCACCGATCGACATCTAGCTAAGGGAGCGTATGCATGGAAACAATCGAACTTGGCACTACGGGTCTGATGGTCTCCGGGGTGGGCTTTGGAGGCATCCCCATACAGCGCCTGAGCGAGGAGGAGGCCGTACGCGTTGTGCGGCACTGCCTCGATCTGGGAGTCACCTTTTTGGACACGGCCCACGCCTATACCACCAGCCAGGCGAGGATCGGCAAGGCCATCGCCGGACGACGCGACGGCCTCGTGCTGGCCACCAAGAACCACGGCCTGGACGGGGAGACCTTTCGTGAGCGGATGGAGATCAGTTTTGAGCGCCTGGGTGTGGAGCATATCGATCTCTACCAGTTCCACAACGTGACCGAGGAAGAGGAACTGGAGAGTATCCTGGCATCCGGCGGCCCACTGGACGTGGCCCGCGAGGCCCAAGAGGCCGGCCGGATCAGGCATATTGGCGTCACCTCTCACAGCCTGGAGATGGCCACCACCCTGGTCAAGATGGGGCATTTCGAGACGCTGATGTTCCCCTTTAACTTTATCATGTGCGAGCCGGCGGAGGAACTGATCCCCCTCTGCCGTGAGCGGGGCGTGGGGTTCATCGCCATGAAACCCATGGGCGGCGGGCTGTTGGAGAACGCCACATTGGCCTTCAAATTCTTACGTCAGTTCCCCGGGGTGTTGCCCCTGGTGGGCATCCAGGCCTTTGAGGAGATCGACGAGATCGTGGATGTGATGGAGGGGCCCGCCGAACTCACCGAGGCGGAGGAGACCGAGATGGCCCGCCTGCGCGAGGAACTGGGAACGCGCTTTTGCCGCGCCTGCGACTACTGCCAGCCCTGTCCGCAAGAGATCCCCATCTCCTCGGTGCTGCGCATGCGCAGCCACGCCAAGCGCTTTTCCGCGGAACGCTTTTTCGGCGCGTGGGGCCAGTCCATGGTGGCCAAAGCCGAGACCTGCGTCGAATGCGGCGACTGCGAATCCCGCTGCCCCTACGATCTCCCCATCCGGGAGATGATCCACGAGAACGTGGCCTGGTATCGCGAGCAGGAAGCCCGGTATGAGGCGGGGAAGATCAGTTGAGGGCTACATTCAGGCGAGAGACCCTGTAGGTGACTGGCACTTTCACCAGAATATAAAGAATAGAACATGGTCTAGACACAAAAGAAGGTACGTAAAGCATATTCCGTACCAAGTGCCAGTCACCTGAATTCCCAACCATCGACTAAATGAGGTGAACGAGATGAAGGTAACCAAGGTAGAGCGTTTGCGCAGCAAGAAGCCCCTCCCCCTTCCCGAGCCCTGGCGAGCGGCCTGGCGCGGCCCCAAGGCCACGCCCATCAGGTCCTTCACCTTCTCCTTCTACAAGGTCTATACGGACGAGGGCATCATCGGTTATGGGCCCGATACGGGGTGCTCCGATACGAGCATCCTCGAGGGGGTGGACCCCTTTAACGTGCGGGCCTTTTGGGAAAAGTACATGAGTGGACGGCGGGCGGGCAATGCCGGCCATGGGGCTTCGGGGCTGGAGATCGCCCTGTGGGACATTGCCGGGAAGGTGGCCGACCTGCCCATCTACAAACTGTTGGGCGCCTCCCGGGACCGCGTGCCCGTGTACGCGGCCACGAGCCGCCTCATGGCGCCCGAGGAGATGGCCGCCCACGTGTTGGCTATCATGGAAAAAGGCTTCAAAGCGGTGAAGCTGCGGCTGCATCGGTCCGATCCCTGGGACGACGTGGCCGTTGTGGAGGCCGTGCGCGAGGCGGCGGGGGATGACCTGATCATCCTCGTGGATGCCAACCAGAACAATGCCTCCGAGGGTTACGCCTTTTGGTCGCGGCGCACGGCCATGGCCGTGGCCCAGGCCCTGGACACCCTCGGCGTCTACTATCTGGAGGAGCCGTTGCCGCGGCAGGACGTGGAGGGTCTGGCCGACATGGCCGCCCTGGTGGATATGTTCATCGCCGGCGGGGAACACACACCCACGGTATACGACTTTCGGGAGCATCTCCTGCGCGGGGCCTATGACATCATCCAGCCCGACGTGATCCTGGGCGGCAACTATGGCATCATCGGTGTGCGCCGGGCGGCCATCTTTGCCGATTATCTGGGACGCCTCATCGTGCCCCACGTGATGAGCGGGACTCACTTTTTCCTTGGCATCGCGGCCAGCCTGCAGGCCATGGCCACGGTGGAGAATTGCCCCCTGGTAGAGTACGGCTACGATCCCCCCATCCTCACTCCCGAGACGACCCAACCCATGCTCGTGGAGCC
>JBKHJO010000084.1:0-7737 GCA_046538105.1 Anaerolineales bacterium | reverse complement strand
CACGCCCTGCTCTTCCTCATCAGCCTCCTCTGCTGTCACATCGACGGTCGGGGTGGTAGGGACCGTGGGCGTCACGTCCAGTTCTTCCCTGATCTCGGGCGAGGGTGTGTCCGCCACCATCTCTTCCTCTTCCACCTCAGTGGGGGTAGGGGTCTGTTCCTGTGCTAAACCAGATACGCTCACTATGAGGATCAAACTCAGCGTCAAGACGAGTAACCCCGCATATCGCCATCTGATCTTTTCCATCATCTGCCTCCTTTGCCTGCTATTCCACCATATGCATGTTGCGACAACTCCTGCTGTAAGATGAGGATGCTATTCTACGGTTGCGAAAACCACCCAATCGCCATTCCCATTGCCAATAGACAATTGCATTATACCTTCTGGGGGTGTCGCTTCGCAACATATTTCGCGCCAAGTGCGGCCGTAGCATATGTGAAGGTTCAGAGCATACTGTACAGGTGCAGTGAGAGGAGCGAAGCGGCGACGCCGGCAAGCCCGCCGATCAGGGCCTGCATGACGGTGTGGGCACCAACTTTCACTCGCGCCCAGGCTACCAAGGGAATGAGCAGCAACAGGGGGAAGGCCCAGGCGCCCAAAAAGGCTGTGGCCATGGTCGCGCCCACCGCCACTGTGGAGACGTGCCCGCTTATCTTCCACCAGACGGTGATGAGCATTTCCACAAGGACGAGGAGAAATGCAGACGAGAAAAGGACAAGAAAAGGTCGTGGTCCTCCCAGCAAGATTATCAAGAACAGGGGGATACCCGCACCAAGGACGAGGGCAAGGGCGGGAAAGAACTGCAACCGCTCCAGCCGGTCGGAGATGTGCCAGTCACTGATGGTGCCCCGACGCAACTCGCGTTTGAAGATAAAGAGGGGAACCACGACGGTCAGCAAGTTCAGACCAGCGGCCCAAAGAAGCCCCCGGCCCAGAGATATGGGATCTGCCAGGGCAATCACCATCAGAAGCAACGCCGTCACATAGTGAGGGGCCAGAAAACGGGACACCCAGTGAGCCACCATATCGGACCAATGAATCTCACTGACAACGGTTCCCAAGACGATCAGTATGCCCCCCGCGACGCCCCGACCTGTCATGACATCCTGCGTCAGGAGCACACTGAAAAGGGCGGCAAAGACAGGTTCTCCAGAAAAGATAAGGGCCGTGTGGGTGGGCGTGGTAAAGCGCTGCATGGTCGTTTGAATGGTAAAGGCAAGGGCCGTAGCCAGGATGCCGGTAAAAGACACGGCAAACCAGGGGGTCGGAAGATGCCAGAAGAGGGGGTGACGAGCAAAGGCGACCGCCGCACTGATCACCGCCACCGTCGTCGTCTGTATGATGGTCAGAGCCAGGGGATCGGTATAGGGCGCAAAAGCGCTCACGCTGACGATATGAAAAGCAAAGGAAAGGGCGCAGAGCAGAATCAACAGATCTCCCTTGGCCACCCGACGATACTGGGAAAGGGTCAGGAGTCCCAGTCCCACCAGGGCAAAGGAAACCCCCATCAAGGACTTTATGGCAGGAGCCCGACGAAGCAGGATGCTGGAGAGTAGGGGCACAAGGACCACAGAGAGGCCCGTGATAAATCCCGCGTTGGAAGCGCTGGTGTAACGCAAGCCCGCGGTTTGAAACGCATAGCCGGCAAAGAGAAAGAGCCCAATAAGGACGCCGGCGCCGACGCGTCTCCAATCCAGCCTTGCCAATCGCCTGCCCCCAAACAGGGCGAGGATAGCTGTGGCCAGGCCAAAGCGGAGGGTCAAAAAGGGAAAGACGGGATAGGAGGCCACGGCACCCCTGACCATCACAAACGTGCCTCCCCAAATCAGGGTGACCAAGAGGAGCAGCGAATCAGCCCATAGTTGTCTTTGCCTCGACCTTTCCATAGTCCGCCTGCCTATTTGTGCAGCACCCGCCGCACCGTATGATACAAGTTTTCCGCCCGCATATTGGTCAGGCTCTCACAGGGGGCCTGCAGCGCATCGGCCAGTTCCTGTGCCAGCCCTCGATCCAGGGACTGGTGCTCCGTATTTATCACCACGGAATGAATCTGTTTTTGGGCAAAAAGGTCTGCCACCAGAAGCGCCTCTTCGCGAGGGGGCATGCCCATCATGGACACGTTGCCGGCCCCATCTGTAAGCAGAAACATCAGCGTTCGCAGATCGGCGTTCTGATTCTCCTCTCGCTTGATTACCTGATAGGCCATGGAAAGACCGGCCGATAGGGGGGTCTTTCCTCCCACCGGGATGTCTCGCAGTGCTTCCTTGGCCATCTCCACGCTGGATGTTGGGGGGAGAACGAGAGTTGACGCATCTTTTTGAAAAGAAATCATACAAACGCGGTCGCGTTTCTGATAGGCGTCGACCAACAGGGACATGATAGTCCCCTTGGTGGCCTTCATGCGCTCGGCAGCGGCCATGGACCAACTGGCGTCTACGACAAAGACGATCAGGTTCGATGCCTTTCGCACGCGTACTTTGCGCTGGAGATCCTCGCCGCGAATGGTGATGGCCATCTCCCCACGCTCGCGCTCGCTCTGGTGAATCGCCGCCTGCCGCACCGTGGCATCCAACGCGATGTCATCATACCGCTCTCGCACCGGACGCGCATAGATATAGCGCCCACGCTTGCGCGAGGTGATCGTATAGCTGCGTTTGCCCGCCGAGTGTCGGGACAACTTGTCAAGGGGCGTCTTGAAACCCTGCGGTCTAAAGACGTCACCGACGTCGACGGATTGTCCGCCTTGTCGGAGATGATCCAGGGGTTTCGTATCCGCATGGTGTCCCCGCATGGGAACATTCTGTGCCGGCGCCTGTGAATCAGTCTGTGCGTCGGGGTTCAGGGACTCGGTTTTTTTTTACCCTGCAGCATACTCTGCTCCACACGCCGACGTTCCGAGGGTTCCTCCCCGTTGTCTCGCGCTTTTTCCAGGCGCTGCTCCAGCACGGCCATCTTGCTGTCCGTGTCCTCAAAGGGCTGCCGCCGCAGGCGATGGGGGAGGGCAAGCTCCGCTGCCAGTAGGATATCCGTGTTATTGATGGCCTCGTGGCCTCCAAATGCCGCGTGCGCCAGGGCTGCCTTCAGGATCACGATATCGGCCCGATGTCCGTCCACTTCCATCTCGCTGGTAAGCTCGGCGATAAAGTACAGATCTTCCGTCGTATATGTAACATCGGGCAATATCTTGCGCGCCCGCGCGATGCGCTCGGAAAGCATGGCCTCCATCTCGGACCATTCCTGGTAAAAGGCCTCAGGATCCTGCTCATAACACAAGCGCCGGTTGACGATCTCCACACGGGCATCGGGATCCAGGATCCCCTGGATATCCACACAGAGGGCAAAGCGATCCAGCAACTGGGGACGAAGTTCCCCCTCCTCCGGGTTCATGGTGCCCACCAGGATGAATCGTGCCGGATGGGAGAAGGAGATCCCCTCACGTTCCACCACGTTGACGCCCATGGCTGCCGAGTCCAGCAGCAGGTCCACCACATGGTCGTCCAGGAGATTAACCTCGTCCACGTACAGGAGCCCGCGGTTCGCCGTGGCCAGGACGCCGGGCTCGAAACGGCGCTCGCCATGTTTGATGGCCCGCTCCATATCCAGAGTACCCACTACCCTGTCCTCTGTGGCGCTGACGGGCAAATCCACAAACCGCGTCCGCGTCTGCTCCACGGTTAGGGATTCTTGGGCCCTAAAGCGCTCGCGGCACGTGTCACACATCTGATCGGGATCGTTCGGATCGCAGTTAAAGGGGCAATCGGCGATGACTTCTATCTCGGGCAGCAGGGCCGCCAGGGCTCGCGCTGCCGTAGATTTGGCCGTGCCGCGCTCTCCACGAATGAGAACGCCCCCGATCTGCGGACTGATGGCATTTAAGACCAGGGCGCGCTTCATGCGCTCCTGACCTACGATGGCTGTAAAAGGGAAAACTCGCATAGAAGGTATCACCTATTTTTGATAAGGACATAACAGATCAAGTATAGACGCCTTGTTTCCTCATGTCAATTCGGGAAAGATCCTCCGCTTTGACGAGGGCCAGCGATGCGGGTAGAATCGCCATATATATTGGAAAAGAAGGAGACAGAGTGAGGTCATGTCCGAGATAGCCGTGGTGGGAAGCCTGAATATGGATCTCGTCGTCCGAACCGAGCGGATGCCCCGCCCCGGGGAGACGGTCCACGGGCGGGGCTTTACGACCATACCGGGGGGCAAGGGCGCCAACCAGGCCGCGGCGGCGGCAAAGTTGGGGGCAGGGGTGGAGATGGTCGGCCGGGTCGGTGAGGACGATTTCGGCACCAGCATCCTGGATAACATGCGTGCCCAGGGCGTGGGTACATCCTACATCGTGCGAGACGCCGAGGCTCCCAGCGGTATCGCCATGATCATCATCGATCGCGCCGGGGAGAACAGCATAGTCGTCGCGCCGGGGGCCAATGGGCAGGTGACCATGCAGGACGTGCGTGCAGCGCAAAAGATCCTGGCAGAGACCCCCTATGTCATTATGCAGTTCGAGATTCCCCTGTCCATGGTGCGAGAGACCATCGCCCTGGCCAGCCAGTTCGGCTCCCGCGTCATCCTCAACCCCGCGCCGGCTTATCCCGTTTCATCCAACTTTTTTAAGGGTCTGTATTGTCTGGTGGTCAACGAGACGGAGGCGGAGACCTTTACAGGGCTGACGGTGGACGATCTGGATGCCGCGCAAGAGGCCGGACGCGTGTTGCGAGAGCGTGACATACCCGTCGTGGTGATAACCCTGGGCGCAAACGGGGCCCTCTTGCTGACGGAGGAGCAGATAGCACATGTGCCGGCCCACCGGGTCGACGTGGTCGATACGACGGCGGCTGGCGACGCCTTTGTCGGAGGCCTGGCCGTGGGCCTGCTTCGAGGCCTTGAAGTCGCGGAAGCGGTGCGCTATGCCACCTGCGCCGGTACCCTGGCCACCACCGTGCTCGGGGCCCAGACATCCCTGCCCTCCGCAGAACAGGTCGACGCGCTTTATGAGAAGGGAGCACCCTAAGCGTGACAGATCCCCTGGTGGGTCTTATCGCCAATCCGGCCGCAGGAAAAGATATGCGGCGTTTGGTGGCCCATGCGAGCACGGTGGGCAATCAGAGCAAGATAGGGAGCATACGCCGCATCCTTGTCGGACTGGGAGCCATGGGCGTGAGACGGGTGCTGGACATGCCCGAGCGTCTACATCTGGGGGAGCAGGGCTACGAGAATCTCGACGCCGAGGAGATGTGCCCATGGTGGAGAATCTGGAAATGCCCATCACGGATGGAGCCGAGGACTCGGAACGGGCGGCCTCCCTTTTGCATCGAGCGGGTGCTGGCTGCATCCTCGTCCTTGGAGGCGACGGCACATTGCGCGCGGTCTCTAAAGGAGTAGGAGTAGACATTCAGGTGCACGGTACCTTCACGTATCTGGCACCCATTGGAATATTTCAGTAGATGATACATTAGTTTTCAGGAGGAATTCATGACGCGTGCTGATATCGCCATCATCGGCGCCGGGCCCGGCGGCTATGTCGCGGCCCTGCGAGCCGCTCAACTGGATGCAGAGGTCGTTTGCATTGAGCGGGATCGTGTGGGAGGCGTATGCCTGAACTGGGGCTGTATCCCCACCAAGAGCCTGCTGCGCAGCGCAGAGATCTATGCCCTGGCCAAAGAGGCGGAGGAGTTTGGCGTCGTCGTGGGAGAGCCCCAGGTGGACTGGCAAAAGATGCAGAAGCGCAAGACACAGGCCGTGGAGCAACTCGTGAACGGCACAAAGATGCTGCTAGATCGCGCAGGGGTGACCGTCATCAAGGGCGAGGCCTCCTTTGCGCGCGGCCACGTGCTGCGGGTGCAATCCGACGAGGGTGAAGAGACGGTGGAAGCGGATAATATCATCATCGCCACGGGATCACGTCCCCTGCGCATTCCCATTCCTGGGCTGGACAACCCCCGCGTCGTCGATTCCAAAGGGGCTCTGTCCCTGGATCGCCTGCCCGAAAGCATCTGTATCATTGGCGGAGGAGCCATCGGTATCGAGTTCGCCAGTCTCTTTAACACTCTTGGGGTAGACGTGACCCTGGTGGAGCTGTTGCCCCATCTGGCTCCCCTCATGGACGCTTCCATCGGCGAGGGGTTGGCCTGGAGTTTTGAGCAAAAGGGCATCGAGATATTGACCGATACGCGGGTGACTGGCCTGGAAAATGCCGGCGTCGGATTGCTGGTGCACATGGAGGGTCCCGATGGCGAAAAACAGATTGAGGTCGAGCGTGCGCTTTCCGCCGTGGGCTGCGCCCCCAACGTGGAGAACCTGGGCCTGGAGGTGTTAAGGCTCAATCCCATGCGTCAGGGAATCGACGTGGATGACCGTATGCGCACCGCCGTCCCCGACGTGTATGCCATCGGTGACGTGGCGGCAGACGGGCCCATGCTGGCCCATGTGGCCTCGCACCAGGGCATCGTGGCCGTAGAGGACGCCATGGGCCTGACGGCAGCCATGGATTATACCGCCGTTCCCAGCTGTATCTTTTCCATGCCCGAGGCGGCCAGCGTGGGTCTGTCAGAGCAGGAGGCCCGTGAACAGGGATACGATGTGGAGGTGGGCACCTTTGCCCTGGCGAATAACGGCAAGGCTGTCACCATGGGCGAAACCGGCGGCTTTATCAAGATCGTCGCCGAGGCCGAGTACGACGCCGTGCTCGGGGTGCACATCGTGGGGCCCCACGCCAGCGACCTGATATTGGAGAATCTCCTGGGCATCAACCTGGAGGTCACCCTGGACGAGATAGAGGATACCATTCATCCTCATCCCACCTTGGGCGAGGCCATCGGCGAGGCGGCCCTGGCCGTCCACGGCCGTGCCCTCCAGGTGCCGGGCTAGATTTCCCCTCTCCTGCGGAGGGAAGGTGGAGACTCTTGCAGGCAGCCCACTCTGAACAATCCGGCTCATAGGGAAAAACATGGGGGATATGCGTAACATATCCCCCTTCGCCTCTCACCCCAGATATGCTATCATAAAGATGAGCCGTCGCGTGCCCAGTACCCTTGTGGTTCATAGAGAAGTCTGTAGCATCATAGGATCCTACCATATCGCGACACTTCGCATCAAAGGGAAAGGGGCGATCACTATGAAAGGCAAGTATAGATGGTAAATCTGCGATAGGAGATATGTTCATGAGTGACGGACTTGAACATCAGAGTTGGCGTTTGTCAGCGCCATTCTATCGTCTGAGTTATATCGACATCGCCATCATCTGGATGAGGCATTTGTTCGCATACCTCGCCGACAGGGTGCAAGGGGCTACGGTGGCCGATTGCGGATGCGGACCGGGTGTCGTAGTGGAGGAATTCCCCCAGCAGGGCGCGGCCCATGTGATTGGTGTGGACGTGAACGGGGGTTATGCTACAGCAGACGAGGGAACGTATGTCGCGGGCCATCGATAGAGGGCAGGTGCGAACCGTGCAGGCAGCCTTTACCCCAATCTATTTCCCCGCCTGCAGAAACAGCACCTGAACGGCAGGGGGTTCGATACATCCTCTTCAAACGTAGTCTCTACCTAAAGTGTGAACGGGCACTTGCCGTGCTGCGAGCGGCCGTGAAAGGACTTGATAGGGGCGGCACATTAGCAGTGATCCACGGCAAGCGCTCATTGAGGCATTATGCTTTTGGACCGGGCGTGCGCCTCATGTCCTGCACACCCTATTATCTTTTTAATCGTAGCGTTAGCAAACTGGGCGAATGGCT
>JBKHJO010000083.1:0-7848 GCA_046538105.1 Anaerolineales bacterium | reverse complement strand
GAGAGGTGCTGCGAAAGCGGCTCTGGTGGGTTCGACTCCCATCCACTCCCGTAGGGGAACACGACCTGTAGTGGTACTATACAGTGAAACGAAAACCTGTCCCGAGTGAGTTGTCACTCGGGACGGCAATCTATAAGGCCAAGCCCCCGCCCCCATGCCTACGGATTGTTCAGATGCAACACCACCACCCATCCCTCGCCCTCTGCTGTGGCGCCTTCCTCGAGGGGGAACGTCAGGTTGAGCGAGTTTGTCCCAGACCAGGGATATTCTCCCTGAAACTCCCCGGCGTCGACCACGACGAGTTGCTCGCCCGTCATCTCCAACACCAGGTCGAGTTGTTCGCTATCCTCCTGACCGGAACACTCTCCCTGCACGGCCATATCCAGGTCCAGGGTCACTGCGTAACTACCCCACTTTTTTTCAAGGACCGCTTCGTAAGAGATGGGTCCCTGCCCCTCTACCGTATAGGGAGGCCCCGATCCGGCAACGGCAAAGGGCACGCTCCCGACGGCAACCGGCTCCAGTCCGACGGCCTCTGCGGGACCGACGTGCACCTGAATCTCGAGATACCCGGCCAATCCCTCACAACGGTTCTCTGAGCGAACATCGCCGGCCGAGCCCCCTTCCGTCGGCGTAGGCGTTGGCGTCATGGTCGACGTGACCGTCGGAAGGGTCACCGCCGGTTCCTGCGGTACGGATGTGGCCGTAGGAGTGGGAGTCTCATCGAAAGGCGTGGCGGTAGGCGTATCTCCCTCAACCGCCATCGTGGGCGTAGGCGTGGGAGTCTTGTCGCAGGCCATCAAGGCGACTGCCAGACAGAGACAGAGAAGAAGATATAAAAGACGGTAATTGTGCAGACTCATCGGCGATCCTCCTCAAAACCCTCGTAAACTATGGCAGGAGCAGCCGCCATGAGCGCCCCCTCAAACTAGAGGCATAGGGCTGCAGAAGCCGGCACACGGGCAAATCACGTATGTTTTCGCCCCGCACTCTAGTCAAAACGGCGAGAAAAAGCAAGTCCATATGCCCAGAGAGTCTGTTTTTTACCATGGCGCTATGGAGGCCCTTTGATCCTCTGCCAGGAACTATTAGAGCCCAGGCCTTATCCCGTAAATCATCTGCCCTTTTCCAAGCCAAACACCTCGCTGGCCACACCGCCAAAGATGAGTTCCCTGTCGTGTTCGCTCTTCGACGCGAATTGCTGGAGGGTCAAACGCAGGGCGTTCCCGTACCCCTCGCGTCCGCACACGGGCGGAAAATCGCTGCCCCACATCATCCTCTCGGGCCCAAAGGCCTCGTAGGCCATGTCCAATAGGGGCGGTATGGGGCTCTCAAAAGGGAATGGTTGCTGGACGGGCGTGGTCCTCTCGCAGAACTCGCCCAGCCCGTGGCACTTGATATAGACGTTGGAGAACCGTGCCAAGGAAAAGATCCTGCGGCGCATCTCGTATGGCGGTTCCTCGCCATGAGGATGGTTCACGGATCCGAGGTGCTCAAGGACGATGGGCAGATGCGGAAAGGCCTCCACCAGTTCCACAAAGCGCACCGAAGCAAATTCGTCGATGCTTCCGTTACAACTGACAGGCAGCCTCAGTTCCTCGGCTTTGCGCCAAATCGCCAGGGGATCATCCCCGGGCGACCGCGTATCGGCCCGCAGGCGCACGCCCGCGGCGCCCTCCTCCGCCAGCCGCTCGAGTCGCCGCAGGGCGTCGGGGGCATTCGCGTCGACCAACACCACCGATCCGAGTCTCTCTGGATAGCGAGCCACGCACTCGGCCTGGTATCCGTTGTCGTACTGTCCCATATACTGGATCAACACCGCCTGCCCCACGTCGTTCCGGTCCATCTGAAAGAGGAGAGTCTCTACGGGCTCGTACCAGTAGGGAGACACGTGGCAGTGCGTATCAACGATATGCATTTTCCCTTTCCTTTCTATAGACGCAAACGGATAACGTCGGTCCACATTTTATGCAGCCCATCGACCGCCCTAAGGCATGAACTGTCTCAGATACCGAGCACTCTGGCGCAGCGCGTCCTTTCGGCGCTCCAGCGATCCCTCGTAGGCGCGATCCTCAACCTCAATGCACACGGCGCCATCGTAGCCGGTATCGGTCAGCACCGAGAAAAACCGTCCCCAGTCGATGTCGCCCAGGCCGGGCAGTTTGGGGGTGTGGTAATCCAGCGGGGTCGCCAGCACGCCCACCTCATCCAACCGCTCCTGATCCACCCGAGCATCCTTGGCATGCACGTGAAAGAGTCGGTCAGCGAATGCACGCAGCGGTCTCACACAGTCCGCCTGCTGCCAGACCAAGTGAGAGGGATCATAGTTCAGGCCAAAGTTCTCACTGGGGATCGTTTCAAACATGCGCCGCCATATGGCAGGGGCATGGGCCAGATTCTTGCCCCCGGGCCACTCGTCGTCCGTAAAGAGCATGGGGCAGTTCTCGATGCCGACGCGGACGCCCTGCTCCTCGGCGAACGTGATGAGCGGCGGCCAGACCTCCTTGAAGCGGGGCCAGTTGTCGTCCACCGACCGGGTCCAGTCGCGCCCGATGAAGGTGTTCATCACCCCGACGTCGAGCAGGGCTGCGGCCTCGATCACCTTCTTGATATGGTTGATGGAAACCTGCGCCTCCTCTGGATCGGGCGACAGCGGATTGGGATAGTAGCCCAGCCCGCTGATCTCGACGCCGGTATGGGCGGTCAGAGCCTGTATGTCGGCGGCATCGTCCGCGCCCAAGTCCGTCACGTCGATGTGCGTCACGCCCGCATACCGCCGCTCCGCCTTCCCAGGCGGCCAGCACATCACCTCCACACAGTCAAAGGCCGCCTCGGCCGCAAAGGCCAACACCTCTTCCAGGGACAGGTCGGGCAGAATCGCACTCACAAATCCGAGTTTCACCATCGCCTCCTTTATATTTCGTCGATCTCATTACAGCCTCCTTGTTTGGTGTCCGCCCTATCCCTATACTATGTTAAAGGGGGTCGCTTCACAAGGAGCAATTGAACTGGGCAAAGGAGAACCTGGCGGTGAGCAAACAGTAAAGGAAAACAGATGATAACCTTGAAACGCTCCCACATTTCTGGCACCCTTGGATTCGCCACCCATGGGAGGCCACGATAGATGAGCCCCTTCTTTCTAAAAGTAGTCCTCAGTTTCCTTGTCGGCGGCCTGTGGATCACGCTGACCACGGTGGCTGCCGAACGCCTGGGCAGTCGCGTGGGGGGCTTTATCGGCGGACTTCCCTCGACCGTGGTGGTGGCCCTCTCCTTCATCGCCTGGACCCAGGGCACTACACAGGCCCACGCGGCGACCACGTCCCTGCCCCTGGCCTTTGCCGTCAACGCCCTCTTTCTCATCGTCTATGCCGCCTGCGTGCGCAGGGGATTGGCCGCGGGCATCGTGGCCGCCCTCCTGGCCTGGTTCGTCCTGCAGGGCGGCGTCGTGCTGTGGGATGTCTCCTCCCTCGCCATCTCCCTGCTTGTATGGGCGGTGGTCCTGGTGGGCGCCTACGAGATCGCCACCCGCGTCCTGGACATTCCGCCATCCAAAGGAATTGAGCGGCCCACCAAGCCGCCGCTGCTGTGGCGCGGGGTGTTCAGCGGCGCCATCGTGGCCCTGGCCGTGATCCTCAGCGAGGTGGGCGGGCCCGTCCTGGGCGCCGTGCTCTCCGCCTTCCCGGCCGTCTACACCTCCACCCTCATCGTCACTTCCCGCTCCATGGGCAGGGACTTTTCCCGCTCCCTGGTGGTGCCTTTGATGGTCAGCGCCTCGGTGAACTGTGTGGTGTTTGCCACCGTCTTCCGCTACCTCGTACTCGATCGGGGCCTGATGGCAGCGATCCTGGCTTATGTGGCCACCATGCCCAGCGCTTACCTGACCTACCGCTTCCTGAGAGACCAGGAAGATTGAACAGCATAGAGAGATTGACCCAGCGCAGCGCGAGAGGGTATAATGATCACGCGCTGGACCAAATACTGGGAAGAGGAGAGGAACAGATGAACAGGGCGGCAAGGAGCGTGCTGATCTTTGGGCTCTATGAATTTGTGCTGGGGCTCGTCCTGTTGCTGATCCCCAACCTGCTGCTGCCCCTGTTCGGCTTTCGGCCCACCACCGAGCCCTGGATTCGCGTGGTGGGCATGATGGAGCTGATCCTCGCCTACTACTATGTTCGGGGGGCGCGCGGGGAGATGCGCCCCCTCCTCCGAGGGACAGTTCATGAGCGTTCCTTCGCCTTCATATGCCTCATCGCCCTGGTGGCACTAGGGCTCGCCACGCCCATGCTGGCCCTCTTTGGCCTCGTGGACCTGGCGGGAGCCGTCTGGACCGGACTGGCGCTGGGCGGTTCACAGGGCTAGGCGGGGAACAGCACGCAGCCCGACAACAGTCCACTTGATGGTCGGCGTGACAACGCTGGTTGCCACCAAGCCTCGGACTGACGCCGATCTCCAGGAAGTAGGTTTCCTGGAGATCGGTGCTTTTTACTCCACGCCTCACCCTTCCATCACGCCCTGGGCCACCTCCATCAGGTGCTCCACGACCAACGCGTTCCGCTGTCCCGGAAACGGATAGGGCACGAGCCACCATTCCTCGGTGAAGGAGGCCGACTCTCCAGGCGCCAGCACTTCCATGGGGCCGATGGGCTCCAGTTCGCACACGATGTCCTTGTAATAATAGAGACAGAGCGTAAATCCTGCCAGGTCGTTGTACACCCGCTCGGGATAGGTGGGAAAGCGTTTGAGAAAGAGGAGATCGTTGGGCATCAGGTAACCGAACCAGCCGGCAAAGGAATCGAATCCTATCTTGGGATAGGCCGGCGTGTCGATGACCCGGAGCACGTCGTCCTGCACGCGGATGGCCGGTTCCTCGGGCCGCCAGTCGATCACCGGCCCGGGCCCATACATCACATACTGCGTGGGTAGGTGGCTCAGTCGGGGCGTCAGCGGCACGACGCAGATGCCGTGTCCGCGCGCAAAGGTTCGCGCCCAATGGCACCAGCGTGTCTCGCGGTCGGAGACGTTCCTGATGATCTGGGTGCAGGTCAGGCGCGAGGAGTCGGCGTCCAGCGCGAACTCGCGCACAAGTTGGGTGCCCGTCGACTCGCTCTCCTGGCTCACCATGCGCACACTATCGCCAACTATCTCGCCCTGCCATCTCCCGTACCACAGTTCGGGATGCCTGGGAATGATATGTTCGGGACCGATGTCGAATCGTCCTCCCGAGGGGAACAGATGACCCAGCGGCTCTCTGCCCTGTCCCTGTATCCAACCGTCGTGTTCCGGATCGAGCATCAGGGCGTTCTCGCCCTCCCAGGCGTATTCGAGCACGCGGCCGCCACAGTGGGGTCCCAGGATGACACGCGTATGTGCGTTTTCCAATTTTATGCAGTGGGTGTACCCTCCGAAATCGATCAACTCTGCCATCGTATCGTTCTCCTTCATCGCTTCCTCCCTTGTCTATCAGCACGCCTCAATGTCATCACTGAAGCACGATACGCCTACCCGTAGTTGGCCTCAAGCCTATCATAGAGCAACTGGAACGTCCGATCCCGATCCACATGGTAGCAGCGCAAGATGGATCCCTTAGTGCCCGTGAAGTGATAGTCGAGATCCCAATCCACCTCCGGGCACGCCTCCACCGCCCAGGAAGCCAGGTCGGGATCGAGCAACGCGGCTATATCGCCCAGATCAAAGAATCCCTTCTCAGGACTCGTGAATCCGGGACTTCTATGACGGTATTCATGCAGGTACTCTCCCAGTTCCCCATAGGGCCTGACGAATCGCTCCGATTCCTCCATGGAGCACCTCAGGTATGTGCCGGTGTCAAAGAGGGCAAAAGAGAGTGGGGAGTGAAAGAGCAGACGGGCGGCCCGCACGTCACCATAGACGTTGAAATTGTAGCACTTTTCAGGCCACCTGGTTCGAAAGTGCCAGAAGACGATCACGCGATCCAGGATGCGGGGCTCTTTCAAGAGCGCTGAGGCCATATCGGTGGAGGCACCAAGGCCGACAACCCATAGGGGGTCCTCGGGGGAACGGGCCATGGCCAGTTCGATGATAAAATCCACACCCTCCGATTCAGAGGGCGCGAACTGATACTGCATGGGATGGGAACCATGCTTGACGGGCCAGCGGCCGGCCATGCCCGCCTTCTCCAGGACCGTCTCGATCTCCCGAACCGACTGCTCGACGCCGTCCCGCCCGCCCCAACGGTTGTCGAAATTGGCGCCCACAAATCCCTCGATCTCAAAACGTTCGGGAGAGAGAATCGCCAGGGCGATGGCCCATTGATCGTCGATCTCGTTCTTGGCGTCGCTATCGATCACCACCCGCATGCGCTCTCCCCTGGGCGGTATCACGGGCACCTTTCGTTCCTTGGGCTCTATAGCGAATTCCATCTCGACCTCCAGTCTCCGACCACTATGCGATCTTTTTCTGTTTCACGTTTCCCCATCGCGCGGACCTTTGAGACAATTGCCTCCAGCACGTAGTTGAAGGCATTGTAGCAGGATGGGGCGTGGGTAACAAGGTGCTCGCGCACGTTGCGCGGGGGTGCGCGTAGGCATTCGCAGGGTAGATGTCACAGGAACATGTCAGACCCCGTGCTCCGGGATGGACCCCGGGTCCACGAGGAAAAAGCCTGTTGAAAACAGGCCGCTTATGCTACAAGTACCTGCGTAAGCCATACGCCTCTACACGGCCACCGGCGGTGATCCCGCCAGTCCACAAATCGCATGCACAGCGGGTGCCCTCTTTTGACGCCCCTCCCCTCTCGCCTATACTCCAAATGATAAATTGATACTCAATAACCCTTCCATGCACTGTAAGGAGAACAATCATGATCGTAGAGATGCAAACGGGGGCCACCCAGGAACAGATCGACCGCGTCATCGAGCGCGCCGAAAGTTACGACTTTGACACCCAGCTCAACGTGGGGGCCGAAAAGGTGGTCGTGGCCATCCTGGGGGGCGATACGGGCCGCGTGCCCACGGAGAACTTTGCCGTGCTGCCGGGGGTGGAATCGGTAACCCGTATCATGCGCCCCTACAAGTTGGCCTCGCGCACCTTCAAGGATGAATCCACCCTGGTTAAGGTGGGAGACGTCACCATTGGCGGGCCCCAGGTGGTCATCATGGCCGGTCCCTGTTCGGTGGAATCGCGAGAGCAGTTGTTCTCCACGGCGCGACACGTCACCAGCAAGGGAGCCCGCGTCGTGCGCGGAGGCGCCTTTAAACCCCGTACCTCCCCCTTTAGTTTTCAGGGATTGGGAGAGGAGGGAGTAGGACTACTAAACGAGGTCAGCGAAGAACTGGGCGTGCCCGTCATCAGCGAGATCATGGATCCCCATTACCTGGATCTGATGGCGGAAGGGGTGGATATACTGCAGATCGGGGCTCGCAACATGCAGAACTATACGCTGCTGCAGGCGGTGGCCAAGAGCGGAAAACCCTGCATGCTCAAACGGGGATTCACGGCCACCGTCGAGGAATGGCTCCAAGCGGCGGACTATTTGCTGGCCGAGGGGAGCGACCAGGTCATCCTCTGCGAACGGGGCATTCGCACTTTTGAACAGACCACGCGGTTCACCCTCGACCTCTCGTCTGTGGGGGTTGTGAAACGCAACTCACACCTGCCCATCGTCGTCGACCCCAGCCACGCCGCCGGCCATTATGAACTGGTGCCCGTGCTGGCACGGGCGGCTGTTGCCGCAGGGGCCGATGGCCTGCTTATAGAAATCCATCCTGACCCGACCAACGCCCTCTCGGATGGACTGCAGAGCCTGACTTTCAGTGACTTTGACAGGCTGATGGATCAACTCGAAGCCATTGCTCAGTCCTTAGGGCGCCA
>JBKHJO010000030.1:0-34012 GCA_046538105.1 Anaerolineales bacterium | reverse complement strand
CCACCGACGCATCTCGCTACCCCTCAAAGTACGAGGATGTCTTTGTCTATACCATTGAGGAGAAGGACAACGAGGGACGCTCCTTGCTTCACGTGGCCTATCCCGTCACGGAGCAGGAGGCCATCAATGACCGCATGGAAAGTGTCGCCGAGGCTTTTATCGACGAGTTTCGCACCGTCGCGCCTGAGCAGGAAGCGGCCTACCAGGAGTACGTGCGCGAGACGGGCGAAGAGGCTGCTTCGTTCGCTACCCACTATGTGCAGCACTTTGACGTGACCGTGGCCAATGCCGATCTGATCTCCCTCGTCGTCGAGCAGTACCGCTTTAGAGGGGGGGCGACGGGCAGCACCGACGTAACCGGCTATCTGTTCGACCGCCAGGCAGACGTCGAGCTGTCCCTTGAGGATCTCTTCGTGGGTGACACCTATCTGGAACGTCTGTCCGCCCTGTCTCGCACGGAACTGGAGCAGGCGCTACAGGAGGAGATGCAGGAGTTCGACTTGGAGGGCGACTTTGAGACCGAGTCCGCCCGTAAAGAGTGGCTGGCACTAAGACGGTCCATGCTCAAAGACGGGACGACACCGGACCCTGAGAACTTTGATGGCATCCTCTTTCTCGAGGACGGCACCCTTCGGATCATGTTCGACAGATACCAGGTCGCACCGGGCTCGCACGGCATCGTCACCGTAGATCTTCCCGCAAGCGACGTTGCCGGGCTTGTGGTTCCCCAGATGCAGCAGCTCTTGGGCGTCTCCCCAAAAGCGACCGCCACGGCGACGCCCTCCCCATCCCCTGTGCCCTCACCGACTAGTATCCCATCGACGACACCCGGTGGGGGCGTCCAGGACCCTGTAGACTGTACAGAGGTCCCTTGCGTCGCCCTCACGTTTGACGACGGCCCCTCTGTGTATACGGATCGCCTCCTGGACGTGCTGGGCGCCCACGGGGTCCAGGCAACCTTTTTCGTGCTCGGCAGGTCGGCCCGAATACAGCCCGAGACGGTCGCTCGCATTGTTCGGGAGGGTCACGAAATCGGCAATCACTCCTGGAGCCATCTGAACATGACGGAACTGTCGGATACCGAGATCAGGGAGGAGATCTCCCATACCAATACCCTGGTCGTCCAGATCTCCGGCGCGTCCCCCGCTCACTTTCGGCCACCCTATGGCGCCTACGACGAGGGCGTGATGGCCGCCGGCATGCCCATCATCCTGTGGACCCTTGACCCCCTGGACTGGAAAGACCGTGACGCTGACCTCATAGCGGAGAGAATAGGCCAGGCTTCGGCGGGGATGATCATCCTTGCCCACGACATCCACGATACCACGGTGGCTGCCATACCGACCGTTATCGAATCCCTCTCCAGCCGGGGCATTCACTTCGTGACGGTGACCGACATTGTGGGACCGCCCGGTCTGGTGCCCGGTCAGGTCTACCACCACGGCCCTGCGCCGAGATAGGGCAATCTCGGGCCTTGGTGCTGCGGTGGACGGCCCGCCCTCGGGTTCACGGGTCTGGGAGCGATCCGTTCTACCAGCCCCGGGGCACACCGAACAAGATAGGCAGGCGCTACGATATCCAGGCGGACAGATGGACGCTGAACGTTGTTACTCTAATGCGACCGGCCACAACCGCTGCTACGAACGGATTGTGCTACACCAGCCTCGTCTCTAGGGTGGGGCAGGGAGATGGATTGACATAATATATCTCCCCATAAGGGACGTAATCTTTACCCCCTCCAAACTCCTTTTTTGACGCCCCGCGGATCCTCTAGTATAATAGAACAAATGTTCTGTAATCCATCGGAGATATGTGCCGCAGGTGGGCTCGGTGCCGGATCCATACCTGCCCAGGTGCCCCACAGTCATTATTACGAAACGAACCCATTTTTCGCAATGCTTTTTTACGAAACGAACCCATTTTCTGTTTCCGGGAGCGCCTTTGAGAAGCGGATCTGGATACGCGTATGACGGGGAGTGGCGATGATGAAAAAGAGGATGTGCTGGCTCTTATTGGTTGCTATCCTTCTGTTTGCCGGATGCCGGCAAACACGGGAGACCGATGCGAAAACTCCCCCTGGCACCATCTCCCAGGTGAAAGATATTGAGGGGTATCTCTGCGCGAATATCGGCACCTCTTCACATGGGGGAGAGGTCTTTTGTGCCTACGAGCCCCTGGATGCTGACCAGGGGGCCGGGGGCGAGATATACCTTTGGGTCTATTGCATGGAGTATTATCCACAGGAGGGATCGCTGGCCCGTGGCTCGGGCGTCAGTGTACCGGTGGCCCTTCAGATAGAGGAAAAGGACGGTCGTTATACGGTCACGGACCATCGGGTCCCCCGCGATGGCCAGTCCTATGCGCCCGATGTGCGGGATATCTTTCCCCAGAGCGCCTGGTCCCAGATCATGCCCCAGACCGACGAGGAGAGGGCGCAATATAATGAGCGCGCCAGAACACTGGGAGAGGAGGTAGAGAGGCGGGCCAGATCCCACTATGATCTGGGCACGCCCACGCCATAGCCGCCTGATCCTTCGTCGCGTTGCATATTGGAGAGGATGGACAGATGCGTATAATGATTCCTGCACATCCCATCCATCTGACCTGAAAGGACGCACGCCCATGTATCGAACCATCATATCCACCAGTGGGGATCGCCCCTGGCAGGGGATCCCCGGTATCGAGCGCGCCGACGGCGGCCGGCTGTGGTGCACCTTTTACAGCGGCGGCCCCAAGGAGCCCCACCCGGACAACCACATCCTCCTCACCACCAGCGACGACGAGGGACGCACCTGGTCGCAGCCAAAAGTCGTCGTCGATCCACAGGGGCCCGCCCGGGCCTACGACCCCGCCCTGTGGCACGATCCCCGGGGGCGCCTGTGGCTCTTTTACAATCGAGCCCACCGCGAGGCCGGCGATTATAGCCTCTGGGCCCTGGTGACCGACGATTCCGACAGCACCACGCCCCACTGGGAGGGGCCCCGGCCCATCGACCTGGACGTTCCTTTTGCCTTTCGCCTCAACAAGCCCACCGTCATCGCCGACGGCGACTGGCTGCTGCCCGTCACCTGGGCCCGGCGCGCCCCCGAGGGCTGGTTCGCCCGCGAGGAGCAACTTCAGGGTGTGGCCATCTCCTCCGACGCCGGGCGGACCTGGTCCCTCTATGGCGCCGTGGAGGCGCCCCCTTGGGCTTTGGAGAATATGGTCGTGGAGCGCCGCGACGGCGTGTTATGGATGCTGATCCGCACCGGCAGCGGGACGCTGTGGGAGAGCTATTCCCTCGACGGCGGCCGCACCTGGTCGCCGGGCGTTCCCACGCGTATCGTGAATCCCGGCACCCGCTTCTTCGTGCGCCGACTCCGTTCGGGACGGATGTTACTTGTCAACACCCCCGATCCCGAGGAGCGGCGTGGCCTGTACGCTTCGGTGAGCGCCTCGGCCGACGATCTGGGAGCCGAGCGAGGACTGCAACTGGACGCCAGGAACAGGGTCTCCTATCCCGACGCCGTCCAGACCCCCGACGGGACCATCTATGCCGTCCACGACCATGATCGCGGCGGCGCCGGCGAGATCGTGCTGAACATCTTTACCGAGGAGGAGATCCTCGCCGCGCAGGAGGCTGACTCTTTGTAGAACCCTTGGGCTCCTCTAGCCCTCGCAGAGGGCTTTGCTAAAAGTTGGAATTGCAGACCGCCATGCTACTTATTGACTTGCAACGCTAACTTTCCTGAGCCCAGCGGATTCAGCCCTGGGCCCAGAAAGTCAAGAGCATTTGCGTACACCCGATTGGACAAATTCTGCGTCTCGTTCTACCCTTTTGTAAGGTCTTTCTGCCTCTGGCCGTGGAGATATCGGCCGCAGGTTGGCGGCAGAGTCCTTTTTGTGTATACCTTTGGATCGATAGATGGGGGGTGAGGTGAGGCAGCGATGAATGGTGCATCTGCGAACGGGGAGGCGCGGCAGCCCTCCCTCGTGCTGGCCTCGGGCTCACCCCGTCGCCGGCGCCTGTTGTCCCTGTTGGGACTCTCCTTCCAGACCACCGTGCCCGACGTGGACGAGGAGCCCGGGCCGGAGGAGACGCCTGAGGCCCTGGCGCGCCGCCTGAGCCTGCTCAAGGCCGAGACGGCCGCCCAGGAGCGTGCCCGGGGGGTCATCATCGCCGCCGATACCCTCGTGGTGTGCGATGGCGATGTCCTGGGCAAGCCCGCCGACGCCTCCGAGGCGCGGGAGATGCTCTTGAGACTGCGCGACAGGCGGCATACCGTCCTCTCTGGCGTCGCTCTGTGCGATGCCGGGCGTCGGCGGCAGGCCGTGCGGGTGGTGGAGACCCGGGTGTATATGCGCCATTATACAGAGGTGGAGATGGAACGTTACGTGGCCAGCGGGGACCCCATGGACAAGGCCGGCTCCTATGCTATTCAGGATCCTGCCTTTTCCCCCGTGGCCCGCATCAAAGGCTGCTACACCAACGTCGTGGGCCTGCCCCTGTGCCATCTCTATCGCATGCTCTCCTCCTGGGGGGTTCACGTCCCGATTCGTCCTCCCACCCGTTGCCCCCGGGCCACCGAGGAGGGCTGTCCCCTGGATACGCTGCCTTCTCCCGCTTCTACGCCGGCCTGACGCCCACGCTTTTTTGTTGACCCCGCTGTCAGAGCGTGGTACACTTTTTTACATAAACGGAGGTGTGATGTGCGCGTGATTACGGGATCTGCCAAAGGCCATACGCTGCGGGCCGTTCCCGGCGAGGGGACGCGCCCCATTCTCGACCGCGTCAAAGAGTCCCTTTTCAATATCCTGGGGCCCGACGTGCGGGGCAGGACCTTTCTCGATCTGTACGCCGGCACGGGCAGCGTGGGCATCGAGGCCCTGAGCAGAGGGGCGACGCGTTGCGTGTTCGTGGATCGCGCCCACAAGGCGATAAAGACGATCCACCGTAACCTGGAGGCCACCAGGCTGTCCGGGCGGGCCGAGGTCATCCAGGATGATGCCTTTCATTTCATCCGTGCCGCCTCGGGGGAGCGGCGCTTTGATTACATCTATGTCGCCCCGCCCCAGTATCGGGGCCTTTGGTCCGAGACCCTTTTGGCCCTGGACGATTGTTCCCTGCTGACGCCCCGGGGCGTCGTCATCGCCCAGTTGGATCCTCAAGAGGCCGAACCCCTTGCCCTGGATAACCTCTATCTGTTCGACAAGAGGGAATATGGCAATACTCTTTTGCTCTTTTTTGCCCACGATATGGAGGACGAGAGGTCGGAGGAGGAGACGCGATGAAGAGGTTCGACGTGCAGGTTGACGATATCGCCACTCTTCGCAAGCCCCATCCCTGTGGCGGTTATGAATGGCGGGTCACGCGTATCGGGGCGGATATCGGTCTCAAGTGCCTTACCTGTGGCCGTCACATCATGATGCCCCGAAGCAAATTCAACCGACGTGCCAAAGAGGTGGTCTCGGGTGCCGATCTCGCGGAGGACTGATCGCCTCGAGCATTTACCTCATCTTTTCGGAGTGCCCCGTGTATTCCCTTGATGATACAATTGCCGCCATCTCTACGCCCATAGGTCGGGGGGGTATAGGTATCGTGCGCCTGAGCGGCGATGAGGCCCTCCCCATCGCCACCCAAATCTTTGTGCCGCAACACCCCTGGCAGGGCGAGCCCGCGTCGCATTATTTGCATTATGGCCATATCGTGGATCCCGAGACGGGAGATGTGGTGGACGAGGTGCTCCTCTCCTATATGAAGGCGCCGCGCACCTATACGCGTCAGGATATCGTGGAGATCAACGCCCATGGGGGCATCGTTCCCCTGCAACAGATCCTTTCCCTATGTCTGAATGCAGGGGCGCGCATGGCCCGTGAGGGTGAGTTCACCCTCCGCGCCTTTCTCAACGGGCGCATCGACCTGACCCAGGCCGAGGCCGTCGCCGATATCGTCCGCTCCCGTACAGAGGCCGCCCTCCGCGTGGCCGTGAACCAGTTGAATGGCTCCCTGGCCAATGAGGTGCAGGAGATCCGCGAGAGCCTCCTGCATACTCTGGCCTATCTCGAGGCGATCATAGATTTCCCCGAGGAGGATATCCCAGAGCAGGACGTGGAGGGGCCCCTGGAAGAGGCCGCCCAGCGGCTCGAGGCCTTGCTTGAGGAGGCAAAGCGGGGTATCATCTATCGGCAGGGTATCCACGCCGCCATTGTGGGCCGGCCCAACGTGGGAAAGAGCAGCCTGCTCAACACCCTGTTGCGTACCGACCGCGCCATCGTGACGCCCATCCCCGGCACGACGCGCGATACTCTGGAGGAGACTGTCGATCTTGAGGGCATCCCCTTTGTGCTGGTGGATACGGCGGGTATCGACGAGACGGATAACGTCATCGAGCAGCAGGGGATCGAGCGCAGTCGCGCGGCGGTGCAGCAGGCGGATATGGTCCTCTTGGTGGTGGATGGTAGTGAGCGGATCAGGGAAGCGGACCGTCAGGTGGCCGCCCTCTGTGAAACCAAGCCCTCCATCGTGGTGGTGAACAAGGAGGATCTGCCTACGGTGTGTCACTATCGGGATACTCTGCCCCATGCGCCCCACATCACCGTCTCGGCGCTCAGGGGAACGGGCATATCGGAACTGGAGGAACTTATAGTGGACACTGTGCTGTCCGGGCGGGTCGTGACCGGCGAGACGCCCGTGGCCAGTAACCCCCGGCATCGGGCCCTGTTCCGCCGCGCCTTGCAGAGCGTGAGGCATGGTCAGGAGGCCTTGCAGCAGGGATTGCCGGCCGATTTCCTGACCATCGATATCTCCGAGGCCGTGGATGCCCTGGGACGGGTCACGGGAGAGACGGCCAGCGAGGAACTATTGGAGAGCATCTTTAGCGACTTTTGTATCGGCAAGTGACGGAGAAGGATCATTGAACCTCGCCATCGTCTGTTCCTGGTTGAACCAATATGGCGGCGCTGAGCGCGTTCTAGAAGTCATCCACGAGATGTATCCTCAGGCGCCCATCTATACCTCCATCTACCATCCCGAGGCCCTTCCAGAGGCCTATCGTGAGTGGGACATCAGGCCCTCCTTTCTGAATCGGCTTCCCCTGCTCAGGCGTTCCCGCCAGTTCCTGTTGCCCCTCTATCCTTTGGGATTCGAGAGCCTCGATCTGCGCAACTATGATGTCGTCCTCAGCGTCACCAGCGCCTTTGGACACGGCATCATCACCAGCGAGCACACACGCCATGTCTGTTACTGCCTGACTCCCGCCCGCTTCCTGTGGAACTATCATTCGTACATTGAGAGAGAAGGGATCGGGCGCCTGGGACGCCTGGCGCTGATGCCCTTTCTCAAGAGCCTCCGCCAGTGGGATAGGCTGGCCGCCGACCGGGTGGACGAGTTCGTGGCCATCTCTCGCACGGTGCGTGACCGTATCGGCAAATATTATCGGCGCGATGCCCAGATCGTCTATCCTCCCGTGCGCGTCGATACCTCCACGCCGCTGCAGGAGCCGGAGGATTACTTTTTGGTCGTCTCCCGCCTGGTGCCTTACAAGCGCATCGACATCGCCGTGCGGGCCTTTAATTCCCTGGGCCTGCCTCTGCGCGTTATCGGCGACGGGCGAGATCGTCGGGCCCTGGAGGATATGGCCGAGGATAATGTGACATTTCTGGGCTATCTGTCCGACGATGACGAGGTACGAGGACAGATGGCCCGCTGCAGGGCCCTGATATTCCCGGGTGAGGAGGATTTCGGTATCACGCCTCTGGAGGCCATCTCGGCCGGCAGGCCCGTCATCGCCTATGGGGCCGGGGGGGCGCTGGATACCATTGAGGAGGGGCAGACGGGGCTCTTTTTCCGCCGTCCCACCGCCCAGTCCCTGATGGAGGCCGTGCACAGGTTATCAGAGTGTGACTTTGATCCCCGGTACCTGCGTCGTCAGGCCCAGCGATATGGCGTCCCCCGATTCGTGGACGAACTCGCCCGCCTCTTGGAGGAAGAATAGCCTGCCTTGACGTCGGGTATCATTATCATATGATAAGGGCCGTTCCCCAAGGAACGGCCCTTGTCGTTATGCGCTTTTTCTGTCGGGGATCAGTATCGCTGCCACGTATTGTGATAGAGTACATAGACGCCCCGTGTATTACTCCAGATCATCTGTCCACCCTCAAAGGGCTGCACGGAACCATAGAAGGCTCGCTCCTCCGTCGTGGCCCAGCCTAACTTGTCGCGCACGCCCGGATTCTCGCGCCAGACCTTGCCAAAACCGCGTTTGGGTTGATAGTAACCCGAGGGCGGCGCGATGGAGGGATCCGTCTCTGGTTCGCTGGTGCTCCAGGTGTCCCCATAGACTTCCCACGTGCCATTGCTATAGATGACATAGATCTGCTTCGTGTCCTGTCGCCAGAACATATAACCACCCTGAAAGTTCTGCTCGCCGGCCCAGACGGACTTTTCCGATTCCGTCGGGCAGCCCAACTTTGACCTGACCTCGCTATGGCTGTTCCAGACGTTGCCAAAGCCCTGGATGGGCGTGATGTCACATTCGCTCGGTGGCGATGGCGGTGCGGCGCCGTCCTGACGGACGAACTTGACGGCATCGAATCCTACAAAGCGCGTGCCATAGGTCTCACCGGTGGCATCACCCAAAAGGACGTACTCGTTGGGCCCGCCAGCAAAGTAATAGGTACCCAGGCTCACCCATTTGTCGTAATAGTTATTCTGGTTCACCACTCGCTCGTTCCATGCGCCGTTGTGATAAATCTTATAGTGGGCGCTCTTGCTGCCGTGGTAGCGGCTGGGGATATAGACGAACACCTCCCAGTTACCGGCGGTGCTTATATGTGGGTACCATCTACCCCAGTTGTAAGTCTGGGTGCGGCTGTTCCATGTCCAGTTGAGATGCCCACGATAGCCCGTGCTGCGACCATACCAACTGCTCGCCGGTCCGCCCCAGACAAAGCTGGAATCCCGGTTGTCCACGACGACGGTCTGTGGCTCAGGACTGGGCGTGGGGGCTCCTGACCAACTCACCTTGCATACGGCCACCTCCGTCTGATCAAAGTACTCCACTTTGATCCGGTGGGTCCCCGCGCTTATGTGCTTGCTCGCCGTGTGGGTCGTGCGAGACTGGGGATACCATTTGTCGATGATCAGGGAATCGTCGACCCAGACGCGTACCCCATCATCCACCGTGGCGGAAAAGGTGCGTGTTCCACTCGTGTCAAAGTGTACGTCCCGTGTCCAACGGACGGAAAAGTGATCGCTTCCCACGTCTGCAGCCGGTGAACCATGGCCCCAATCGAAATTGATGGCCGAATCTTCCCGCACCATCGCCGGCGAATCTCCCAGCCAGGTGTTATCATAGTATTCTCCGCGCCACTTGTTCGTGGGTATGCTGTCGCCGGCTTCCCACCAGACCTTACAGACGGCCTTGCCTACATTTTCATAGTATTCTACGCGCACGTTGTGATACCCGGCGCTCAGATACTTGGTCGTGCTGTGGGTGGTTACCGGCGTATCGTGCCATTGGTCGATGATCAGATCGCCATCCACCCATACGCGCACGCCATCGTCCACCCTGGCGTAAAAGGTATATGTCCCGGCGTCGAAATTCACAAAGTTCGTCCAGCGTACAGAGAACCGGTCCGCATTGACTTCACCAGCCGGAGCACCGTCTCCCCAATCGAAATCGATGCTGCCATCGTCCCTGACCAGGGCGGGTGAATCCGTCAAGTTGGGATTATTATAGTATTCTCCCCGCCATGCTGGAGAGGGGTCCGCCGAGACCCCAAGGGCGGGTGTCAGCAGACCGATCACGACCAGCACCGTTGCCAATACGATCTTGGATAAGGCGTAGACGATACACCGCTCAGAGTTTATCCCCATCTTTTTCATTTCTGTCCCCCTTTCGGTTCACATTTCGGCACATCGCAAGTGTACGCTCCATAGGTGAGCATCGCAAGCCCATCTTTTCTCAAGTGCTTTATCCGCTCCCTGTTGTGGCTATCATAGCACATTCCATTCCGTTGCGCAACGCCTTCTTTCTATTCTTCGATACGTTCCACACGGATCAACTTTCCATCCTGGATCAGGGCACGGAACGCCTGCCCTTTTTCTGCGTCGCTCAAGTACACGCTGTCCTCGGTCTCCCTTTCGGGAACCAGGCCCGCTTCTTTATCCAGCAAGCCCAGGGTGCGAATCTGATCTGCTACCTCGGATGTGCCAACCAGTTTATCCACGGCCTGCCCCTCTTGTAGACGACGCAGACACTCGTGAAGCAGCGCATAGGGCGTGCGTTCGGTCATCTCCCAGAATATCTGCGAGAGGGACGCGTCTGATGGCAGGTTCGACTCCCGCTCATAAGCCCCGTCGCTGCGATGCCACGTGGCCGTCAGCCACCTGTGGGGACATTCCCGACATTCCGCAAAAACCTGATCCTCGGCCTCGTCGAGGCCGAACGACGAGCCCCGCACCCGTAAGCGGTCCAGGCCCTCACCCATGAAACGGACCTCGCCATCCGTGGCCACCCAATCTCGGTGTCCCTGGGGGGTCCAGAGGGGTGTCCAGAACCCATCCTCCTCCCGGTGCAGGAGCATGTAGGTTGGCTGTACAGATTCCCCTTCCCTCATGCCAAAGATCACGCCCAGCTCATCATCCTCCAGGTGGGCATCGATCACCAGATGGCCGTGGGCCACGAGATGGGCCTCTCCCGAATCGAGCAGATAGATGGAGAAGGGCGGGAGTTGAGCCAGGAACAACTGGTCCGCCAGGCGTTCGACCCGGGGCTCCACCTCCTCGGTTGACCACCCTGTCTCTTCCAGGTGGGCGTAGAGGTCGCGGGAAACGGTTTCGTCGTTATCCCCCGCATTGGCGGCCACGAACTCGGCCACCACCTGGGCCATGGCCGTGGCCTCGCCTGCCACGTCCTCAAAGCGTCCCCGCCAGCGGTCGATGGATACCCTTTCGGCAGGGGCCTCGTCCGGGGATGTCATCCAGCCCAGGATTTCCCCCTGGGAGGGCAATGTCAGGAGGCGGCGATCTCCGCCGTCGGGGCGGATCATGTAAAAGTGACTTTCTCCCTCAGTGCCCCGATGGTATCCCACGATATACTCCCCGTCGGGCGTCCAGTCCACAACGGTGGAAGAGAGGGATGCTTCCTCCATCACCTTTTCCGCCTCCATGGATGCGATCTCTAGGACCCAGAGCCCCAGTCCCTCGGTGCTATCGGCAAAGGAGGCGCCGTCCTGCAGCAGGTACGCCACGTATTCACCATCCGGCGACCAGGTGTGAGAGACGCTGTGCGAATCGGCGGGGTGCTGCCATGTGCGGGCGTCGATCTCCTCCGTCTCTGTGGACAGGTCGTAGAGGGAGAGTTCTGCCCCTTGTTCGGGATCCAGGCGCTCGGTGAGCAGGTAGCGACCATCCGGAGAGGCAAAGATCTCGCCCTCTCCCTGGATGGGGAGCGTTCTCTGACGCTCGCCGCTTTCGACGTCATAGTATTCCGCCTTTGTAAAGGCGGGATCGCCGCCCTGGGGAATCAACAGGACTTTTCCCGCTCTATCATCATAGCGCAATAGAGTGACGCCGCTCAGATCCTCCAGGCGCATCTCGCTCAGGATCTCGCCATCATGCCCCACTGCGCGCAGATCCACGCTTCGTCCAAGGGTCGGCGCCGTCTCGTCTTCCACCATGGCCGCGTGCAGAAGGCGCTGGCCAGAGGTACCCCACAAAACGTGGGAATAGATGATTTCTCCTTGCAGTTCCACGCCGTGCAGTTCTCCACGGTTGAGATCGATGATGTGAAGATTGCCTCTGTCGGCTGTGGCCAAAAGCCCACGGGTAAAATCCCAGGCTTCCAGGCGGGACACGTCGGCGATCTCTGTGGGTTGCTGGCCGAAATAGTCTCCCCTGTATATTTTGCCGTCGTGGGCAAAGACGAGAAAGTTTTCTTGGTCGTCTGATTCGGGCTCTGGTGAAGGAGAGGTGGCAGGCGACGGCGTCTCGGCCGGGGTGGGGCTTGTGGTGGACTCTTGAGAGGTTGCCGTCGGCGTGGATGTGGTGGTGGGGGAAGGCTGGGGAGAACGTGGCTCCAAAGTTGGTGTGGGATAAAGTGTGTCAGTCAGTTGGTCAACGCCAGCGCACCCCGCCAGACCTGACAGGGAACATAACAATAGTGTCAAAAGCAGATAGTGCCATTTCCCTCGCATCACTTGCTCCCCAATATAATCGACGTGTAACGAGTCCTCTCTATTGTATCGGTCTGAAATCTCGACCATACGAGTCTATACAGGAAAAGCCGTCTTGTAAAGCCCGATATAGAAGGCTCCCTTTCTTTTTATCTGTTCACCGTCCCTTTGTACGTAAAAGTTTCGCTAATTTGTCCCTTTCGGGTGTCATTCAAGAGGGTTACCTGGCGATGTAGGGGAGGGGGATCAGTTCTGTATGGTGACGGGCACGCGGTGGGGTGGTGGGAAATTCCCCGTCATGTCCACCACCGTCAATTTAAGAGAGTAGGTGCCGTTGGATACCACGGTCGTATCGAACGTTTGGAGCACGCCGTCGGACACCTGAGATCTGACGATATCGTCGATGACATACCAGGCCTCCGGATTCTCTCCCTGTCCCCATTCCACCTTGTAAAAATCGAAACGTTCGTGGTTGGCCGTCCCGCGTATGGTTAGTACCCCGGATACGGTTTCGTATGGTCGGGGAGACATGATACATGTATTGGGATCTGGACAGGCCGGGGCCGGTGGGGGCGTGTCCGTAGGAGGTGGAGGCGTGTTAGTGGGCTCCTCTATGGGAGTGGGACTTGGACTCGGCTGGGGGGTAGGCGTCTCGGTGGGTGTGAGGACGGCGGTCGGCGTGTGCGCGGGGACGCTTGTGGGTATGGACATGGTCACTGTCGGTGTCGGTTCTATCATCTCCTCTATGGCGACCGTGGGTACTACATAGTATTTGAGCGCCGTGATCACCACAACCAGGCCCAGCACCATGCCGATGTTGGACATGGCACGTCCTTCTTTATGTGTTGCTACTTCCTTTTCGATACTGAAGATGGTACTGGTGCGGGCACTTCGTGCCAGGAGATAGGCGCGTAGATGAAAGAGCAGCAGCAACGCACAGCCAGCGTACAGCCAGATGATCTGTTTATCTACCAGATTAAGCAGGAACCCGAGGATGTTAAGCATCGTATCTCTTCCCGTTCCTCATATCATGCTAACCGCGCCACCATGCCCTCTATAAGCGATGCCAGAATGGGTGTCGCTTTCTCTCCAACGTTCAATACCTCTTGATGTGTGGTCTTTGTCGCCTTGCGGAGCGAATCCGTGGCCACGTTGCTAATGAGGGAGATGCCGAGGACGCGCATTCCCCCGTGCCTGGCCACCACCACTTCGGGAACGGTGGACATCCCCACCACATCGGCCCCCGTGCTGCGCAAAAAGCGGACTTCGGCCGGTGTCTCAAAACTGGGGCCCGATACCATGACATAGATCCCCTCTCTGAGGGCTACCCCCTGTTCTTCCGCCTCGCGATGCAGCAAATCGCATAGTTCAGGGTCATAGGCCTGTGACATGCTGGGGAAACGGGGACCAAAGGTTTCATCGTTCGATCCGCGAAGCGGATGATGTCCCATCAACCCCGGCAAGTTTATGTGATCCTTGATGGCCATGAGATCTCCTGGCGCCCAGTCTGGGCGAAGGCTTCCCGAGGCGTTCGTTACGAACAGCGTTTCCACACCCAGTTCCTGCATGACGCGTACGGGGAACCCGATCTGCGAGGTAGAATAACCCTCGTAGTAATGTACACGGCCTCGCATCATCAGGACCTGGATGCTGGACAATATACCGGTGACGAGTCGCCCCGAATGGCCCGTCACAGTGGATTGGGGAAAGTGGGGAATCTCATCGTAGGGGATGATATCCGGTTCCGCGAGGCGCGCAGCCAGCCTGCCCAGCCCCGATCCCAGTATCAGCCCGATGGAAGGTTCATGATGTATGTGTGTGCGTATATGCTCCGTTGCCTCGCGCACCCGTTTGCGGGTCGTATCCATTCGCCTCTTTGCCCTGGTCTTGTCCTCTATTTGGCGCGCGGATGTGTTTCGTCGTAGACTTTTCGCAGATTATCCTTGGTATATACCTGAGTTGTGGAGACGTTAGCATGCCCCAGGAGGCCCTGCACTCTGTGTACGTCGGCGCCGCCGTTCAGCAGATGTGTGGCAAAGGAATGACGCAGCGTGTGAGGTGTCACAGAGTCGTCCAGGTCCGCCTGTCTTACATATTTCTTGATGATCAGCCACAGGCCCTGACGCGTGAGGCGATGGCCCCGATGATTCAGCAGCAAGGCGTCCTCATCCTCATCTTGCAGGAGTTTGGGGCGTCCCTCTTCGATGTAGGATTGCAGGGCGTCCACGGCCCGAGGATACATGGGGATGACCCGTTCGCGATGTTCGTTCCTGGAACTGATACAATGGACGCAGCCGTTCTCTATATCCACATGTTCAACATCCAGGGCTACCACTTCGCTGACGCGCATGCCCGTGGCGTAGAGCAGTTCTAAAAGGGCGGCATCGCGCGCGCTGCGACATCCGATCCCTTTCAAAGGTGCCTTGAGCAGCCTTTCTACCTCCTTTATTGATATGGAGGTGGGCAGGTACTTGCGAACCTTTGGAGAATCGAGAGTGGCACTGGGGTTCTCCTCCAAGAGGTCATGGTTCGTGAGGTACCGAAAAAAGGATTTCGTCGCTGCTACCTTGCGGGCTACCGTGGAAGAGGCATACTCGCGTTCGTTTTTGAGGACGTTCACATATTTGGCAAGGTGTTCCTTGTCTACATCACCCCACGCCTCTACCTCTGTCCTTTCCTCTACAAAGTCCAGGAACTGGTTGAGGTCGTTGCGGTATGCCACGATAGTGTTTTCAGAATAGCCCTTTTCGACTTGTAAGGAATGTAAAAAGTCTTTGATCTGTTGTTGCATAATAGATTCTCCTCGTGTTCTTTATATTACCCAAGAGGCCTGCGTAATTGTACCACCACTTTTCATAAGGACAAAACGCCCTCTTGCTTGTTGCGAAATCCCTTCTTTGCTCTCATGTGCCAGACTGCGTATACTCTTTTAGTATTTCAGAGACTTTTAGGAGATATATGGCTCGCGTTATCAACCTCAGGGATCCCGGCAAACTGCGCCATCGGGCGCGTAGAACGATTGCCGAGATATTACGTCGTCTCACATCAAAGCCCACGCTCGACGTCGAGGCTCGTGATATGGCCGCCACCGTGGTCTTTTGCCTCAGGGATATTGCCAAAACCATCGAGGTTACCACTACGGCCTGGGAAAGGCGAAACTATTATCTCAAGGCGGATCGCTTCCGCCTGCAATGGGAATGGGTTACCCCCACAGCCGAAAATCTATGTGATCTGATTATCAAAGAACGGTGGAAACACTTGCCCGGGGAACTGGCCGAACTGGCGTCCCACTTTTCCGATATTCGCGTCGCCAGGATGACACGTGATGCCTCCACCTGGCAGGGAAACTATCAGCGCTTGTTAGCGCAGAAAGACGAACCTGCTCAGGAGCCCTAGTGTGAGAATCTGAATTCAAGGGCGCTGAGATTTCCGATTTCTCAATTGATGGGGATCTCTATCACGGGATTGCGCAGTGTTCCAAGTCCCTCGAAGGTGATCTCGATGATGTCTCCTTGTTGTAAGGAGAATGTGTCCAGTGGCACGATGCCCGTTCCCGTCATGACAAAGACGCCCCTGGGAAAGCTGTTGCAGCGTCCCAGATAACTCACCAGGTCGTCAAGGGAGCGGTGAATGCTGGATGTGTGGGTTTCTCCACGGAAGATCTGTTCGCCATCTCGTTCGATAGTGCATTCCACGACCTGATCCAGGGGGTCAAAGTCCTTGGCCAGACGCACAAAGGGCCCCAGGGCACAGCAGCGGTCATGAATCTTAGCCTGTGGAAGATAAAGGGGATTCTCACCCTCGATTTCCCGCGAACTCATGTCGTTCCCCACCGTATATCCGACGATCTCCATCTGGGGTGTTACCACCAGTACCATCTCGGCTTCGGGCACATCCCAGTGAGAGTCTCCCCGAATGCCCACCGCCTCTTGTGGTCCCACCACGCGATGGGAGGTGCTCTTGAAAAAGATCTCAGGGCGCGGCGCGTCATATACGCGGCCATAAATGGTCGGTTCGCCCGATTCGCGCATACGTGCCTCGCGGCTCATCTCGTAGGTCACGCCGCAGGCCCAGACCTCCTGCTCGTCCAGGGGGGCCAGTAGTCGTATCTCACTATCTTCTCGTAGCAGATCGTCTGCCGTGGAGATGGCCCCAAGTGTGTTGGCCGTTTGCTCCAGCGTGGAGAACGCTTGATCCATATTCCCCGTGGCTGACTTTAGCCAGGCGCACATGTTCGCGTATTGGCGGTGCCCAGAGGCGGTCAAATCGTAGAGTTTTTCTTCGGAGATCAGGCCAAGGTGCGGTGGCACCTCGTCCGTTTGGAAACGACACAGAGAGAAATCGGGGACCACAACTCCTCCTCGTCACAATGTTGCAAAAACCTTGCTCTTTGATAAACTGTCTACATTATATGCAGTTTGTGTTGCGGTGTCGAGTACGGGTCGAGAGGGTGCAAAAGGGAGATCGCCGATAGAGCACGCCGCTCGCCGTTGCGGATCTGATTCGCGATGGGCACAAAAAAGGATGAATGTGTGGGGAACACATTCATCCTGCTTCCGATCTGCTTTAAACGCAGGATTCTATACGGGAATCGCTTCTGTGGATAGGAACTGGGTGCGATAGAGCTCGGCATAGACACCGTCGTAGGCAAGGAGTTCCTGATGGGTTCCCCGTTCCACGATACGCCCCTCGTCGATCACGAGAAGAGTATCGGCCCGCTGCACCGTGGCTAGACGGTGGGCGATGACGAGGGAACTGCGCCCGGCCATGAGTTGTTCCAGCGCATCCTGTATCAGCGCCTCTGTGTGCAGGTCGACACTCGACGTTGCCTCGTCCAGCACCAGTATGTTGGGGGAGGCCAGGATGACCCTTGCCAGGCATACGAGCTGCCGCTGTCCCAGAGAGAGATTCGTGGAGCCCTCCAGTATCTTGGTATCATAGCCTTCTGGAAGGCGCGAGATGAAATCGTGTGCATTGGCTGTCTTGGCGGCCTCGATTATTTCCCGGCGACCAGTGTCAGTATTTCCGAAAGCGATGTTGTAAGCGAGACTTCCCTGGAAAAGAAAGGGCTCCTGAGGCACCACGCCCAGTTGTTCGCGCAGAGAACTGATCTTGAGATCGCGGATGTCGACGCCGTCGATGCGGATGGATCCGGAGGATACATCATAGAAGCGCATCAGTAACTGGGCGATGGTGGTCTTGCCGGCACCGGTGGGCCCCACAAGGGCGACGGTTCTCCCCGGCTCTATCTCAAAACTCACATCTTTGAGCACGGGGACGCCGGGGACATATTCAAAGTTCACATCTTCAAAGACCACGTACCCCTTTGGTGATGAGAGCGTGCGTGGGTGAGGCGGATCCTGAACCTCGGGTTCCTCCTTGAGAATGCCTATGATCCGTTCGCCGCCTGCCATGGCCGCCTGCCAGGTATTAAAGATCATGCTCAGATCGAGTATGGGCTGAAACAGACGCGACGTATATGTCAAAAAGGCCACAATGACGCCCAGGGTCATTGTCCCACGTATCACCGCGCGCCCGCCAAACCACAGGATGATCGCGGTGGCCGAGACACTCAGGAGTTCCATGATGGGCGTAAAAAAGGAAGAGAGCATGGTGGCCCTTATCTGTGCATCGCGGTTATCCTGGTTCACCTCGTCGAACTCTTCGCCGGTGCGATCCTCCTCGGAGAAGGCCTGGATGACGCGCATGGCGTCCAGATACTCGGCCAGACGCCCCGTCAGTTTGCTGTTTTTCTCGCGCGTTTTTCGATAGGCTACGCGAGCCCGTTTCCCGAATTGCCAGCCCGCAAAGGCCATCGCCGGTAGGACGGTGAAGGTCAATAGGGCCAATCTCGCGTTGATGATGAGCATTACGGTGATGATGCTTATCAGGATCACGATATCGCTCAGCAGGGATATGATACCCTGGGAAAGCAGTTCGTTCACTACACCTACGTCGCTGAGCATACGTGCAATGAGGGAGCCCGTATCGTGTTGATCCAGATAACTCATAGAGAGGATCTGATAGTGGCGGAATAGTCTGCCCCGCATATCTCGCAGCACGTCGTTGCCCACCTCACTTAGGATATAGCGACGGCGCCAGGCCACCAAAAAATCCATTCCATAGGCCCCCAGGATGAACATTGCTATCCAGGTCAGTCCCATCAGGTCTTCGTTGGCTATATAGTCGTCGATGGCATTTTTGATCAGGTAGGGTGTCAGTAGGGCGAAACCCGAACTGACGAGCATGAGGAGGGCCCCCAGTGCGAGTTTTTTCTTGTGCGGCACGAGAAACTGGAGCAACTCACGGGTCAGGTTCCAGTCGAAACCTCTTCCTTCCGCGTCTTTGTAGTGACGACCATGGACGTGTGGCGTTCGAAATGATCCAGGGCTGAAACTCATTCTTGTCCCCCTCCCATGGGAGTTGATTGAACACGTTGCTTCTCGGGTCTGAGCTGATGATAGTAGATCTCGGCATAGACCCCGGATTTCTGTACAAGTTCGTCATGGTTTCCTTGGGCTACCAATTCACCATCGTCGATGACGAGGATCTGATCCGCATCGCGCACCGTGGAGACGCGCTGAGCGATGATGATCGAGGTGCGATCCTTCATCAGGTTCTGTAATGCTTTCTGAATCTGTTGCTCGGTCTCTGTATCCACGCTGGAGGTGGCGTCATCAAGGATGAGGATGCGTGGATCGAGAAGCAGGGCCCGGGCGATGGCGACGCGCTGCCTCTGTCCGCCGGACAGTGTGACCCCTCGTTCACCCACCGGTGTATCGTACCCCTCGGGAAAACTCTGGATAAAATCGTGCGCCGCGGCGGCTTTGGCCACCTGCTCGATCTGCTCCTGAGTCGCATCCGGCTGGCCAAAGGCGATATTCTCGCGGATGGTGCTGCCGAACAGCATCGTCTCCTGCAATACCATGCCGATTTGGGAGCGCAGGGATTCCAGTGTCACCTCGCGGATGTCTGTACCGTCCACCCTGATGGCTCCCTCTGTGATGTCGTAAAACCGTGGAATCAGGTTGATGATGGTGCTCTTGCCCGATCCGGTGGGGCCGACCAGGGCTACCGATTCGCCTGGGGCGATGTGGAAAGAGATGTTTGAGAGTGCTTTTATACCATCGACATAAGAGAAGGAGACGTTATCGAAGGTGATGGCCCCCTTTACAGTTTCCAATTCTTGTGCGTCGGGTGCTTCTTCGACCTCTGACTGGGCATCGAGTATTTCAAAGGCCCGCTCCGCAGAGGCGCGCGATTCGCCCAACATGTTGGCGAGAAAGCCCATGCGTCGCATGGGCCCCACGAGTTGTAGCACGTAGCTATTGAAAGCCACCAATTCGCCCAGGGTGAGGGCGCCGCGCATCACCATCCGTCCTCCTACCCAGAGGATGACCACCGTGCCGATGCTGGCCAAAAAGACGATAAAGGGTCTGGAAAAAGAATGTATGCGTGCCATATCCATAGACATGTCATAGATGGTGTCGTTTTCGGCATCAAAGCGTCTTATCTCTGCCGGTTCTTGGGCAAATCCGCGCACGACACTCGCACCTTCCAGGTTTTGCTCTAGACGAGAGGTGAGTTCACCCATTCTGTCCTGGCGCTCATGCCACATGGGGTGGATCTGGCCGATAAAGCGGTTCATCGTGATGCCGATAAAGGGAAGTGTGCTCATGGCCAGGGCCGCCAGTGTAGGCTGCATTCTAAAAAGTATCACCGTCGTCCCAATCATCAGCACCACGGAATCGACGAGGCTCAGAAATAGCCGACCAGTCACGCGGCGTACGTGTCCTACGTCGCTGGTCACACGGGACAAGAGTTGTCCGGCCTGGGTTTGATCGTGGTAGCGGAAGGATAGGTTCTGAAGTTTGCGATAGATCTCGTTACGCATCTCGTAGGCGATACTTTGGGAGACCCGCTCGGTGAGAAATCTTTCGCCAAAACGAAAGACCCCCTGTACCAAGATGGTCAACAGTAGCAGGATGATGGACTGCAGTAGCACTTCAACCTGTTGCTCGGCGATCCCCACATCGATTATGATGCGTGTGATCTGGGGTGTGATCAGACGAATGCCGTTGATCCCTAACATGCAAAGATAGGCCACTATCTCGCTCAACCAGAAGGAGCGCATGTAATTCAGGATGCGCAACATCGTTGTCATGAAAATGTCACCTCACGTCTAGTTCTGCTCAATCCTGGCGATTTTGGAGAGTGTGGCCAGGGCTTTGTCGATACTTTCCAGTTCCTCTATGGGCAGTTCTGGCAGCTTGACACGCATGCACCACATGGCGCCCATGGGGGCACGGCCGGCGATCTCGCGTCCCGCCTTGGTGGGATCGATGAGAACTTTGCGGTTATCCTTTTCACAGCGCCGCCGCCGTATATATCCGTCGCGTTCCATGCGTTCGAGCAATTTCGATGTGCTGGCGTCGCTGATATAGAGGAGGCTGCTCATCTCGCCCACCGTGCAGGTTCCGGCTCGCAGCAAATGGCGCAGTACGGCGAGTTGTCGTCCAGAGATACCGAACTCTTTACGAAGCTTGTGTCCATGCCGATGTTGGTAACGGAGTAGGGAGAGGTATCGATTCAAGATGGAGGCGCTCAAATCGTCCGCTTTGCTCAAAATAAACTCCCAGCCTATAATGGGCGCGTCTGAATAACTAGTATCCTAATCATTAGGATACTAACTATTAGTAGGTTGATTATTATACGGCCGCTGGGCAGGGATGTCAAATTATCCCTGTGTCGGCTTTGTAATAGCGATGGGTGTGGTGACTTGGATAAAGGGGTGGCTGGCCATTGTTTTGAGAGGGAATCTGGTGTAACGAAGGAGGGGAGAAGGACGCGACGGTCTTTTTTGGCTGCTCTCGGCGCGTCTGTGGCCGGCGCCATTGTGGCCGTGGGGGGGTGTCATTATTGCACTCGCGTGGAGCCGCAGTCGTTGAGTCTGGAACGGGTGAGGATCTCGCTGGACAATCTGCCTTTTGCCATGGAAGGATTGACGTTGGTACAGATGAGCGACTTTCATCTGTATCCCTTTACAGGAATCGACCTTGTGCGTCGGGCAGTCGCTCTGACGAACGATCTTGCAGCGGATCTCGTGTTTCTCACAGGCGACTATGTCTTTGCAGAGGCGGAGGCTATCTTTGACCTGGCGCCGATACTCGCCAATCTGAAAGCAAAGCAGGGAGTATTCTCTGTCTTGGGAAATCACGATCTTTGGACCGATGCGCGACTGGTGAGGACGGGGTTGGAAAACGTGGGAATTCCCGTCTTGCTGAATCAGGGAGTGGGACTCCAGGTTGGAGGACAATCCCTCTACGTGGCGGGCTTGGAAGATGGCTGGCATGGCCATCCTGATCTGGATAGGGCCCTGGCCCAGCGCCCCGGAGATGTGCCCACCATCCTCCTGATCCACGAGCCCGACTGGGCGGATCAGGTATCTCGGGATGGACGTGTTTCTCTGCAACTTTCGGGACATAGCCACGGCGGTCAGGTTCGCCTGCCGGGTATTGGTGCGCCTATCCTTCCGCATCTTGGACGAAAATATGATCAGGGATTGTATCGGGTGAATGATATGTGGCTTTATACTAATCGAGGGATCGGGGTGATTGCCCCTCCGCTGCGTTTTCGGTGCCCCCCAGAGATTACAGAAATCACGCTGGTGGGACGGAATTGATGTCGTGTCTTGTTTACAAGTATCTATGAATGCGCTAGAATATCGGCACTGGTGATCTCGCCGGGAGAATGTGTATGGTGACTGATACACAGGGCTTTTTCCATCCTGGTCCACAAGAGGAGGTACGTTATGAGCGATGATCTGTTGGGAAAGGTGCAGGGAGCCCAGAACAAGGTGGAGAAACTGGCCTCTCGTATCCCTGGATATAGGGGATACAAGAGAAAGGAACAGCGACGGGAGGCCGATAAACTCTTGCGGTTGGAGGTGGCGCGGCGATATGAGGAGCAGTTGAGGCGTTTGGGCGAGGTGCAGTATAGGTTGAGCGAAAAGGGAGAACTGACTTTGTTGGCTTCCCTGGAGCGGGCCGCCAGCAAACTGCAGCTTCTCATCGATCGGCTCAGGACGGCTGCCTATGGCTATGCAGGGCTCTTCGATGCCCTGAAGGTGGATGAGGATGTTTTGGACAGGCTGTACGATTTTGATTATGCCATGCTGGAGGGCGTGGAAGACCTCGCTGCCTCTCTCGATGCTTTGGATAGGGCGGTGAAGGAAGATGAGAAGGTCTCGGCCCAGACCGAGAAACTGTTTGATCGGCTCACGGCGTTGAACGATACGTTCACTCGCCGACAAGATGTCATACTTGAGTAGATGCGACGCAAAAGCGTGGAGGAGGTGATCTCGTGGCCAGGGTACTGGATGTCATAGAATATGCGGATATGGGCGATAAGGAAATCGTTCAGCGCATCCCCGAACGTGGTGCGGGCGATTTCCGTATTGGCTCACAGCTCATCGTGCGTGAGGGACAGGTAGCAGTCTTCTTTCGCGATGGCAAGGCGTTGGATACCTTTGGGCCGGGGCGGCATACCATCACCACGGCGAATATTCCCCTATTGATCAACCTAGTACAAAGGGTGTTCAGTGGCGATACACCCTTTACGGCAGAGTGCTACTTTGTCAATACTCGAGATATCTTGGATATGCGTTGGGGAACGGTACAGCCCATCACCCTGCGTGATGATGTGTTGAGAATGGTGCGCCTGCGTGCCCATGGGACCTATAATATGCAGGTCACCGATCCGCAACTCTTTGTGGCCCAAATAGTTGGCAGCCGCGGGTACTATACGGCAGAGGACATTGGCAACTATTTGCGGAGCGTGATCGTGAGCGACTTTACCGATCTGATGGGCGAGAACACAGAGTCCGTCCTCGATCTACCAGCCATGTTCGAAGAGATCTCGGCGGCCACCCGGGTCAGGTTGCAGGACGATTTCGCCTCCCTTGGGTTGACACTCAAACGCCTGTATATTATGTCTGTGAGCCCCACCGAGGAGACGAGCAAGGCCATCGACGAGGCGGCCTCCATGGGGGCTATTGGTGATATGGATAGGTATCTCAAATTCAAGTCGGCGCGGGCTATTGGCGATGCTGCCCAACAGGAGGGCGGTGCAGCCGGTGCGGCGCAGACGGGTCTCGGTCTGGGTGCCGGGTTTGGGGCGGCAAAGGCCATCGCCGATGCGTTGAGTGGGGGAACGATATCGGAGAGTGCCGCCCGTGAGGCTGTCGAGGCGGCCGACGATCCCATGGCCAAACTGCAGATGCTCAAGGAGATGTTCGAGGCAGACTTTATCACGGAAAGCGAATACGAGGCTAAAAGGAGCGAGATTCTGAAGCGCCTGTAAGCTTTTGTGGGAAGGGTGTTTCGCTAATTGTCTCGTGTTTGCCATAAATCGATTCCTGATATAGTATCATAATGCATAGAGTTGGGAGAGGAGCCAGCGTATGGAAGTGGTTTTGTTAAAGGATGTGAGCAGGTTGGGAGAGGCTGGGGACGTCAGGGATGTTGCCCCCGGCTATGCGCGCAACTATTTGATTCCCAAGGGTCTGGCAGCCGTAGCCACAGAGGCCATGCGTAAGCGCGTTCAGGAGCGTGCTGCTGCGGAGGCGCGCCGTGAGGCCGAAGAGAGGGAGCATGCGGAAGAAAAGGCCGCTGATCTGAAAGGACTCGAGCTCCTCTTTACGCCCAGAGTGGGCGAGTCGGGCCGTTTGTATGGCTCCATCACCAAGCGAGATATCACAGAGCAGATCCAGGAAAAGACGGGAGAAGAGATCGACACACGCCAGGTTATGTTGGGGGATTCGATCAAGGAGGTTGGCGAGTACCAGGTGGAGATCGAATTGCATTCCCACGTGATGCAGGAAATCAAGGTCACTGTAAAAGCAGAAGAAGACTCCTAGTCTACGGAAGATGATTGCTGGCAAAATTATCATAAGGAGAGCCAAAGACGACTTGACAGGGCGATACCATGGATTATGCTATTCGCTGGTGTGTGGGTCGGCTGCTCTCCGAGTTGGGAGCATCGGGCATATTGCTTATGTCCGATGCTTTGTGTATTGAATATCAAAGATGGAGATGGATGGATGTTCTCAAAAAGACGTTCTATTATTTTTTCCTTTCTAGCCGTCGTTCTCGTCGTGACTTCGGGGTGCAGCATTCTGGCCTCCTCGGGAGAGGAGGAGGCCACCCCCACGCCCGTACCACCGCCTCCCGAACCGGACAGATCCACATACACGGTGAAGCGGGGAACCATCGTCGATAGTCTCGAGTTTACAGGACGCGTTGCGCCTGCGGTGGAGGAGGAACTCTATTTCCGCGAGGATGGGCGGGTCAAAGAAGTCTATGTTGAACGGGATGACGTGGTGCAGGCGGGGGATCTGCTGGCGGAACTGGAGAACGACGATTTGGTGCGCCAGTTACGACAGGCAGAGACCGAACTGGAAACGGCAGAGATCAACCTCCAGGACGCACAGAGACAGTTGGAGAATCAGATCGAAAAGGCCAGGATCGATCTCGAGATACAGGAATTCGAACTGGCTGATATGAGGGAATCATTGGATACCTTGGATCTGGACGTCAGGCTGGCCGAGATCGAGTTGGAAAAGACCAAGGCGGGCCCCTCAACGGAGGAGGTCGCCATCGCCCGTCACAATCTTGAAAAGGCCAAGAATTCCCTGTGGAGTGCCCAGATCAATCGTGATAGTACCTGTGGGCAGACGAAAAGTGCCTCTTGTGACTCGGCGCAGGCCGCGGTCAACCGCGCAGAGGAGGATGTGCGCATCACCGAGATCCGCTTACAGCAGCTCTTGGAAGGCCCGAGCGAAGAGGACATCACTGTTGCGGAGGCCAAATATGAGAGGACTCTACAACAGAAACGAAAGCTAGAGAGGGATATCGCGGTTAAGGAGCGGCAAATCGCCCTGGCCAGGATGGAACTGGCCGAGTTGGAAGAGGAAGGCGATCCTCAGATGAGGCAGACGGTGGAGCGGAATAGACTGGCCGTTGAGCGACTGGAGGCCAGAGTGGCGGATACCCGCGTCGAAAGCCCCATCGATGGAAGAGTCACCTCTGTCTCCGCTTATGAGGGCAGGACCGTCAACGGCTATCAGACAGTGTTCGTCGTGGCCGACGATACCGAACTGGAGGTCACGGCGGAGCCCATGAGCAGCCAGTTGGAGCGTCTGTCGGAAGGGCTTTCCGCTTCTCTTATCCTCTCCGACTATCCTGGAAAAGAGTTGCCTGCCGAGATCGTGCAGCTTCCCTATCCCTATGGTGGGGGAGGAGGCGCTGATGTCGAGGAGGCCGACAAACTTACACATATATCCTTTGATCCGCAGGATCTGGACATCGGGCCGGGAGATCTGGTCAAGGTGATCGTGACTCTGGAGGAAAAAGAGGATGCCTTGTGGCTGCCTCCTGCGGCTATCCGCACCTTCTCTGGACGAGAGTTCGTCGTGGTGGAGGAAGAGGGGCGCCAGCAGCGCGTCGATGTGACGCTGGGCATCGAGAGCCGCGACCGGGTGGAGATCGAGGAAGGCCTTGAAGAAGGCCAGGTCGTGGTGGGACAGTGAGGAGAAAGGGGTCAGAATAGATGAATTTCCTCTCTGTCATTCTCATCGCGGCTAAACGATTGTGGAATAATAAAGGGCTCACCATCTGTTCCATCGTGGGGTTGATCACAGCCGTGGCCCTGATCAGCAGCATTCCTCTCTATACGGACGCTGCGAACTATAAGGTTTTGCGCGAAGAACTGGCGGGCGAAGAGTTGTCGGGTGAGGGGCAGGGCTTGCAATCGCGCCCGCCCTTTGCCTTTATGTACCGCTATATCGGGGCCTGGCATGGGGCCGTGGAAACGGAGGATTTTGAACCCGTCGATGAGTATATAAGAAAATCTGTTCCTGGGATCATCGATCTGCCCGTGGAAGCCCGTACTCGCTATGTCAAGACGGATAACTTTAGCCTGTTCCCGGCCTCAGAGGCACAGTATATTGGTATACGACAACCTTTGGGCTGGGTGAATGTGGGATTTGTTCAGGATATTCAGGAGCATGTGCATATCCTGGAGGGTGATTTCCCTTCCCCTGCTACTTCCGATACCGAAACGATGGATGTGATGATCAGCCAGGCCTTTGTGGAAGAGACGGGGCTTCAGGTAGGTGAACGATGCGTGATCTTCAAGCGGGCCGCTGGGGCGGACGAGGAGACTCGCTCTGCGCAGTTCAACGTGCGCGTTGCAGGGGTTTGGGCTCCGGAGGATCAACAGGATAGTTTTTGGTTTTACAATCCGCAATCGTTGGATAATTCCTTCCTGGTTCCCGAGGAGACCTTTCGCTCCCACATCGCCCCGACGGCAGAAAATGAAGTCTATGCTGCTATCTGGTATATCGTGTTCAATGGGGACAAGGTGCGGACCGACGATGTTCCTGGTCTGTTGGGGCGTATAAACTATGCTACGACGCGGGTCAGCACGCTTTTGCCTAATACCACCCTGGATATATCTCCCTTTGATGCGCTGCAGAATTACCGCTGGACGACCTTTGTCATGACCATCCTGCTCTATGTCTTTTCCATCCCCATCCTGTTGTTGGTACTATATTTTATAAGCATGATCTCGGGGTTGGTGGTGGAGAGGCAGCGTGGCGAGATATCCATCCTCAAGAGCCGGGGAGCGGGAGATTTCCAGATTATCGGGATATATGCCCTTGAGGGGCTGATGATCGGTCTCGTGGGGCTGGTCGTGGGGCTCTTTATCGGACGTCAACTGGCCCTCGTGATGGGAAATACGGTCTCTTTCCTCTCCTTTGGGCAAAGGCGACCGTTGCCAGTGATGATAACGCCCCGTGCCATTCGTTTGGCTGCGTTGGGTGTGGCCGTCGCCCTGTTGGCTAGTCTGACGCCGGCCATGCAGGCGGCTCGTCTGACCATCGTGACCTACAAGCGAGAGCGCGCTCGGGCCATGGAGAAACCGTTCTGGCAGCGGTTCTTTATCGATTTCCTTCTGCTTATTCCTGCGGGATACGGCTATTATGTGTTAAATACCCGGGGTACTATTAGTTTTCTGGGAACGGGCGGGGGCGGCGACCCCTTTAATGATCCCCTGCTTTTCCTGGTTCCGGCGCTTACCATCTTTGCCGTTTCGTTACTGATCATCCGCTTTTTCCCTCTCATTATGGAGTTGTTTGCCTGGTTGACGAGTCAGATGTCGCGGGCCGTCTCCATCGTGTTGGCACTGCGGCAACTGGCTCGGGTGTCCAGACAGTATATAGGGTCGCTGCTTCTGTTGATCCTTACCCTGAGTCTGGCCACGTTCACGGCTTCCATGGCGCGTACGCTGGACCAGAGCCTGATAGATCGTATGTATTACAGGTATGGAGCGGACTATTTCCTCTCCGAATCTGGAGAGTTTCCAGAGGAGGAAGAGGAGGCACCCGAGGAGGCTGAGGAGACGGACCAGGGATGGACCTTTGTGCCTGTGTCGGAGCATTTAAAGGTGCCCGGCATCAACGCGGCCACCCGCTTCGGTTCCTATTCGGCTTCCACCAAGATCGGTGGATCGTCTGCCAGCGGAACCTTCTACGGTATCGACCGCCTAGAGTTTCCCAGGGTTGGTTTCTTTAGAGAGGACTTTGCCTATAACACGCTGGGAGGATTGATGAACCGCCTGGCTCTGGATAGGTCGGCGGTTCTCGTGAGCCCCAGATTCCTCAGTAGATACTCTTTGGATGTTGGCGATCGTGTGGAGATCACGGTATCGGTGTGGGGCGCGCGAAGGAGTATCAGGTTCATCATCGCCGATACGATCGAGTATTTCCCCACCTATTATCCCGAGGAGGATAATGAATACCTCTTTGTGGGGAATCTGGATTATGTGTTCGAGCAGATGGGCGGCGTCTTTCCCTATGATGTGTTGATCAGGACGGATCCCGATGTGGATCCTCAGGAGATCACCAGGGAATTGAGGAACTATGATATCAACGTGGTCGGTATTCGGGGGAGCCGCGAGGCTATTGACAAAGAACAGTCGCGTCCCGAGCGCACGGGAGTGTTTGGCATCCTCTCGGTCGGGTTTATGGCTGCCGCTGTCCTGACGATGCTGGGTTTCCTGCTTCACTCCTTTATCTCTTTCAGGCAACGCTTTATCGAGTTCGGTGTGTTACGCGCCATTGGGCTGTCTGTGGGACAGATGATAAGTTTTCTGGGATTTGAGCAGCTGCTGCTCATCGCTTCGGGTATCACTGCGGGTACAGGACTGGGGGTTTGGGTTAGCAAATTATTTATCCCTTTCTTACAGGTTGGTGCCGAAAGGCATATCGATGTCCCGCCCTTTGTCGTTCTGATCGCCTGGAATGATATATTCAAGATATATATCGCCTTTGGTGTGATGTTGGTGGGAGCGGTTGCGGGGATGATATGGTTCTTGTTACATCTTAGGATATTCGAAGCAGTGAAGCTAGGGGAGGCGGTCTAGTATGGCATCTAACGGCCCCATGATCCTCTGCGATGGTCTGGTCAAGATATACAAAGTACAGGATCTGGAGATAGTGGCTCTTGAGGGGTTGGACCTTATAGTGGACCGTGGTGAGTTCATGGCCATCATCGGTCCAAGTGGTAGCGGCAAGTCGACTCTGATGAACATCCTGGGAGGGCTCGATAGCCCTTCTGCGGGCAGAGCCATGGTGGATGGACAGGATCTGCTCAAGTTGTCTTCCTTTGCTCTCACACGCTACAGGCGCCGCAAGGTTGGTTTTGTATGGCAGCAGCCCTCACGAAACCTAATCCCGTATTTGAGCGTGGAGGAGAACGTGGAGTTGCCCATGATCACGGCGGGTATATCCTATGGCGAGCGTAAGGAGTGGACGCAGGAACTCTTAGAGTCCGTCGGGTTATGGGATCGCCGTCACCATACCCTGCGTCAGCTATCGGGCGGCGAGCAGCAACGGACGGCCATCGGGGTGGCCCTGGCCAATAAACCGGTGTTACTCCTGGCGGACGAGCCCACCGGTGAGGTGGATACGAATACCGCACATACCATCCTGGAAACGTTGCGTTATCTCAATGAGGAATATAACCTGACGATTATCACGGTGACCCATGATCCACGCATCTCGGATGAGGTGGATCGCGTGGTGACTATTCGCGATGGTAGGACGAGCAGCGAGCGAGTGCGTCGGCTGCGTGCAGAGGAAGAAGAGGTGGAAACTGATGACGAGAAAGTCGAAGGCGAGCGCGAAGAGACGGCTGCGGAAGAAAAGGTGTCCTACCACGAGTATGTGGTGGTAGACTATGCGGGGCGTCTCCAGATTCCACGAGAGTTTCTGGAAGAGTTGGGGATTTCCGATCGTGCCGAGGTAGAACTGGCGGAGGATGGTGTACTGATAAAACCCGTCACCGCTGTGGAAGAAGAGTCCGCCCAGGCCTCGCGCCTTGCAGAGGTCGCAGAGAGCTGGGGGCCTCAGGATGACTCGAAGAATTGGCGGGTACGCCTGCACGATGCGCGAGAGGGCATCAAGAATATATTTACAGGGAACGGCGAAAATTGATCTGGATTTTATGATGGACTGGTGACAGTGACAGAAAATAATGGCGATCTGGTTGTGAAAAGCGAAGGTGTGACGCGCGTCTATAATGTGGATCATAGTGTAGAGGTGCACGCGCTGCGTGGTGCCAACTTTAAGGTTTTCAAAGGAGAATTCGTTGGCCTGATGGGACGGTCGGGATCCGGCAAGACGACGCTGCTCAACATCATCGGAGGACTGGATCATCCCACAGAGGGCCAGGTGATGGTCTTGGGGGAGTATGTCACGGATCTCTCCGATGGAGAGCTTACTAAAATCCGCAGACACAGTATAGGTTTCGTCTTTCAATCCTTTGCCCTCATGCCCACCATGTCCGCTTTTGAGAATGTGGAGCTTCCCTTGCGTATGATCGGTATTGGGCGGCGCGAGCGGCGGCAGCGGACCATGGAATGTTTGGAACTGGTGGGCCTGACGCGCTGGGCGAAGCATCGCCCTCAAGAGATGTCTGGAGGACAGCAGCAACGGGTGGCCATCGCGCGGGCGCTGGTGAACCGTGCTGAACTCGTCCTGGCGGACGAGCCTACCGGCGAGCTGGATAGTGTGACTGGACGTGGTATCATGGAACTTTTTCAAAATATCGTAGAATACGAGGGCGTCACCATGGTCATGGCCTCCCATGATCCCACTGTTCAGGAATACGTAGATTACACCTACCATATGTCCGATGGACAGATCATGAACGAGCGGTGAAAAAAGTTCGTCCTTTGATAGGGCATCCTCCAGTGGAGTGGGGGATGCCCTTTTCTTTTGTGTGAGGAGAAAGGGCACTTGTCGAAAAGCCCGACCGGGATTATCATTCTCTTATAGTAATTGGTGTTCGACGAGTCCGGGGATGAATAAAGGAGTCAACATGGCCTATCTCATGGGCATAGATGTGGGAACGACGGGCGTCAAGGTGTTGCTCATCGACGAGTACGGCAACGTCGTGGGCAGTGCTATCGAAGAGTATCCCATGTACACTCCCTATCCGCAATGGGCGGAACAGGATCCGGAGGATTGGTGGGACGCCGCGTATGAGGCGATACGCCGTGTGTTGAGCCATCCCGATCTGGATCTTGAGGAGATCGAGGGGGTGGGATTGACGGGACAGATGCACGGCATGGTGATGCTGGATGAAGAGGGTGAGGTGTTGAGACCCTGTATCATGTGGAACGATCAGCGCACGGCTGCCCAGTGCGAGTGGATCATGGATACGGTGGGACGCGACCGTTTTCTGGAACTGACGCTGAACCGGGCGCTGCCCGGGTTTACGGCACCCAAGATTATCTGGACACGGGAGAACGAGCCAGAGATATACGCCCAGGCAGCCAGGATACTGTTGCCCAAGGATTATCTGCGTTATCGCCTGACCGGCGTCTATGCTACAGAGGTATCGGGGGCATCCGGCACGGCCCTTCTCAACGTATCCGAGCGCGCATGGAGCGAGCAAGTGCTGGAAAAGTTGGGCATTCCGAGGGACTGGATGCCTCCATGCGTGGAATCGACCGAGGTCACCGGCGAGATAAGCGCCGAGGCCGCCGAAAAGACGGGCCTGCCGGTGGGAGTGCCCGTTGTGGGGGGAGCGGGCGATCAGGCCGCCAGCGCCGTGGGTACGGGTATCGTGGAGCCCGGGCTCGTGTCCGTGACCCTGGGTACCTCGGGTGTGGTCTTTGCCTATGCCGAGGAACCGAGCCTCGACCCAGAGGGACGGCTGCATACCTTCTGCCATGCCGTTCCCGACAAGTGGCACGTTATGGGCGTTACCCTGTCGGCAGGGGGCTCCCTCCGCTGGTTCCGCGATGCTCTGGGACATGCGGAACAGGATATCGCTGTCCTCAGCGACGTGGATCCCTACGAGATCCTGACGGCGGAGGCGGGCAATGCCCCGGTCGGCTGTGAGGGGCTTTTGTTCCTGCCCTATCTGACGGGCGAACGCACCCCCTATGCAGATCCCAACGCGCGAGGTGCCTTTTTCGGGCTTACTCTTCGCCACGACAAGCGCCATATGGTGCGGGCTGTGCTGGAGGGCGTGGCTTACAGCCTGCGCGATTGTATCGAACTGTTCCATGACCTGAACATCCCCATCCAGCAGGTGCGCGCCGTGGGGGGCGGGGCGCGAAGCGTCGTGTGGTGTCAGATCATCTCCGATGTCTTTGGTATAGAGTTGGCGACGGTCAACATCACCGACAGCACAGCCTACGGCGCGGCGCTTCTCGCTGGCGTGGGCACCGACGTCTATGCCTCTGTGCCCGAGGCGTGTGCGGAGACAGTGCGCATCACGGATCGCACACAGCCCATCGTGGAGAACCAGGACATCTATAACGAGTACTATCCCGTGTATAGATCCCTTTATGCTGCCCTAAAGCCCGCTTTCGACGACGTTGCTGCTACAGATATAGATTAGGAGGAGAACAAAAGATGCAGAGATTTCCTTCTCGCCGTTCCGTGGTGATGGGATTCGGTGGGGCCGTGGCCACGAGCCAGCCCCTGGCTGCCCAGGCGGGGCTGCGTATGTTACTTGAGGGAGGCAATGCTGTGGATGCCGCCGTCGCTACGGCCGCGACGCTGAATGTGGTGGAGCCTATGAGTACGGGAATGGGGGGCGATGCCTTTGTTCTCGTGTATTGGGCCAAGGATCGCAGGGTATATGCCCTCAATGCCAGCGGGCGGGCCCCCTACGCGGCCACGCTGGAGGCCTTTGACAGGCGAGGACTGGATAGCATTCCCTTGCGGGGGATGTTGCCGGTGACGGTGCCCGGCGCCGCGGCGGGCTGGGTCGACGTGTTGGAGCGATTCGGCACTTTCGGACTGGACACCGTCCTGAAGCCGGCCATCGCCTACGCTGAGGAGGGCTTCCCTGTCTCGGAGCGCATTGCTGGCTCGTGGAAGGATGCCGAGGAGATGTTGCGCGATACGCCAGAGGCCGGCAGTACCTTTTTGATGGATGGCAAGGCTCCCCGCGCGGGACAGCGTTTTTGCAATCCGGATCTGGCCAAGAGTTTACGCCTTCTGGCCGGCGATGGCTCCGATGCTTTTTACCGGGGACCCATCGCTGAGGCTATCGTCGCCACCTCGGAAAAGTATGACGGCCTGCTGACAGCGCAGGATCTGGCGGATCATACCTCTACGTGGGTGGACCCCATATCCACCCTCTATCATGGCTATCGTGTGCACGAGTGTCCGCCCAATGGTCAGGGGATCGCCGCGCTCATGGCCCTGAATATATTGAATGCCTACGATATGGATGATCTGGAATATGCCTCCGCCGACGCTTTCCACCTCAAAATGGAGGCCATCAAACTGGCCATGACGGATGCGGGCCGCTATGTGGCCGATCCCGAGATGGCCGACGTGCCCGTGGAGGGGCTGCTCTCTTCCCAATATGCGGAGATCAGAAGGGATCTTATCCGTGAGGACCGGGCCGTACAGGAGCCGTGGCCGGGCATACCCCCGACGAATCCCGACACCGTCTATCTCTGTGCCGCCGATGCCGAGGGTAACGCCGTCTCCTTTATCAACAGCCTGTATATGGGATTCGGTTCGGGCATCGTCGCCGGGGGGACGGGCATCGCGCTGCAGAACCGGGGGAATCTCTTTGAACTGGATCCCGAGCATCTTAACTGTATCGCCCCCCATAAGCGTCCCTATCATACCATTATTCCCTGCATGGTCACCAAAGATGATGATCTGGCCATCTGTTTTGGCGTGATGGGAGGCTTTATGCAGCCTCAGGGCCACGTGCAGGTCTTGAACAACATGGTGTGTCATGGCATGGATCCTCAGCGCGCTCTGGATGCGCCCCGCTTTAACTTTCAGGGCGGGAGTTGCTTTCTCATCGAGCCCTCCTTGCCCGACGAGGTTTATGAAGGGCTGCAAGGGCGGGGACACAAGTTACAAAAAGGTTGGCAGGGAAACTTTGGCGGTGGGCAGGTCATCCGTGTGGATCCGCAGAGCGGCGCGTTGCTCGCTGGCTCTGAGCCGCGCAAGGACGGCTGTGCCGTCGCCTTCTGACCGTCTTTAGGTGCTAGATTCAACTCATTTTTGGAGGAGGATGTACATCATGCCCGAAACGGTCCGTGTCGGAATCATCGGAGCGGGAAGTATCGCCCGTCACGCTCATATACCCGGGTATCAGGCCCAGGCGGATGTGGAACTCGCCGCCATCTGCGATGTCGTGCCCGGAAAGGCGGCCGAGGTGGCCGCCGAAAACGATATTCCTCACGCCTATGACGGCTGCAAGGAGATGCTGGAAAAAGAGGAACTGGACGCCGTCTCTGTCTGCAC
>JBKHJO010000082.1:0-8189 GCA_046538105.1 Anaerolineales bacterium | reverse complement strand
GCCGGACTGGAGGGTATGCAGGGCGCCACATCGCTGCCCCTCATGGCCCAATCCAACGCTGGCGTGCCCCGCGAGGAGCACAGCGAGACGGTGTGGGACGTGACCCCGGAGGAGATGGCGGAATACGCTCGGCTTTTCGTCTCCCTCGGCGTACGGATCGTGGGAGGATGCTGCGGCACGGGTCCCGAACATATCGCACGCATTGTCTCCGCGCTGCACGGGTAGGCGAGTTGTAAGACATCGGATTTTTCTCTTGAGGAGGGTATGATCCATGGGTGAGAAACTGGCTATCGAGGGGGGAACACCGGTAAGGGAGGAGCCACTGCGCGGGGGGTTCCACGGCTCCGCCGAGATCGATGAGCAGGAGATGGAAGCCATTCGCAAGGTTCTGCAAAAGAAGCGCCTGTTTCGCTTCCTGAGTGAGGGGGCCGAGGAGTCGGAGGCGGCCAAGATAGAGAACTGGTACCGCGAGCGTCTGGGGCGCAAGTATGCCCTGGCCGTCAACGCGGGGACTTCTTCTCTGATCTGTGCCCTCTATGGCATCGATGCCGGTCCCGGGGATGAGGTCATCATTCCCGCCTACACGTACATCGCCACGGCGGCGGCCGTCATCGCCGCGGGAGCCGTGCCCGTCATCGCCGAGGTGGACGATTCCCTGAACATGGACCCAAACGACCTCCCGCACAAGATCACGCCCTATACCAAAGCCATCATCCCCGTGCACATGCGTGGCGTGAACGCCCGTATGGACGAGATCATGGCTGTGGCCGAGGCGCACGATGTGGACGTGATAGAGGACGTGGCCCAGTCCAACGGAGGCAGTTACAAGGGGCGTCCCCTGGGTATCATGGGGCGGGTGGGCTGCTTTAGCTTTCAGCAGTACAAGGTCATCACCGCTGGCGAGGGTGGCCTCATGGCCACAGACGACGAGGAAGTGTATGACCGGGGACGAATGCAGCACGACTGTGCGGCCCGGTTTTGGGAGGACCGCACGGATCGCGACTACGAGTATGTGATTTCCGGGCAGAACTATCGCCTCTCCGAAGTAGCAGGGGCCCTGATCTGGGCCCAGCGCACGCGTCTGAACTCCATCGTCTCCCACTGCCGCGCTGTCAAGGGCCATCTCATGGAGAACCTGGACGACGTGGAGGGCCTCGCCTTCCAGGACGTGCCGGACCCGGCCGGAGACTGTGGTATCACTTTTACCTTTTTCCTCCCCGACACCGACCTGGCCCAGCGCTTTGCCGAGGCGCTGAACGCCGAGAATATACGCTGCGGCACGGTGTACGACAACAGCATTCCCGATCGCCACATCTACAGCAACTGGCCCTTTATGATGAGCGGCCTGGCGGAGGCGCGGCGTGCCCCGTGGAAGAGTCCTTTCTACGAGGGAGACATCGACGGGTATTCGCCCGACGAATGTCCCCAATCCCTGGACTATTTGGGGCGGGCTATCATGATCTTTATCGATCAGACCTTTACCCTGGAGGACGCGAATACCATCGCCGAGGGGATCCACAAGGTCGCGGGGGCCTTGTTGTAGGAGATCGGGTCGTCGCAGATGGGATATGAGACAGTAGACGTTCCGACGGAACGTCTCTACTAAATTCTCAGAACAGCCCATCTTTGACAGCCCCGCCCCCCTGTGCTATGCTAAGCGTGTAAAGATGGTGACCCGGACGAGTAATCGACGAGCGGCGCGAGAGCGAGTCCCCAGCGGGTGGGAGGGGGAGGCGAGGGGCGGTCGGTGAATGGACCGGCGAGTCGTGTGGGCGAAACCGTGAGGAAATAGTCCGCAACGGGGGGCTCCGTTATCATGGCCGCGGGTATCGGACGGTGAACGTCCTGTACCTCGTCGAGCGAGGCGGTTATCTCATACTACACACAGGTTACGAGAAGATACTGCCTAATAAGGGTGGCACCGCGGGAGAACGCCCGTCCCTGTTGACCTGAACGGTCGCAGGCGGGCGCTTTTTTTTGTGCGCTACTCTGCAAAGGATCCAATATAAAAACAAATGCCACACTTTTCATACGTCTGAAGAGGAGAGAACAATGGCTAGAAAACGTATTTTGACGGGCGATAGGCCCACGGGAAAACTACATCTGGGGCACTATGTGGGAAGCCTGTCCAACCGGGTGCGCCTGCAGGACGAGTACGAATGCTTTTTTATCATCGCGGACCTTCATACCCTCACCACCAAACCCGAAAAGGAGAATATAGAGGGTTTGGCACAGAATGTACGAGACGTGGTGCTGGACTATTTGGCGGCGGGTATCGACCCGGAAAAAAGTACCATCTATCTCCAATCGGCGATCCCCGAGGTGTACCAGATGAACCTCTTTTTTGAGATGCTGGTCACGCTGCCCCGCGTGCAGCGTCTCCCGAGCATCAAGGACATGGCCCAGGCGGCGAACCTGAACGAGGACGCCCTGCCCTTTGGGCTGCTGGGCTATCCCATCCTGCAGGCCGCGGACATCCTGATGCCACGGGCTCACCTGGTGCCCGTGGGCAGGGATAACGAGGCCCACGTGGAGATCACCCGCGAGATCGCGCGGCGCTTCAACCACATGTACGGTGAGGTATTCCCTCTCCCCGAGGTCATGGTGGGCAACGTACCGGCCCTGGTGGGCACTGACGGGCAAGCCAAAATGTCCAAGAGCCTGGGCAACGCCATCTTTTTGTCCGACGAGACAGAGACGGTGCAGCAAAAGATCCGGGGCATGTACACGGACCCCAACCGCGTGCGCGCCGACATCCCGGGCAAGGTGGAGGGCAACCCCGTATTCATCTACCACGATGCTTTCAATCCCAACGAGGAGGAGGTACAGGATCTCAAGGACCGCTACCGCAAGGGCCAGGTCGGGGACGTGGAGGTCAAGGACAAACTGGCCGCGGCCATCAACGATTTCCTCGACCCCATACGCGAGCGCCGCGCGTACTATGCCTCCCGTGAGGGGCTTGTGGAGCAGGTCATCTATGAGGGCACCATGCGCGCACGGCAAGAGGCCCAGGAGACGGTGCGCATGATGCGCGAGGCCATGGGATTCTCCTCGATGTGGGACGGTATCGAAGGGAAGGCAAGAGAGCGCCAGGAGAAGGTCTAGGCGACGCAGGATGGGACATATGCATCAACCCAGGGCTGGCGCCCTTGGCAGAGACGTTCCGCTGGAACGTCTCTGCAGCCGCTTGTCCTCTCCTTTTCCTCCCACTTTGCCATAGGATAGAGAGGGGGAGGGGCACCTGCCAGGGTAGGCGGGGTGGGGGTGAGACACGGCCAGGAATTGACGCAGCGGGGTATCCGCAATAGAATATGGCCGTGACATAGAAGCGATTGTGCCTTATCATCCCCCTGGTTTGCGAACTCGTGTGAGGATTAGATAGTGCCTGCTATCCTGCGTTCCCTAAAGTTTTTAAAGAAATACTGGCTATTGACCCTGGCCACGTTTGTCAGCCTGCTGATGGGCACGGCGTTGATGCTCGTCATCCCCCGCCTCTCCCAGGACATCATCGACAGGGGCATCGTCCAGCGGGATACAGGCACTATCCTGTGGTTATCCCTGGCCATGATCGGAGCCGCCCTCCTGCGCGGCTTTTTCGAGTTCGGCCAGGGCGCCCTGGCGGCGCGCACGGCCCAGGGTGTGGCCTATGACATGCGCAATGCCCTGTATGCCAAGATTCAAGATCTTTCCTTCAGTTACCACGATCGCACCCACACGGGACAACTTCTCACACGGGCCACCTCTGACGTGGACAGGGTACAGCGTTTCGTGGGCGACGGGGCCCTCAGATTCCTTTCCAGCCTGCTGATGATGACCGGTTCCCTCTTTCTCCTCTTCAATATAAGCTGGCGTCTGGCCCTGATCATGGTGGTGGCCATACCCATCACCTTTACGCTTTTTGGCTTCTTTGCCCGCAAGGCACTCCCCCTCTTCCGCCAGATACAGGAGCGGCTCTCCAATCTGAACACCATCCTGCAGGAGAATCTGGCCGGCGTGCGTGTGGTCAAGGCCTTTGCCCGCGAGGATCACGAGGCGGAACGGTTCGAGGAGGCCAGCCGCGATTTTTACGATGTGAATATAGCCGTCAACCGCATCCTCTCCCTCGGCTTTCCCACCATCTTTGGTATCCTCAACGCCGTCACCCTGGCGGTTTACTGGTTGGGAGGCCGGCAGGTGATAGGGAATGTCCTGACCATTGGCCAACTAGTGGCCTTTTCCAACTATATCATGATGGCCTTCTTTCCCGTGCTGATGATAGGCGTGATCATCGCTATGCTCTCCTCGGCCTCTGCCTCGGCCCAGCGCATCTTTGAAATCCTGGATGCCAGTTCCCAGGTCGAGGAAAAGCCCGACGCCATTCCCCTTCCTCCCGTCGAGGGCCGCGTGGTCTTTGACAACGTCACCTTTCGCTATTATGAGGGTACCGAACCGGTGCTAAAGAATGTCAGTTTTGAGGCTGAACCGGGCCAGACCATCGCCCTGCTGGGGGCCACGGGTTCGGGTAAATCGACTATCATCAATCTGATCCCCCGCTTTTACGAGGTCGACGAGGGCGGTGTGACCATCGACGGCTATGACGTGCGTGACGTGACCCTGGAGTCGCTGCGGGCGCAGATAGGGATCGTGCTGCAGGAGACAAACCTTTTCGAGGGCACCATCCGCGAGAATATCGCCTTTGGCCGCCCCGACGCCTCCCTGAAGGAGATCGTCGCGGCCGCCGAGGCCGCCGAGGCCCATGATTTCATCTCTGGCTTTTCCAATGGCTATGAAACCCACGTGGGAGAGCGGGGCGTAAACCTCTCCGGGGGGCAGAAACAGCGCATCGCCATCGCGCGGGCCCTGTTGCTGGATCCCAAGATCCTCATCCTGGACGACGCCACCTCCAGCGTGGACATGGTGACCGAGTACCAGATACAAAAAGCCCTGGATCGCCTCATGGAGGGCAGGACGAGTTTCGTCATCGCCCAACGCGTGGCCACGGTGCTCAACGCGGACAAGATCATAGTCTTGGAAGATGGCGAGGTGACCGCCACCGGCACCCACGAGGAACTGCTCGCCACCAGCGAGATCTATACCGAGATCTATGACTCCCAGTTGGAAGATGTGGACGAGGTGATAGAGGCGGGACCCAAAGAGGTGACATCATGAGGCGGAGACCCGTCTTTGTAGAGAAACAGAAACCAGAAGAGGCGACTCGGGTTCTGCGGCGCCTGGCCCCCTATTTTGCCCCTTACAAGGGCTATTTTATACTCATGGCTTTTGCCCTGGTGTTAGGGACCCTGGCAGACCTGGCGGCGCCCTACTTTATCGGAGTAGCCGTGGACCAGTTCATCAATCCCGGCGGAGAGGCAGCCCCCGCCTGGCTTCAACTCCTCGTCCCCGAGGACGCGACGCGCGTGGAGGGGCTGACCAGAGTGATGCTGCTTTTGGGGTCGACGTACATCCTGGTATGGGGCCTGAACGTGATCCAGTTCCGCCTGATGGTGATCATCGCCCAAAAAGCCCTTCTCGTCATGCGCTCCCAGATCATGGGACAGATTCAAAGATTATCCCTCGGTTTTTTCGACGAGCAGGACGCCGGCGATCTCATGAGCCGCCTGAGCAACGACACCGAGGTCATCAACGACACCTTTGGCCCCGGGGTGACGCGCGCGCTGCGCATGATGCTGTCCCTAAGCGGCATCGCCATATCCATGGTGCTCCTCAACTGGCGTCTGGCCCTGGCATCCTTTTCATTGCTGCCCATCGTGGCCCTGGTGATCGCCTACTTTTCGAGCAAGGTGCGCACGGCGTTCCGCCAGACGCGCCAGACCATCGGGGAGGTCAGCACGGAACTGGAGGAGAATATCTCTGGCGTGCGGGAAGTGCAGGCCTTTGCGCGCGAAGGGCAGACCTTTGATGAGTTCGAGGCCATCAACGAGCGCAACCGCTCGGCCAACGTAAAAGCCCAGACTCTGAGCGCCCTGTTCGTGCCCATGCTGAACGTCCTAAGCACGGTCGCGATGGCTATCGTCATCGGCGTCGGGGGCTATATGATCCTGAACTACAGCCCCCCGCTGGTCTCCATCGGCGTCATCGTGACCTTTCTCAACTATGTACGTCGTTTCTACGACCCAATCCGCGAACTGGGCAATCTGTGGGCACAGATCCAGGCCGCCCTGGCCGGCGCGGAACGCATCTTTGAACTGCTAGACGTGGAGCCGGCCATAACCGATCCGCCCGACCCCATCCCCCTGCCGAAATTGGAGGGACACGTGACCTATGACCATGTCTCCTTTAGATATGAGGAGGATGAACCGGTGCTGCAGGACGTCTCCATAGAGATCGAGCCCGGCCACATGACGGCCATCGTGGGGCCCACGGGGGCGGGCAAGACGACGCTCATCAACCTCCTGATGCGCTTCTACGATCCCGACGAGGGCGCCGTACGCGTCGACGGCATCGATATACGCAACGTAAAGCGCGAGAGCCTGCGGCAACAGATCGGCGTCGTGCCCCAGGACACCTTTTTGTTCTCCGATACCATCATGCACAACATCCGCTACGGCCGCCTGGACGCCACGGATGAGGAGGTCAAGGAGGCGGCCAGAATAGCCAACGCCCACACCTTTATCGAACAGGCGGCAGAGGGTTATGAGACGGTCCTTGGGGAGCGTGGCACGGGGGTCAGCCATGGCAACCGCCAGATGCTGGCCATCGCCCGGGCCGTCCTCAAGGATCCCCGCATCCTCATCCTGGACGAGGCCACCAGTGCCATGGACTCGCGCACGGAGCAGTTGATACAGGACGCCCTGGAGAAACTGATGGCCCAGCGCACAAGCCTCGTCATCGCCCACCGTCTGAGCACCGTGCGCAGCGCCGACGAGATATTGGTCCTGGAGCAGGGCCGCATCGTGGAGCGGGGCACCCACACCGAACTGTTGGAGCGTCAGGGCGTCTATCACGACCTGTATATGAGCCAGTTCCGCCGCGAGGAAAAGATAGCCCCAGCAGCCCGCGAGGCATAGGCGGGGGGCTTTTTTATGAAAAGACCGAGGGAGAAAGATCATGTCCCCACTTATCATCATACCAATAGTGTTGGGCGTCCTCTTTCTCCTTGTGGGGGTTTTCGTGTATCTGAAGGGACAGAAGCGATGCCCCATCGACGGCTCCACGCGCTGTCCCCACTGCATCTATGACCAGGATCCTCGCGACAGGTCTTGACCCATCGCGCTACGTCTCTATTCCCAACAGGGTTAAGGCGTCGCGATGTATGATACCCTCGATCTCTTTTTCGGGGATACGCGGCAGGTTCGTACCCTCCACGATGTCGTTCACCGAGCGTAGCGTGTTCAGGGTCTCCTGGGGCGTGGTGACGGGAAAGTCGGTGCCGAAAAAGACCTTGTGCAGTTGGGCATATTCCATACACAGGGTCAGGGCGTTATAGTACTGCCACGGCCGGTAGAACTGGGCCGAGATATCCGTATAGACGTTGGGATGTTTGCGGATGAGGGCGATGGTGTCCGGCTGCCAGGGATGGCCAAAATGGGCCACCACGATTTTGAGATCGGGATAGGCGCGGGCCACCGCGTCCAGGGCCAGGGGATGGGCATAGGTCAGGGGCGCCTCATGCATCGGCGACGTGGCCTGATGGAAGGCTATGGGCAGTCCCAACCGCTCGGCCCGGGCGTATACGGCGCAGCCGCGGGGATCCATGGGGTCCCAGTTCTGATAATGGGGGCTGACCTTGATGCCCACCATGCCCAGATCCTCCACACAACGCTCCAGTTCCTCCATAGCCCCTGGGTCGCTGGGGTCCAACGCGCAAAAGGGCACGATCTTTTCCGGCCACATGGCTGCCCAGTGGGCGATGTCGTCGTTGCCCGTGTCGCTGCCGTGGGCGACGCCTAACATGATCAGTTTATCCACGGGCTCCATGGCCTCCTGAAACTCGGCCCATCCGATGTTGCGCTTGTAGCGTTTGTCGGGACGGTATCCGGGCGGGCTGAGTTCCGCCTCCTCCACCGTCTCCTCCTGTGCGGGCGTGTGTACGTGCACGTCGACGATCATGGGAAAACCTCCTCACTCTGTGGCGCGTACCATGTATGATTCGCGCTTGCTATGCTGCATAGAATGTACGGCGAACGGGGTTGCAATGCAAGCGGGCCAGCGAAGCTGGCCTCGAAGAATTGCTACGCAATTCTTCACTA
>JBKHJO010000029.1:0-34251 GCA_046538105.1 Anaerolineales bacterium | reverse complement strand
GACCCTTGGCTGCCCTGAAAAAAGTGTATCTAAAAGGAAATACGGGGCATATATCCACTGAAAGAAGGTCTTTCAGTGGAGCCACCCTTGTGTTGCGAAAATATTAATGAGAGGAGAAATAGATGAGAAAACGGGTCGTAGTCACCGGTATGGGCATGGTATCACCTTTAGGGAATGATCTGCCCACCACGTGGGCCAACATTATAAAGGGCAAGTCGGGCGTAGCGCCCATCACCAAGTTCGATGTGACGGACTGCCGCACCAGAATCGCGGCCGAGGTCAAGGACTTTGATCCCCGGGACCATTTTGATCGCAAAGAGGTAAGGCGCCTGGACCCCTTTGTGCAGTTCGGGCTGGTGGCCGCGCGGGAGGCCGTCGCATCCTCTGGCATAACTTTTGAGGATTCGCTGGCCGAGCGCACAGCAGTAGTCATCGGCTCCGGTATAGGGGGCATCACCACGATCATAGAGCAGGCGGACGTATTAAGAGAGCGAGGCGCCGACAGAATAAGCCCTTTCCTGATCCCAATGATCCTTCCAGAGACGGCGGCCAGCATGGTAGCCATCGAGTTCGGCCTCAAGGGGCCCAATATGGCTATGACATCGGCCTGCGCTACCAGTGCCAACACCGTCGGCGAGGCCTATGAGATGATCCGTCGCGGGGACGCGGACGCCGCCGTGTGCGGTGGGACAGAGGCGGGGGTCGTTCCCCTTTCTGTCTGCGGCTTTGCGGCCATGCGTGCCATCTCCACGCGGAACGACGAACCCGAGCGCGCCTCGCGGCCCTTTGACCGCGACCGCGACGGTTTTATCGTGGGAGAGGGGGCAGGCATCCTCCTCCTGGAAAGCCTCGAACATGCTCTGGAGCGGGGCGCGACCATACATGCCGAACTTGTGGGATATGCCACCAACGACGACGCCTACCATATCACCGCACCCCAGGAGGACGGAAAGGGTGCCGCGGCCTGTATGCGCCAGGCCATGGATGCAGCGAATTTTGTACCGCAGGACATCGACTATATCAACGCCCATGGCACGAGCACGCCCCTCAACGACGTGACGGAGACAAAGGCCATCAAAAAGGCTCTGGGGGAGAGGGCTTACGATATACCCATCAGTTCCACCAAATCCATGACGGGCCATCTGTTGGGAGCGACGGGCGCTACAGAGTGCATCTTTTGTGTAAAGACCTTGAATGAAGGCACCGTGCCCCCAACGATGAACCTGGACAATGCGGATCCCGAGTGCGATCTGGATTATGTACCCTACGAACCCCGCCACATGGATGTTCATACGGCGATGACGAACTCTTTTGGTTTTGGCGGTCACAACGTATGCCTCATCTTCCAACAGTTTGAGAATGCCTAAGGAACGAGGGGGACTACACTGAGTCGCCGAGCAGAAATAGTCGGTTGGGGCATGTATGCGCCAGAGCAGGTGCTGACCAACGATGACCTGGCCGCCTTTGTCGATACATCCGACGATTGGATACGCACCCGCACGGGCATAGAACGACGGCACGTGGCCGAGGAGCACGAGACGACGGCGCAGATGTCCGTCGAGGCATCTCGGGCTGCCCTGGAGATGGCCGATGCGAACCCGCTGGAGATCGATCTCATCATTGTGGGCACGGCCACGCCCGATCACTCTTTTCCCGCCACGGCCTGTCAGGTGCAGAATGGTCTGGGGGCCGTGCACGCTGGAGCCTTTGATCTGAACGCCGGTTGCTCCGGCTTTGTCTATGCCCTGACCATAGGAGAGCAGGCCATCACCTCCGGCGCCAACGATCTCGTGCTCGTCATCGGCGCCGATACCATGTCCCGGGTGATGAACTGGCAGGACCGCTCGACCTGCGTGCTTTTTGGCGATGGGGCGGGGGCCGTCCTTTTGCGAGCCAGCAAAGGGCCGACGGGAATCGTATCCACCCTCCTGGGGTCCGATGGCTCGGGGGGCGATCTGCTGCATATCCCCGCTGGCGGCAGTGCGCAGCCCACCAGTCAGGAGACCGTGGAAAAGGGGCTGCACACGTTGCAGATGAACGGACATCAGGTGTTCCGGTTTGCCGTGCGTATGATGCCCAGAGCCGTGCGAGAGGTCGCCGAAAAGGCGGGGATAGGGATGGAGGATATCGATCTGATCCTCCCCCATCAGGCCAACCTGCGCATTGTGGACACTGCCGCCAGACGCCTGGATCTCCAACTGGACAATTTCTTTGTCAATCTGCAAGAGTACGGCAACACGTCAGCGGCCTCCATTCCCATGGCCCTCTGCGAGGCCATGGAGAAGGGAAAGATCAAGCCAGGACAGAATATCGTCCTGGTCGGCTTTGGTGCCGGCCTCACCTGGGCCGCCGCCCTGATAAAGTGGGGCACGACGGTAGAAGAGGTCGCTGCCCCCTTCTATCATACGTGGAGGCGCTGGGTTGTCTATCGCTGGGCGGCCATCAACACCGCCATACGCAGATTTCAACAGGGCGTGGTCGTAAAACTGATCCATCTCGCCGAGCGGATCAACGAGAAACTGGGCCGGGACTAAAAGGCGATAACATGAGATTGAGTCCTCTACCATCGGCTCAAAGCCGACGACTAGCCAAGTGCGTGATAGACGTACCAATCCGCATATCCTGCCCTCCAACCAGTCCCGCTGTTCAGGACGGGGCATGATCTTCAGGTTCTATATTCAAGGAAGCCCGATTTTTCATGTTCGGATCGGTAGTCTAAACTCTATAGAAGCCAGACAACTGGACATTTACCATTTTGGGAGCCGATGATGAAACTATTGATCTGGGATTTTGACGGGACCCTGGGCTACCGCCAGGGAGGCGCGTGGACGGCCTCCCTGCTGGAGGTACTGGAGAAGGCGGGCGTCGCCCCCGAGGTCACGGCCGAGGAGATACGCCCACATCTCCGCCAGGCGTTCCCCTGGGACACGCCCCATCGACCCCACCCGCACATGCAGTCGACCAGGGAATGGTGGGAGGCCCTCTATCCTGTCTTTGAGCGGACCTTTGAAAAGGTGGGCGTCGACGGTTTTGAGGTCTACGACCTGGCGCGCCAGATGCGCGACACCTACCTCGACCTCGAGCGATGGTGCCTCTTTGACGACGCACTGCCCACCCTCACCCATCTGTCATCGGAGGGCTGGATCCACGCCGTCCTCTCCAACCACGCCCCCGAACTCGATCTCATCGTACAGCACCTAGAACTGGACAAACACGTGTCCAGAGTTTACAACTCTGCCACTATAGGCTGGGAAAAGCCTCACGAACGAGCCTTTCGCATCGTCCTGGATGCCTTTCCTGGCCCGGAGGCGGTGTGGATGATAGGGGACCACATGGATGCCGATATCCAGGGTGCAGCGGCCGTCGGCATCCCGGGTATCCTCGTCCACAGATACCACGAGGAGGCACGATACCATTGCGAGACGCTGTCGCAGGTGCCTTTGGTCCTTGCAGAGGCGACGGAGGCCAACACACAATGAAGATTCACAAGATTGAGGCTGTGAATGTGGATCTCCCCCCGCTGGAGCCCAAGACGCCCCCACGCCGCCAGAGTTGGCGGGAATATGCCCCCATCGGACTGCCCATGAATAAATATCCCGACTATCCACCCGATCTGCCCCGCAAGACGCCGGGCATCGGCGGGCGTCCCGTGTGGGTCAGGGTCACGGCGGAGGACGGCACCTGGGGGCTGGGACGCACGAGCTTTGGGGAACCGGTGGCCGCCCTCGTCGACTATCACTATGCCCCACTGCTGGAGGGGCGGGATTGCTTTGCCACCGAGATGCTCAACGATATGATGTGGCGTTCGTCCAAGCGCCACGGCTCCCTGGGACTCTCATCCTGCGCCCAGAGCGCCATAGACCTGGCGTTATGGGACCTGAAGGGGAAACTCCTCCAGGAGCCGGTCTATCGCCTGCTGGGCGGCCCCTCCCACGAAAAGATCCGCTGCTACTGCACCGGTGACGATCTGGACTGGTCCATGGAGTTGGGCTTTGAGGCCTTTAAGATCACGAATCCCGTGCATTATGAGCAGGGAATCGAGGGGATCGACATGGTAGAGGAAAAGGTGGCCCGGGCGCGGGAGATGGTGGGCTCCTCGGCGGAACTGATGATCAATCCAGTGATGGCCTACGATGTCGAGTTCACCATCCGCCTCGCCGAACGGCTGCGCCCCTACGAACTGCGCTGGCTGGAGGAGCCGCTCTTTCCCGAGGATCTGGCGGGGCACATCCAGATCCGCAAGGCCATCTCCTGGATTCCCATCGCCACCGGCGAGGATCACCACACGCGCATTCCCTTTCGGCAGTTGGTAGAGCACCGCTGCGTCGACGTGGTGCAGCCCGACCTGCACTGGTGCGGGGGCCTGACAGAAGCCCTCAAGATCTATCACATCGCCGAGGCAGCGGGCATCAAGACCAGCCCCCACGGCGGATGCAACTCGCCCTTTGGGCAGCATTTCTGCCATGCCCTACCTGAGGTGACCTATGGTGAATTCCACCTGAGCACGCCTGTCGGCGTGCCCCTGGAGGAGATGGGACGCATCCCGGGCATGGCTGTGCCTCAGGGAGGCTATCTCACACCGTCTGACGCCCCGGGCTTTGGCATGGAGATCGCCGAGGAATGGATCACCCCCTGGGATCACGGCGCGCCAGAAGAGCAAGGCGTGGCGGTGCTGTAAAGGTAGCAGAGACAGACAGCCCGCCGGGGACGTCTCTACGTCCTCCCGTGGGGACACACATACAGGCACATGCCACACACCGGCACCTGGCCCGCCTCTGACAGTTCGTTGAAATAGGTCTTGCACTTGTGCACGTCAAAGCGCATAGCCCGTGGCTCCTCGGGGCGAAAAGGACGTCCGCTGAACGCGCCCTGGGGACACACATCCACACACTCCTGACAGTCGCCACAGTGCTCCTCCATGGCTTCTCCGGTGGGTTCCAGCGGAGCATCGGTGAGGATCGTGGCCCAGCGCACCCTGGGGCCCGCCTCCGGGGTGACGAGCAGACAACTCTTGCCGATCCAACCCAACCCCGCCAGGTGGGCGGCCAATTTATTGGAAAAGGCTCCCAACAGGCGCTCCCCATCCACCGTCTGCGAGGCCGCTATGGGCAGGGCCTCGTATCCCGCATCCTGTAGCGCGCTGCTCAGTCGCGAGGTGATGAGATCGAGACGCTCGTTCACCAAGTCGTAGGCATGGTACCTGTAGTTCATGGCCACAAAAGCATCCTCGGCACGATTCGGAAGTTGATCCACGATAGCGTCAAGCAGCCTGATACCCACCGAGATGGCCCGGGGAAAGCGAGCAACGGCAATGCCCCCCTGTTCCCGGATCTCCTCGTGTGCTGGCGCCAGATCCGCCACGCCAAAGAAACTGGCGCCCTCCGCCTCAGCCAGTTGCCGCAGTTCGCGTAAGCCCTTCATGTTCCCTCCCTTTCACACAGAAAACTTAATAGGGTCGAATCGACTTTATCTGCCACATCTCGCCGCTAATTCATTTGAATTCAGTATGAGTTCGCTCACAAAAAGGTAGATGAGAGACAATTTCAGATCGGAACTGAGTATATAGATAAACATAAAGTTTATCTCAGATTATCTATCTTTCACAATATTGGCTGCCCCGAAAAAAGGGTAGCCAAAGGGAAAATTGGGGCGTATATTGTGGTTGTGCTTCGCGCAACCACAATATATAGTACCCCTCCATCCACTGAAAGGCCTTCTTTCAGTAGATCCAATATTTCTTTGACATCAAATCCCAACAGTGCTAAAATTTCCTCGATATATAGGAATATTCCAAGAGATTCTGGCGAGAAACGGAAAATGGCTTCTGTATTATTGCTTAATGCAACGTATGAGCCACTCAATGTCGTTAGCGTGCGCCGGGCAATAGTTCTCCTGCTCAAGGAAAAGGCAGAAATCCTGGAAGCCGCCGAGCAGCGCATCCACGCTGCCGAGTTCTCTATACCCAAACCCCTGGTCATCCGCCTGGTCTACTATGTTCGGGTGCCGCGCACCCTCAGGATCCCCCTAACACGTCGCACGTTGATGGTACGGGACAACTATACCTGCCAGTATTGTGGAGCGCACCTGCCCAAGTCAGAATTGACCATGGATCACATCGTCCCCAAGGTGCGGGGCGGCGAGACGACATGGGATAATGTGGTGTGTGCCTGCAAGACCTGCAACGCGCGCAAGGGCGCCAAAAGTCTTGAAGAGGCAAAGATGCGGTTGTTGAAAAAGCCCGCCCGCCCCCAATATGTAGCCGTGGTTCTGCTGAACCGCGCGTCCGCCAAGGATGTATGGAATAAATATCTTCCCCAAACATCCGCGGCCGGTGCATAGGCATCTTTTCTCCCCACGTAGAGCGATTCCTCCAACATCAACCGATCTCCAGCGGGCGCTCCGTCGGCCAAGGTAACGGGCAATCTCTCTCCATTGTGCGGATCATACATGCCCACCTCGATCTCGTACTCTCCGGGCGGCGCATTCTCGTCCAAGGAAAGGACGTGGCGATCCACGATCACCTCTCCCACAAACCATTGAGAGGTGGGATAGCCACCGTCCGCGGGGAGACAGTCATGACCACCCCACACGGGACCGCCCGTGGCCGGATTATGCGCCGTCCCCACAAAATGCACGAACACCCTGTAATCCTGGGGCAACTTTTTCTCCGCCCGCCAGTGCAGATCCAGCGTCACCCCATCGCCGGGCGAGACGGCATCGAGCCCTTTATCCTGCCCGTGGCGCAGCGAGTAGCCCTCCAGAACGATATCCTCCCCCAGCCGGGCATCCACAGGCGTATCCGGCTCTCCGGTGTGGGGCAGGGGTGACGTGTCCTCGATGCGCAGCGTGCTCAACACATGCTCCTTCCCCTGCAAGGACGAGAGCGCGATCTCGTACTGACCGGCGGGCGTGGCAGCGTGGACGGGAAAATCGAACTGCTGTCGCTGATCCTCCCACATGTGGGGGGATTCCTGCTGCTGCTCCATCAGAATCTGCCCTCGGGCATTGCGCAGCAGCACCTTTACAGGTTCTTCCGGCAGGCGCTCCCACAGCAAGGAGACGCGGATGGTGCTCTGCGGCGGAAAGGTGCGTACGGGCAGTTCCCATCCTATGAGACGCCCCTCCACCCCCACGGACAGATCTACGGGATGCTGGGGTACGTAGCCACTGTCGCTGAGCGAGGGCGGCTCCTTCTCCCGGGCAAAAAGGTGGAGGGCGTTGTGCCCATAAGGCTGCACGAACACCCTCTCGTATCTCTCCTCCAGTCCTTTTTGCACCAGGCCCTCGGGATCCGTGAGGTGTTCATCCACCTGGGCCAGCCAGATGCGATCATAGGAGACGGCGAACTCGTCCAGCCGCGCCTCCACGTCATGGGCCTTGACGACAGCCTCACTCCTGGAGACGGTGCGCATGGGCGGACGCCACACCGTATCGGGGAAACGTTCATAATGGTAGAGAAAGATAGGGTAGCGCCCCCCCGAGTTGAGGAGGACAGCATCCCCATCCTCAGCCTGGCTCACGACGGCACGGACCATGGTCTGCAATTCATCCCGCAGATAACGGTGTCCATAATAGCCGGGCAGGATCCCAATCCACAGGGCCATCAGCCCCGTAGCCCCCAGCCAGGCCACACGGGGCCAGTGCCGAGCGATAGACGCCACGCCCCAGGCCAGGAGGAGCCAAAAAGCAGGAGCAAAGGGTATAAAATAACGGGCCTCGACATGGGGCGTGTAAAAGAGGCCCCGGGGGATGGAGGCGAGGTAGATCAGGACGCCGGAAAGCACGACGGTCAGGGACAGAGTCAACGCATCCAACATCTGGTGATCCCTCTCGCGCCCCTTTTCTCGCTGCCACCAGGAATAGGTAAAATGCCCCGCCCCTAGGGCCAGCAGGGCGAAGGCAAAGAGGACAGCCCACGTATAGCGCTCGATGTACACCGAGATGCCCGTGGTCAGGAGCGTAGCATACAACCGGGCAAAAAAACGCAAACTGAGCGGTTCGGCCACCGACCACGTGCGCATGCGTCCCCAGGATACGACGAGCCAGATACCCACAATCAGAAGCACGGTCACCTGGGCCACTATCCACTTATATAGGAGACGCCTACGGGCTCGCGGCTGCGCCGTCAGGAGCACGATCAGCAGGACCACGTTCTCCACCAGCAAAAAGGTTCCGCTGAGAAAGACAGTATAGAGAGCGCCGATGGAAGTCAGAACATAGAGGGCCAGAAGGCGGTTGGGGCGTCGAGGAGGAAGAGAGGCCTCTTCTGTCCGCAGCCAGCGCAGGAACAGATAGAGGGACAGGGTACCCAGCAGCCCCGCCAACACATACATGCGCATCTCCTGGGACCACCAGATATGAAAGCGTGCCAGTGCGGTCAGCAGCGCTCCCAGGCTAGCCGTCACGCGACCCTCGATCAGGCGACCAAGGCTGTAGACCACGGCCACCGTCAGCACGCCAAAAGATGCGGAGAGGGCGCGCATAGCGAACTCGGTCTCACCAAAGAGTTCCACCCATGCCCAAAGGGACCAGAAATAGAGGGGCGGATGTACGTCGCCGGCCGTCCATTCGGTACAGCCCAGGAGCCCCTTGCGCACGGCCCACACGGCCAGGGCCTCATCCCACCAAAGGTTCGCATCCCCCAGGCGATAGACTCGGGCGGCAAAGGCGATCAAAAAGATGCAGACGGGCGTCGCCCACGGGGGGATTCCTTCGCCGTGGCGATCAGCTCTGGCGGATGACTTCATCCAACAGGCTCCGAAGTTTCGTCTGCGTCGCCGTCCGGATGGTGGGCTGCTCTTTGAGGCCCTCCCGCATATAGCGGGGGAGATCGCCCAGGGTTATGATGGGGAGGCCGTCGCCATCGTCCACATGCAAGCGAACTTTTGGGTCGGTAAAGACAATGACGCCGTTCACGGGGATCTCCTCCTCCATCACCTGATCCATCCATTCCCTGAGCCAGCCCACCTCCTCCTCCACTTCCTTGTCAGGCTTGCCCAGGCTGGGCTCCCCAAAGAGTTGAAGCAGCCGGCGCCACCCTGCTTTGTGACGCCAACCCTCATCCTCATAGACTACCTCACCCTTTTGTCCCCTGGGTTTGACGATGGTCAGGCCATGATGGGAGGCGACCACGTGGTCGGAGGAGAGATAATAATTGTAAAGGGCGTAACGCTTGTCCAGTTGTTCCAGGGCATCCTCCAGGATCTGATCCGACCTGGGCTCACGCACATAGCGGTTGGTCATATAGGAGCCCAAACTCGCGGCAAGCAGCCCGATAACCAAAAAGAAGTAGGCCAAAATCGGAGAGCGAGAGGTGGTCATCAGACCGAGAAAGAGGGCGCCGAAACCGACATAGCTGCCCCACTTGGCATACTTGGCTCGCTTTTCCAGGAACTCGTCGTTCGTGTAAACTTTCATCAACTACTCCAAAAACTAACAGGTGAACCGGCGCGGGGACGCTGCACGTCCGTCGCCTTCCGGCACACTTTTATTTACTGAGTGGCGTTCGCTTCCTCGACATCGCGCCGAATTGTTCCCACCAGATCGGCCTCTACGGCGTCGATGGCCACCCTTACAGCATTTTCGAAGGCCAAGGGGTCGGAGCGTCCATGGGCGACGATCACCACCCCATCGACTCCCAGAAGGGGTGCCCCCCCATATTCCCGATAATCCAACTTTTTGGCGGTGGCGCGAAACGCGGGCCTGGCCAGCAACGCACCAAGGCTGGCCAGGGGGCGGCTCTTGATCTCGGCACGAAGAGTGTGAAAGAGCATGGCCGCCACGCCCTCGGCCGTCTTGATGGCCACGTTGCCAGCGAAACCGTCCGCCACCACCACATCCGCTAAACCCTGGGTGAGATCCTTGCCCTCGATGTTACCCACAAACTCAAGATCGAGTTCACGCAAACGCGCATGTGCCTCCCGAACCAGGGCGTTTCCCTTGGTCTCCTCCTCGCCGTTGGAGAGAAGGCCCACACGGGGTTCCGGAATGCCCATAACCTGTTTGGCATAGACGTTCCCCATAAGAGCAAACTGTACCAGCCATTCCGGCTTGCAGTCCGTATTGGCGCCGATGTCCAGCAATAGGGCCGTGCCATCCAGCGTGGGGAAAATGGTGGACAGGGCGGGGCGATCGATGCCCGCTATGCGGCCTATGCGCCCCGCGCCGATCAGGGCGCTTGCCAGCACGCCGCCGGAATTGCCGGCGGACACAAAGGCGCTGGCTTTCCCGTCGCGCACGAGGCCGATGCCGACCACCATGGAGGCGTCAGGCTTGTTACGGACAGCCTGGCTAGGATGTTCCGCCATCTCCACCACCTGGCTGGCGTGGACGATGGAGAGGGGCAGGCCCTCCGTCTCGTGACGCGCCAGTTCCGCCTCTATCTCCGCTTCACGCCCCACCAGGATGATCTCTCCACCGTAGCGCCGCGCGGCGCGCACCGCTCCCGCCACATCCACTGCTGGCGCGCCGTCGCTTCCCATGGCATCGACGACGATGGCTCCCTCCACGTCCCGCCCCCTCTGACTCGTAATGGCCCAAACACACGCATCGGCCACCCGAACGGGTAGCCAAAAAAGTACTGTATAAAGCACACAATATATCGTGCTGCCCTGTTCACATGTCCCTATTGTATCGTGAAAACGAGAGTTGACAAGTGAACGAAAAGCGTTATAATAGAAGCCGCAATGAGCCCTCGTGGTGGAACTGGCATACACAACAGGTTGAGGGCCTGTGTCCGTAAGGACGTACTGGTTCGAATCCAGTCGGGGGCACCATATGGAAAATACCCATTCTCATCCAGGCCAAGTCTCGTATACGAGACTTGGCTTCTTTGTGTCAAAGGGGGGTCACTATGTCTCCGGACGAACGCCTCAACATCCTGCTCATCCTGACGGACCAACAGCGCTACGACACCCTCGGTTGCTACGACGCGGAGACGTGCCGCACGCCACACCTGGACGCTCTCGCCCAACGTGGGGTGCGCTTTTCCTCCGCCTATACGGCAGCCGTGGCCTGCAGCCCGAGCCGGGCCATGCTCTTTACGGGCCTGTACCCCCACAAGAACCATGTGGAATCCAACAACCAGACCCTCAATCCAGAGATCCCAAACCTGGCGGGAGAACTGCGCCGTGCCGGATACAATTTGGGCTATGCGGGGAAATGGCACCTCGATAACTCTCGCGTGGCCAGCCAGTACGGGTTTGAAGGCAAGGACTTTCCCGGCTATGGCTACCCGCCGGCCGGCGGCGTCATCGAGGGGCTGCACTACCATCGGGGGCGGGTGACGAACGGCGTTTCCAACATCACCACTCATTACGAGGATTATCTGGCTTCCCACGGCCTGGAACCTCCCGAACTATTGAAGGCCTCCTACGGTGAGGGGCCCAACCGACGCATAAAGCGGCACGAGATCTATGCCCTGCACTCGGGGACCATAGACCACTCTTTCGAAGCAATGGTCAGCGAGGAGGCCGTCCGCCTGCTGGGCGCGCTCAAGGAACGGCGCGAGAAGGAGAACAAGCCCTTCTTTTTGTGGGTTAACTATTGGGGCCCCCACACGCCCTGCCTGGTCCCCGAACCCTACTATTCCATGTACGATCCCGCCGAGATCGCCATAGAGCCCAGTTTTCCGGAGACCTGGTACCGCAAACCCAGCCACCAAAAGATCACAGAGCGCGCATGGGGGCTATCGGGCAACGGTTGGGAGGGCTGGCGGGAGATCGTGGCCCGCTATTGGGGATACGTGACCATGCTCGATGCACTGATTGGGCGCGTGCTGAACGAGGCGCGGCGCCTGGGCCTGATGGAAAACACGCTGGTGATCTTTTCCAGCGACCACGGGGACATGATGGGCGCCCACCGACTCATCGAAAAAGGACCCTTTGGCTATGAGGAGTCTTTCCGCCTCCCCTTTGTCGCCGCGCATCCCCATTGTGAGACGCCGGGTAGCGTGCGCGGCGAGTTCGTATACCTTCAGGATCTATTCCCCACCTTTCTGGAGATGGCCGGCATCACGCCCCCGGAGGAATGCGACACCAAGAGCATCCTGGAGAACATCGTGGGACGCGATGATACGCTAGAGAGGCACAGCGTCCTAGAAAGGGACAGCGTCTATGGCTACAGTGGACACGGCCTACCCACGTCCCTGCGCATGGTGCGCACGCGGGAGCATAAACTTGTACTCACCCCCTCCGAGCGGGGCGTGATCCATGATCTGTTGAACGATCCGTGGGAGACGCTGGAACTGTACGACGTGGCCCACGATCCCTACGAGATGCACAATCTCATCGGCCTGCCCGAGACCCGCGACGCCCAGGAGGAGATGATGGAACGCATGGCCCAGTACATGTCGCGATTGGACGACCCTCTGCAGGACTATGTACAGCACATACGGGAGGAGGGGCGCTAGATTGCGAACAACAGGACGCAAGGAAAGAACGGCCAGCACATACGGTCTTGCGCCCGTCGCCCCCTTGTCCTATGATGCAAGCAAAAGTAGGAAAAAGGAGATTAAGTCATGAATATCATCCTGGTCATCTTTGATTCGTTGCGCAAGGATTCCACGGGCGTGTACGGCTCCGCCCCGTGGGGAGAACTTCAGACGCCCCACTTTCAAGCATTTGCCGAGGAGTCGTTGGTCATGACCCGAGCCTACCCCGAATCCCTGCCCACGTTGCCCACGCGGCGGGCCATCTATACGGGCAAGCGCGTGTACCCCTTCTATGATGGCGATTTCCGTCTCAAGGGTGATTTCGTGGGAGCGCCGGGCTGGGGACCCATCCCCGAGGAACAGGACACCCTGGCCGAGATCCTCAACGCGGCCGGCTATCGCACGGGCCTCATCTCCGATGTCTACCATCAGTTCAAACCTTCCAAGAACTTTTGGCGCGGCTTTGACCAGTGGAGATTCCTGCGCGGCCAGGAGCGGGACCCCTATCGCTCGGGACCACGCCTGACTCAGGAAGAGATCGACCACTGGCTGCCCAAAGAGATGCAGAACGAGGACACCATCGAGTTCATCCAGCAGGCCGTCATGAACATCCACGACCGCAGCAAAGAGGAGGACTTTTTTGCACCCCGCGTGCTCAAGGAGTCGGCCCTCTGGCTGGAACAGAACCAGGACGCCGAGGACGTCTTTCTCACCGTGGAGTCCTTTAACCCCCACGAGCCCTGGCTCGTTCCGTCCCACTATCGCGATCTTTATCTGGACGAGGATGGACAGGAGCAGGTCAAGTCGGGATACGAGGACGTGTCAGAGTTGGATCCGTACCTGTTAAAGCGCACGCGAGCCAACTATATGGGAGCCGTGACCCTGTGCGACCGCTGGTTCGGCTACTTTATGGAGAGCCTGCGGGTGCTGGACATGCTGAACGATACCATGGTTATCTTTACCTCGGATCACGGGCATTCCATCGGGGACCGCAACTATATGGGAAAGCGGGGCTATCCCTCCATGCCAGAGGTTTATGACGTGCCCCTGATGGTGCGTTTCCCCGGGGCCGAACACGCGGGCACCATCAGCGACATGTTCGTCCAACACCACGACATCACGGACGCCATCCTGGAGGTGGCCGGGGTGGAGCCACCGTCCGAGATCGACGGCATCTCCTTCCTCGACGATGCCCTGGCTGGAAACGAGGGGCCAAGGGATCATGCTACCGTGGGCTGGGGCTCGGCCGCCACGGTGATCACGGAGCGTTGGTGGCTCAACTACAAGGTCGATGAGACGGGCTTTTTGCTCTACGATCTGACGGCGAAGGACCCCTTTGCCGACAATGTAGCCCCGGAGCACCCTGACGTGGTCCGCGAACTCGTGGCCGTGGCCAAGGAAGATGCAGGCGGGGCATTCCCCGATTGGATCATCGAACTGGCCGAGAAGCAGGCCGACGCGCCGGGCTGCAGCGATCTGGCGGCGCGGGAATAGAACATGCCAGTCGCCTGGCACTAAAGTGCCAGGCGACTGAACCACCATTATCCATAGTTTTCTCTTTTTACAAATAGTCTGGCGGGAGATTCATTGTGATGTCCAAGATGAGGTATCTTTTACTGTTTGCAACCTGTGTCCTATGTTTCTGCGGCTGCCAATCGGCAGCCGAGACCGAGGCGCAAGTGCAAGAATGGGAGGCGACAGCCATGTCCGACAAGGTAGTCAAGAGCGATGAGGAGTGGCGCGAGATATTGACGCCACAGCAGTACGAGGTCACGCGGCAGGGGGGAACGGAACCTCCCTTTAGCGGCGAATATTATGATCACCACGAGGAAGGCATCTACAGATGCGTGTGCTGTGGCAACGAACTTTTTAGTTCACAGACCAAGTTCGAATCGGGGACCGGCTGGCCAAGTTACTGGGAGCCCGTCACCGACGACGCCGTGAGAGAGTTGCCAGACACCAGCCACGGCATGACCCGCACAGAGGTGCGATGCAATCGCTGCGACGCCCACCTGGGCCACGTGTTCGAGGATGGCCCCGATCCCACGGGCCTTCGCTATTGCATCAACTCGGTGGCCCTGGAATTCGAGGCGCAGGAGTAAGGGGTGGTAGACGGATCCATCCGCTCTTTTCACAGGCCACTTGCACACTCATCAAATCTAGTCAAGAGGAATTTTCACCGATGCAGAATAGTTACCATACTTTTTTCATCCCCGTCATGGGCACCGGCCACTCGGCCGACACACCCATCCGCGTGGGCCCTTTGGGTATCTCCTCGGTCATCTCGCTGGTGGATGATCGGCTGCTGTACAGGATGGGCAGGCACTATGCGCAAGAGTATGGGCTACCCTATCCCACCATCTCGCCACACAAAGAGGATGGCCGGGCGAGGCGCATCACTGCCTATCTGAATACCGTGCATGACATCGTACAGATGAGGATGAAAGCCATCAAGGCCCTGCCATTTTTCGAGGACAATGACAAGCGCCGATATTTTGAACTACTCCCCGACCACGTGCCCCTGAAGCAGGATTATCACGCCTTTCTGCAGATGGAGCAGGGGCCCGCCAGGGACAGGGTGGCCCGCGACCTGACCCGCCGCATGCGCCCGGGCTCCATCGACACCAATATCATGGTCAAGGTGGATCGGGTCAACTATGATAGCGAGGGAAATCAACTGGGGGACAAATTCACCGACGCCTTGGCCGCCCTGCGAGGCTATGCGCGGAGCAAACTGAACTCCAGCCTGGTGCTCTCGGCGGGTATCAACCGCCGTCTCTTCAGCCACATGACCGAGTTCGCCGATTTTTATCGGGACGAGACGGGGGAGATAAAAAAGAAGATCGTCATCAAAGTGAGCGACTTTCGCTCGGCCCGCATCCAGGGGCGGTTCCTGGCGCGCAAGGGCCTGGAGGTGCACGAGTTCCGCGTGGAGTCGGGACTCAACTGTGGGGGGCACGCCTTTCCCATTGGGGGGATGTTGCTCCCGACCCTGCTCCAAGAGTTCAAGGAAAAGCGCGAGCAGTTGGCGGCCAGATTCCAGCCCCAGGTGGCAGAATACTATACCGAGCAACGTGGCGATTGTCCCCAGGCCGTCCTCGACCACAAGCCGCTGATCACGGTGCAGGGAGGCATCGGCACCCACGGCGAGATGCGCAGGCTCCTGGAGGATTTCGGGATGGACAGGACGGGCTGGGCCAGTCCCTTTTTGCTGGTGCCCGAGGCCACCTGCGTGGACGATACCACGCGAGGCCTTCTCGCAGAGGCGGACAAGGAGGACGTATATATCAGCGACGTATCCCCCCTGAATATCCCCTTTAACAACATACATGGCACGGGGTCGGAGATATGGACCCACGAGCGGATAGCGGCCGGCACGCCCGGCTCTCCCTGTCCCAAAGGATTCGCGCGCCTGAACACCGAGTATACGGAGAGGCCCCTGTGCATATCGTCCCGGGCGTATCAGAAGAGGAAATTGGCCGAGATCGCGGAGATGGATATCACAGAGGAGGAGAGGGAGCGTCTGCGCGACCAGGTCGTGCAAAAGACGTGCATCTGCGACCATCTGGGTAACGGAGCCCTCATCACACTGGGGCTGGCCAAGGAATCGGAGGCGCCCCAGGCCATATGCCCTGGGCCCAACATTCGCTGGTTTGAAGGGACTTTTTCTCTGGAGGAGATGGTGGACCACATATACGGCAGGATCCCCTCCCTGGTACCCGCCGAGCGGCCCCACATGTTCGCCCAAGAGGTGGTGCTCAATGTGGATTTCTTTGAAAAGCAACTGGAGAACGCTTCCTCCGAGAAGATCGCCTCCCTGGAAGAGACGGCAGCCAATCTGCAAAAGAGCATGGATCTCTGTCTGGAACTGGCCGCCGAGCAGCCCTACGAGGACGAGAATCTGGCATCCATCCCCCCCTGTATCGCGCGACAAAGGGAGCGGCTGAACGCCCTGTGTGCCCAGTTGAGAGCGTCTGCACCGGCCCCAGGCGGCTAAAGGCCAACAACATCACACAACGGATCGTCAACGATAGTCCTTGGGAGGAAGCGCTATGTCCATCGACGTGACACCTCTGTTCGAACCCCTCATCGTCCGAGACAAAGAACTGTCCAACCGTATCGTCATGCCGCCCATGGCCACCTGTCGCGATCTACGCGGGGCAGAGGGCGTGGAATGGTACCGCCGACGCGCGGAAGGAGGCGCGAGCCTGGTCATCGTGGAGGCCAAGCACGTGGACGCCTTTGGCGCGACATTCACGGGCGAGAACCTGAGCCCCCTAGTGGAAGCCATCCACGCAGAGGGCGCCCTGGCCGCCTTTCAACTCTTTCCCGCCACCTTTGGAAAATCGGCACCGGGAGAACTCTCTGCGGGCGAGATAGAAGAGATGATCGACCAATACAAAGTCGCCACCCGGGTGTGTGCCCGGGCCGGCTTTGATGGCGTGGAGCCCCACGGGGCCCACGGTTATCTCCTCAACCAGTTCTTCTCGCCGGTGCAGAACCAGCGCACCGATGACTATGGCGGCTCCCTTTGGGATCGCATGCGCCTGGCCCTGGATGTCGTCAGCGCCATACGTCCCATATGCGACGAGGAGGATATGCTCCTCCTCTACCGCCACACCCCCATGGGTGAGGGCTATGGTATCGAGGACAGCCTGCAACTGGGCGAGGCCCTGGTGGAGGCCGGGGTGGACATCCTCGACCTCTCTCCCTCCAGCATGGAGGCCCCCGGCGACAGGGCCGCGCCTTTTCGACCCCTGGGGGTGCCCCTCATCGCCGTCGGCGAGCTGGATGTGGTGGAGCGTGCGCTGGAGGTATTACACGAGGATCGCGCCGATCTGGTGGCCATAGGGCGGGGGCTGATCGCCGATCCGGACTGGCCACGCAAGGTCGGGGAAGGACGATTGGATGAGATCGTGCGCTGCACGCGATGCGACGAGAAATGCCACGGCAACCTGCGCAAGGGCATCCCCATCGCCTGTACCCAGTGGTAGGCAACTCTGCAAAGCAGAGTTGCTCGGAGAATGGCAAAGCCATTCTCCACGTCTTCAGGCAATGGCGCACTCGCCACTACACATTATGCAGAATCGGCAAGCCGATTCTGCCAGCCATCGAATCAATTCGACGTCTGGTACGAGTAGCCTGTTGGAAACAGGCTAAGGGACACCGGCATGCAGAATGGTGCTGGCTGTTCTGCCGAGCGAAGCCACCTGCTTCAGCAAATTTGGGAGCCGCCAAAGGCGGTCGCATACCAGCCTGGAAGTTGATTTCCAGTGCGCAGCTCGCTGTGCATACAGGAACATTTTCGACCTTTTCTTCGTCTAATAGATAGTTGGGTCCATTAAAAGACTATGAGGAGGCGAAATGTTAAGACGGATAGGATTGTGTATTCTGTTGTTGCTCCCACTCCTGATCGTGGCGGGCTGCGAGGCCGTACAGGAGGAGCCTGCCGGGGTGGTGCGTGCGGAAGAGGAACGGATCTCCAAGCCCCAGGTGAGCGAGGAGGACCTGGGCGCGCTGGTCGAGGGGGACACCGCCTTTGCCCTCGACCTCTATCGCTTCCTGGCGGAAGATGAAGGCAACCTGTTTTATTCCCCCTACTCGATCTCTCTGGCCCTGGCCATGACCTATGCGGGGGCGCGGGGCGAGACCGAAGCACAGATGGCCGATGTTCTTCACTTTGACCTGCCCCAGGATCGGCTGCACCCCGCGTTCAACGCCCTGGACCTGGCCCTCGCCAGCCGGGGAGAGGAGGAAGAGGGATTCCGCCTGCACATCGCCAATGCCGTCTGGGGACAGGAGGGGTACGAATTTCTCTCCGACTTTTTACAGACCCTGGCGGAGAACTATGGGGCCGGGCTGCGGGTCCTGGACTTTAAGACGGAACCGGAGGAATCCCGCACCATCATAAACGACTGGGTAGCCGAGGAGACGGAGGAGCGCATCGAGGATCTGCTCCCGCCGGGGGCCATCGATCCCTCCACCGTGTTGGTGCTCACCAACGCCATCTATTTCAACGCCGCCTGGCAGCATCCCTTCCAGGAGGGGGCGACAGAGGACGGCACCTTTTACCTGCCGAATGGCCAAGAGGTCACCGTGCCCATGATGAAGCAGGAGAAATTTCTGGCCTATGGAGAAGGAGAGGACTATCAGGCCCTCGAATTGCCCTACGAGGGGGAAGAACTCTCCATGGTGATTCTCCTGCCACAAGAGGGGGATTTTGAGGAATTCGAGGGAACGCTGGATGCCAGGAGGATAGAGACCATCGTGCAGGATATGGAATTCACGAACGTGGCCCTCGCCATGCCCAAGTTCTCCTTCGAGTGGGACGCCAGTCTCAAGGACACGCTTGAGGCCATGGGCATGCCGGCGGCCTTTGACGCAGGTGCCGACTTTTCGGGCATGACGGGCAGCCCAGACCTGTTCATAGATGACGTGGTTCACAAGGCCTTTGTCGCGGTGGATGAAGAGGGCACCGAGGCGGCGGCCGCCACCGGCGTCGTCATGGCAGAATCGGCGCCGGCCTCCCCCGTCGAGTTCACCGTCGACCGTCCGTTCATCTTTTTGATCCGGGACAGGGAGACGGGAACCATCCTCTTTATTGGCCGCGTCATGGACCCCAGCGCATGAGGGAATCTGCTTCGCAGATTCCCTTGCAGAATTGCTACGCAATTCTGCACAGTTTTGGAGTATCCAACTCATCGACATTGTACCATCCGAAAACGATCGCGCTGATAGATGAGCTTGCCGGCCCCGCCCCAAAGAGGCGGGGCCAACCGCTGCACCGCCTGTTTACAGCGGTGCAGACGGACAAAGAGATCCTTCCTCCCTTTATGATACAGACCGCGGCACGACTACTCCTACTCGAAGGAACGGATGGGACGATCAAAGAGATCCTGCACGTCGTCCTGCGGCTCGTAGCCCAGGACGCGCCTGGTCTCTGACAGGTCGAACGCCGGGGGGGTGTTGTCCGAGATCCCATAAAAGATGCCAAAGGGGCAGTCGGTCTCCAGGCTCCTGTGCACAAGTTGCGACATATCCGTGGGGCTCAACCACATGGACAGGGTGGTAGGCACGTCGTAGGGATAACTCCCACCGCGCTCCATCATCTCTTCCAGACGAGCGCGCTGACTGGCATCGTCGTCCTGGCCGTGGCAGGTGCCGATGCGCAGACAGATGACCCGCATGCCGTAGCGGTCGTGATAGTAGCGCCCCAGAGCCTCGCCAAAGCATTTGCTCACCCCATACAGGTCATCGGGTCGGATGGGAGCGTCTGGTCCAACGAACCCCTCTTCCTTGAGTTCGAACCCCGCCGCGTGGTTCGAACTGGCAAAGACGAAACCCATCACGCCCGCCTCGCGGGCAGCCTCGTAGGCGTTGTAGGTCCCCACGATATTGTTCGGCAATATAGAGTCCCAAGGCGCGCGGCTCGCCGAGTCGGCGCCAAAGTGTACCACGGCGTCCATACCCTCCATGGCGCTCAGCACGTCGTCGTACTCGGTGAGGTCCATCTGGACCACGTCGTGTCCTGGCGCCTCAAAAGGATGTGTGTGGTAGGTCAGGCGCAGACGATAGTAGTCACCATAGTGCCTGAGGAACATCTGGCCCAGTTGACCGCTGCCGCCAGTGACCAGAACCTTCATATTCCGTGTCATGGTGTTTCCTCCATCTCTTGTCCCATGAAAAAGATAAATCCACAGTTTACCGAGCGCGCACCGTCGAGAAAGTGCCTATAACCTCTCCCTTCTCAATCCAGCCTCCAGATCTTTGGCTGGAAAAAGGCCACCGCCGCGAACAGCAGGATCATAGATATACCCTGTACGATGATCACGGGAGGCACACCCACGTAATCGACGGCGGCCCCGGCCGGCACGGTGCCCAGGGGCGTCAGCCCCCACTCCATCATGGCGATACTCATCACACGCCCCAGATAACCCTTATCGCTCTCCGCCTGGAGCAGCGTACTGCTCACCACCCTACAGATATTATCAAAGAATCCCACCAGAAAAATAAAACCAAAGACGACAGGCAACAGAGGGGTGCTCACAAAAAGGCTAAGGCTCAGACCCAATAATCCCCCGGCGACTAGAAACAACTTGCCCTTATGCCTTATGTTTCCCAGAGAGCAGATGAGCAGAGCGCTGACCAGCGCGCCCAGATTGGGCACCGACATGAGTATACCCAATCCCGAGGGATCAAACCCCAGGTTGTCCTCAGCAAAAGCGGGAAGTAATGTACTGTAGGCCCTGCCAAACAACACACGGATCAGTCCCATCCCCAACAACGTCAGAAGGAGGGGGTTCCGCCACAGGTAGCGAATTCCCTCTCTCAGATCGCTCCACACAGAGGATGATGTGTCAGCGCTGTTACTTGTATCGGGCAGTTTGATGATGGTGTAGATCGCCAGCACATAAAGAGCAGCCATCCCATAGTACACTGTGGCCGGCCCTCCGATCTTGATGAGCCAGCCGGCCAGGGAAGCACAAAAGATGCCTACGAGTCCGGTTCCCAGGGCGTTAAGGGAGATGGCATTCATCAGAGTCTTCCGGTCCACCAGATCCGAGATAATCGACTCTTGTGCAGGCATCAAAAAAGAAAAACATATGCCAGTAAACAGGGAACTAACTGCCAGATGCCAGATGTGAATCAGATCGAAGGAAATCAAAAGGCCGATGATGGCACTGTTGAGGCCCATGCCAACCCTCGCCCAGAAAAGGACAGTGCGCTTTTCCAGGCGGTCGCTGATGACACCGCCATACGGGGAGAGGAGGAGGGTGGCGACACTCCATCCCGCGCTCACCCACCCCAGGGCAAAGGCCGAACCGGTAAGTTGATAGACCAACCAGCCCTGTACCACGGAACTCATATGAAACGTGGCCGAGGAGGCCAGACGTTGCATCCAGAGCCAACGAAAACCACGATTCTTCAGAGCATCGAACGTCGTACTGAGGCTCCATGAATGAACAGCCACATTTCTCCTTACAGAAATTTAAACCTCAGCATAGTATATACGATAAGCCTATCAGATGCACAATCCATTCTCTCTCTTTTTGACATGGTACACTCTGATACTCCATAATGAGCGTCAGTTGTACAATCTATATGGGAGGATCTCATGTTCGAGGACAATCTGGAGACCATCATCTCATCCGCAAGAGAGACCGTCACCATCAGCCGTGACGGCCCTGTCATAGTCATCGGCGAGCGCATCAATCCCACGGGGCGGGAGCGGCTGATGGACACCCTGGAGCGCGGCGACATGGGTATCGTACAGCAGGATGCCGCCGCGCAGGTTGAGGCGGGCGCTGGCATCCTGGACGTGAACGCCGGCGTGCCGGCGGCCGACGAGAGCCAACTCCTGATCCAGATGATGGAGGCGGTGCGCGAGGTCACCGACGTGCCCCTCTGCATCGACAGCAACAATCCAGAGGCCCTGCGACAGGCCCTGCAGATCTACGAGGGCAAGGCCCTCATCAACTCGGTCAACGGCGAGGAGGCATCGTTACAGAAGATCCTCCCCCTGGTCAAAGAGCATAAGGCGGCGGTGATAGGACTGGTCATGGATGACGATGGCATCCCTTCCACGGCGGAGAAACGGCTCCAGGTGGCTCGCAAGATCATCTCTCGGGCCGAAAACATGGGCATTCCCCGGCACGACGTCATCATCGACCCCCTGGTTCTAACGGTGGGCTCCAATACGGAAGCGGCCCATGTCACTCTAAAGGCAGCGCGGCTCATCGCCAGCGAGTGCGGCGTGAATATCACCATGGGAGCCAGCAACGTATCCCACGGGCTGCCCAACCGCGGAGCGCTGAACGCCAGCTTCCTGTCCATGGCCATCGCCTGTGGCCTGACCTGTCCCATCACCAACCCCCTGGTGCGACCTATCCGCGAGGCTCTGCTGGCCTCCAACCTGCTCATGGGTCATGACGAATGGTCCATGCAGTGGATCCAGTACTGTCGGGAGCACGATAGAACATGAATCACAAAGGACTGGTCATCGTCTATACAGGCAAGGGCAAAGGGAAAACCACAGCGGCCCTGGGAACGATACTGCGCGCCTGGGGACAGGATATGCGCCCCTGCATGATCCAGTTTATCAAAAGTGAAAAGGGCAAATGGGGCGAGGTCAAGGCCGCCGGATGCCTGGGGCTGGAATGGCACACCCTGGGTGAGGGATTCACCTGGGAATCGGAGGATATGGAGAAGGACATAGGCAAGGCCCACGAGGGCTGGGCCCTGGCCCAGAAAAAGATCGCCAGCGGCGACTATGACCTCATCGTGCTGGACGAGTTCACCTACCCCCTCAAGTACGGCTGGCTGGATACGCGCCAGGTGATAGAGTGGCTGAAGCATCACAAACCGCCCACGCTGCACCTGATCATCACCGGGCGCGACGCCCCCACAGAACTGCTCGCCTTTGCCGACCTGGTGACGGATATGCGCAAGGTGAAGCACCCCTTTGACGAGGGCGTACGGGCTCAACGGGGCATCGAGTTCTAGGGCAACCACTTGACATGGGGCAGAAAGCAGATATCATTAGTAATATGATAAACAAAGTGATTTTATAAAGGAGGCAAGTGTATGCATCCCATGACGGTGAGCAATTTGCAGAGTGCCTTTTCGGGCGAGAGCCAGGCGCACATGCGCTATCTGATCTATGCCGGCAGGGCAGAAAAGGAGGGTTTTTCCAATGTAGCACGCCTCTTCAGAGCCATCGCCTGGGCCGAAGAGATCCATGCCACAAACCACTTTACCGTGATGCGCGGCGAGGAAGGGGACGCCCTGACAGCGGCCATGGCGGGATTCGGGCTCAGTTCCACAGCCGAGAATCTGGGCGTGGCCATCGACGGCGAGAACTTTGAGGTGCACGAGATGTATCCCGCATACAAGGCCGTGGCCGAGGAGCAGGAGGAACGGGGCGCCCTGCACACCTTCGATTGGGCCTGGCAGGCGGAGCAGACCCACGCCGCCCTCTATGCAGAGGCCCAGGAAGCGGTAGAGGAGGGCGAGGACTGTGACATGGGGGCGATCAACGTCTGCTCCCGATGCGGCCACACCCTCATAGGCGAGGCCCCGGATCGCTGTCCCATCTGCAATGCCAAGAAAGAAATGTACCGGCGCTTTGACTGATCCCACCTCACAGGGTGATCGAACTTGTGGCACATGGATTTCATTGACAGGGAAGAGAAGGAGGAAGACGGTGTCCTGGGAACATGCCATCACAATACATACCCGCGACGAAATCGTCGAGGCGGGAGAAAATCTGAAAGCGGGCGAGGAGATCGTTCTCTTTTGCGACACGGAAGGCGACTGTTTCTTTGATGATGCCCCCAACCCCTATCTCTGGGCCATGACCGAGGTGCTGGACAGGCAGGGGGCGGACGGATGGGTGCTGGTGGACGTCACATTGCGAGAAAGGGATATGATCTGCTTCTGGCGTCGGGAACGGGCGAGCGAGGCGTAACGCCTTATCGATCCACACGCGATCTCTTTTCCACCGCCGTGGAGGCATTATCTCCCTCCACGGGAAGATCTTTTTTCTGTCAGATAGAGTCCCCCAAGTACCAGGGCCGCCCCCAAGATCTGCAACCAGCGAATCGGATCGCCCAGCACCAGGCGCGCGGCGATGAGGGTTACCACCGGCGACAGGTTGACATACACCGAGGCATCCCCCGCCTCCAACCTGGTCAGGGCAAAGAGATAGAGAAAAAAGGCCAGGCCCGAGGCGATCAGAGCCAGGAACAGGAGCATGATCCACGCCTTGGGCGTGGGCCACACCACCCCCCGCAGGATTACCTCCCCCACCGCCAGAGGTGCAAGAAACAGCGTGCCCCAAGCGATGGTGTGAGCGGTGACGGCGCCGGGCGTCCATCGTCTCACCACCTGCTGCCCGAGCACGGTGTACAGGGCCCAACAGAGGGCGCTTCCCAATATCAGCAGATCCCCAAGCAGGGTATTGGTAGAGGGGGATGTCACACCCATCAACGCATCGCCCGTGACCACCACCGCCACCCCCGCCATAGACAGCAGGATGCCCAATCCCCGCCGCAGGGTCAGGGGTTCACCCAAAGCGAACCGGCTCACGATGGCCGTCAGGGCCGGTATGGCCGAGAGGATGATGGCCGCGTTCGCCGATGTGGTGTGCAGCAATCCCCAGTTCTGCAACGAAAAAAAGAGGGTGACACTCAAAAGCCCCATGCAGACCATCCGCCATAGAGACGTCTCACCATCCCTCCCGTGCCGCAAAAAGGGGGCGAAAACGATCAGCGCGATGAAAAAACGTCCAAAAGCCAATGTGAGGGGGCCCATCTCCTCCAGGACGATCTCGGTGGCCACAAAGGTGGTCCCAAAGATAACCATCACCACGCTCACGGCCAGGACGCCCTGCCAGCGGGCGGGAGTTTCCGCCTCCTCCACGTCACACACCTCCCTTGCCGGAATTCTTGCTGTCAGAAGGGTCAAGGCCCCTCATCTCCACTTTTCTCGAAAATTCTACGGACTGACACCAAATAGACAAAAACGCGCTCCTTGACTACGATTAGAGACAACCGACTGTCCCCAAAAGCGGACGTCGGACTGACCACCATTGTATAGAGCACCGAGCCAATGGCCAACTATTGAAGGAGCGAGACAAAGGAGAGATGGGGTTATCGCGTTCAGACGACGACCATGAGATCACATCGAGCGCCCAAAAGGCGACGCTTGGGCTGCTCCTCATCATCATCGTCACCAGTATCCCTCGCCTGGTGGCCCTGGACAGGGTGCCACCGGCCCTGCACTTTGACGAAGCCGTGTACGGCCTGATGGCCAAAGAGATAGGTCCAGGAAATCTTCCGGTCTATTTCTCGGGATACACGGGGCGCGAACCCCTGTATATGTACGTCATGGCCATCCTCTTTCGGCTTTTCGGCGCCACCAAGGTGACGGTGCGCCTGACGTCGGCCCTGATCGGCGTCGCCACCCTTCCCCTTGCCTATCTCCTCTTCAACCAACTCTTTTCCCGCCGCGTGGCCCTCTGGACGGCAGCGATCACGGGGCTGTCCTACTGGCATCTCAGCCTGAGCCGCAGCGCCTACCCCAACATCCTCATCCCGCCCATAGAATGTGCCGCCCTGTATTTCTTGTGGCGCGGCTATCACGAGGATCGGCTATCGCTGCTACTGGTGGGGGGCGGTCTTGTGGGGAGCGTGCTGTATACCTATCTGGCGGCCCGTTTCTTTCCCCTCACCGTGGCCCTGTTTTTCCTGTATGCCCTCGGTGTGGACCAACAGCGCTTCGTCGACCGGTTCTGGAAACTGCTGCTGGCCGGGCTGGCGACGCTGCTCGTGTTTTTGCCTCTGGGGGTATATTTCGTTCGCCACTGGAGCCACTTTTGGGAGCGGGCCGACCAGGTGTTGATCTTTCAACGCTACAGCGGATGGGAGGCCTGGCGGATCGTGGGCCAAAACCTGCTACAAACCCTGGGCAGTTTCGTCATAGAAGGCGATCCTCGCTGGAAGTTCAATATGCCCGGGCGCCCCGTGTTTTCCCTGTTACTGGCCCCCTTTTTTCTGTTGGGAGTCGTCAGATCCCTTTGGAGATGGCGGGAGCCGCGACACGGCCTGTTGATCATCTGGTTGTTGGTCATGTGCGTGCCCGCCATACTGACCAGCGGCGAGATGCCCCAAAGCCAACGCATGTCCGGCATCATCCCGGGCATATATGCCCTGGCCGCCCTGGGCCTGGTTACTGCTGGCGACTATTTGCGGCCCCGGTTGGGGAAACGCTCACACCCCTGGGTGCCCCTGGCCCTGGCGCTCCTCGTGGCGGTGGACGGGGGACTCGCCCTGCGTACCTATTATGGCATATGGGGCTGGGCGCCGGAGAACTATTACAACTTTCACAAGGCGTACGAGGTGCTGGCCGAGCGCGCCGTCGAGGAGATGGACGCCGGCCACACCGTCGTCGTGCTATCGGAACATTACCAACATCCCACCAGCATATTCACCGACCCGAGGACATTGGAGGCTGTCTGGTCCGTCGGCTCGCGCATCCTGGTGGTCCCCGATCGCGAATCGGAGGATGTCGTATACCTTTGGTCCACGAATCGCCATCATATACGGGAGGAGATCCGTGAACGGCTGCAAGAGATGACGAAAAAGGTGGACAGCATCCGGTCGCCGACGGGCGAGGAAGCCGTCGCCGTATATCGCCTGCTGCCTGAGGCGCAGCAGCGCGCGGGCAAGGCAGAAGCCGCCGCGCGCTTTGGCGATGAGGTGGCTATCCTCGATTGGCAACTTCCCCTACACCATCGCCGGGATGAATCCCTGCGGCTGATGGTCCACTGGCGCGTCCTACAGGAGGTGAACGCCGGGCGAACGTTATCCGTGCATCTCCGGGACGACCAGGGCATCCTCTGGAGCCAGCGCACCGATCTGGGATTCATGCCTCCCCAATGGCGGCCCGGCGACACCGTGTATCAGCAGTTCGATATGCCACTGCCCGCGGGCATCCCCGCCGGCCCCTACACCGTGCGCCTGATATACAGCAGAGAGAGGGGCGATCCCTTTCCCGTGGTCCGTGAGGGGAGCCTGGCGGGCGATGATCTGCTCCTGGGACAAACGCACCTGAAGGAAGCGGGGCGCCTGATCAAACCCATCATTTCCGAGGGCATCCCCTTTGGCGAGACCCTGCATGTCTCCTCCCACGAACGTGTGGACGCAGAGGCCCCCCCGGGGGCCGACGTGCTGTGTGGGGTAACATGGCAGGCGCGGGAAGATGTGATCAAGGATCACACCGTGGAACTTTTTCTGGAGGACGCGGCGGGCCACGTGGCGAGACGGCTGCAGTTGCCCATCGCCGGCGCTTATCCATCCAGCGCATGGGTAAAGGGAGAAGTGGTCACCGCACAGTACAGGGTCTCTTTGGGCGACCTGGAGGCGGGGGATTACAGCCTTTATATGAGGACGTCCGCATCCGAGAGACAACTCGCCCTGGGAAAGGTGAAGGTGGTGGCGGCGCCCCGTCGCTACGAGGCGCCGCCCATGGATCACAAGTTGGACGCCGAGTTCGACGAGGTCGCCGAGTTGCTGGGGTACGATCTGAGCGATGTGTCGACGCGCCCAGGCCAGGCCGTCTCCATCTCCCTGTACTGGCAGGCACTGGATACGCCTGCGGCGAATTACAAGGTGTTTGTCCACCTGGTGGACCAAGAGGAAGAGATCGTCGCCCAGCACGACAGCATACCCGCCAACTGGTCGCGTCCCACAACCGGCTGGCAGGCGGGAGAGGTAATAACCGATGAGCACGAACTCTCCATCCCAGACGATGCTTCGCCGGGCACCTATCGACTCTATGCGGGCATGTACGATGCGGCCACCTTTACCCGCTTACCGATCGTTGAGGGGGGAAGAGAACGGCAACCCGACAACCGGCTGCCCCTGGGTGTGCTGACGATCAAATAGAGGAGGACGGGACGCGCCATATTCTTGACGCTGGTCCCATCTCGCTATAACATCTCTTTGAAAGAGATAGGGAGGAATAAGGTATGAGCGAATATGTGGCAGCAATCGATCAGGGCACCACGGGTACCCGCTGTATCATCTTTGACCACGCGGGCAGGATCGTCTCCTCGGATTACGAGGAGCATCGCCAGATCTTGCCACGAGCGGGATGGGCAGAACACAACCCCGCCGAGATCTGGCGCAAGACCCGGCGGGTGATGACGGCGGCGCTACAAAAGGCCGACCTCGAGGCCCAGGACATCTGCGCCCTGGGCGTGGCCAACCAGCGGGAGACGACCGTCGTCTGGGAAAAGGATTCGGGGGAGCCGTATCATAACGCCATCGTGTGGCAATGCACCCGCACCCAAGAACTTTGTGAGGGACTCATCCAGGGGGGACTGGAGCCCCTCTTTCGCGAGCGCAGCGGCTTGAGGGTAGCCACCTATTTTTCCGGCCCCAAACTAAAGTGGCTGCTGGACAACATGCCCGGGCTGCAGGCGGCAGGAGAGAGGGGGGATGCCCTCTTTGGCACCATGGACAGCTGGCTCATCTGGAACCTCACCGGTGGCCCCGACGGCGGCGTCCACGTGACCGACGTGACCAACGCCTCGCGCACCATGCTCATGAATCTGGAGACCCTGGATTGGGATCAGGACTTGCTGGATGCCCTGGAGATCCCCCGGGAGATGCTGCCCACCATTCGCCCCTCCAGCGACGCCGACATATATGGCACCACATCCTCCTCAACTCCTTTTGGCAGCGATATCCCCGTGTGCGGCGCCCTGGGCGACCAGCAGGCGGCCCTGATGGGCCAGACCTGTTTTGCGCCCGGAGAGGCCAAGAACACCTACGGTACGGGCTGCTTCCTGCTGATGAACACGGGAGAGGAGGCCATCTCCTCATCGCGGGGACTACTCAGCACGGCGGCCTACAGCCTGGCGCCGGGCGAGTGCACCTACGCCCTGGAGGGTTCCATCGCCGTGACGGGGGCGGCCATACAGTGGCTGCGCGACAACCTGGGGCTCATCAACAACGCCGCCGAGACCGAAGCCATCGCCAGCACGGTAAAGGATGCGGGAGGGGTCTACTTTGTGCCCGCCTTCTCGGGGCTCTTTGCCCCCCACTGGGACATGTACGCCAGGGGAGCCATCGTGGGCCTCACGCGCTATGTGACCAAGGCCCACCTGGTGCGCGCCAGCCTGGAGGCCATCTGCTACCAGAGCCGCGAGGTACTGGAGGCCATGGAGGCTGACGCGGGGATCGCCCTGCGGGCCCTAAAGGTCGACGGTGGCGCCGCAGGCAACGATCTACTCATGCAACTGCAGGCCGACATCCTGGACACCCCCATCATCCGCCCCACCGTGCGTGAGACCACGGCTTTGGGCGCCGCCTATGCCGCCGGCCTGGCCGTAGGTTTCTGGGAGGATCTGGAGACGCTGCGCCAGAACTGGCAGGTCGAGCGCGAATTCGAGGGTACCTGGGACGAGGAGCGACGGGCCGGGGGCTATGCCGGCTGGAAGCGGGCCGTGGAGCGGGCCAAGGGCTGGCTGAGCGAGGAGCAGAATTGAGCGCCCCCACGCCTGACGAGACGTACGACGTCATCATCATAGGCGCCGGTGTCGTGGGCAGCCTCATCGCCCGGGCCCTCTCTCGCTATCGACTGCGCATCCTCCTACTGGATAAAGCCTCCGACGTAGGTGAGGGCGCTACAAAAGCCAACACGGGCATCGTCCACGGCGGATACAACGCCGAGCCGGGCAGCCTCAAGGCACGCCTGAACGCCCAGGGCAACCCCATGTTCGACGCACTGTGTGCCCAACTCGACGTGCCCTTTGAGCGGTGTGGCACTTATGTGGTGGGGATCACTCCCCAGGATCACCATACGCTGCGCGAGCTGTATCGTCAGGGCATGGAGAACGGCGTGCCCGACTTGCATCTGATCGATGGCCCCGAGATGCGTCGGCGAGAGCCCGCCATCAACGAGGACACGGTGGGCGCCCTCTACTCGGGCACCGGCGGCATCGTGGATCCCTTTGAACTGTGCATCGCCGCCGCCGAGAATGCGGTGATGAATGGTGTGGAGATCGCGCTGGAGACAGAGGCCCTGGACTTTGTCCAGGACGATCAGGGCGTACACGGTGCGGTCACCGATCGAGGCATCTACCACAGCCGATGGACGATCATCTCCGCCGGACTGTGGGCCGACGAGTTGATGCACAAGGCCGGCCTGGACAGTTTCGAGATCAAGCCCCGCAAGGGAGAGTATTTCGTCCTGGACCGCGTGGCCTCCGAACAGGTACATAACGTCCTCTTTCCCTGTCCCACACCCATAAGCAAGGGCATCCTGGTGACGCGGACCGTGCACGATAACGTCATCCTGGGCCCGAACGCCGAGGTGATCGAAGACAAGGAGGATCTGCGCACCACGGCCTCCGGCCTGGCAGAGGTGATGGAGGGCGCACGAAAACTCGTACCCGACCTGAATGAGGGGCAGGTTATCCGCACCTTTGCCGGACTACGGGCCGGGGGAAACCGGGGAGATTTCGTCATCGAGGTCCCCGAGGAGGTGTCGGGCCTCGTGGTTCTGGCGGGGATCGAATCGCCCGGCTTGACCTCCTCCCCCGCCATCGCCGAGTATGTGGTCCACCTCCTGGGCGAGGCAGGACTGTCCCTGGTGGAGCGTCCCGACCACAATCCCGTACGCCAGGGCATCCCGTGCTTCTCAGAACTGAGCCGTGAGGAACAGCGGGCCCTCATAGCGCAGGACCCCCGCTATGGGCGGGTGGTCTGCCGCTGCGAGACGGTCACCGAGGGAGAGATCGTCGCTGCCTGCCACCGCCCCATCCCCGCACGCACCTACGACGCCGTCAAGCGGCGCACGCGGGTGGGTACGGGCCGCTGTCAGGGGGCTTTTGATACCCCCCTGGTCATCCAGATCATGGCCCGCGAACTGGGTCTTTCACCCCTGGAGATCACGAAACAGGGGCCGGGCTCCCGGTTCCTGGAGCGCAGGACCAAAGAGGTGCCGTCGTGAGAACCCTGTCCTGCGACGTGGCGGTCATCGGCAGTGGGCCAGCAGGGCTGGCCGCCGCTTATGGGGCCCGAGAGCGCGGCGCGGAAAGGGTCCTTGTGGTGGAGCGTAGCGCGGAGTTGGGAGGCATCCTGCCCCAGTGCATTCACAACGGCTTCGGGCTGGAGATATTTGAGGAGGACCTGACGGGCCCCGAGTATTCCAGCCGCTGGATGCGCAGAGCCCGCGAGGTGGACGTGGAGTTCCTCACCGAGACCATGGTTCTGGAGGTCGACGAATCCCGCACCCTCATGGCCACCAACGAGCGCCAGGGCCTGATGCGCATAGAGCCCAGGGCCCTCGTCCTGGCCATGGGCTGCCGGGAGCGTCCCCGGGGCGCCCTGGCCATCCCGGGCAGCCGCCCGGCCGGCGTATACACGGCGGGCACGGCCCAGCGAATGGTCAATATGGAGGGCTATATGCCCGGGGAACGTTTCGTCATCCTGGGATCCGGCGACATCGGCATGATCATGGCCCGCCGCCTGACGCTGGAGGGGGCACACGTGGTGGGCATGTTCGAACTCCTGCCCTATGTGAACGGTCTGCGGCGCAACCTGGTGCAGTGTATTCACGATTTCGACATCCCCCTACACCTGAGCGCCACAGTGACCGAGGTGCACGGCCATCAACGGGTAGAATCCCTCATGATAAGCGAGGTGGACGACGAGGGCTGTCCCCTGCCCGAGACGGCAAGGGCGGTGGCCTGCGACACCCTTCTCCTTTCTGTGGGGCTGATTCCGGAGAACGAACTCTCTCGCCAGGTGGGAGTCGCCATCGATCCCGTCACGGGGGGGCCGTATGTGGACGAGGACAATGCCACCAGCGTGCCCGGCATCTATGCGGCGGGGAACGTGGTACACGTGTACGATCTGGTGGATCAGGTGACGATAAGTGCCCTGCGGGCCGGCCGCCGCGCCGCCGACCACGTGCGACGGGGGCCCGAGGCCATCGGGCGCCGTATAGCGGTGGGGGCCGGAGAAAACGTGCGTCACGTGGTGCCACAACAGGTGCATCCCCAGGCTCTGGAACAGCACGCCTTCACCCTAGAGTTCCGCGTACACCGGCCCATAGAGAAGCCCGTATATGCACACGTGTACGCCGACGATGAGACGCTGCTCTCCCGACGCCTACGCTACGCCCGCCCCTCGGAGATGATCGCCGTCACGTTGGAGCCCGACCTGGCATCCAGGATCGCCGAGGCAGGGACGTTGCGGGTTGCGTGCACGCCGGCATAGATATATTGGAGGCTGACCTTTGCCAGAGCGTCGAGAGTTCATCTGCATCACCTGCCCTGTGGGCTGCACCCTGCAGGCCGTCGTCGAGGGGGACGAGTTGATAGAGATCGAGGGAGGACGCTGCAGCCGGGGCGCGGATTTTGTGCGCGAGGAACTGACCGATCCTCGGCGGACGCTGACCACCACGGTACAGGTGGAGGGGGGCATCCTGTCCCTGGTGCCCGTACGCTCGGAGGCGCCGCTGCCCAAGGCACTCCTCCTGGACGTGGCACGGGCCCTGCGCGAGGTGGTGCTCACCGCGCCCGTCGTCCAACATCAGGTGGTGCTGGAGGACGCCCTGGGAAGTGGCGTGGATATCATCACCAGCCGCAGTATCGCCAGGGACAAGAACGGCACTTTTCGCTAGACGAGTTCCAATCGCCTGAACCATATGAGGGGTTGCCCCAGTCGCAGCCCCAGCAGCCAATGGCCCAGAATCAGGCCCAGTTCCCAACGGGAAAAAAGGATGATGCGCAGGTGCGGGGGCGAGAACTGGTGGGCCGAGATCTGCTGGGCGGGCCGATAGCTCAGGATGAAAGCCCAGGCATAATAGGCGCGCCTTTCATGGGGCAGATAGGCGACCAGCCTACCCAACAGGTAGAGAAAGCGCGTCATACGTTCCCGTTTAGTGCGCATCCAGAGAAAAGAGGCCACTCTGTCCACAGGCTCGCTGGCCTCATCCAGGATGATCATGATAGTTCCCCTTTACACGTCCGATAACCATGATGCTATATTAACGCATAAAGGGATACGGATGCGTTAAGGGGGGCTAAGGGATATGTAAAAGCCCCGTGAATTGCCTATTCCCACCACCAACGCCCAGAGGAGGAATCCTCCCGCGCCCCCTGGAACCCGAGAACCGACGGCGAGCGCCGCATGCGGCGCTGCGGGGGAAGGCGCTTTGCACCGGGGTTGCGTTTCGTCCGCCCTTTTGACTGAGGCCAGCGATCCCTGTCCAGAGCGCTCAGCACCAGCAGGGCCACGATGATGACGACGATGATGATCATATCGCCTCCTGACATTAGAACATTTGTTCGTGACCATATAGTAGCACAAATGTTCTGATGTGCCAAATCGGGCAATACGCGACGCGTATTGCCTCAGCAGAATTGGCAAGCCAATTCTGCAAGGGTCGTGTCCCCCCTAAAAAAGTGGGACTGATTGAGGCTCAGCACAATCGGATGAGGCAAGAGCACAGATGTCCACGTATACCAGGATCGAGGAGAAGATGAGCAAGATAGAGGGTGACAGCAGGGAGACGAACGAGCGTTTCAGGGAGAGCAATGCGGCCTTTAACGCCCTCTCCCGCGACCTGGGGGAGGACTGGCAGGCGCGCTTTCGTGCCAGGCGTCTCTCATTGGTGACCGAGGCCAGAGGGGGACCAGGAGGCGAGGATCTACGACCCGAGGAGGCCCTGTTCCACTACGCCTACGGCGAGGGGTTCGAGCGCATGAATATCCTGACCGCCGAATGGGGCAGCGGAAAGAGCAATCGCGGCCCACTGCGCTGGACATCGGACGTGGATCTCCCCGAAAAAGTGCTGGCCGCGCGCTGCGACGACCCCGTGGATCTGGGCGTCCGCGCCCCGCTGTGAGGCCTGCGATCTCTGCGCCCGTCTCTGCCCCGCGCAGGCCATCGCCCACGGCACCCCCAACCGCGAGGGCAACGATGAATGCAACCGGAACGGTGTGAAAAAATGGCACATTGACGCCAAAAAGTGTCTGGGCTACTGGGTGGCCTCGGGGACAAGTTGCAGCGTGTGCATCGCCCGCTGCCTCTTTACGCGGGAAAACCCGCTGATCCTTTGACTCGCCCCAGGAGATCATCCGCCGCACGTCGCGGCTCAACAAGGCATTCGTGGGGTTGAACGGCATGTAGGTCGGAAGGCCGTTCCGATCAGTGGCGGAGCAGCAGTTCCGCCACTATAGCCCGCAGAGCCAGAACCGCGGTGCACCGTCGGCTCGAAGCCGACGTCTATTCTCATCAAGTGCG
>JBKHJO010000081.1:0-8529 GCA_046538105.1 Anaerolineales bacterium | reverse complement strand
CAAAGTCCTTGTCGTCGTCCACGACCAGTATCCTGTCAAGTCCCTTGCCAAATCGCCGCAGCACGCTCCAGAGTTCGTCTCGTTCCACGGGTTTGACCAGATAGCCATCCACCGCAAGTTGCTGCCGCCAGGATTCCTCACTGGGCAGAGGACAGGCGATAAAAGGAACGTGGGGCAGATCCCACCTACGTGCGATATTCCGAAGCGCCACCTCGTCGACCTTTACAGAGCAGGTGTCGATGAACACGGCCTGGGGCAGAATTTGACGAGCCATATCACGGCCCTCTTTAAAGTTCCGTACGATGACTGTTCTGACGTCTCGCAGGTGACGGGACAAAAGACCCATGCCCGACACGCTCTTTGTCACCACCAGTAATATCCGCTGATCGGGTCTTGGCACCGTAACGTCCATCTCCTCACGAAACGTTTCGCCCACAGACGCCATATCATCCGGCGTCCGTACAGGAATCACGAAAGAGAAGGTACTGCCCTTGCCCAGTTCACTTTCCACCCAGATGCGGCCGCCGTGCAACTCCACAAACTCTTTGCTGATCGCCAATCCCAGTCCCGTCCCACCCTGCCCATGTTTCACCCGATCCTGTATCTGGTGAAACTCCTGAAAAATCTTGGGGAGTTCTTCCTCGGCGATGCCGACCCCCGTGTCGATCACGGAAAAACGCACTCGATCTTCAAGCGTCTCTACACGTAGGCTGATGCCGCCCTCCTGCGTAAACCGCGCCGCATTATTCAGAAGGTTGAACAGCACCTGGCGAATCCGCGTCGGATCCAGCCAGAGTTGGGGAAGATCATCATCCATCTCCACCCGCAGGGCCAATCCCCGCGATTCGATCAAACTGTGAATTGTTTCAACGGCTTCTTTCACCAGTTCCACAGGTTCGACTCTTTCCAGCGCCAGTCCCATCTGATCCGCCTCGATACGCGCCAGATCCAGGACATCGTTCACGAGATCGCCCACATGTACGGCGTTGCGATGCACGATGCTCAGATCGCGCAGATAGGGCGGAGAAAGGGGTTCGCCATAGTATTCGGGCGACTGGGCCATCAGTTTGGTAAAGCCGATGATCAGATTAAGGGGCGTGCGCAGTTCGTGACTGATATTCTGTGCAAATTCCTGCTTCAATCGACGAGCCTTCTCCGCCTGCAAGCGTGCCCGGGCCAGCATATAGTTGGTGCGCTCCAGACGATAGCTCGCCTCGTCGAGGGCCTTTAGCGCCTCACGCAGTTCCCCCGTCCTCGTCCTGAGAGCCTTTTCCTTCTGCTGTGCACGTCGACAGGCCCTCAGGGCCCAAGTCAGGGAAAGATAGAGGTTCCTCTCCGCAAGCCATGCGGAAAGCGTGATCAAAGAGATGACGAGTGCAGGCAAAGCTATGCCGGCGGAAAAAGGAGACAGTCCTAAAGCGAAATACCCTGTGCTAGCGAGCAACAGGAGGCAAGACAGCGCCGTGATGCCCGTCGCACGAGGCCCCACCAGAACGCCGACAAGTGCCACAGGAACCACAAAGAGATAGGCGAACTCGGGCAGTCTGAAGGTGATGATGGCATGGGTCAAAGACGCCACCACCACACAGACGAGAAAGACAGACGCCACGTCGACGTTGTGGAGCCGTAGATAGAAGGCGACACCGATCCCAACCATCAGACATGCCCCAGAAAGCCACGCTCCACCTGGCGCCCTGCGCGCGCTAACCAGCCAGATCAACACGATAAGCCAGCAATACCCAAGAGCCCCGAGAAACAATAACAATACCTTGAGTGTCTGTCCTCGCAGTTCCGTCAAGTGTTCTGCTACATCGGTGGCAAATTGATCGGTATCCTGCTCCTCCATCATGGCGGCCTCCGTTCTTCCACAAGCCTCACGACCCCGTAGACATATTATATCATATCTCCCAAAATAGAAGCCATCATCCACACATTTGACAGCAAGGTCTCACGAGGCGTATAAACCTTCCAAATCATTACATGGAAAGGGCTTGAGAGCAGATGAAGATCACAAAAGTCAAAACCGTCACGGCCTTTGGTGGCCGACAGAACTGGACCTTTGTACTGGTAGAGACGGACGCAGGTATCACAGGCGTGGGCGAGGCCAGCCTGGAGGGAAAAGAAAAAGCCGTGGAGGCGGCGGTGGGAGATCTCTCACGCTTTATCGTCGGCCGCGACCCCAACCGTGTGGAACAGAACTGGCAGATCATGTATCGTCACGGATTCTGGCGCGGCGGCGTGGTGCTCAACTCGGCCCTAAGCGGCATCGAACAGGCCCTGTGGGACGTTACGGGAAAGGAACTGGACGTGCCCACCTATCGTCTCCTGGGAGGCGCCTGTCGTGATCGCATCCAACTCTACACTCACTGCGGCGGAGCCACACCGGACGAACTGGCCGAGAACGCCCTAGCCCTGATGAACGAGGGATGGCATGGCTTCAAGATCGGCAGTCTGGGCTTTGAGGATTTCACCACAGAGCGACAATGCATCGAGGCAACGGCTGAACGCGTCCGGGTCATGCGCGAGGCTGTGGGGCCCGACGTGCTCATCATGATGGACGCCCATGGCCGTCATCGACCGAATCAGGCCCTGCGCATGATCCGCGCTCTGGAACCCTACGATCTCTTTTTCTTTGAGGAGCCCGTGCCTCCAGACAATGTGGACGCCTTTGCACATCTGGCAAACGCCGAACTGAACACCAACTTGGCCACGGGGGAACGCCTCTTTACCAAGTGGGGTTATCGAGATCTGCTGGAGAAACAGTATGTGGACATCATTCAGCCCGATGTATGTCACGACGGCGGTATTCTGGAAACGCTCAAGATAGCTGCCATGGCAGAGACCTACTATGTGCGCGTAGCCCCTCACAATCCCAACGGTCCCGTGGCCACGGCGGCTTCCATACAACTCGGCGCCTGTCTGCCCAACTTTGTTATCCTCGAATATGCCCAGAATCAACCCTGGCGGAATCGGGTTCTCAAGGAGCCTTTGGAAATCAAAGATGGTTATGTCAACCTACCCGAAAAGCCCGGCCTGGGGGTGGAACTGGACTTTGAGGCCATCGAGGAACTGCCCTATCAACCCCGCGACTACCAGAGCGCCTTCTGGCCCGACGGCGGTGTCGCCGACGTCTAGTAATATGATCAGCGTCAGGGGCCGATTCCCATCGGCCCCTGAACAAAACGTCTATAGATCGCGCAAGCCCACCATGGGCCCAAAGGGTGCGAGACTCACCGTAGGATAGGGGTTACAAAAGATATCTCTCTCCTCATACCCCTTGCGCCACATGCGGCGACACATCTCCTCGATGATTGGCGTGTACCTGGGATCCTCAGCCAGATTGCGCATACAATGAGGATCCTCTTCCAGATAATAGAGTTCGTCAAAGTCGAACCCGTTATAGACGTACTTCCATTCCTTTGTCTGCACGAAACGCTGCGAGTAATACAATTCCACGCCGTTAAACTGGCTGCAGATCTGATCTGGCCAATCCTTTGGGGCTCGATCCTCCAGAAAAGGCAACAGGCTGCCTCCGCTGGTCTTTTCTAACGATACGCCGGCCAGTTCGGCAAAGGTCGGCGCAAAATCAGCGTGTGTGACGAACTCGTCCACCACACGCCCTGGGTTGGCGATGCCGTTGGGCCAGCGCATCACACAGGGAACGCGATAGCACTCGTCAAAGGCGGCGACGCCCTTCATAAAAAGGCCGTGGGCCCCGGCATAGTCGCCATGATCAGACATAAAGATGACCAGCGTATCCTGTGTCTGCCCCAAAGCATCCAGCGCCTCAAGCACCATGCCCAGGAAATCGTCCTGCATGGTGCAAAAACCCCAATAGTGGGCGATCGCCTCCCGGTACTCGTCCTCGGTCATCTGTCCCCAAAAACGCCGTTGTCTTTGATAGACACGCGGCTTATCCCGCATATCATCGTAGAAACTCAAAGGCAGATCCACATCGGCGGGGTCGTACATGGTGGCATACTTTTCGGGAACAATATAGGGATCGTGGGGACCGACGGGACCTATGAAAAGGCACCACGGATCCCCCTGTCCTGCGAGATCTTCCAGTGCTCGAATACCCGCCCGCACCGTCCTCAAATCACCTGGCATAAAAGGATCGCTCTCGGGGTCTGGCTTACGGATACCGTACAGCCTGTAGCGTCCCCATCCGGGGCGAAGCAACTCGCCCCGGCCCCTCGGCGAGTCATCCTGGGGCGCCTGGGCCATCTCACGAAACGTCTCCCAGCGCTTCCCGTGCCACTCGCCCTCGACGGCAGTGGCATGATATTGCTTCCAGCCCCGATCTCTGGGTTCTTCGTCGGCACAGACGTGCCACTTCCCTGAAAAGGCCATCTGATACCCACTGTCTCCCAGCCTCTCGCTAAAGGTGACGATGCCCGGATTCAAGGATGTATTCAACGCTGCCTGATTCAGCACATTGTTATAGATTCCATGATGACTGGGATAAAGCCCTGTCATGAATGTGGCTCGCGAGGGACAGCAATGAGCCGTCGTGGTATAGGTCCGCTGAAAGCGAACGCCTTCCCGCGCCAGTTCGTCCGCATGGGGTGTCCTACACGGACTTTTTGGATCAAGAACAGCACCCTGCTGCTGATCGTTCATGAAAACCAGAATATTGGGCCTCGTGGCCGCCATCGTCCTCCCCCTATCCCTTCTCTCAGTTCTTCACGAACTTCTAATCCATCGCCTCGACCTGGTCAAGCACCTTTTCGTACACCTCATAATGCTCCCCTTCAGCCTGCGCCGGATCGACGTACTTGAACCACATAGCACTAGACTTGTCCGGCCCCGCCAACTCGCGCCGGCTGCGTCCCAACTGACTGGTCTCGCCGTGCCATCTGACCTCGTTATCTTGAAGGAGAATATACTCGCCCGCATAGCGGTCCACAAACTCCTCTCGGTGATCGCGATAATACAGTGCCTGTTCGCAGGTTGAGCGACGCCAGGCCCGCACTGTCTCGAACGGGTCCGTCTCGTCAGTGCGAAAGGAGGCTACGGGGGATTCCATCTCTGATTTGAAATCGATCTGCTCTAAATCGGCGGTGCCAAACCCATTCTCGTTGGCTATCAAAAGGCTGTTGCGGTCCCGCAAAAAGGGTTGTTCCGGCCAGTCTCCCAGTGGGTCGTGGCCCATCAGATGGGTAGCACACGCATCGGTGGCAATGACGTGATCCCCCGCCATGAGGGTGTCACAGACGCGCCCCTCTCCTCCCCACTCTCTCCCGGACTGGCCTACCAGCGCATCCACGATATTCAACCCGGGTTGGATGATCTGCCCCAGATCTACGAGCACGTGGGGCAGGCGCACCAGGTGATGGAAATAAGAACGGGAACGTCCGTGGGGCTCCATGGGCGGCAGGCCAAAGAGGTTCTTTAGGCACAGAGTGACCCCCATGAACTTGTGATTCTTCATCTTTTGCACCGAGACAAAGGCGTCCGTATCCACGACCGAGGTAGGCAGCAGATACTGGCTGAACATCGAACCGCCACCGGGTACCGGGCACACTTTGTGGGGCGGTTCATTTCCATCCACAAAGGACACATCGAACTCACGAAGAATGGGCATCAACGCGATCGTCTCCTCGACCGAAAGGTCGGGGTTGCCGTGCGCGCTGGTGCTTATCTCTGTACAAAAAAGTTCTGCATCGACCCTTTCGCGCAGCAGGCGAAACAGCGCTCGCGCCACGCCATAGTCCACCAACTCTTGGAGTCGTCCCTTATAGTATACCAACTTTTCTGGCGGCCAGGCCTGGTTCAACTTTACGGTAATTCTCTGAGCCTCCTCGAGTTTTCGCCAGGCCGCCTCCAGGGGATCGGTGGCCCTCTTTAGCGCCTCATAGATCTCGTCATCCGTAGCCGTATGCTCACAATGCACAGCCCGCACAGCGTACTTTTCTGACATGATCAAATCTCCTAGTCTATTCTGAAAATCGATAATACAATCACCCAACGTTAATCGTTACGCGTGTAAAAGCCGCGCCAGGCATTGAATTTGACTCGTAGAATCTGCATAGCCATCTCTTTGGACTCGGCCAGATAACTCCTCTCCTTTCCCCTACTCACATCGCGATCTGCCCATTTCACTTCTACCTCGGCAATGTCGTACCCTGCACGCTCGGCCAGGAAAAGCAACTCCACGTCAAAGGCCGTGACCTTCCACCCTTTGACGGAGACAGGTTCCCGGATAACCTCTAACTGAGGAAATATCTCGCGAGCCACCGCCGTGCGCATGGCCTTGAATCCACACTGGGTATCGTCGATATCCGGAAGGAGAAACAGACGGCGAAAGAAGCGAAAGATGCTGGAGCCCATCCGTCTGTAGAGGGGGAAATTCTCCCGTTCCGCTCCGCGAGAGCCGATGACCACATCATATCCCTGCTCGAAAAAGGGCAGGAGTTTCCCCAATTCGCCGATAGGGGTGGACTGGTCCATATCCGTGATGAGGACGATCTCCCCCTCAAGAGCCTTGATGCCTTGCCAGACGGCGTGGGGCTTTCCCCCGTGTTCATTCTCCAACAACCTGAAATGGGTCCTATCGGCGACACGCTGGCGCACAATCTCTCGACTCTCATCGCTGCTTCCATCGTCAGAGATGATCACCTCATAACTATAATCTCGCCCATCGAGATATTCGGCCATCTCCTCGAGAACTCCGCGCCGCAAATTCTCGCTTTCATTATAACAGGGCACAACCACCGACAGGTACGGCGAATTCGACGACATACGCTACTCCAAGATCGACTCGAGATAGGAACAGGTCACGCGCCGCTTGCGCTGAGTGGCACGCCGGGCACCAAGCCAACGAATCGAAGCGATAAATCCCACCAACTGCCCCCAAAGCCGGGCCCGGGCCTCCACACCGCGCCAGGCGGCAAGGGCATCACACGCGATGCCCCATTGCGCAGAGATGATCCGCTTCCAATATTTCCTGAGCAGGGGCCAGGGATAGTTGCGCGCGATGACCCACAGGCTGTTGCGCCCCACATGATAACTGGCCAACGCGCCGCCGCTGCTGGCACCATGATGATGGTAGAGCACTGCTTGGGGTACGTACACGCACTTCCAGCCCGCAATCTGGGCCCTCCAACTCAGATCCACATCCTCACAATACATGAAAAAAGCCTCTTCAAAAAGGCCGATATCCCTCAACATCTCCCGCCGATAGGCCACGGCAGCACCACATCCACCGAAAACGTACGATTCTTCATCATAAGGAGGCGCGTACTCTGTCCATACTCCACGCGAGTCTGAAGTGCCATCGCGCCGATAGAGATCCCCTGCAGAATGGATGATATGGGGAGCATCGTGTATCATGATTCGCGAGGCAAAGGATCCGGCCTTGGGATGACGGTCAGCGGCATCCACAAGGGCGGCGAGCCACTGGGTGTCCACCTCCGTATCGTTGTTCAGCATGACCAGCAGATCGCCCTTTGCCCTGCGGATCCCGGCATTGCATCCCCCACTGTATCCCTTATTCTCCGTCAATGGAAGCGTCCGCACCCACGGATACTTTTTCCGGAGTTTGGAGACCGAACCGTCGGTGGAGCCGTTATCAACCACGATAATTTCGAAATCGCGATATACCTGCTCCTGCAGCGAGTCAAGGCAGGGACATAGTAATTCCCACCCATTCCAGTTAGGAATGATCACCGAGACGCGTACAGGGCACATACCCATAGCCCTCTATTCATCACGGCTCGACGAAAAACGAGCCTCTAGTGCCTCGCGCCACGATCTCATGGTGATGCCCAATTCTGCAGCACAGACGTTACGTAAAACCACCCGTTTGGGTACTTGGGCCAATCTCTCATAATTCTGGCTCGGAATGAGGCGTACGTCGTCCCGACCGGCGATATCGAGGATCTCCCGCGCCCACTGATACCGTGAACAGGTGCCCGCATTGGACAGATGATAGGTTCCATAGGCAAAAGTTTCCAAAAGTTTTAGAATCGCCTGTGCCAGATCAAGGACAAAAGTGGGCGAGCCCACCTCATCAGTAACCATGTGCAGGGAGCCGCGCTCTCTGGCCAGACGCAGGACGGTCCCGACAAAATTGTCTTCCCCCTCGCCATATAACCACGCCGTGCGCACGATATAGTAACGCGACGAAAAACGGCGAACTATCTCCTCCCCCAGCCACTTGGTACGTCCGTAGACACTCAGAGGATTGACGTCATCATATTCCCAGTACGGCGCCGCTTTGCGACCATCAAAGACATAGTCCGTACTTATATAGACCAGTTTCGCATCTACCTGTTGGGCCGCCACCGCCACGTTGCGCGTTCCCAGCACGTTGACCCGTCGCGCCGCCTCCGGATCCCGCTCGCAACCATCCACATCGGTCATGGCTGCTGCATGAATGACGATATCCGGCACAAACTCTCGAATGGCCATCCCGATGGCATCCATATCGGTGATATCGTGCATCGGCCGCACAAGGCCCAATACCTCATGCTCAACCGATATCCGCTGCAGCGCCGAACCCAATTGTCCTCTGCTACCTGTGAT
>JBKHJO010000028.1:0-35131 GCA_046538105.1 Anaerolineales bacterium | reverse complement strand
CCCGCACCACCGCCGCCAGCCAGCCGCCGGCGCCGGGCGCCGGTAGGGTAACCACGTCACCGCCGTGAAGCACGTCCTCCGCGTCCCACGCGCCGCGGCCCACGTCGATCCAGCGCACGGAAAATCGCCCCCGGTGCTCTGTGAGGTCGAGGCCCACGGTACCGCCATCGGCATAATAGAGGACATAGGCCCGACCGGGATCGGCGGCCACATACACCTCGTCGCGGCGGTTGGCCAGCAGGTCCACCCGCGGCTCCACCTCCCACATCTCGATCAGGGTCTGCAGTCTGCGCGCCGCCCGAATGCTGGCCCGCGCCCGGGCGTTGAGACCGTTGCCCGCCCCGGGCCGGTGAAAGCGCGCGCTGGCGCAGCCGCCGATGATATCCCGCCAAAAGCGCTCCACCCCGTCCTCGGGTCCGCCAGAGCCCCAAAGGGTGTGGCCGCTGCCATAGATCTTGGTGTTGTTGGTGGGCCGGGGGTGCTCCCGCACCTGCTCCAGCAGCCACTGCCCCCGCACCCAGTGTATCTCGTGAAAGTTGCGGCTGTTCACCTGGGAGATGTCCACAAAGGTGTAGAGATCGGGCTGCTCAAAGAGGACGGGGCAGTGCACCGAATCCTCGGCCTTCCAGATGTCGTCGAACATGTCGGTGGTGTACACACTGGTGCCCACCTCCTTGGCCCACTTCTGGATGAAGCGTATCCAGTGTTGCCCCCAGGCCGGGTCAGTGGAGGTCTCGTTGTCCATGCAGTAGAGCACGTGTCCGTGGGGCAGGCTGTAGGACAGCATCCTGGTCACAAAGCGTTCCTGATAGTCGCGGATCAGGTCATATTGGGGCCGATACTCGTTCATGTCCGGGATGGTGTGGAAGAAGGGGTGCACGTCGCGGCCGGGGTGCAGAGGATACTCGGGGGCGAACCCCGTCTCCTCGTAGGTATAGTTGACGTTGTTGCCCGGATTCCACGGACTATGCTGCCAGTTATCCTGGGAATAGTCAAAGCGATCCCACACCTCGATCTGCACCACGATATCGCGCTCTGCCGTCCAGTGCAGCATTCTATCAAAGCGCTCCCAATAGTCCGCATTCCAGCGCTCCAGGTCAAAGGTGCCGTCGGGGCGCAGTCTGTGGGCCTTGTGCTCCACGTCCTCCCTCTGGCTCATGGTGTTGCGCACGTAATTGCCACCCACTGCCGCGATCTCGTCCAGGTGTGCCTCGAGGCCGTCCAGGAGAAAGAGGTGATCGGTGGCGCTCCCGCCCAACAGCAACACCGGCTCGCCCCTGTACTGCCAGTAGCGCTGATCCTGCGTATACGGTTGGATACCGTTCTCACTATCCATGATCGCCCTCCTCTACCGCATATGGCTCTCGTCGTCGAGGTCAGTATAGGGCAACGGGGGTGGGAAAGCAACGTGCATTCGTCATTTGCAATCCTTTTCTTTTTATGGTAGAGTTTCATGCGGTTGCCAGGCTTTTGCAGCACCCTTTACGGGCGCGAACGTTAACAATAGACAGGCTTTTGGGGGAGCAAGGTATCGCTCCCACTCTGGCAATCGGGGCCGGAGACGAAAGAAGCAACCGAGTTTCAGCAAAAGTCGCGTTGAATGTACTGGAATCAAAATTGCCCCTACGTTGCGATAGATACATACTCCTATGTTGAATTTCCTGATCACTCCCGATCGACCCATCCCCTCTAGAATCCTCGCGTCAGTACGTCCCCCTGTGCCAAAAAATGATCGAAAGAAAGGAGAACATCTTGGCTCTTGAACAAGGTCTTGTTTACGGTGTGATCGCTGTCACCCTGATAATGCTCGCCTTTGAGGTCTGGCGCTATGACGTGGCGGCCCTGATAGGTATGCTACTGCTCACCCTCCTGGGAACCATCACCGTCGAGGAGGCGTTTGCAGGGTTTGGGCATCCCGCCGTCGTCACCATCGCGGCCGTGCTGGTCGTCAGTCATGGGCTACAAAACACCGGCGCCGTGGATCACGTGGCCAAATGGATGTCGGCAGTGGGAGACCGCCTCGGTACACAATTGATGGCCCTGTGCGGGGTGGTAACCCTCAGTTCCGCCTTTATGAACAATATCGCGGCCCTGGCCATCTTTATCCCCGTGGCCGTGCGGATCGCGAGAAGGAGCGACCGTCCGCCATCGTTGTATCTGTTGCCCATGGCCTTTAGCGCGCACCTGGGAGGGTTCATCACCCTCATCGGCGAGCCCACCAACCTCATCATGTCCGAGTTACGCCTGCAGTACGTGGGAGAGCGGTTCGGCATGTTTGCCTTTGCCCCCATAGGCCTGGCCATCTCTGTCGTCGGCATCACCTTTATCGCCGCCATCGGCTGGCACCTGATCCCCCAACGCGAAGAGGGAGGGGGAACGGAGAATGGCTTTGCGACGGTGGACTATCTCACCGAGATAGAGGTGTCTCCCCAGTCCCAACTGGTGGGCACGCGTCTGCGCGACCTCGACTCGGCGACCGATGCCAACATCTGGGTCGCCACCATCCTGCGGGAGGATGAGCGCATCTCCTCCCCCTCGGGCTCCGACAGGATCGAGGCAGGAGATATTCTCCTCGTGTGGGCCGATCCCGAGGATCTTCGGGAATTCATCTATGAGACGGGAGCAAAACTCACCGAGTCCAAGCCCCTCGAGGGAAATGGCGAGGAACCCGAACCCCAAAGTCTGTGGGAACAACTCAGAACCAGAGTACAGTCCGAGGATGCCGCCACGGTAGAGGCCGTCGTCAGCCCCGACTCGATCCTGGCCCGCAAGACGGCCCGCTTTCTCGATCTGCGTTCGCGTTATGGCGTGAACCTGTTGGCCATCTCCCGGTGTAACGAGCACCTACGTACACAGGTGGGCAGAACGGTGGTACAGCCCGGAGATGTGCTGCTGCTGCAGGTTCGTCCCGAGAGAATACCAGAGGTGATGGAGAGGCTGGGTTGCATGCCGCTGGCCGAAAGAGAACTGGCCCTGGAACCGCGCAATCTCCTCCTGGGCACGGGCATCTTTTTGACCGCCCTGGCGACCTCCAGCCTCGGCATCCTCTCCGTGCCCGTGGCTATGATGAGCGCCGCCGTGGCGATGATCATAAGCGGTGTGGTGCCCCTGCGCGAGGTCTATCGACACATCGAGTGGCCCATCATCGTGCTGCTGGGCGCCATGCTCTCCATGGGCGCGGCGATGGAACAGACGGGAGGAAGCCAGCTTATCGCCGATCAGATACTGCGCGCCTCGGGGATCGTTCCCCCTGTGGTCCTACTGATCGTCATCATGTTGGTGACGATGATGCTTTCGGACATTGTCAACAACGCGGCGTCCGTGGTGCTGATGGCCTCCATCGCCGTCAGTGTGGCCAAGGGCCTGGGGGTGTCCATAGATCCCTTCCTGGTGGCCGTCGCCATCGGCGGCACGTGTGCCTTTCTCACACCCATCGGCCACGAGGCGAACGTGCTGGTATTCGAACCGGGAGGGTACGAATTCGCTGACTATTGGCATCTGGGCCTGCCACTGGAGCTGCTGATCACGGCGATCACCGTGCCGCTGCTGCTCCTGCTCTGGCCCCTCTAGTGCCATTTCGCCTGAAGCGGGTTGTATGGTAGAATTACTCTGATTTGAGGATGACATTCCCCTCTTTGGAGGGGGTGGAGATTGAAAGAGGAGCGATGAGGGTGGCATATCACCGCTGTACCTGAATAGGCGCCTGGGACGCCAGTCGGCGTTCACAGGTGCGCGTGCATACGTCAGGGGGCGGTGGTATGGCCGCGTCCTGATCTCGGACACAGTCCCTGCACATCTCTGGGGGGAACTGCCGCCGCTGGCGTATGCCAGTGGCGGTTTTTTGTGTGCCCCGCCGCGCCCAATCCATGAGGACATGGGCAGTGGAGTATGTGTATGTCTTTAGGAGGGATCTTTGTCATGTCCGAACGTATGACCCGTTTCTTTGCCTCACGCCTCGGTGTCGTGGTGACCGGCGCTGTCATCGGCATCCTGGCTGCCCTACTGCAATTCGCGGGCAACCCGCCCAACATGGGCATCTGCGTGGCCTGTTTTGAGCGGGACATTGCCGGAGCCCTTGGGCTCCATCGCGCAGCCGTCGTGCAGTACATCCGGCCAGAGATTATCGCCTTTGTGTTGGGCTCGCTGATCGCGGCCCTGCTCTTTGGCGAGTTCAGGGCCCGCGTAGGCTCGGCGCCCATCGTGCGCTTTTTGCTGGGTGCCCTGGCCATGATTGGCTCCCTGGCCTTTTTGGGATGTCCCTGGCGCGCCCTGCTGCGCCTGTCCGGCGGCGACCTGAACGCCATCCTGGGCCTCGCCGGGCTGACCGTCGGCGTCACCATCGGCGTCCAGTTCCTCAAGGGAGGCTACAATCTGGACCGCTCTCGCAAGACCTACACCGCCGTGGGTTGGATCATGCCCCTGCTCATGGTCGGGCTGCTCCTCCTGCGCCTCTTTGGACCAAAATTCTCCGAGAACGGGGCCATCTTTTTCAGCGAGAGCGGGCCGGGCTCCATGTACGCTCCCGTGCTCATCTCGTTGGGCGCAGGTCTCCTCATCGGATTTCTGGCCCAGCGCACCCGATTCTGCACCATGGGCTCCATCCGTGACGTGATCCTGATGGGAGATACCCATCTCTTCAGTGGGGTGGCTGCCCTTGTGGTAGCAGCCTTTGTCGTGAACCTGATCCTGGGACAGGTTAGTTTCGGCTTCTTTGCCCAGCCGGTGGCCCACTCCAGCCATCTGTGGAACTTTTCAGGGATGGTACTGGCGGGATTAGCCTTTGCCCTGGCCGGCGGGTGCCCGGGCCGCCAACTTTTTCTATCCGGAGAGGGAGATGGTGACGCAGCGGTCTTTGTGCTGGGCATGATCACCGGCGCGGGCTTTGCCCATAACTTTTCACTGGCTGGCGTGCCGGACAGCGCAGCCAACGCGACTGTGGGCGGCATCTCCAGCGCCGGCATGGTGGCGGTGATCCTGGGCTTAGTGATCTGCCTGACCATCGGCTTCACCATGCGCCAGGGCCATGAGTAAAAGAGCACCAGATATATCGACAAAACATGGGAGGAAAAAGATAATGACCAAGCAAGTAGATGCGAGAGGATATTCGTGCCCGCAGCCCGTGATCATGGCTCGCAACGCCATCCAGGAGGGCGAGTTCCCCATCGAGGTTCTGGTGGAGACGGTAACCTCGCGACAGAATGTGCGCCGGGCCTCGGAAAGGCTGGGCTGCCGCGTGGAGGTGGAAGAGGTAGGCAACGAGTTCAAACTGACGCTGAATAAGGAATGAGGGACGTTCAACTGGAGAACAAGATGATCTATTTTGATAACGCAGCCACCTCTTGGCCCAAGCCGCCGGGGGTCGCCGAGGCCATGACACACTTTTTGAACGACGTGGGCGCCAACCCGGGCCGCGCCGCTCATCGCCGGGCCATCGAGGCCGGGCGCATCATCTATGGGGCGCGCGAGGCGGTGGCGGATCTTTTCAATGTCGCCGATCCGCTACGCGTGGTCTTTGGCGCCAACGTCACCGAGGCCCTCAACCTGGCCCTGCTGGGCTATCTGGCCCCGGGCGACCACGTGATCACCGGCAGCATGGAGCACAATTCCATGATGCGTCCCCTGCGCGCCCTGGAGCGCGAGGGCGTGGAACTGACGGTGATACCCTGTTCCCCCCAGGGATTCCTCGATCTGGGCGACGTGGAGGCGGCCATACGCCCCAACACGGCGATGATGGCCCTCAACCACGCCTCCAACGTGGTGGGCACGCTTTTGCCCGTGGCCGGGGCGGGCCGACTGGCCCGGCGGCACGACCTGCTCCTGCTGGTGGACGCCGCCCAGACGGGCGGGGCCTACCCCATAGACGTGCAGGAGGACAGGATCGACCTGCTGGCCTTTACGGGGCACAAGTCATTGGGCGGCCCCATGGGCACCGGCGGCCTGGTGATCGGCGAGCGCGTGGATGTGGCACGAATGGACCCCCTAAAACGGGGTGGCACGGGCAGCAACTCGGAATGCGAGGAGCAGCCCGATTTCTTGCCCGATTTGTGCGAGAGTGGCACGCCCAACACCGTGGGCCTGGCAGGCCTGGGAGCCGGGATAGGCTGGGTGCGCGAGCAGGGCGTGGAGGCCATCCGTGCCCACGAGATGGCTTTGACGCAGGCGCTCATCGACGGTCTATGCGACATTCCGGGCGTCACCGTCTATGGTGGCCTGAACGCTCAGCATCAGACGGCGACGGTCTCCTTTAACATTGTCCAAAAGTCGCCCTCGGAGGTAGGGCTGCGCCTGGACGACGAATACGGCATCCTGTGCCGCGTGGGGTTACACTGCGCCCCCGCGGCCCACCAGACCATGGGCACCTTTCCCGAGGGCACCGTGCGCTTTGGCCTGAGCGCCTTTAGCACACGGGAAGAGGTAGATGCGGCATTGGAGGCCGTGGCGGAACTGGCCGGGGAGGTACGCTGATGCCGGGAAAACGCTATGTGGTCATCCTCGTCTATTCTACCAGCCACGCCATCCGCGCGGAAAAGGTCCTCCATCGGGCGGAGGTCGCCTCCAAGTTGATCCCCGTACCGCGCAACCTGAGTTCCAACTGTGGCGTCTGCCTGCGCATCGATCCCTCGGACGTCGAAGCCGCCGAGGAAGCGCTGGAAGAAGCGGGGATAGAGATCGAGGGCATGCATGACATCTAGAGGGAAAAAGCGGGCGGAGCCGCCATGCCTGGGGCGTGTGGCGGGCCCATGAGCAGAGCGAGAAATAGTGCACGGGACATTCGATGACGAGATGTCCCTCCGCGATAGAATTATAAGGAGCGAACGAGATTCGATGAAAGAGATAGTTGAGCAAAGAAAAGGTATCGTGACAGACAACGTGCTGGACCTCATCGGCCACACGCCGCTGATACACCTGCCCGGAGAGCGAGTGTACGCCAAGGCCGAGTTCCTGAACCCGGGGGGCAGCATCAAGGATCGCGTGGCCGTGGCCATGATCGAGGGCGCGGAGCGAGTGGGGCGCCTGGGGCCCGAGTGCATCATCGTGGAGCCCAGTTCGGGCAACACGGGCATCGGACTGGCCCTGGTGGGCCGTCTCAAAGGATATCAAGTGTGCATCGTCATGCCCGAGGGTATGAGCGAGGAGCGCAAAAAGTTGATCCGCTCCCTGGGCGCCGAACTGGTGCTCACCCCTGAGGAAGAAAGCATCACTGGCGCGGTACGGCGCGCCGAGGAGATGGCCGCCGAGGATCCGCGCATCTTTGTTCCCCAGCAGTTCGAGAATCCCCACAATCCGCGGGTGCACTATGAGGAGACGGGCCCGGAACTGTGGCGACAGTTGGACGGGGACATCTGCTGCTTTGTGGCCGGCGTGGGCAGCGGCGGTACGCTGCAGGGCGTGGGAAGCCTGTTCAAGGAGCGCGATCCCGGCATCCACATCGTGGCCGTGGAGCCCAAGGACGTCTCGGCCATCCTGGGACACGAGCCCTGTCTGCACCAGATCCAGGGTATCGGTGACGGTTTCGTACCCGACGTGCTCGACGTCTCCCTGGTGGACGACGTGGTGGAGGTCACTGACGAGGACGCCATCGAGACGACGCGAGAACTGGCGCGGGATTACGGGCTGCTGGTGGGCATCTCCTCGGGAGCCAACGTGTGGGCCGCCCGACAACTGGCTGCTCACATGGAGGGCAACGTGACCACCGTCCTGCCCGACCGGGCCGAGCGGTATTTCAGCACGGCCCTGATGTGACGAGGAGACAGACGAGACAGTATCCGTGATTTTCTGATTCTAGGAGTGATATGACCAGCGAGGAAATTCGTCTTACAGAGATGACCACGGCCTCTGGTTGAGCGGCCAAGATGGCCCCCGAGGCCCTGGCGCAGGTTCTGCGCCCTCTAGAAGATATGTTTCGCACCCAGCACCATCCCGATTTTCTGGTGGGGCTGGGGGTGAGCGATGACGCCGCCGTATACAGGATAAACGATAAAGTGGCCGTCATCCAGACCGTCGACTTTTTCCCGCCGGTGGTGGACGACCCCTATGACTATGGGGCCATCGCCGCCGCCAACGCCATGAGCGACATCTATGCCATGGGCGGCGAGGTGGTGCTGGCGTTGAACATCTGCGGCTTCCCCCCCGATCTACCATCGGCCGTCATCGGCGAGATACTGCGCGGCGGCGCAGAAAAGGTAGCCGAGGCCGGGGGCGTCGTCGCCGGGGGGCACACGTTGGATGACGTGGAGCCCAAGTACGGTATGTCGGTGATGGGCACCGTGCATCCCGATGCGGTCTGGACCAAAGGCGGCGCCCGTCCCGGCGACGTGCTGGTGCTCACCAAACCCCTGGGCGTGGGCATCATCACCACGGCCCTCAAGGGAGAGGTAGCCGACCCCGGCCACGTGGCCGGGGCAGTGAAGAGCATGAAGACGCTGAACCGCCAGGCGGCACGCCTCCTGCGGCGGGTAGAGCCCAAGGCTTGCACTGACATCACCGGCTTTGGCCTGCTGGGCCACGGCTACGAGATGGCAAACAAGGGCGATGTGGGCCTGCGCTTCCATCTGGAGCAACTGCCCCTTTTACAGGGGGCGAAGGAATACGTCGACATGTGGCTCTTTCCCGCCGGCACGTGCAACAACGAGCAGGCTTACGAGCATGGTGTGCGCTTTGGCCCGCGCATCACGGAGGAGATGCAGCAACTCCTCTACACGCCCGAGACGTCGGGCGGTCTGCTGGCGGCCATCGCGCCCCACAGGATGGAAGAGTTCACCGCCCTCTGCGACGAGGCGGGCCAGGGCTGCTGGGCCGTGGGCGAGGTGGTGGAGGGGGACGGCGTGGAGGTGGTGGAGTAAGGAGAGAGTCGCGGCATTATTCACCAACGAGTGGATCGATCTTGTCCGCAGGAATGCGATTCCGCTCTATGTGACGGGTTATCTCTTTCTGATGATCGCTGTAATAGCTCAGGCCATCGAACACCTGCGCCAAATCCAGATGGGGCAACCGCCGGGGAATCTCCTCGGCGGCTACGCTCATACGCCATATTGCCACGATGGCACGCACCGGCGTGCGCGTACCCTCTATGATGGGCTCACCGCTCAATATAGCCTCGTCAGTCACAATATAACGATGCTGCGCGCGCGCTGCCTCGACCATGATCCTCCACACAGGTGTAAACATCCTGTGCTACGGGGAAAGCACTAACGACTTCCATGGCCCACGCTACTCCGCAAGAGCCTGGCTTCGCCACGCTCTTTACGCTTCGTAGCTTACTACGAACGCTCTAGTCTCTCGCCGCCCAGACCATGCCCCGGGTCACCATGGTCAGGATCTGAGGATCCTGGTCGAACACGTCGGCCACGTGCCCCAGCGAGGTATAAAAGACGCGGCCCTCGCCATAGGTCTTGGTCCAGGTCACGGGCATGACCACGTCGCCAAAGCGGGTGGTGGCCAGCACGTTGTTGCCCGGATCCACGTGCATGTAATAGTGCTCGGAGCAGACGCTAAAGTCGTGCAGCCCCTCGGTGATGGGATGATCGGTATCCTCGATATGCACCGTGTACTCTATGCCGTCGCCGCCGGGATGGGCCACCCACTGGCCGCCCACCATATACTGGTATTCTGTCTGTTCCCGGAAGGCGTCGCCCATGCCGCCATGCACGCCGGCGATGCCCACGCCGCTCCTGACCGCCTCCAGCAGGGGCTCCAGTTGCTCTCGCTCGATGTGGCCCATGGTCCAGATGGGCACGATGAGATCAAAGAATTGCAGATCAAGTTCCTTGAAGGCATTCAGCGTATCCTGCACCTCCACCTCGAAACCTTCTCCTTCCAGGGCGCCCTCTAGGATCTCTGCCACCTGCTGCGGCTCGTGGCCCTCCCAGCCCCCCTGCACGATCAACGCCTTTTTCATCATGGCTCCTTTTTTCATCGTCATCCGACCGAGGCCGCCAACAAACACGCCCCAGCAAAGAAATACGAAATCGTTTCTCAATCCCTCATCGTCTACTTTAGCCAGATTGAACGGCTATGTCAATCGCGTGCGGGATGGCGGTATCGTTCCTGACCCCAAAAGGGAACGAGAGATCGCGCTATTCGCTCGCCCCATCCATCCGCGGTGGGGAGACGCCATCACTTCCAACGCTCCACTAAATATAGGCAGCATTTCTCAAAAGACCACAAAATATAGTATAATGGAACTGAGAGAACAATATCCTTCTGGCGGTTTGTACAGGATACGCTTTGACAGGTACAATAAATCTGGAGCGAGGGGACACACAGACCATAGTATAAAAAGAGAGTGTAGAAGAGTCTTTTTATGACAAAAGATGACGCACGTCCCACTGTGATACATCATCCATCAGTCGACCATGAGGAGATCGAATTCGCCCATCCCAGCGAGGAGGAACTGGCCAACATCCTTGACTTTTACGGCATCGAGTGGCGCTACGAACCCACAACCTTTCCTCTGCGATGGGATAAAGAAGGTAATCTCCGGGAAGCCTTTTCCCCCGACTTTTATCTGGTCAACGAGGGTCTTTACGTAGAGTTGACCACCCTGCATCCCAAGTTGATGCGTCTGAAACGCCGCAAGATCCGCCGCCTAAAGGCCCTTTATCCGCAGGTAGAGATCCGGCTATGGGACCGATCCGACTTTGTGCGGCTTTTGGAGCGCTTTGGCATGCAGAAACGCAAACCCTCCCTGGTGGGCCAGGAGGCAATAGAGAAGGCTGATGACGAGACATAGTCCTTCCATCGCCGACGATATCTCCGAGACCATCTACGATGAGGAGATGCTCCAGGAGCGCGTCGCCGAAATGGGGCGACGTATATCCGAGGACTATGCGGGGATGAATCTCCTTCTCGTGGGGGTACTCAATGGCGTGGTGATATTCATGGCTGATCTTTTACGCCACATCACTATTCCCGTCACCGTCGATTTCATGGCCATCTCGCGCTATCAGCCCGACAGGGAATCGGGCTCCGTGCGCATCACCAAGGACCTGGATCACACCATCTCGGGGCGTCATGTCCTCTTTGTGGAGGATGTCATCGATACGGGATTGACCCTCAGCTATCTATTGCGCACCCTGCGCACGCGGCGTCCCGCGAGCCTAAAAGTCTGCGTGCTGTTCGACCGCCCCTACCGACGCCTGATCAACATTCCGCTGGCCTATCACGGCCTGGAACTGCCCGACCGCTTTGTGGTGGGCTATGGACTGGACGCCGGCGGCCTCTACCGCAACCTGCCCGGTATCGGAGTACTAAAGGACGGCGTGGAGATACCCTCCGAATAGCCAGTCCCCCTCCCTTTTTCCCAGCCCATAGAAGAAGCACATATTTTTGCCAAAACGGATTCACTATGGCATAATTAAGATCCGAAAGATGAAAAGAAGGCAGACGGCTATTCCATGTTCAAGTCCATCTACGTCACCTGGTCTGAAGGTGTCCATAGAGAAGAGATCGAGATATTAAAGAGAACGGTCGAGCAGACGCTGGAGTGGCTCTATCTGCGCCGACCCATCGCTCTCAAGACATCGCCCGTGCGCATGCGTGTGCTGGGGACCCGCCTCGTCCCCACCCCCATGCCCTATAAAGCACGCAAGGGTACCCAGTGGTACGTCGAGTCCAGTTACAATGACGAACTGAAACGCATCATCGCTCCCCTCTTTTTGGAACTTGTGCGTCAGGCGCCCTGGCAGCGCGTGCATCCCTCGTATAATTTGGCCCTCCTGAATCAGGATCTTACCGATTTCCCCTCCCCGCTGGCCAAGCTGCGTCCCAATCGCTACAGTTTAGGGACCAGTTATCCGGGGACGACGGCGGTCATGTCCGTCTATCGCGTGCGCCAACTGAGCGACGATCATGTACGTCGCCTGGCCATTGCACGGCTTGTGCGCCATCATCTGGGGCATGTATTCGGTATCCCCAGGTTCGGACGCGAGGAGAATGTATCGCGACTGGGGTTGGAGATGCATTGTACCAGCCCCTGTGCTATGCGCCATGCGGCCACTGTGGACGAACTTGCCGCCTATGCCATAGAAGAATCGGAGATGGGCTGGGGGTTCTGCGAACGCTGCACGCGGGCCTTGCACTCGGTCATATTGGACCACATCTATAATTGGAACTAGATCGGTCGCCTGTTCATTTCAATCTCCTTTGCGCAGTTCGATTCCCAACTCCTGGGCGATGGCCTGCACATAGATTTCATGCTCCACCCCGTGGATACGTTCCTCCAGATCGTCAAGGGTATCGGAGGGATAGATGGGCACCTTTCGCTTGATGACCACGGGACCGGCATCCACTGCCTCATCTGGCACACGATGGACCATCACGCCCGTATGCTCGATCTCTCCCCGCTGAAAGGCCTCATAGGCCTCCTCTATGGCGTGCATACCGGGAAACATCCCCGGCAACGCCGGGTGAAGGTTCAGAACGGGGTAATGCCTGAGGAAGGCCATACTAAAGACGTGCATCCATCCGGCCATGACCACCAAATCGGGATCATACGGCTCCAGCCTTTCGACCAGGTCCGCATCGTATTCCCGGCGCGAGAGGCCGGCCTCACGGTAGGGCTCAAGGGGATGATAGATCGTGGGGATACCATGCCTCTCCGCCCGTTGCAGGCCGTAGGCGTCCCCCCGGTTGGATACCACCACAGAGACCTCTGTGTCGGGCAGGACACCCGCCTCGGTGGCATCGATGATGGCCTGCAAGTTCGTACCCGTACCCGATATGAGAACGGCTAAACGTTTCATATCATCTCCACCTGCTTTCCTGACGTGTCCTCTACAATACGACCCATCACACAAGCGCCCTCTTTTTCCATAACATCCAGGGCAGCCTCCACCGCGTCGGCAGCCACGACGACGACCAAGCCGATGCCCATATTAAAGACGTGATACATCTCGTCATGATCGACATCGCCCGCCTCCGCGATGCGTCGGAAGAGGGGAGGCACCTGCCAGGCGCTGCGATCCACGATAGCCCGCACCCCCGTGGGCAGAATGCGGGGGATATTATCCACAAAGCCTCCGCCCGTGATGTGGGACAACCCCTTGATCTCTACCACCTCGCGCAACGCCCGCACATGGGGCAGATAGGAGCGATGGGGCTCCACGAGGGCCTCACCCAAAGTGCAACCCAGATCCTTCTCATACTTTTCATAGTCCGCCGTATCAAAGATGCTGCGCACAAGAGAGAAGCCGTTGGTATGCAGGCCAGTGGAGGGCAATCCCACCAGCACGTCGTCGGGCGCGATGGCGGATCCGTCGATGATCTCCCCCCGCTCCACCAACCCGACGATGGTTCCCACCAGGTCCATCTGCCCGGGGGCGTACACATCGGGCATCTCGGCCGTCTCGCCCCCCAGGATAGCACAGCCCGCCTTGCGGCAGGCGGCCGCCACGCCCTCCACGATGGTGGCGATCCGCTGGGGATCAAGGGTGGGAGTGGCAATATAATCGAGGAAGAAAAGGGGTTCGGCTCCCTGCACGAGGATATCGTCGATACAGTGATTGACGATATCCCACCCCAACGTCTCATAACTGTTCATGGCGCCGGCCACGATGGTCTTGGTGCCCACCCCATCGGTGGAGGCCACCAACACGGGATCCTCCAGCCCCTTAACGCCGTCGGCATCATACAGGCCGCCAAAGGCCCCGATGCCCCGCAGAACCTCTGGGCCGTACGTGGAACGCACGGCTTTGTTCATCAACGCCACGGCCTCGTTACCGGCCTCGATATCGACGCCCGCCGCCTCATACGCGCTCTTTATCATGGTACGTCCCCTATAATCCCTTGGCACCTATATCCCGGCGCATCATAGCATTCGGCCAGTGAATGAGATCGGCCCGTGCATAGGCTCTCTCCACAGCGCTCTGCAGATCGTCATCCCAGGCCGTCACGCCAAGCACGCGCCCTCCAGCGGTGAGCACGCGGCCGTCCTCGCACCTGGTCCCCGCATGAAATACAAAGGTATTGGGCAGATCCTCTTCCAAGCCCTCGATCTCGTATCCCGTCTCATACTCTACCGGATAACCGCCCGAGGCCATGACCACGCACACGCACGTCTTGTCCGACCAGCGCAGTTCGACCTCGTCCAGAGTCCCATCGATGCAGGCTTCCAGCACCGATACCAGATCGTTCTCCAAGAGGGGGAGGATAACCTGGGCCTCCGGATCGCCAAAACGGCAGTTGAACTCCAATACCTGAAAACCGCCATCGGAGAGCACGAGCCCGGCATATAGCACGCCCATATAGGGAGTGCCCATGCGTCGCAGGCCATCCACCGTCGGTTGTAGCACCTCATCGATCACCCGCTCCAACATGACCTCATCCAAAAGAGGCGCAGGGGCATAGCAACCCATGCCTCCCGTATTCGGTCCCCGATCCCCATCATAGGCTGACTTGTGATCCTGGGCCAGCACCATGGGAGCCACCGTCTGGCCATCGGAGAAGGCGAGTACCGAGACCTCCTCGCCTTCCAAGCACTCTTCGATGACCACCAGGTCGCCCGCCTCGCCAAAGGCGCGCTCCCGCATGATCTCATCCAGGGCTTGCAGAGCCTCCTCGTCAGTCTGACAGACGATGGACCCCTTGCCCGCGGCCAGCCCGCTGGCCTTTACCACGATGGGCGCCGGGTGTTCCTGAAGATAGGCTCTGGCACGATCATAATCCTCAAAGATGGCATAGGGGGCGGTGGGGATATTGTGATCGCGCATGAAATCCTTGCTGTAGGCCTTGGAAGACTCGATGCGCGCAGCACGTTTCGTGGGGCCAAAGACGCGTATCCCGCTGTCCTGCATGGCATCAGTCAAGCCCAATGAAAGGGGCACCTCAGGGCCCACCACGACCAGGTCGACGCCTTCCTCCTCAGCGTGATAGACCAGGGCGGGAATGTCATCGGCAGCGATGGGAACGTTGGTAGCCAACTGCGAGGTGCCGCCGTTGCCAGGCGCAATCTGGATCTCCACCGTCTGAGGTGAGCGATCCAGTGCCCAGACGAGGGTATGTTCTCGACCGCCGGACCCCACAACGAGTACCTTCATACTCTCCTCCTTCAGCTAGTTTGACGAACGCGCTCCTCCTCGGTGACGAATCCCCCTGCCTTTTTCTCAAAGGGATACTCGCCGACGAAACAGGAGAGGCAGAAATGATCAGGGGGACGATTTGCGGCCTTTGCCAACCCTTCGAGGCTGAGATAGCCCAGCGAATCGGCCCCAATATGCTCCTTGATCTCGGGCACAGTCAAGCGATGAGCGATCAACTCCTCATAGGTGGCCATATCGACGCCCATAAAGCAGGGATGCTTTATAGGTGGGGAAGAGATGCGCATATGTATCTCGCGCGCCCCGGCCTCGCGCAGCAGACGCATGGTGGGCTTGCTCGTATAGCCCCGCACGATAGAGTCGTCGACGACCACGATCCGCTTGCCCCGAAGGATATCTGAAAGGGGATTGAACTTGAGGGCGACCCCCGCCTTGCGCAGGCGGTCGCTGGGTTGAATAAAGGTGCGTCCGATATAGCGATTCTTTATCAGGCCTTCTCCATAGGGTATGCCAGATTCCTGTGCGTAGCCGATGGCCGCTGGCGTCGCCGAATCGGGCACGCCCATGACCAGGTCCGCATCCACGGGATGCTCCCGCGCCAGTTGCCGCCCCAGTGATTGACGCACGCGATGGATGAGCTGGCCATCGATGATACTGTCGGGCCGCGCAAAATAAATATATTCAAAGATACACAGGCTGGATTTCTCCTCTGGTACGCCCTGCACGATGCGGGCCCCCTGGTCATCGATGGACACGATAGCCCCCCGAGGGATCTCTTGGATGTCGCTGGCTCCTACGGTCTGTAAGGCACAACTCTCCGAGGCCACGACCCAGCCGCCGTTCAGGCGCCCCATACTCAAGGGGCGAAAGCCCCACGGATCCCGCACGGCATACAGGGCATCGCGGGTCAGGATCGTCGAAGAGTAGGCCCCTTTGGCCTCCCTCATCATCCCCCGAATGCGTTCCTCCCACGTGTCGCCCTCGGCGCCGGCCAGCATCTGAAGCATGACCTCCGTATCGGTTGAGGAGGCGAGACCCACCCCGCGGGTAAAAAGGCTCTCCCGGAGTTTATCCGTATTGACCAGATTTCCATTGTGTGCCATAGCCACAGGCCCCAGCGCCGAATCGAGGAGAAATGGCTGCGCCCCCAGGCGACGAGAGGACCCCGCCGTGGAATAGCGCACGTGCCCCACGGCGATGTGGCCCTGCAACGGTTTGAGATTGTCCTCGTTAAATACCTGAGACACGAGTCCCATCTCCTTATGTAGCGTTGCCCGCCGTCCGTCAGAGACGGCGATCCCCGCGCTCTCCTGCCCTCTGTGCTGTAAAGCATAAAGCCCAAAGAACGTGAGGCGCGCTACGGCCTCTCCTCGCGCATAGACCCCAAACACGCCACATGCCTCCTTCGGCCCGCTATGACACATGCATCCTTCACACATGACATCACAACCTTTCTGACATTTCATAAACGCTACGATGTGCCATACACCTCCTCATCCGCGGCAAGCACCTCGTCCCGGAGCGTTTTTTGATATTCAGTCACCGTCGCACGGAGGTCGTCATCGGAGAGGGCCAACATTTTGGCTGCCGCCAGGGCTGCTCCCTCGGGAGCCAGAACAACCAGGGGGGCAACGCCACTGGGCATACGCAGTGACGAGTAGATATCGGCTCCAGCAAAGGTGGAAGAGATGGGGGGGCAGGTGATCACAGGATGAGCGGTGTTGGTGTCCACCATGCCTCCCAGTGCATTGGAACGGCCCGCCACGGTGATATAAACGATGGGTTCATCAGCATTCTCATAATCCTGTAAGAGGCGCAGGACGTGGCGTACGCTCTTGTGCGCCGATCCCACGTGAAGGTCGTAGGGGATGTCCCAGGCGTCCAACTGCGCCGTGATCCCCTCCACGTGATCCAAATCGCTCTTGGAACCCATGACGATGACTATACGTCCCGACATATCAAACGCCCTCCTGCAGATCCTCTTCCACAAACTCGTCGGTCATCTCAGCCACGATAGCATAGTTCCTCTGCACCTCGGCCATGCCCTCATCGGTCACCTCGGGCATATCGCGATAGATCTGCTTGTCCAGCATCTTGTCCTTGTCGCCCTCGGGCCAGATACGCCAGGAATCATTGTCGATGACGTCAGCCACCAACAGGCGCCCATCCGATACGGCCCGTCCGAACTCGATCTTGCCATCCACGAGGGTCACGTCCTGTTTTGCCCAGGCCTCCTCCAGAATGCCGAACACCTGACGAGCCGTCTCTATCATAAATTCGATCTCGTCCTCCGTGGCAATGCCCCGCTCCACGATCTCTTCCTCCGTGATGAGGGGATCGTGGAGTTCATCGTCCTTGAAGGTGAACTCTACCAGCACAGGGTCAAAGCGCGTCCCCTCCTCCATGTCGGGATTACGCATGATATAGTGCCCGGTGGCAATGCGGCGCATGATCACCTCAAGGGGGATCATCTCACACCTGGTAACAAGGTTTGTGGCCTCACCCACCACACCGATATAGTGGGTGTCCACTCCTTCCTCCTCCAACAGATAAAACACGTTCGACGTAGTACGACAGGTCAATTCTCCCTTGCCGGGCAACGTGTCCATGCGCGTGCCATCACCGGCGGAGATGCTGTCCTTATGAAGCATATAGACCACATCTTCCTTTTGGGGATGCGCATAGATGATCTTGGTCTTGCCCTCGATCAGTTTCTCGCCAAACACCAACGGTTTAAACGCCATGCAAATTCCCTCCCACACAATAGCCGGACGTAACGCTCAACTCCGAACAAAAATCAGTAACCCACAACGAAAATTATATCATCATTGCCATTTTTTCTCTACTCTGTCTCTGATAATCCGCGCCAATTCCCGCGTGCGCTGGGGAGCATCGCCCACGTCAGCCCCTGCCCCCACGATAGCACGTACCTCCTCTGGTGATAGATAGGTGGTGATGGCCTGATCGGCGGCCAACAGGTCCGCCAGAGGGTTTTCCTCACCATCCTGGATGCCCTCCCAGGCCTCCATACTACAATCCCGGATACGCTCGTGCATCTCCTGACGGCTGGCGCCCGCCTTGACCAGGGCCATAAGCAGGGGCTCTGTGGCCGCAAAAGGGCCATAGGTGCGCATATTGCGCCGTATGGCCTCCCGCCCCACGCGCAACCCATTCACCACCCGTCGAACGCGCCGCAGGATCTCGTCCACGGCCAGAAATGCCCCGGGTAGAACGATGCGCCGGTTGGCCGAATCGTCCAGGGTACGCTCCAACGCCGAAAGGGCCGCGTTATCCCAGGCCGCGCGGGGCAGCCCGGCTACATAGCGGGCCAGGGAACAGGTGCTCTCCGAAGTGATGGGGTTGCGCTTAAAGGGCATGGCCGAGGATCCCACCTGCCGCTTACCAAAGGGCTCCGATAGTTCCCCAAAAACGGGAGACTGGAGCAGGCGCAAGTCCAGCGCGAATTTGTGTGCCGACTGGGCCACGGCGGCCAGGGCGCAGAGGATATCATAGTCCATCTTGCGTGGATAGGTCTGGGTGCTCACAGGATAGGCGGAGAGATTCAACTTTTCCATGATACGCCGCTCCATCTCCCGGGGGGTCATGTCGCTGTCCTCCAGCAGATGGGCATAGGAGGCCGATGTGCCCACGGCCCCCTTGAATCCCTTGCCTCGGATGCGGGGGAGCAGGCGATCCAGCGCCTCCAGATCCTCCAAAAAATCCTGTCCATACTGGGCCAGGCGATAGCCCAGAGTGGTAGGTTCGGCAGGTTGAATATGGGTATAGGCCATGATGACGGTATCGGCCTCGGCCTCCATATGCTCGGCAAAGGCGTCCAGGACGGCCATCAGCCTCCGACGTATCAACTGAAGGCTCTCTCGAAAGCGCAGGGCGTCGGCATTGTCCTCTATATCCATGCTGGTGGCTCCCAGGTGGATGATCCTCCCGCCCACGGGGCATTGCTCAGCATAGGCCTTTACCTCGGCCATCAGATCGTGGCGCAGTTCGGCCTCGATCTCCTGGGCCCGCTCCCAATCGATCTTCTCCCGATGCTCTCGCAGATCGGCCACCTGCTCCTCTGTGACCAAGCCCGCCTCCGCCTGGGCCTCAGCCAGGGCCACCCAGATGCGTCGCCACAACCGGCGCTTTTCCGCCTGGGACCATACACGGCGCATCTCCTCGCTGCCGTAGCGCCAGGTAAGAGGAGAGAGGTACGTCTCGTGGGTATATGAAGATCGCTCCGTCATTCCTTAAACCTCCTCATCCTACAGAAACTCCGCAGCCGCTTCCACACCGTTCCGAAAGAGGACCAGTCCCAATCCACCTGACTCGCCCCGGGTCCAGCGGGGATGCTGCTGAGGATAGATATGATCCTCGGGATGAGGCATCAGGCCGAAAACATTTCCCGCCCGGTTGCAGATGCCGGCGATGTCATCCACAGAGCCATTGGGATTATGGGGATAGCCCGCGTGGTCCCGCACGGGTACCGAGACCGAGAGATCGTCCGCATCGGCCGGGTCGGAGGGAGCCACATAGCGTAGGACGACGAGATCATCCTCAACAAGTTCCCGATGCACGGCATCATCGGCCACGGCCAGGCGCCCTTCTCCATGGGCCACGGGACAAAACACGTCCTCCGACAGCCCCCGCGTAAAGAGGCACGGGCCGTCCTCTTCGGCCCGCAGGCGTACCCATCGACACTCGAAATGGGCGCGGCGGTTAAAGGTCAGGGTCACGCGCTGCTCGGCACGCATGTGTGACGCGCCGTCGTCCTGGCCGGGGAGATAGCCCGCCTTGACCAAAGCCTGAAATCCGTTGCAGATACCCATCACGGGTTTCCGCTGACGGACGAAATCGTCCAGGGATTCCCGGAAGCGCTGTACCAAATCGTTGGCCCACAGTTGTCCCGCGCCCAGGTCATCGCCGTAGGAAAACCCTCCAGGCATCACCAACATCTGATAGGCATCCAATTCCCGGTCCCCAACGATCAGTTGGTTGATATGCACGATCTCTGATATGCCCCCAGCCAGTTCGCTGGCCTGCGCCGCCTCACGGTCGCGGTTGGTCCCCGGAGCGTGCATGATCAGCACACGCGGTTTAGACATCGACACACCTCCCCGCATCAACGCCATCCTCTATATGTCCGCGCCAGGCCTCCACCAACGCCTCCACCGACAGGGAGAACAGTGTCTCCTTTTCCTCGCCGTAGACGGCCAGGTATGGCCCGCGATTGACGCGACCCAGGTATCCGTGGGGGATATCCCGTACCATCTTGTCAAAGGCCTCCACATCTTCCTCCCTCACCTCCACAAGATAGCGCCCGTTGGACTCGGAAAACAGGACCCAATCTGCAGCAAACTCCTCATCTTTATCCAGTGGAATCTCGGAAAGGAAAACCGAGGCGCTCAACCGACCGGCCAGAGCCATCTCGGCCAGGGCCACGGCCAATCCGCCCTCGGAACAATCGTGACAGGCGCGGACCGTACCGGCCGCGATGGCTCTATGCAGGGCCCGCGCCGTCGCCGGGCCCGCTGGTGCGCGCCGGGGCACGTCGCGCCCTACCATATTGTGGAGGGCATAGTAGCGAGAGGCTCCCAGTTCTCGCCGCGTCTCGCCCAGAATATAGATGGGATCGCCCGCCTCCTTGAAATCCATGGTACATACCCGATGGATATCGGGAACAATCCCCATCGCCGAAATCAACAGCGAGGGCGGCACAGCCACCTGCTGGCCCGTGGCCTTATCCGTATATTCGTTATTCAGGCTATCCTTGCCCGAGATAAAGGGCAGGCCGTATTGCAAGGCGCCTTCATGGCATCCCTTGCAGGCCCGCACCAGGCTGCCCAAACGATCAGGAATTTCGGGGCTGCCCCAGCAGAAATTGTCCAGGATGGCGATACGCTCCGGATCGCCCCCCACGGCCACCACATTGCGCACCGCCTCATCGATGGCCGACACAGCCATGGCGTGGGGATCGATCTGCCCATAGGAGGGATTAAAGCCACAACCCAAAGCAATCCCTCGCCAGGAACCAGAGGTTTCCAGTGGCTTGAGTACCGTGGCATCGGAGGGACCATCGTCCTCCTGCCCTACAAAGGGCTTGACGACAGTGCCTGCCTGAACCTCATGGTCGTAGCGCCGCACCACGTCCTCCTTGCTGCGCACGTTGGCATGGCTCAGGATTCGCAAGAGGGCCTCGCCCAGGGCATCACCCTTGGAAAGGCTCTCTGAGGGCTCCTGAGAGTCGGGTTGTTCCCATACGCCCTTGAGCCTTCGCTGTGGAAGGCCATGGTGCAGGAACTCCATGGACATCTCGCCCACCACCTCGTCCTCGTAAAAGATGCGCAAAAGGCCATCGTCCCGAAAGGTGCCAATAACGGTCATCTCCACCGAATACCCTCGGCAGATTTCGCGCAGGCGCGCCTCGTTCTCCGGGGGAACGGCCAGCACCATGCGCTCCTGGGCCTCCGAAAGCCATATCTCCCAGGGCTGCAGCCCATGGTACTTTAGGGGGACGCGCTCCAGATGCACTGTCACGCCCGTCTCCTCGCCCGTCTCGCTCACCGCCGAGGAGAGTCCGCCCGCCCCACAGTCGGTGATGGCCGTATAGAGGCCCTCGTCCCGCGCCTTCAGAATAGCATCCAGCATCTTTTTTTCCTCGATGGGGTTCCCGATCTGCACTGCGCTGCCCGATATCTTCCCCGTCTGATCGGTAAGTTCGGTGGAGGAAAAGGTGGCCCCGTGTAGCCCGTCGCGGCCCGTGCGTCCTCCCAAAACGACCGCCAGATCGCCAGGCTGCACGGCTCGGGGATGCGCCCCTTTGGGTGCGATGCCCACACAACCGCAGTAAACAAGGGGGTTGGTGATATAGCCGGGATCGAAATAGATGGTACCATTGACGGTGGGAATACCCATCTTGTTGCCATAGTCCTCAATGCCCGCGATCACGCCATTATAGATCCGCCTGGGATGTAGAACGTTCGTGGGCAGGGTTTCATTCTCCGTATCCAGCGGACCGAAGCACAGGATATCCGTGTTAGCGATGGGGCGGGCCGAGACGCCGATAATGTCCCGCACCACCCCTCCCACGCCCGTATTCGCCCCACCAAAGGGCTCCAGCGCCGAGGGATGGTTATGGGTCTCCACCTTGAAAGAAACGGCATACTCATCGTCAAAATCGACGATGCCCGCATTATCGACAAACGCGGAACGCACCCAGGGCTTTTCTACTTTTTCGGTCGCTGCACGCAGGTAGGTGGCGATCAGGCTGTCGATGTGTTCACGCGACGTGCCCGCACCCGTGATCTCGGTGTAATCGACGATCCCTTTGAATGCCTTGTGTATGCAGTGCTCCGACCACGTCTGGGCCAGGCTCTCCAGTTCGACATCGGTGGGTTCTCTGCCCGCCTGGCAAAAGTAGCGCTGCACAGCGCGCATCTCGTCCACGCCAAGGGACAGCAAGCGCTCGTGGGAAAGGCGCAAGAGTTCTTTGTCTTCTTCTATCTGGGTGAGGGGTATCCTCTGGGCTCGGATCTCGGCCGGTGGCAACTCCACGCGGAGATGGGAATCCAATTGCCCGATCTCGAAATACTGTATCACATCATTGTACAGCAGCCGCTCCGCGATGTGCCCCACTTCCTCCTCGGTCAACTCACCGTAAAGGAGGTAGGTCTGCGCCGAGGCCGCGTCATGTAGATTCGTCACGCCCAACAGGTGAGCATGGGCGAGCAAGTTATCAGCCACGCTATCGGTCACGCCCTGTAGCAGCCCCACCTCGACACGCACGGCACCCTCAGGCGTGGACACAGAATCAGAAACCAGCCCCCAACGCGCCCACTGCACCACGGGATCCACCAAAAGTTCGTCACAGAGTTGCTCGATGTCCTGCTCATCTATCTCGCCACGCAGGAAATAGAGATCGGCGTGCACGACACGCCGCACCCCCTCAATACCCAGCGCTGCGATATCGCCCAACAAATAGTCTTCCGGCATTTCCCCTGGCAGGGGAATAACCTCCACACGATAGACGCGATCCAAAAGTCATCCTCCCCGTTCACATTGCATATCGAGATAGAAGAACCATCTCCAAATTCAGGGCTGCACCTGATAGTTCGGCGCCTCCTTGGTCACGATGACGTTGTGCGGATGGCTCTCTACAAACCCGGCATTGGTGATGCGTATGAATTTGGCCTTTTCGCGCAGCGCGCTCAGATCCTCTGCGCCCACGTAGCCCATGCCAGAACGCAATCCCCCCATGAGTTGCGTTATCGTATCGGCAAGGGTCCCCTTGTAAGCCACCCGTCCCTCAATGCCTTCTGGTACAACCTTTTCGCCCTCACCATTTCTCCACCTTCTAATAGGAGAGACCTGGCCGGCGGCGTAGCGATCACGGCTATACCGCTCGCGCATGGCTGCCAGGGAGCCCATACCGCGATATTCCTTGAAGCGGCGTCCCTCATAGATGACGACCTCGCCCGGACTCTCCTCCACGCCGGCCAGCAAGTTACCCAGCATGACACAACTGGCCCCGGCAGCCAAGGCCTTGGTGATATCTCCAGAGTAGCGTATCCCCCCGTCAGCGATGACGGACACGCCCAATTCTGTAGCCGTCCGGGCACAGTCCATGACGGCCGTTAACTGGGGCATCCCCACGCCGGCCACGACCCGGGTCGTGCAGATGGACCCAGCGCCCACACCCACCTTGACGATATCAGCACCGGCCGAGACGAGGTTCCTCGTCCCCTGTGGAGTAACCACATTTCCTCCCGCGATGGCGACGTGCTCATATAAGGACTTTAGTCTTTCCGTGGCCTCGAGCACAGCACGGGTATGCCCGTGGGCCGTATCCAGGGCCAGCAGGTCAACGCCCGCTTCCACCAGCGCCGCTGCCCGCTCCAGATAATCGGCCCCCACACCCACGGCGGCTCCTACCAAAAGTTGGCCGTTCTCGTCCTTGGCGGCGTTGGGATAATCGATGCGCTTCTGAATGTCCTTGACCGTGATCAGCCCTTTGAGGTTGAAATCGTCGTCCACCAGAGGTAACTTTTCGATGCGGTGTTTCTGGAGGATTTCTTGCGCCTTCTCAAGGGTCGTCCCCAAAGAAGCGACGATCAGATCATCGGAGGTCATATACTCCGTGACCAGTCTATCATCCTCAACAGCAAAACGGATGTCCCGGTTGGTAAGAATACCCACAAGTTTGCTATCCTCCACAATGGGCACGCCGGAGATATGATAATGAGACATAATCTCCTTGGCCTGTCCCAGGCTCGCCGTGGGCGGTAGGGTGATGGGATCGACGATCATCCCCGATTCGGAACGCTTGACCTTATCCACCTCTGCCGCCTGATCCTCAATGGAACAGTTGCGATGCAAAACACCAAGGCCGCCCTGGCGGGCCAACGCTATACACATCCCCCCCTCGGACACCGTATCCATAGCCGCAGAGAGCACGGGGATCTTCAGACGAATGTTTGGGGCAAGCCGTGTCGAAACGTCAGCCTGGGCGGGGAGAACGGAAGACTCTTGTGGAACGAGCAATACATCATCAAAGGTCAACGCTTCATTCCAGTTACTGGGATCAACTGAGGCCATATCTCCTCCTTTTGTTCATAAACCCATTCGCCCACTCTCTACGAGTGGGCGAATGGGAAAATCCATCAGATGGGCCACCGGAGGGCGATGAGATCATCACGTTCCGCCCCCACAGAGATCAGATCGATGGGGATTTTCAACAACTCGGATATCCGCCTGCAATACCTTTTCGCGTTGGTGGGCAGGTCTTCAAAAGCACGCACCGCGCTGATGTCCTCCTGCCAGCCCGGTACCGATTCGTAGACGGCCTCGGCCTGGGCCAGGATGTCAGTATCCAGGGGATAGATATCCGATTCCGTGCCGTCGGGCAGACGATACGCCGTGCAGAACTTTATTTCGTCCAATCCGCTCAGAATGTCGAGCCTCGTGATGGCCAGTCCCGTAAACCCGTTCACACGGGCGGCATACCCCAGACAGACCAGATCCAGCCAGCCACAGCGACGGGGGCGCCCCGTCGTCGTACCGTACTCGTGACCCCTATCGCGGATCCAATCCCCCATCTCTCCCGTCAACTCGGTGGGAAAGGGGCCCGCTCCCACGCGAGACGTATAGGCCTTGACCACCCCCACGATATCTTTGATCTGTGTTGGGCTGATGCCTGCCCCCTGACAGGCACCTCCCGACGTGGGAGATGAAGAGGTCACATAGGGATAGGTGCCAAAATCGATGTCCAGCATGGTACCCTGAGCACCCTCCAGAAGCACCTTATCGCCTCGTGTCAGGGCCTCATTGATCAACACCGTGGTATCGGTGACAAAAGGAGCCAGTCGCTCGGCGGCCGGACGGTAGGCTTCCACGATCTCTTTTGCCCTCAGGGGCTCTTCCTCAAACAGACGACTGATTTCCAGGTTGACGCGCCCCAGAACCTCCTCCACTCTGCGCGCAAAGCGGCCCACATTACAAAGATCCTGCATACGCAGACCGCGACGCGCCACCTTGTCCGTATAAGTGGGGCCTATACCCCGCTTGGTGGTACCGATAGCATGATCGCCCCGCAACCTTTCCTCCAGTTCGTCGAATAGGAGATGATAGGGCATGACCATGTGAGCGTTACAACTGATGTACATATTCTCTATGGATATCCCCTTGCTGTCAAGGGTATCAAGTTCCTCAACCAGAGCCGGGGGATTGATGACCATCCCATGGCCGAGCACCGCAGCGACCTCGGGGCGCGTTATCCCTGCCGGAACCTGATGTAATTTGAACGTCGTATCGCCAATCACGACCGTATGGCCCGCGTTATTGCCCCCCTGGTAACGAACCACCATGGAAGCGCGCGCAGCGAGGTGGTCGGCGATCTTGCCCTTTCCTTCATCACCCCACTGAGAACCAACAACAACGGTCACTGGCATAAAAACCTCCTCAATAACCCAAACCCAGGGTATGCCCCCGCGGCCGCGCGCTTTGCAACATCAAACACAAAACGTCCCCTCTTCCATGTTCCCTTACAGAGGAGACGTCCACGTCCACTCAAAAGATCGCTTACTCTCTTTTCCAAGTATAACACAACCGGACTCGGTTGCAAAGTGTATTGGCGACAGGGTGTTGAACAAGTCGGTACGAAATTGACGGCACCACTACCTGTAGCGGTTATTGCCAGATAGGTGCCCCTCTTTAGGATGTCTCCCTGATTGATATGTTCAACACCCTCATCGGCGAAGAGCGTGTTCTGCCATCCAGAATCTAGCCGTGGCAAGATGGTTCTAGCAAAAGATAATCTTACCGAACGGGGAGCCATAGCCATCATCGCCGACGCTCTGGATCGGATCTGTACCGAACGACTCAAGCCAGGGCTGCCCCAGATGGCCAAACGGTTGGCCGTGCTCCCGGTAAAATTATCATTGAAGGAACACGACTCGCCATTCCCTGTCCGTGCAGGCGGTTGAGCCGCTAGAGTTGTCGATCTCGCTTCAGACGGCGAAAGATGAGGGGCGAAGGTCCGGAACAGGCTCGGCCTGAGACCAGGGGTCGACCTGCGTCGATCCACCCATGGAGCACCTACGGGTATGTTTGTGTTACTTGTGCTCTGTGAGGCTCCTCTTTCTAAAAGGCCCGGTGCTTTTAGCAGTCGCATGTCCCTCGCCGATTGTCTCCTGCTCCTCTAGGCTCTATAATACGCCCTGGAAGGAGTCGGATCATGGAAAGAGTATCCCTCATCTTTACTGTCCTGAACGAGGCAGCATCCATAGACATTTTGCTGGACTCTCTGTGTAAACAGACGCGCCTCCCCGACGAGGTGGTGGCTGTGGACGGTGGCTCCGAGGATGGGACATATCAAAAACTGAAACAGTTCGCTCAAGAAGCCCCTTTTCCCATCCAGGTCCTCTCCCGCCCGGGCAGCAACATCTCCGAGGGACGCAACGCGGCCATCGCCCATGCCCAGGGGCCCCTCATCGCCTCCACAGACGCCGGGGTGCGACTGGAAAAGGACTGGCTGGCAGAACTCCTGGCGCCCTTTGAGAATCCCATGGCGCCCGACGTGGTGAGCGGTTTCTTTGTGCCCGACCCCCATTCCCTTTTTGAGCGAGTACTGGGAGCCGTGACCCTGCCCCGACGGGAGGAAATAGATCCACAGAGCTTTCATCCCTCCTCGCGATCTGTGGCTTTTTTTCGACAGGCCTGGCAGACAGTCGGTGGATATCCAGAATGGCTGGACTACTGTGAGGACTTGCTCTTTGACTTTGCCCTGCGCGAGGCCGGTTTCACCCTCGCTTTCAATCGAAACGCGGTGGTGCATTTCAGACCTCGCCCTACGCTAAGGGCTTTTTTCAAACAGTACTATCGCTACGCGCGAGGGGATGGCAAGGCCGATTTTTGGCGTTACCGCCATGCACTACGTTACGCGTTTTACCTGCTCTCGTGTCCCCTTCTGGTAGCCCTGACACTCCTGATGCACCCTACCTGGCTGCTTGCCCTGATCGGCATCCTGGCCGCCTCGATGTACAGGCCATACTGGCGTCTGGCTCCCCATCTGCGCGACCTGTCCTGGGAAAGGCGCCTGCGGGCCTGTGCCTGGGTACCCCTCATCCGCTGGACTGGTGACATCGCCAAAATGTTGGGCTATCCCGTCGGCGTCTGGTGGCGCTGGCACCATGCGCCGCAGAAACCCTGGCCTAAGCGGCAGATCTAGGTAGCACCACTGTTGAGCGTATCCTCACCTCATACTTTGTTTACAGACTCCCTTTGTACTAGAATATGAACGCTATCGGGTGTAGAGGAAGGGTATGTCAGATCTGGCCATCGTTATCGTCAATTATAACACGCGCGAACTGCTGGATAATTGCCTGCAATCCATACGCTGCAGCACGGGGGATCTGAAGATACAGGTGGTGGTAATAGATAATCATTCTTCCGATGGCAGCGCGGAGATGGTACGCACCAAACATGGGTGGGTGCACCATCTCCTGGAAACCGACCACAATGGGGGTTATGCTTATGCCAACAATCTGGGATTGCGTCGGCTTGGATATACCCATAACTGCGCCTCCACGTCTCTGCCACGGTACGTTCTGCTGCTAAATCCCGACACTGAACTTCCGGAGGATGCCTTGGCCGATATGGTAGCCTTTATGGATGAACACAAGGACGTGGGCGTCGCTGGCCCCAGGCTGGTGCGAGGGGACGGCAGTCTGGACAAGGCCTGCCGACGGAGTTTTCCCACTCCTCTCGTCTCGTTCTACCATCTGAGCGGTCTGGGCAAGATATTCCCCAAGAGCCGGCGTTTTGGGCGCTACAATATGACCTACCTCTCGCCCGACACACAAGCCGATGTCGACGCTGTCGTAGGGGCTTTTATGCTCATGCGCTCGGAGGCGCTGGAGCAGGTGGGCCTGCTCGATGAATCCTTTTTCATGTATGGTGAAGATCTGGATCTCTGCTATCGGATCAAGCAAAAGGGCTGGCGCGTCGTGTATAATCCAGAGGTTACCGTGTTCCATCTCAAGGGCGCCGCCAGCCGCAAGGCGAGCCGACGGGCCATCATAGCCTTTTACGATGCCATGAGAATATTCCACAACAAACACTATCGTCCGCAAACCTTCTTCCTGATCAACTGGGGTATAGACGTGGGAGTGTTTCTGTTGAAGCAATGGGCCCTTTTTTGGGATCGCCTGCGTCCTCCGGAGCATAAACGGGTAGCCTCTGCCTAGGGGGTAAATATGTCGAATAAGGAAAGGGTTTTATTAGAGATTCTAACCATCGCCGTGGATCTGGCCATGGCCGCATTGGCGTTCTATGCTGCCTATCAGATCCGCATGCTGGTACCCTTTCCCCTTCCTCTTCGCCTGGGCCCCTTTGGCAACTATGACGAAGAGCTTGCACTGCAGATTGTCAGTTTTCTCGTCACTTTTTCACTCTTTGGGTTGTATCACCTACGATGGGAGGGCTCACGCATCGATCTCTTTTACACCGTCCTGGCCGCCACCTCTATCGCCACCCTGATGGCAACGGCTCTCACCTATCTGATTCTGCCCCAGAATCGAGATCTTGCCCGAGGCATGATCCTCTACAGTTGGGCCCTTTCCGTTCCTCTGGTGCTCATGGGACGGGCGTTCACGGGACTGCTCAAGAAATATGCGCGCCGCCGTCATCCAGAGCGGCTCCTGTTCGTGGGCACTGGCGATGCAGCGCGTATACTGCTGCAAAAAGTATCTCAGGCCCCGAATTTGGGCTATGAGGTCGTGGGATTCGTCGACGATGAGCATGTGGGCAGCCGTGTGGCCGGCCTGTCCGTACTCGGCCCCCAGAGTGATCTGGCCTCCATCGTGCGCGAACATAACATACAGGAAGTAGTCATCGCCCTGCCAGAGGCCTCCCACGAGGATCTGCTGGACATGATCGCCGACTGCGAGAGCGAGAAGGCCACCATACGTATCTTCCCCGACGTATTCCAGATCGTCGCCTCCGAGGTACGGATGAGCGACATGGACGGGCTTCCCCTGCTGACAGTACGGGATGTGGCAATACGGGGATGGAAGCAGGCCGCCAAACGCGGCCTGGACCTCGTCGTGAGCGTGGGAGGATTGGTCTTCCTCTCCCCCATCATGCTGCTCATCGCCCTGTTGATCAAACTCGATTCCAAAGGCCCGGTGTTCTATGCCCAGGAGCGCGTGGGACTGGATGGGAAGCCCTTTTACATGATCAAATTCCGCTCCATGCGTGAGGATGCAGAGGAGGAGACGGGACCTGTGTGGGCCAGAGCCGATGACCCAAGATGTACGCGCTTGGGACGCTTTTTGCGCAGAACCTCCCTTGATGAACTACCCCAACTCATCAACGTACTGCGCGGGGAGATGAGCCTGGTGGGGCCCCGTCCGGAGCGTCCCATCTTTGTGGAACAATTCCGCCAGGTGCTCCCGCGCTATATGGAGCGACATAACGAAAAGGCGGGGCTCACGGGATGGGCGCAGGTGAACGGTCTCAGGGGCGATACCTCCATCGTAGAGCGCACCAAGTACGATCTCTACTATATCGAAAACTGGTCCCTTCTCTTCGACCTAAAGATCATCGTGCGCACTATTGTGAAGCAGTTTCGGGGCGACCGAAACGCATATTAGGGCCAGGTCGAATGCACAAACCCTGGGACCAGACCACGGGGACATGCGCCCCCGTCCTCCGATGCGCGTTACGATCTCTCCCTCGCCATGCGCAGCGCAAAGGCATCGTAGGCTTCCAGAGTGCGTGTGAGGTCTTTCTCGCTATGCCGATAGGAGATGGCACCCAGACCGTGCACCACGTTGACCCGATGTAATAGCAGGCCAAGTTTTAACCCCTCCTCCCGTAAACGGACGTTACAGCGCTGCGGATCCGTAAATTCCTCGCCAAGGAAAGGGGGATGCTCCTCCTCCAGGGGGAAATAGACGCCGCCAACGGAACTACCGGGGACAGCACCGTTGCCATAGCCGGTGCAGTGGGCACGCACTCCACGGTCAGTGAACACCTTTTCGATACCCCTTCGCAGCTTCTCTCCCTTGGCAGCCAGCGCGGGATATACCTCGCCCTCATGTTCCACAAGGTACTCGACCATGGTCTGCCCGGCCAAAAGGGAAAGGGGATGTGCGGAAAAGGTGCCGCCGTTGAACCACACGCGCTCCTCGGCCTTCTCACTTATCAGATCCATGACGTCTCCGCGACCGACGACTGCTGAGAGGGGCATCCCCCCACCGATCACCTTGCCAAAGGTAGAGAGGTCCGCTTCTATATCATATAGGCGCTGTATCCCCCCAGCACAGAATCTGAACCCCGTGATCACCTCATCGAGGATGAGCAGGGCACCATATTCCCGCGTCAGGTCGCGGGCCGCGCGCATAAAATCCTTCGTCGCAGGGATGAACCCCACACCACTTGGGCAGGGCTCGAGGATAAAACAGGCGACGCGATGGCCAAAGGTCTCGAATATCTCGTCCAATCTCTGCACGTCGTTGAAGCGGGCCACAATAATCTCTTTTTCCGTGGCCTCGGGCACACCGGCGGAATCGACACGATCAAAGTATCCCTCAACGCGATGCACGCCCTTGAGTGTAAAGGGACTCGCCCCGTGCCAGCCCCCGGCCACCTTTACGACCAGATTTCTCCCCGTATAGGCGCGGGCCATCATGATGGCATACATGGTGGCCAAGGTGCCGGAAGTCGTGAACCGCACTCGCTCCCCTCCAAGCGCATCGCACAAAAGTGAACCGAACTCGGCCTGCCGCTCCTCCAACATACCGGTCTGGAGCCCAACCCCCTCCTCCAGAGCTTCCACCAGCCTGCGGCGTACAACGGGAGGATTATGTCCCATAATGTTGGCATAATGCCCCTGCCAGAAATCGCATATCTGATGACCATCCACATCGTGCACATGGGCTCCCTCGGCCTTTGTAATATGGAAGGGGTAGGGAGCGAACGTTCGCGCGCCGTGGCTTATACCGTCGACAAGAACTTTGCTGGCCCGCGCATGTGCTATGCCAGAGTGAGGATAGACTTTTTCATATTGCTGTCGGAGTTCGGCGATAAGGCGGTCACAATCACTTTCGATCATGATAGAAGAATTCTCCTTTGGATCGGAATTTTCTCGACTAGCCCATACTATAATCAGAAATGGCAGACCATCAAGAAATCGTCTTCTGAAAGGGGGATTTCACAAGGTCGCGTGTCGGCGTTCTCTTGTCTCCTTCCAAAGTAACAGAAGGGGACAAGGGCCCCCATGACAATGCCAGGGCCAGAGGAAATATGAGGATTGCAGATCGGCAAAAAACGGCCGTGCTGGTTCACGCGGTGCCGAGGGACTGCAGGCTGTGCACCTGCTCTGAGGGTTGCGACAGGTAGTACGCGAGGCGTGTGAGTCCTCTGGTCAAATCCTCCTCGCTGGCACACAGGGAGATGCGCACGTATCGATCACACAGATCCCCAAAGGCACAGCCAGGGGCCACGGTTACCTTCTCCGCATCCAGCAGTTCACAGGCAAAATCCAGGGAATTCAGGGGCTGCCCCGAAATATCCACCAGCATGTAAAAGGCGCCCTGGGGATAGGAAACCGCCAGGCCAAGTTCCTCAGCCAGATCGACGGCCAGATCACGCCTTTTGCGATAATGCTCCAACATCTCCTGCACGCAGTCCTGAGGCCCCGTGAGGGCGGCCGTGGCCGCATGTTGGGCGACGGTGTTCACGCAGGATACGAGGGGCTCCTGAATCTTGATCATGGCCTGAACCACATCGTCGTTGGCCACCACATAACCCACGCGCCAGCCTGTCATGGAATACGTCTTGGAGACGGTAAAGATGCTTATCACGCGTCCTTTATCGTCCCATCGGGCGGGGCTGAAATGCTCTCCCTCAAAGATCAAACGATCATAAGTCTCATCGGAGATGAGGTACAGATCGTGTCGCCGGCAAAATTCGAGGCATTCGCGCAAAACCTCTTGGGGATAGACGGCGCCCGTGGGATTGGAAGGGCTGTTGACAAAAAGGGCCCTTGTGCGCTTGGTGACCATCCCCTCAAGGGCCTCAAAGTCGGGGATAAAGCCGCGATCGATCAACGTGGGATAGAGCCTGAAATCTGCGTGGACGAGCCTGGAAGCCATGACAAAATTACCATAGCCGGGGTCGGGGAGCAAGATCTGGTCGCCTGGATCAAGAAGGACCGCCATGGAAGCGAAGACGCCCTCCATGGCGCCGATAGTGACGACGATCTGTTCCGGAGAGACATAGATATCATTCTCGCGGGCCAGTTTTGTCGCTGCAGCCTCACGAAGGGGCCACATGCCCGCATTGGCCGTATATCCTGTATAGGCATGGCGTGCGGCATCCACGGCCGCCTCGATGATATGAGGGGGCGTCGGGAAATCCGGCTGCCCGATCTCCAGATGGATGGCATCAGGCACCTGGGCAGCCCGATCCAACATGAAACGGATGGGAGAACGTTCGAGGCCGTTGACCGTATGGGACAAGTTCTTCATCATCCTCTCCTCAAGAATCAAAAACGCCGTGCAGCCAGATCCCGCTTCGCTGCACGGCATATGTGCCGAATTCCTCAACGTTGAGTGTGAACTTTTACAAAGGATACCGAACGGAGGGGAATTTGTCAAGTCGGAAAAGTGATCTTTTTACAGAGCACACTGGCATAAAGCCCGGGATTTGCGTGTTTGGGGATGAATACTATATAATGAGGGCAGTTTAATTCTTCTTGAACTAATTTGAATATCTGGAGGCGACGGCCTTGATATTTCATCGGCTGACACATTCAAAAGATAGAATTCCCCTATACGCCCTATGCCTGGGGCTTTTCCTGGTCTTGTTCAGTGGGGCCCTCGTGGTGGGATGCCAACCCACTGCTGAGGTTGTATCGCCGCCGGCTACAACCGCTGCAGAATCCGGGGACACAACCACAGAGCCCGCAGCCAATCCCACCGCTCCCACCATAGATGACAGCACCGCCACGCCGGCGGCGGAAGAGGCATCCATGGAAGGGAACCCCTTCCAACTCACGATCCTGCATACCAACGATACCTTCGGAGAAGTAGATCCCTGCGGTTGAGGGATCCCCAAGGGTGGGTTGGCCCGTCGGGCCAGCTTTATAAACGAAACGCGACAGAATGACGAGAATCCCCTTTTCGTGCTCGACGCGGGGAACTCGCTCGCCGGCAACCTTATCTCGCTAGAGAGCAAGGGGGGCGTCATCGTGGAGGGCATGAACGCCATGGGCTATGATGCCCTGACCCTGGGACGCATGGAATTCGCCCTGGGACTGGAGACGCTCGAGGGAATAAAGGAGAGCGCCGATTTTGTCCTGCTGTCCGCCAACGTGGTGGAAAAGGACTCTCAGGATCTCATCTTTGAACCCTATACCGTATTGAAACGTCAGGGCATCACGGCGGGCATTGTGGGGCTGAGCGAGGCCGATGTCAAAGCAGCCGGTGAAACGGAAGAAAAGGTCCAGGTGCTCGATCCTTCCGAGACGGCCCAGCGATACGTGGACGAACTGCGTGATCAGATCGATGTCCTGATCATCCTCTCACACCTGGGATTCGACGAAGACAAGATGCTGGCTGAAAAAGTGCCGGGGATCGACATCATCGTCGGCGGCAATACGCGCAAACTGATGCGCGAACCCGAGCGAGTGGGAAACACGTTAATAGTGCAACAGGGCTATAGCGGAGAATGGATAGGGCATCTGAAGGTAGACTTTGACGCCCAGGGCAATCTCGTGGATGGAGAGATAGACGCTGTTGCCCTGGATGATAGTTACCCCGACGATGCGGATATGATGGAGATCCTCGAAAAGTGGAAGGCCCTCCACCCCTCGCCGACACCGCGCCCCACCAACACGCCTGCCAGATGAGGAATTTGCAGAGCGAATAATGCGTTCTCCTGGAGGAACATGATACATGGGAGGCTTTATTGGAGTCTCCCATATTTATTCCCGACCATCCAGGCTCTCTCGAAGAGCCCGCAGTTCTTCCAGGATACGGGCGAGGAGACCCGTCGCCGAGACCTGCTCCAGAGTATCTGCACCTCCAACGGCTGGTTCTGTCCTCCCCGTACGATACTCGTGTACAGCAGAACGTATCCTCTCATGGATGGTCTCATACTCCTCAAGGCCAACCAGAGACGCTTCAGCCGCACTGGTCTGACTGTAACCGGCTGTGTGGATGGCCAGTCCCCCTATGCCCATCCATCTATCCAGAGGACCTCGTTTGATAGAGATGTTGGTGATCATGCTGTAGGGCACCATATCCACCGTCTTGGTGATGACCCCCTTGTGCACCACCACCTCGTCATCCAGCAGTTCATACTCCAACGAACGATAATAGACGGGTATAAAGACCAGCAACACAGGTATAAGCCATAGGGCATTGGCCAGGGTAAAGATAACCACATACCACAATCCCAATTCGGGGATCAAGCCCAAAAAGATAAAAGGAAAGATAAAGAAGACAAAGACGAGCAGGGTGTTGATTCGATATTTCGCCTTCAGTTTCTCATGGGGTCTGATGACCGTTCTATTTTCCATAGCCGCCTCTTAA
>JBKHJO010000080.1:0-8600 GCA_046538105.1 Anaerolineales bacterium | reverse complement strand
ATCACGCCAGCATGATCCACGGCGATCAGCGCAAGGCTCTGGTCGAGGCCTGCAAATTCCTGGACATCGAGCCCGTGGTCGTCAAGTAGGGGGTGTGAGGGTGAGTGAGGGAGAAATTCGCGTCGTCGGCCTGGGAATGGCGGTGCTGGACATACTAATACGGTTGGGTGAGATGCCGCGCTGGGATCAGGGGGCCCGCCTGAGCGCGGTGGCCATCGACGGTGGCGGCCCGGTGGCCACGGCCATGGTGGCCGTGTCGCGGCTGGGCGTGAGGGCCGGTTTTGTGGGCACCTGCGGGAGCGACAGGTTGGGCGAGATCAAGATGGAGACGCTGGTGGAGAACGACCTGGACGTGAGCCGGGTGGTGAGACGCCCCGGTCCTGAGAATCAGGTCGTCCTCGTCTCCGTGCACGAGGACACGGGGGAGAGGGTCTTTTCCGGGCTGCGGGATTTTCGCGACGATGCCCTGCGGGTGGACGAACTGGATCGCGCCTATATCACCTCGGCCGATTACCTTCACCTGGACGGCGCACACGCCGAGGCGGCCCTGCAGGCGGCCCAGTGGATGCACAAAGCCGGGGGGACGGTGGTGCTGGACGCCGGCACGACGGATGGGCCCGTGTCGCCGGGGCTGCGGAATCTGGTGGGGCACACCGATGTTCTCATCTGCGGCTCGGGATTCGGCCCCGCCCTGACGGGACTGGACGACCTGTGGGAGGTGGGGGAGGCTATCCTGGAACGTGGACCGCAAATTGTGGTGCAGACAGAGGGTGCCGACGGCAGTTATACCGTGACCGCCGAGGAGCGCTTTCACACGCCGGCCTTTGAGGTCGACGTTCTGGACACCACCGGCGCTGGCGACGTGTTCCACGGCGCCTATATCGTGGGGCTGCTACAGGGGTGGGGCGTGCGGGAGATCGCCCAATTCTCCACCGCCGTATCGGCCATCAAATGCACGAAACTTGGAGGGCGTGCGGGCATTCCCACCTTTCAAGAGGCCATCGCTTTCCTCCAGGAACGGGAGATATATTTGATATAAGGAGTTTTCTCATCATGCCTTTGACATCGATTCATCAGGAATTACAGAAAGCACAGACGGAAGGCTACGCGGTGCCCCTCTTTGATACCTTTGAGATGTTGGGGACCGAGGGGATCCTCGATGCGCTGGAGGAGAAGCGCGCTCCGGCCATGATCGCCATGGGGTCGGGACAGTTAGATCAGCCGCGCGTCGGGGCTTTTGCGGCCTATATCCGGGCTCTGGCGGAGAAGACCACGGTTCCCGTGTCCCTCATGCTGGATCACGGATCCAGTTTTGAGCATTGTATGAAGGCCCTTTCCCTTGGCTTTACCGATGTGATGTACGACGGGTCCCAGTTGCCGCTGGAGGAGAACATTGCCACTACGCGCATGGTGGTACGGGGAGCCCACGGGGCAGGCGCGGCCGTGGAAGCCGAGCTGGGCCATGTGGGACAGGGGTCCGAGTACGCTGACTTTGGCTCGCAGCGCAAGGGCTTCACCGATCCGGCGGTGGCGGCGCGCTTTGTAGAGGAAACGGGGGTCGATTTCCTGGCCGTGGCCATCGGCTCGGCCCACGGCCTCTACGAGGGAGAGCCGCAGCTGGATCTGGAACTGCTGCACGAGATACGGGAGAGTGTGGATATCCCCCTGGTGCTTCACGGAGGCTCAGGGCTTAAGGATCAGCAGTTCCGGGACGCCATAGCCGGAGGCATCAGTAAGGTCAACATCTTTACCGATCTGAGCGTAACGGCGCGGGACCGCATGAAGGCGGCGGCCAAGGAGGATGACGCCTCTTATTTCAGCATCACCGCTGCCATCCGTGAGGCTTTCAAGGAGCGCTGCGGGCACTTTTTGGACGTGTTTGGGGCATCGGGGAAGGCCTAGCGCGGACAGCAATTCCTTTTAGACAATACGATATAAGACATGCCGGAAACGGGACACACTTGATGTGTCCCGTTTCTGCTTAACAGAGATGGACGGTTACATCTCTCGGGTTCGTAACTTTTCATGTCCCACTATCCATTATACACATATAGTTTGTTTTCCATCTATTGACATTACACATATAGTGTGGTATAATATTGGCAGGTTGGACAAGGCGTTCGATGGAGGGGGAGAGATGCCAGGGTTTGATGGCACGGGGCCCCGCGGCGAGGGGCCTATGACCGGTCGGGGAGAGGGGTATTGCGCCATGGTGCTTCGCTCTCCCGAGTGTGGGGAGACTCCCTACGGATACGCCGGTCTGCAGGGCACGCCGGTGCGATGGGTTCCTGTGCAAAGATTTCCACGTCATATCGGCCGCCTGGCCCAAAGTGCTTGGCGCATCCCGCGGCCCATGTTTCGGCACAGGCCATGGCGGGGAGTACCGTGGAGAAGGAATATGAGGAGATTCTGAGTTGTGGATAGTGCAATGATGAGAGGAGGTGAAACAGATGCCAGGATTTGATAGGACAGGACCGGCAGGGCAGGGGCCCATGACCGGGGGCGCGCGAGGATTGTGCAATCCTTCGGCGGCCGCTTATAGGCCCTCTGCTGCAGCCCGTCCGCGCGCTCCCTTTTTCCCGCGAGTCTTTGGAGGCGCGCGCCCGAGAGGAGGGCGAGGCTTTGGGCGGGGTGGAAGGGGCCGTGGTCGGAGATAGTTCGTTTTATTTATGGAATGATGTGGTTTGTTGTAGAATAGAGATATCAGGAGGTGTATGATATGCCTTGGGGAGATAGAACAGGACCTGCAGGGATGGGACCGATGACGGGGCGCGCCGCCGGTTACTGTGCCGGATACGATGCGCCCGGTTACATGAACCCCGTTCCCGGACGAGGATTTGCTTTCGGCCGCGGTGGAGGTTGGGGGCGTGGTCGCGGGTACCGCAATTGGTACTATGCCACGGGCCTGCCCGGCTGGGCGCGTGCAGGATACGCGCCGGCCTGGGGAACGCCGCCGGCGCCGAGTTATGGCGCGCCCGCCAATCGGGAGCAACAGATCGAAGCGCTTCGGGCGCAGAGCAAATGGCTACAGGAACAGCTTGGAGCCATCAACGAGCGTATCGAAGAGCTCGAGTCTCAACAGGAAAAGGGCGAGTGACATCCTGAGGCCCTGAGTCACATTTGATCGCGTGACAGTGGCTGGGGAGCGTCGCTCCCCAGCCAGGATGTCTTTTTGTCGATTGCTCACAGAAGCGTGAAGTTGGCTGACGTGAGCGGTTCAAGAGGGGCTAGAAGGGAGCAGGTAGGACGATGATATATGTTGATGAGGAGCGTTGCACGGGTTGTGGAACGTGTGTGGAGGTGTGTCCTGCGGGAGCGATCCGGCTGGTGGATGGCGTGGCGAGCATCGCGCAGGAAAAGTGTATAGAGTGTGAGGCCTGCCTGTCTGCCTGCCCCGAGACGGCCATCCTTTCGGTGACCGAAGATGTACCGGCAAAAAAGGAGCCCATTACTCCCGTCAAGACGGCCTCGCGCGTGTCATTGGATGTCCCGAGAGCGGCCAGGGTAGTCCCCTGGGTGGGGGCGGCTCTGGCTTTTGTGGGCAAGGAGGTCTTGCCTCGTCTGGCGACCCATTTCGTCGATTCCCTTGCACGGAGCGATGATCGGTCCACGGTGAGGGATGAAGGTGGTGTCTCCGATGGGACAGAAGGCCGTCGACGCAGACTTCGACGACGTCAGGGCAAGAGTTAAGGAAATAGAGGGAATCGTTTCATGGCCGTAAGAGATATCGTCCTGTATGCGGAGAACGAATCCGTTCTCCGAAAAGAGAGCAAGCCTGTACATACGCTGAACCGGAGGATCCGGAGGGTCATCGAGGATCTGAAGGACACATTGCAGCATCACGAGGAGGGGGTGGGACTGGCGGCCCCGCAGATCGGCGTACATTGGCAAGTGGTCGTCGTGCGCCTGGGCGGTGATGCGGAGGGAGAAAAGGAGGCCGGTCCACCTCAGGCCCTCATCAACCCTGAGATTGTGGAGGCAGGGGGCGAACAGAAGGGTTTCGATGGTTGTCTGAGTTTCCCCAACCTTTACGCCGAGACCACCCGGCCACATCACCTGCGCGTGACGAGTTTGGATGAGGAGGGGCGGCGCGTGGAGCGTACCTATGAGGGCTTTGATGCCGTGGTCGTTCACCACGAGATCGATCATCTACAAGGTGTCCTCTTTATCGATCGTGTGGAGAGCATAGAGGATATGTATCAGGTGTATCCCGACGAAGAGGGAAATCTGGTCCGTGTGTCTCTAGGGGCGTAGGTGTCCATTCCCTCGCCTCGTGCAGTGCCTGATGGCCCTTTCCACGCTGGCCTCTCATCAAAAGCGTCGTCCTATTGCCCGACGGCGTTTCCCCTCGCTCTTTTCTCCTCTTGTTTCCCGCGTGGATGCGGCATCGTGCTTTAACTCGGCTTTGGTTCCGCTTTAGCGGTAGGATATCTTGGCGCTCAACGCAACATACGGGCGGCGAGTTGGGCATAGACCTGGGCTGCGGCCTTGAGGTCATCCAGGCGGACCTGGTCGTCGACGGTGTGGGCATGGGCCTCTTCTCCCGGCCCAAAGCCGACGGTGGGGATGCCGGCCGTCCCCGCGCTATAGACGCCGTCGGTGGAAAAGTTCCACTTCCCAGTGTGTGGTACAAAGCCAAGAACCGCGTCCACCGTCTCTGAGGCCTGAAGCAAAAAGGGATCCGCCTCGGAGATGGTCCAGGCAGAGAAGAATTGTCGTTTCTCTGTGCGATATCCTTTATAACTTTTGGCGTCATACACGGGTATCTCGACCTCTGCCCTGACGCCCTCCCGGGCTATGATACGTCGTACCTCGTTGATGGCACGCGTTTCCGTCTCTCCCGTCGTCAGTCGTCGATCTATGTATAGAGTGCAGTTATCGGGGATGGTGTTGTGTTGGACACTTTGTCTGGGCGCACTATGATCGTCACGCAGCGTATCAGAACCCTTTGTGCTATTGATATCGGTCACAGCGATGGTACCCTGCCCCAAAAAGGGATCGCGCTCGAGTTGTGGCGCGAGGAGTTCCAGGCCGACCACGATGCGGGCCGCCTCGTAGATGGCGTTGGTTCCGCGCTCTGGCGTGGAGGCGTGACACGAGCGCCCCCGCACCTTTATCTGTAACCCCATGCGTCCCCGCTGTCCCCTAGCTATCTGCAGATTGGTGGGTTCGCCGAGTAACACCCAGTCCGGCCTCAGGCCTTTTTCTTCCACGATGTGTTGCAGTGCCAATCCCTCGCAGGTCTCCTCTTGTACGACGCCCACGACATATAGATCCCCTGTCAGGGGAGGGCTGCTCTCGATCAGGGCCTTGGCGGCATATACCATGGCCGCCAGCGCTCCCTTCATATCGCACGCCCCACGCCCGTAAAGTATTCCGTCGGCGATATCCCCTGCAAAGGGATCCCGTTGCCAGTTGCTGATCTCACCCACGCCCACGGTGTCCATGTGGGCGTCGTAAAGGAGCTTTTTCCCGCCTGTGTCAGGGCCAATCCTGCCGATGACATTGCCCATGCGGTCGATGGTCACATCGTCAAAACCGACGGATCGCATCTCTGCGGCCGTCAGAGATGCGACCTCTCCTTCCTGTGTGGAGGGACTGGGGGTACGTACCAGTTCCTGGGCGAATGTCGTCAGGGCCTCTTGATCTATCGATTGTAAGCGAAAAGCCATCTTCTGTCGATTCCTTTATCCTCATTGTGTCAATCTGATCCACTGTAGTTCTGTAAGGCAGGCGGGGGAGAAAAAGCGCGCGTCACTAATAGGCTCCCTTGCCCAATAGGACGGTGGGTATCGTCTTTAGCAGGATGCGCAGATCAAGGAGGGGCGACCAATTCTCGATATAGTAGATATCCAAGAGCACCATCTCGTCGAAGGTGAGGTCGCTGCGCCCGCTGACCTGCCACAGTCCCGTGATTCCCGGGCGCACCTCCAGACGGCGCAGATGCCACCCATCATACTCTTCCACCTCGCTGGGTATTGGCGGGCGTGGTCCGATGATGCTCATATCTCCCCTGAGCACATTCCACAATTGGGGCAGTTCATCCATACTGGTGCGGCGAAGGATACGGCCGACGCCGGTTTGCCGGGGATCGTCGGGCATCTTGAATATGGGCTCTGTGTTTTCGGTTTCCTCTCGTAGTTCCTGCAATTGAGATTCGGCTCCCACACGCATGGAGCGAAATTTCAGGCAGGTGAATGGCCGCTGATTGCGCCCCAGGCGTGTCTGCCTGAAGATGATGGGGCCTGGGGAGTCCAGTTTGATGGCTATGGCCGCAGCCAACATCAGGGGGGAGAAGAGGATCAGGCCCAAAGAGGCCATGCAGAGGTCGACAATCCGTTTAAAGAGAGCCTGCCAGTGATGGAGGGAGGGCTCACGTATGCCCAAAAGGGGGATACCATCCAGTTGTTCCACCACCACACGGCTCAGGGTCATCTGAAAGAGGTCGGGCACGATGCGCACGCGGACGTCGTTGCGGGCACACTGACGCACGATATCCAGAATCTTTTGGTGGGAGATCCAGGACAGGGTGATGATGACTTGATCCACATCACAAGTGTCCAGCAGGGAGGGAAGTTTGCCCGTCGTTCCCAGGGCAGGGTAATTTCCGATATTCGTCTCTGCTCGCTCCGGATCATCGTCGACAAAGCCAACGATCTCGTAGCCCAGTTCGGGCCGGGCGACGGCGGTACGCATGATGGAGCGCCCGATCTCTCCCGCGCCCACGATGAGCAGGCGGCTGACCCCCAGTCCCCGCCTGTGACGCCGGGTGATGATGTAGCGTTCGATGGCACGGGCGCCGCCGACGGAAAGAACAGTAATGATGCCCGCATATCCAAAGATCAGCCGCGAATGATAACTCGGGGTGGCCAGAAAGACGATGACGATCATGATGGCGATGCCGATGAGGGTGCCTCGCAGGACGATATAGAGTTCATCCAGGAGCGTCTTTTCCCGGTCCAGGCGATAGGCGCCCTCTATCCAGTAGGTGAAGACCTGAAGGATCATGAGCGTCAAAATGCTGGGAATGTAGGCGGAAAAGGGCACCAAATAGGTGACCTCCACCTGACGGATCCATTGAAGCCTGTAGCGGACCCAATAAGCGGCGGAAAAGGAGCCGAAGACGAGGAGCAGGTCGATAAGGGGTTTGATGTATTGCCATTGATTTTGTCGGTTTTTAGAATCCCTAGGCATCGTCGCCTTCCAAGACATGGTGATAGAGTTCGGCCGTCCTTGCTGCCGTGGTGCGCCATGAAAATCTGTTGGCCTGCCGACGTGCTGCCTGGCCGAGGCGTTCGCGGCGGGGGGGGTCGCTCAGCAGGGAATGGATCGCCTCGGCCAGGGCCTGTGGGTCTTGTGGATCCACCATCAGTCCCGCATCCCCCACAACCTCTGGGAGGGATGAGGTGTTCGAGACGATGACGGGGGTGCCGCAGGCCATGGCCTCCAGGGGGGGAAGCCCGAATCCCTCATAGAGGGAAGGGTAGATGAACAGGTCGGCCGCATTATACCATATGGGCAATTCCTCATCCGGGACATGGCCGGTAAAATGCACAGTTTCGCGCAGCCCAAGGCGCTGGGTCGCATCATACACTTTTTCGTAATACCATCCCCGACCACCAGCGATGACGAGGTGGTGACAGATGTTCCCTCGTTGGCGGAGCAGAGCATAGGCCTCCAAAAGGGCGATGAGATTCTTTCTGGGCTCCAGGGTGCCCAGGAAGAGAAGCAGATCGGAGGGCAGATCGTAGCGGCGGCGCAGGGCTTTGGTGGCTGTTGGGTCATCAAGGGGTCTCATGCGCGCCTCGACGCCATTGGGAATGACGGTTATCTTTGTTTCGGGCACCGAGAAGAGGCGGAGGGCGTCCCTTTTGGTGCTGTTGGATACGGCGATGATCGCTTGGGCATGGTGTATGGTATATCGCGTCATATGTTGCAGATAGATACGTTTGCTCCGCGGAAATAGTTCAGGATAGAGGTAGAAACTGAGATCGTGGAGGGTTACCACTGTGGGGCATGGGTGCAACAGGGGGCCCACGTAGACGGGCTGATGCAACAAGTCGAGATGTTCCCTGCGGGCCGCCCAGGGCTGTATGCCCTGTTCCCAGAGTATGCGAGCCAGCGGCCGTGCTGTGGACCACGGGGACGTGGACGTGTGCCATCCGCCGGGTTCAGCGTCCGCTGTGTCCATGAAGGCAAGATATCGAAAACGGTCATCCACGCGAGGCAGATGGGTCAGCAAGGCCTGAATGTAGCGGCTGACGCCGGCGCTTCGGTAACTCGCCTTGGAAGAGAGCAGATGGGCGTTAAGCCCCACCCATGGTTTAGTTCTTTCTCCACTCACTTGCTTTACCCCTTGCCAGACAATTTGAGATAAACTTGCAGTTTATCTGTATAGCCAGTTCCGACGCCAACATCGTATCTCAACTGCTCTTTATGGGCGAAAGCACCCTGAATCCAGATGAATGAGCGGCGAGACATGGCAGACAAGGTCGACTCGACCTTATTTCAAATTGTCCGACCTCTCGCCAGATTATACCATGCCAGAAAAAGCGGGCAAGTCGCCCTATGTGCGGGGTGCACGCAAATGTTGTAGATGA
>JBKHJO010000079.1:0-8667 GCA_046538105.1 Anaerolineales bacterium | reverse complement strand
CCTCGGCGGGTTCGAAAAACCAACGCATGGTATCGGACACATGGCTGAGGAGGAATTGTGCCGTGGAGGAAGAACTCGCCCATTCTTTACTTCGTTCTCCCCAAAGGCGTCGCGGCACGCTGATGTTATCATCCAGCCGCGCCTCGCCGTATACGACCCTGCCGATCAACCCCTCCTGTATCACGTATCGTGTGGCAATGTCCATGGGATTGACGCGGTTGGACAAATAGACCCACAATTCGCTTTCCGCCTTCTCGCACGCCGCAACCATGGCCTGGGCATCCTCGACACTGGTGGCAAAGGGCTTTTGGGTCACGATATAGGGCACACCGGCCTCGGCAGAGGCAACGACCGGCTCTCTATGCAAGGGATCGGGAGTGGCCACCATCAGAAGATCTAGTTCCTCTTGGGCAAGCATCTCATGATAGTCTTTATACACTGTTATCCCGAATCTCTCCTCTGCCTTTTCCGCGGCCTCCTCGCGTATCTCGGCCGCGGCGACCAACTCTGTCCTATCACTGTCTTGAAAATACTGGGCGTGGTTCGTTCCCAACAGTCCCAACCCGATAACTGCCGATTTCAGATTCATCCGGTATCGCCTCCCCATATTCTTGGTCGACACGACCTTATCTTCTCTTGGCGCAAGACGCCTGGTACGGAAGGCCTGACACGTACTCTTGTGCGGGAACTCTTGACCGCCTAGTTCCTTCCCCTATCCCGCCGATGCCCCTCCAGCCAGGCATCGAGGTCAGCGCGGCGGAAGCGCCACCTGCCTCCCACCTTCTCGGCCGGGATCCTGCCTTCCTGGGCCCAGGAATAGATGGTCGATTTCTCGAGTTGCAGATATCTGGCAACCTGTCTCACATTCATCGTATCCTCGTCATGCTCGTGCATACAAAAGAGCGCCCTTTCTCCTCAATACATTGGGACGGAACACAATCGAGGGCGAGATAGGGGCGCCTTCCCACAGGCCCATACCTCGCCCTCCTCATTCCATTCCGATCCATTCCATCCCGCCGGCACCGGCCGGCACGTTATCCTCTAGAAATCGTAGGCCCCCGAGGGGAACCCGGCGTGGCTGGTCAATTTCGCATGGGCCAGCCGCAGTTTGTAATCGATATCGATGCCGTAGGGGCAGTCGGGGAGTTCTGTCTCGGCATCAAAGAAGGCAGCCACTGCATCGGCATAGGATTCGTACAGTTTCATGGCTCGCTCCTGGTTATTAAACCAGTAGCAGAGGCGCTGACGCAGGGCATAGTCCTGAACGTCGGTGGGACGCCCATCGAACATCTGGCGATCGAACTTGCCCTCCAGTTCGAACACCCTGGGGATATCGAGTTCCGGAAGGCGGCACTGGCCACACTGGCGGCACACATAGTCCCCCAGTTCCGGCGCGTCGCGCAGGATGGCCTCCAACTCCTCCTCGTCCGGGCGCTGCCAGGCGCACACGGCGTCGATGTCGTCACGCAGCATCTGCAGCGAGTTGAACCCGCAGGCCAGAACATCCACCTCCTGGGCCAGGGCGTAGGTAAAGGCCTCCTCCACCGAGCGGTGCAGATAGCCGTCCCCCACGGGCTTCATGCCGATGATGCCCAGTCCTTCCTCGCGAACCGCCGGGGCCACCACGTCGTACAGTTCCGGATAGTTGCAGGTCACCAGGTAATTGACCCAATACATGACGGCGTCCAGGTCCAGGCGCTCCATGGCTCGCACGATGGTCATGGGCCAGTGGGAACTCAGTCCCACAAAGCGCACCAGGCCCTCGTCCCTGGCCCTCTCAAAGGCCTCGGCTGCGCCCCCCTCCCCCGCGATGGCCTCGATATCCTCCTCGGTATTGACGCCGTGATAGAGCAGGATATCCAGATGGTCGGTCTGCAGGGTCTCCAGGGAGGTCACGAGTTCGCGCCACGCCCCCTCGGCATCGCGCCGGCCCGTCTTGGAGACGAGCACCACCTCGTCGCGGCGCCCCTCCAGCGCCCTACCCAGTTTGATCTCCGAGACCCCACCGCCATAACTCCGGGCCGTCTCCACATAGTTGCCATCCGCTGCCAGGTAGGCATCGACCAGTTCCGTCACGTGCCTCTGCGAGATCTCGATCTGGTGGAACCCTCCCAGGCCAAGCACGGAAACCTCAAGCCCTGTATCGCCCAACGTACGTCGTGGAATGCGTTTCGTCATCAGGAACCTCCTATGAATAAACAAAGCAAGAAAAGGCCAACACTACCAACCATTCGCACCACAACTCTCGCGCACCACGAGTTCGCCCGATATGCTGACGCTATCCACGGTGCGGCCCGACAAGATGTCATCGATCATAGAGGCGGCCGCCCGCCCCAGGCGCTCCCAATGGAAACGATAGGTCGTGAGGGTGGGAAAGAGCAGGGGGGCGAACGCGCTGTCGCCCAACCCGACGACGGCCACATCCCCAGGACAGCGAAGGTTCATCTCTCGCAAAGCAAGGAGAGCCTCTGCAGCGCGGCGGGCCGAGGCACACACCAGCGCCGTGGGACGCTCCAGGCGGTCGAAAACGCTCTCGAACTGTTCTCTCCCCTCTTTTGAAATCAAGGGCCAGGAAAAGGCCCATTCCAGGGGGAAATCCAATCCCTCCTCCCACAGGGACTGGGAGAAACCACGATAGGGAAGCCACCCTTCGATGGTGGAAGGATCCCCGCCCGCATAGGCCAGACGCTCGTGCCCCAGATCGAGGATATGGCGCGTCAGTTCCCGCATGCCCCCCTCCTCGTCCGCGACGAGTGCAGGCACGTCAAGATCATCTATGGCGCGCAGGAGAAGGAGGACGGGCAGATCCAGTCCCTCCAATAACTGTCCATAGCGCCCCGCCAGATCGCCCTCCTGGCCGGCCACGGCGAGAAAAAGGGAGTCGGCATGGCGAGCCGCAGCCCGAACTCGCCTCGCCGCCTCCTCTCGCTCCCCTTGGGGGAGAAACACAAGGTGCGGCGCGATGCGTTCCCCGGCCAACGCGCGGGTCAGGGAGGAGAGGAGCGGAGCCATCAGGCCATCCATGGCGGGGAGAGCCACAAGGACGGAAGCGATGTCGTCCACGCCCACATCCTCGCTCACGAACCATCCCACGCCGTGCCGGCTGTAGACATAGCCCATATGTTCCAGTTCGCGCAGGGCGCGACGCACCGTGATCTGGCTCACCCCATAGACATCGCAAAGGGCCTGCTCGCTCGGCAACTTTTCGCCGGGACATAATTGACACGCGTCGACCTTGGCGGTGATGTCATCTGCAACCTGCCAATAGAGCGGCCTGGAACGCTCCCGGCGATTCCTCACAAATTCCCTCCCCTTAGAAATATCGTCAGAACCATGTCTCAACGGCCTAGCCCGCCTCTCCCTGGCGCGCCTCAAACCAATGATAGTCTATATTGGGAAACACGTTATCCAAGGCGTAGATTTCTTCCACCACGTCGCGAGAGACGGCGGAAGCGCCCGCCTCCAGCATATCGGCCAGTTGCTGGAAGCGCTGCAGGTGACTGCGGAACCGCTTGCTGGCGTATGCCGCGGCCTGTCCCGTGGTCACCAAAAAGGGCCAATCGCTGGACTGCAGCAACAGCAACTCGCGGCCGGCCTGACTCAGCGCCGCCAACAGGTCGCCCTCCGCCTGGGGGTACGCGTGCACCAGGCGCTCCATACGGCACTCGGCCTCATGGACGGGCTCCCACATCCAACGGACGTCGGGATTATCCCACGTCCAGTGTCCCCCACCGAGACCCCAGGAACTCTCGGGGAGGGCCACGACCTGGTCGGGGGGTTCACGGTCCAGGTATTCGCTGGTGGTCACGAGATCGACGTGGGGGTTTTCGGCGAGCAGGCGCAGCACCTGCTCGATCCAATCGACACCCTCGAACCACCAGTGTCCAAAGAGTTCGCTGTCATAGTTGGCGGAGACGATGCCATACTGCCCGTCCTCGGCACGATATTCCTGCAGAAGGCCATCAACGAGTCCCGAAAAGTGGGCAGCGTGCTCCCGCACCCGGTACGCGGCCCAGTCGGGATGATAGAGATCCTTCTCGCCAAGATCCGCCTCGGCATCCGTCACGCGCCAGTACTGGAGGCCGCTCTCGGGATCCTTTTGGTGGAACTCGCAATAGTCGGCGTCCCCCGGATAGCCGAAATCGCCGGACCACACCTGCTGGCCGACGCGGTCATTGCGCCCGATGACGGCCACCGGGGGTTCGGTCATCCCCTCGCCGCTGGCCACATAGTATGGACGAAAGGTGGTGGCCTCCGTCGCCTCCCGCTCCTCCGTCTTTAGGGGGATGTAACGCCGTTTGATGGCGGCATAGGGCCCTATGGCGACGTCCCCGGCCGCCCGTCCCACGGGGCGTCCCCCCTCCACAGCGTGGGTCTCGGCAAAGAAACAGGTGAGTCCCAGGGAAGACAAAAAGGCCTCAATGCCGGGACGGACCACGTTATTCTCGTCCAGATAGGCCGGCCGATAGGCACATTCGGGGAGCCACACGACCTGCGGGCGCCTGCCAAAGTGCCGCTCATAACTAGCGACCCCGGCGCGCAACTGGGCATAGATAGAGGAATCACGGCCCAGAAGGGGCAGATAGCCGTGGGTCGCGGCGGAGGTGATGATTTCCACATATCCCTCGTCCTGCAGGCGTCTAAAGCCGCCCACGACGTCCTCCCCAAAGCGATAGCGAAAACTCTGCTCTATGCTCCTATAAAAATCCCGATAGAAGACGGCCAGCGACGCCAATTGTTCGTGTTCCTGTCCCTGCTGGCCAAAGCGTTGCATGTCCGCCTCGGCCGCCTCGATCTCCTCGTGCAGGTAATGGAGAAACCGTCCTCCCACGTCGCCGTCGTGGAGTTGCTCCGTCAACACGGGGGTGAGGCTGATGGTCAATCTGTACGCCACCCCCTCCTCTTTTAGATCGTACAGAGCGTCGAGAAGGGGGATATAGGTCTCGGCGAGGGCCTCATGAATCCATTCCTCGCCATGGGGCCACCTGCCCGCCAGACGACAATATGGCAGATGGCTGTGCAGGACAAAGGAGAACGCGCCTGCCCCTCTTTGGCTGGTCATCTTTTTCGACCTCCTAAAATAATAGCGGTCTACCGTTGAACATTGGCCATCTTTGATATGAAGGCAAATAGCGATCCACGTCACCCCTCGTTCGGGAACAAGAGACACGAGGTGTGGCCGGCGGCATCAGGAAAGGGCGATCCTAAAGACGGTCACCGATGCTGGTGCAAAGGTATGATGCCATTGAGCATCTCCCACGTCAAGGGAGACCGTCCTAGGCGTGACGCGAACGGGCTCCTCGAAGGTATTATGGGCATGGATATCGGGAGCCGACAATACCGACACGCCGGCATCCCCGGCCCGCCCGCCCCGCAGCACAATATCGGCGGACAGGGGCACGTCGACATTGTAGTTCGTCACGCTGAGGGTGAGCACATCGTCCTTGAGAGAGGCCGATCCCTGCAGATTGGGCACCCGATCCCTGCCCCCTGGTCCCACAAAATCGATGTCGTCGGTCTCGGAGATAAAGCGCAGGCTCTCACCGCCCTGATGGGACTTGTACATATCATAGACGTGATAGGTGGGCGTGGTGAGCATCTCCTCGCCCTCGGTGAGGATCATAGCCTGCAGCACGTTCACCGTCTGGGCTATATTAGCCATGATAACCTTGTCAGCATGGCGATTGAATATATCCAAGGAGGAGGCTGCGACCATGGCATCACGGAGGGTGTTCTGCTGCCACAGATGTCGTGGATGGCGGCCCGGGGCCGGCGGATGCCACGTCCCCCATTCGTCCACAATCAGCCCGATCTGGCGCCGGGGGTCATAACCATCCATGATGGCCCGCTGCTGCTTGATCAGGGGCTCCATTCGCAGGGCGCGTTCCAGCAACGTATACCACTCGTCCGTCGTGTACTCGGTGGCGGTGCCGGCCGTGCGGCAGTAATAGTGGGTGCCAAAGCCGTGGACGCGCTCATAATCGCCCAGCCCCTCAAAGAAGCGATGGGTCCACTCGGTATCGTTACCGCTGGAGCCGCAGGCCACCAAAAAGAGCGGCGTGTCTCCAAAATCGCGGAGATAGGTGGCAAAGCGCCTGAACTGGGCCGCGTATTCGTCTCCACGGAAATGCCCGCCACAGCCCCAGTTCTCGTTTCCCACGCCCCAATAGCGCACGCCAAAGGGATCGGCCGCGCCGTTGGCGCGACGCCGTGCGGCCAGGGTACTGTCCCCCGGGAAATTGCAGTATTCCACCCAGTCCCGCAACTCTCTGGGGGTACCGCTGCCCACGTTGCCACAGATATAGGGCTCGGCGCCGATGAGATCACAGAAGCGCAGGAACTCGTGGGTACCAAAGGCGTTGGTCTCGATGGTCTCTCCCCACCAGATATTGACGCGGCGCGGACGCTCCTCACGAGGGCCTATGCCATCCCGCCAGTGATAGTCGTCCGCAAAACACCCTCCCGGCCAGCGCACGACGGGGGGCTCGATCCGCCTCAGCGCCTCGATCACGTCGAAGCGGATCCCCCCAGCATTGGGAATCGAAGATTCCTTCCCCACCCAGATCCCCTCATAAATACACGCGCCGAGGTGCTCGGCAAAGTGCCCGTAGATGTGGGGACTGATGGTAGCGATAGGCTCATCCAGACAAACGGTGATACGACTCTCAGGCATGGTCCCCTCCTCCCTCTATGCGTCAGAAATTCGAGATAAAACCTATACTTGGCTGCACAGCCACCTTTGACGCCAAGATTGTGCCCCAATCGCTCCTTCTATGAGAAAAACCACCTTGCGTCCAGATAAGTCAGCGACGGAATGTGGCGGATAAGGTCGACGCGACCTCATCTTACACTATCTGTACCCAAGTGCATTTTACTGCAAACGAGACAAAGATCAAACCGATCGGGAGACATTTCTTTTGTCCTCGCCGTCGCTCGATGCTATACTGGATTCATCCAAATGGCACGTATTGTCAGGGGCTGCGCATGCAGCCCACAGATGGGGGCCCGCTCATGTTACAACGCGATACTCTGTTGGCAGACAAATACAGGATCCTCTCCATCATCGGCGACAAGGACTTTGGTCATGTTTACCTGGCCTTTGACGAGGGGATGGAGCGTCACGTGGCCATAAAAGAGCTGTCTCACGATAAAGCCAAGACAGCCCCCGATGCGTGGCAGACTGGCAAGTTGCGCCTGCAAAAGGAGGCGCGCACCGTCGGCCAGTTCACACACCCCAACGTCGTCGCCGCTTATGCCCTGGAGGCCGATGACCAAGGCAACGTGTACCTGGTGATGGAGCACGTCGACGGCGACAGCCTGGAGGCACGTCTGGACAGGGAAGCACCCCTGGAGATAGAGGAGGCCATAAGCATAGCCTGCGATATCTGCAGGGCGATCGAGGCTATCTATCGACGTGACATCGTTCATCGGGACATCAAGCCCAGCAACATCCTGATAGACCAGGAGGGCACGGCCAAACTCACCGATTTCGGCGTGGCACAGGAGGGAGAAGAAACCCGGCGGACACAGGAAACCTTTTTTCACCCCGGCACCCCCGCCTACAAATCGCCGGAACAGGCCATCTCTACGGGATATCTGGATCAACGCTCGGATCTGTACTCCTTGGGGCTCACACTTTATGAAATGTTGACGGGGCGCCTCTATGTGAGAAATCGGGTCCCGCCAAGTCAGTACAACAAGCAGATTCCTCCCGCCCTCGACGCCATCATCGCAAAGGTCCTGGAGGAGGATCCCTCGAGACGTTATCAACATGCCAGCGAGATGCTGGACGATCTCCAAAGCGTGGGCGAGGAGAATACGTGGGGACAGTTGAACATCGTTCTGAACAGTCTTTCCCCAAGATATATGCTCAGCATGGCCGGCACGCTTTTACTGCTGCTCTCCTTTGTAGGACTCAACCAGATGGGAAGCACCTTTGCAGGGAGGGGCGAGGCGGCTGCCCAGCAAGCCGTAACGTCGCCGGCCCCGGCGGGGGAGACATCCGAGTCCCAGGTGATGGCCGTCACGGAAGAGACCCTCTCCCCCATGGAGGGGAGCAAAGCCACCCCGGGCGACCCTTACGAGGTCGATGACGAGGCGCCGGTGCCCATATCTGTGGGCGAAAGCCAAGAGCGCACCTTTCATCCCGAGGGGGATGTGGATCGCGTCACCTTCCGTGCCAAAGAAGGGCATTGCTATATGGTGACCACGGCCAACCTGGCCGTTGGCGTAGACACCCGACTCGAGGTGATCGCGAACGGCGAAAAGTGGACAAACGACGACATGTCGCCCGGCACACTGGCCTCGGAGGTTACCTTCACAGCGGAAAAGGACAGCACCGTGGTGGTGAACGTTTACAACACCAATCGCTACGGCCCGGAGCGAAATTACAGTTTGAGCCTGACCATGCTGAGACCCACATCAACTCTTACCGCTACGCCCAGCCCGACGGAAAAAGTCACCGCGACGCCCCGTCCCACCTTTACACCGAAGGCCACATCCACGCCCCGTCGGACATACACGCCCACGCCAACAGATGTGCCCACGAATACCCCAAGACCCACACATACACCGACACACACAGATACACCGACACGCACACCTACGCATACACCGACACATACACCAACAAACACGCCGACGCATACACCAACAAACACGCCGACG
>JBKHJO010000078.1:0-8820 GCA_046538105.1 Anaerolineales bacterium | reverse complement strand
ATCTGTACCCCTCAAGACCCTCTCGTCGTAGCGACGACCCCCCTGATCGTCCACCTGATCGTCCACCACGTCGAGGGTGGCAAGCCCCTCGGCCAGGTTGTTATCCGACGTTTTGAGGCGAAAGTACACGTCATAGTCCTGCCCATCCGCGAGATCACAGGTATAGGGCCCGTACCAACCGCCGTCCTCATCGACGCCCCCCTCCCCGAACCAGGCCTGTCCATTCAGGGCCTGGGGGTCGGCGACCACGCGTCCCGTATTCTTATGATGATAGAGTTCCTCGCCCTCCCAGACCCAATCGTTGCTGAACTGGACGGCCACCGCCTCGACGTCAAAGAAGGTAAAGGTGATCTCTGGTAAACGATTCCATTCTGGAACGGAAGCCAAGCCCTTCTTGTTGTCCACCACTACATGCGCGCTGGCCTCGTCGTGTCCTCCAGCATTGTGCGCCACAAGGCGCAGTTCACGCGTTCCCTCTTTCTCCTCGAATGTATTCCAGTACCAGGAAAAATCTCCCGGATCGCTGCCTCGTAACACACCGTCCACATAATAGTCCACACGCGTGATGACGGCGCTGGCCTGCACACGAGGAGCCAGGATGTCCCGCACCCTCTCATCTTCGGTGGGCTCGATCAGGCGAATGTGAGGGGGGACACGCCCCATGGCCTCCAGCACACGCGAGCGAATGGCCGGCAGCGCAGACGAGAGGGCCTCGCCAGGGCATGAGGTGTCCATACAATCATCGTGGCCCATGATGGTGGGAAGCGTGGTGTCGATAAAGGCGCGTTCCTGCAAAGGATGTATAAAATGCTCGGTACACTGCCGGGCCAAGAACTCGGCCAGCCCATCCAGCATGGGTTCGGGGATCTCTTGCTCGGCATAGTCTCCCAGCAGGGCCACGCCCAGGCCCCCCCAACTGTATCGTCCGGCATGACCGCCCACGGCACCGACACCACCGGCCCGTCCCTCATAGACGTTGCCCGCCGCGTCGATCAAATAGTTGTAGAATATGTCCCCCCACCCGCAAACGGCGGCCTGATAGTAATAGATGGCCCGTACCATAGCCGCTGCATCCACCCCCTCCCCCATAGTCCCCGTATGGTGCAGGACAAAGGCTCGAGGGGGGCGATACTTCACCGGCCAGGTCATCAGTTCCTCCTCAGCCCCCCAGGCCTCGCGCGATATGACGAATGGCATCTCTCCCATCAACGAACCAGACGAGGCCTCCGCCGGCATGGGACCCTCGCGCGCATCGATACACACCAGATGGAGGTTCTTTAGCACGGGGGATACATCCTCCCCCTGCCTGTTCAGGTGCACCCGATAACGTAAAAAGCGCGCCAACCCAAAGAGGAGATCGGAGTTGAAAAAGCGGTAACGCCCACCATCGTGTTCCGTCACCGGCATGGACTGCCAGGAACTCCACTGCACCCCGTCCTCACTCGTCTGCACCTCCAGAGAGATAGCCTCCGACGATGCCACCTCCCCATGCCAGGTCATGCCCAGAGATATAAAGGAGAAAGGGGCCGTCAACACCGGCGAGGTATAGTGCCCCCGATCATGGCCAGAAACCAGAGCCAGTGCTCCATCTCCCCCGTCATCCACCACCTCTGTTCCCGCGAGAGAACCCTGGCCCCAATCCTCCATCGTGGAATAGGTAACATCGTGTACCCTCACTCCCGTCGAGGGGGTGGGGACGGGAGTCGGCGTGGGCGCCGACGGCTCAGCCGCCTCGACAAAGGGTCCGTCAAAGACCCCCTGGTTGGGCAAGGAAAAAACACGCCCATAACCATCCTCGAAATAGAAACGATGAGTATGTTCCCCCGCGGATAGCGAGGTGACGAGACGATACTCCCAGGTGTCCTCGTCCTCTCCCGGAACACGATACAAAGAATGAGCGCGGCCGTCGATGATCACGTTGGCCACCGCCGGCAATTCACCCGTCTCGCTGGTATATGATACGCTATAGGTAAACTCGGTTTCCGTGTCCCCCTGCTGGGGTGTCACCATGGCATCGCTGATGTGCCCCGGCAACTGCTTCTGCACGTCGATGTCGGTATAGTAATGTTTGAGGATCTCCTCATAAGATTTCCCCGCCTCGGCCAGGGCCTGTGCCCCCCATTGACACATGCCCACCCCATGACCGTACATCTCATCCTTACCACAGGAACACTCTACAGGCCGACAGTAAGGAAGGTATGCACTCCACACATCCTCGCTGGCGCGCGTTTCTCCATCACAATGGGCAAAAAAGAAGGCATGGATGAGGTATCCGTCATAGGTGGCCGCCACGCCATGGGTCTCATCGACGGCTTGATCGGTGGTTTCATAGCGAGTGGGCCCCCAGACCTGACAGTGGGTGGTGGTGCAGACGTCGGCCCCCTTGTCACTGTGTCGGTGACAGGTGGAGGCATAGGTACGGGCCGCCACCGCTTGGGCCCGTAACGCCTCGGCGGGCCAATGGGGAGGCATCTCCCGGGGCACCACGCCCTTGAGGTATTCGTCCATCCGCATCTCCACCACCGAATCATCGGGCATCAACACGCGGATCGTCCCGGGCACCTGTTCCACCGAGGTCAGGCCAATCCTCTTCTCGCGAATAGCCTCGAGCAGGTCCGGAGGCGGCACCTGACTGACCTGCATCATCTTCTCGTCGATGATGGCCGCCGTCTCTTGGTCGGGATCGCGCGGCACCATCTCAAAATCGAGATCTGCCCATTCCCCCTCCTCCAGCCTGCACCACCCGCGCCTCATGCCGATATAGCCCGGCGCACGCAGGTGAACCTCATGCACGCCCGGCGCCACGGGCAGCCTGTAACGCCCCCGCGCATCGGTGCTCACCACCTCGCCCCCCACGCCGACCTCCACGCCGGAAATAGGAGATTCGGTGGCTATATCCACCACCACGCCGCTGAAACCGCTCGCCTCGGCGGAAGCCGTGTAGGAGAGCGATGAGGGACCAAACAAAAAGATGGGAAGCACAAGAACCAGGAGAACATGGCGCCACCGTTTCATCGTCATCGTATCATCTCCCTTGGGCTAGGCCGTTCCCGAAGCTACGCGATGGGCCCAACGCGTGGGCTCGGGCAGTTTGTATCCTCCCCCACAGCGCAAGACGAGATCCACCGCGCGCTGGAGGGACACCTTGTGCCCGATGGAGACAAAGACCGGTTTGACGTTCGTACGCGTTCGCAGCACGGCCCCTATGATCTCCTTGCCGTCCCTGAGCCACGTGTACTGCCCCCGGCGGGGTCCCGGCTCCTCGTAGGTGCCACAGAGACGCGACTTGGCACAGCCGACCGTGGGATGGTCGAGGAGGACACCTACGTGGGTGGCAAGTCCCATATGCCGCGGATGGGCATAGCCCTGTCCATCAAAGACGAGGGCGTCAGGTTCGCGCTCCAGGCACGCCAGGGCATCGAGGATGACGGGCGCCTCGCGGAAGGTGAGCAACCCGGGGATATAGGGAAAAGTCAGGGGGGCCTCGGCGCGCGCCCGCTCCACGATCTCCAGATCGGGAAGGGTCAACACCACGACGGCGGCCTGCGCCGTGTCCTCTTCCAATCCCACATCGATCCCCGCCACGCTCTGGCAATCTCCCAAAGCGTCAGAGGTATTGATGTGCGAGGCCAGTTTTTCCTGTATGGCGATGGCTTCCTGGGGCGATACGTCCCAGGGGTGATGATGCACGGGCGTGAGCATATAACGTCTCCTGCATATCCGATATCGCTCTCTATCATTTAACACACCACACGACGAAAAGCGCCGAAAATGGATCGCCGTTCCGATGCTTTGTCCGCTAGGTCTCGATGACCGAGTTCTCGCCGCCAAAGGGATTGGGCATGTACCGATCGGCATGCCAGTCATTCTGCCAGTTGCTCCCATCGATCAGATAGCGAAATTGGTAGGTATTGCCCTTTTTCAATTCCAGGGTGAGTTCCCACATATCGTCATCCTCAGAGTGCTCCATAGGATGAGAATGACGGTTCCAGTTGTTGAAATCGCCCACAATATGTACCGAGTCGGCCATGACACTCTTGTGCAGGCGAAAAGTCACTGATACGGTATCCGATTCCTTGCCCTCTTCTTTGATGATCATCAGACTCCTCCGTCAGATACTGGGCACGAGGCACGCTATGGCACGTTCGATTCATGATCAAGATCGATTATACAAGCGGTTATCCTCTGGAGCAAGGCGTACTGCCGATTCGTGTAAAACTTTTCTTTCGCCTCCACATACATATATGGGGACGGGATGGCACTTTCCCTCCGCCCATGCTTGACATCACATCATCGAAAACGTATAGTCTGTAAAAGTTGAGAGTAGGAGACGGGGGGGCACGTGGTAAGCGCTTCTGCAGCCGGCAAAGCGATCCTTTTCGGCGAGCATGCCGTGGTCTATGGCCGTCCGGCCATCGCCATCCCCATCTCCGATAGGCGGGCCACCGCGTCTGCCATCCCTCTTGATGGGGGGGAAGGAATATGGATCGTGGCCGAGGATCTCGCAGAGACGTATCGGCTCGACCGCACATACGACGATGACGACCGTGCACGACCCCTTCAGGTGACGGTGCGCAACGTGTTGGAGCATCTGGACGTGGACCCTGAGCAGGAGGCTTTGCGCATCGTCGTGCATTCGCGAATCCCCATCGCCAGCGGCCTGGGCAGCGGCACGGCGGTGGCCACGGCCATGGTGCGCGCCCTGGCGGCCCACTATGGGCGCGACCTTGCACCCGAGATGGTATCCTGCTTGGTCTACGAGACAGAGGTGCTCCTCCACGGCACGCCCAGCGGCATCGATAACACCGTGGTGGCTTACGAGAAACCCGTCTGTTTTCGACAGGGGGAAGTAGAGTTCTTTTCTGTGAAAAAAACCCTCACCCTGCTCGTCGCCGATACGGGCATTCCCTCCAGGACGCGAGACACCGTGGACGCGGTGCGAAAAAGATGGCAGGAAAAACGCCGCACATACGAGATGCTCTTTGATAGAATTGGCGATCTGACAGAGCGGGCCAGGGAGGCCCTGGAAGACGGAGACCTTTCCCGCGTGGGGCGGCTCATGAATGCCAATCAGAACCTTCTGTCCCAATTGCGAGTCTCCAGCCCCGCGTTGAATACCCTCGTCGAGGCGGCTCACAGGGCGGGGGCCCTGGGCGCCAAACTCTCTGGCGGGGGTCGGGGTGGCTGTATGCTCGCTCTGGCCGAGGAGGAGACACGCCAGAATATCAGGCGTGCCCTGCTCGATGCGGGGGCCGCCGAGGTGATGGCCACCTCTGTATCGGCCTCGTTTGTATAGATATTATGCGTCCCATGGCGGTTCTCATCGACTGCGAGTAGACGAGATGCTCATCGGGATCGACGCCAGCCGCGCAGCCCTTGCCCAACGCACGGGTACAGAGAACTATTCGCTGTATCTTATCCGTGAGATGATAGCGCTGGGGGAGGAACACCGTTTTCGCCTCTACTTCAATCGGCCGCCCCAGGACGGTCTTTTTGTCAGGAATGAGCGGGTGCAATGGCGGATCATGCCCTTTCCCAGGCTGTGGACCCATCTGCGACTGGCCTGGGAGGTGACGCGCCATCCGCCCGACGTGCTCTATGTTCCCGCCCACGTGGTGCCCTGGCTGCATCCACGTCGCTGTGTGGTCAGTATACACGACCTGGGATACCTGCATTACCCTCAGGCCCATACGCGATGGGGACGCTGGTACCTCGATCTGTCCACGCGCTTTAACGCCCGCAGCGCGCGGCGCGTCATCGCCGCTTCACGCGCCACGCGTCGGGACCTGATCTCGCATTATAGGGTAAATCCGGAAAAGATCGTGGTGGCCTACCCGGCGGGCACGCCGGACCTGGTGCCGGTGACGGATCCTGCGACATTGGAGCGGGTACGCCACACATACCACACGGGCGAGCGTTATTTTTGCTACATGGGTACCCTGCAGCCGCGCAAAAACCTGGATACCCTTCTCAAAGCCTTTGCCTCGCTCATCGCCAGGGGGGAGATCGCGGATGACGTCAAACTGGTGCTGGCGGGCAAGAGGGGTTGGAAGTGCGAGGAGATCGTGGAACTGGCCCGTACCAGGGTGCTCAAGGAGCACGTGGTGCTGCCGGGGTATGTGCCCTCTCGGGATCTGCCGGCCCTGTTGAGCGGCGCCCTGGCCTACGTTCTGCCCAGCCTGTACGAGGGTTTTGGACTGCCCGTCCTGGAGGCCATGGCCTGCGACACCCCCGTCATCTGCTCCGACGTCTCCTCGCTGCCCGAGGTGGCGGGAGACGCCGCCCTTTATGTGTCTCCTCATGACACGGAGGGCTGGGCGCGGGCCATGGCCCGCATATACCATGACGGAACGCTTTGGCAGGAACTGATAGCCCGAGGACAGGAACGGGTAAAGGCATTCAGTTGGGAGCAATGTGCGCAAGCAGTATTGGCCGCTCTGGAAATAGTGGGAGGTGGGCAGGCGTGAAGGTCACATCAGTTGACATTTTGGGCGTTCGGGTGGACAATGTGACCGTCAGTGAGACGCTGGAGATCATCCGGTGCTATGTGGAAGAAGGAACGCCTCACCAGATCGTGACTGTGAATCCGGAATTCGTGATGCAAGCACAGCGCAACGTCGCCTTTCACCACGTACTCGATCGGGCCGATCTGGCTCTGCCTGATGGTTATGGCCTGCTGTGGGCCTCACGCCTGCTGGGGACGCCCCTTCGGGAGCGGGTTACGGGCTCGGACACCCTGCCTCTGATAGCGCAGATGAGCGCACGGGAGGGATATCGCCTGTTCCTGCTGGGCGCCGCTCCCGGGGTGGCAGAGAGGACCGCCGACATCCTGCAGCAGGAGAATGAGGGGTTGCAGATCGCGGGCACCTTTCCTGGTTCGCCCGAGCCCGCGCGGGACGACGAATTGGTATCCCGCGTCACGGCGGCCGTGCCGCATATCCTGTTCGTGGCCTATGGCGCGCCGCAACAGGATCTGTGGATCCATCGCAATCTCGAGCGGCTTGAGGTGCCCGTGTGCATGGGCGTGGGGGGCGCGTTCGATTTCATCGCTGGCGTCACGCGGCGGGCCCCCATATGGCTCCGCGAGAGAGGACTGGAATGGCTGCACCGCCTGATCCACGAGCCGTGGCGCTGGCGGCGCATGCTGGTCCTGCCCGCCTTTGTCTATCGCATCCTGGGCCAAAAGGCGGTTCGTGTTTGGAGGAAACGATGAGAAAGAGAATATTCCTTGTCCTGATCCTGTTCGTCACTCTCCTGGGACTGGTATCGCCCTGCCTGGCCCAGGATCCCGTCATCCTGGATAACGTCGACGCCTATGTGGTCGTTCTGAACGACGGGCGCATGAACGTCCTTTATACTCTGATCTTCACAGAACGTGAGGATGGACGTGACAGGATAAGAGAACTGGGGCCCTTTCCCCAGGATCATACCATCGTCTCCGCCAGCGGCCAGGGGCCGGATGGCGCCTTTAGCGTGAATCTGAGCGGTGGCCCCGAATATTATCAGGTCAATTTTGAGCGTCCGACACGCCGAAACCAGCAGTACGAGGTCGCCATACGCTACACGGTGGATCGCTCGGTGTTCGACGAGACCACCATCAAGGGAGACCCCTATCGCATCATCGGATGGGCCCCCTTTCAGTGGGGTCTGCCCATCGCCCGCCAAGAGATTCGCTACGTGCTGCCCATCGAACTGCCAGAGGGCGTCACCGAGGCCGAACAGGTGACCGACGAGATCGTCGATGCTACCGGCCTCATCGTGGAGGATACCTCCGCCTTTGATCGCTGGGTCTACTTTGCCACCCCCGACGAGACCACGGGCAAGGCGTGGCTGTCCATCTTTGTGCGTGAGGACGATCTGCCGCCCGAGGCGCACATGATGCCCAGATTCTATCTGCCGGCCCAGGCCATCACCACCACACGAGAGACGCCCATTCCCCTGACCCAGGCCACACCCGTTCTCACGCCGACGGCCGAGGGGGTCCTGGGTTCCACCAGGGCAGCGGCCGGTCTGACCCTGTGCGTGGGGAGTTTCGTGACCCTGATAGTATTGGGACTGCTGCTATGGGCCCTGCGTAAACGCGAGCCCAAGCCACAGTACGAGCCCCCGGAGATCGAGATCGAAACCTTTCAGACGCCCGGCGTGGTGCCTGACCTCAACGCCATCGAGACGGCCTTTTATATGGGCAACTCGACCAAGACCGTCACCCTCATCGTCCTGGCTCTGGAGCAAAAGGGCGTGGTGAATGTCGTGAACTATCATCCGCTACAGATGGAGATCCTCAAGCCCGACGCCGACGTGGCGCCCTATGAGCAGGCCCTCCTGGACGCCATCCAGGAGGACGGTACCATCGACAAGCAAAAGATCCCCCAGATCCTGGAGGCCGTCTCGGCTGCCGTGCAGCCCAAGATGTGGAACGCGGATCCCGAGGCCACCCGCCGCACCTACCAGCGGCGCATCGAGAGCGCCTGGGAAGAATACGAACGCGAGCAGCGTCGGGAGCCGCATCCCCGGAGGATGCCCAACTATATGCCCTGGATCATCCTGAGCGATCGAAGGCTGACCCCACGGCCGGCCACGGCGGCGTCGCCATCGGCGACGGGGCGGGAGCCTGGCCCCCTCGCCCGCGCCGCCGGGGAAGCCGTCGCACCCATGGAGAGGATGGCCGATAATCTCACCCGCAGCGTGGAGGAGGCCATGACGGGCATCGTGACGCGTATAGAGCAGGCCTTTGGCCAGGGTGAGGGAACCGAGGCGGGATATGACGCCTGTCACAGCGCCTGTCATTCCGCCTGTGTGCACGACGCCTGCCACAGCGCC
>JBKHJO010000027.1:0-36020 GCA_046538105.1 Anaerolineales bacterium | reverse complement strand
CATAGGACCGCAGACGCACATCCAGTGTGCCGCCCTCGGTCTCCCGCTCCTGGCCCTCCCGCGCGCGGAAGGATTCGGGATCGACCATGGCCTCCTCGACGTTGGTCTCGTCCAGGTGCCGCACGGCGGCCCCGTCATCACCCAGACCCCGCACCGTCACCCGCCGAGGATCGGGGCCCAGGTTGGCCAGGAGGATGCGCCGGCGTCCCCCTTTTTCCAGGGCGAGGCCGTCCACCCGCAACCTGTCGCTGGACGCGCTGGGCACGATGCACCCCCCGGCGTAGGCCGCCACGTCGGCCAGGACGTGGTAGAGGGGGTAGACGGCGCCAGGGATGGATGGGAAGGCGTTCGATCTGTCTTGAGACTTTTCCCGTTCCATCACCCCACGCCACCCCGTGGTCTCGTAATAGGTGACGCCGTACGCGCCGCCTTCGGCTACGTATTTGAGGCTGCCCGCCGTCCAGCCCGCGCCAAGGAGGGAGACCTGGCGCGGGTCCCCGGCAAGAGTCTCGCCGGTGTGGGGGTTGGAGCGGGGTCTCAGGGTGATCGGCCCGACGACCAGGGGCAGGTTGCCCACAAAGCGACGGGCGCTCTCCACCGTCACGGCCTGGGTCCTGAGGGCCTCCACCAGGGAGAGCCCATCAAAGGCGTGGACCTGGGGGTTCAGTGAGTAGCACACCAGATCCAGGGCCTCCACCGGCGGTCGGTTGCGGTTCAGTTCGGTAAAATAGCGGTCCGTCCCCCCGCCAAAGCGGGCCCGGGGCGCATAATCCGCCAGATGCTCCCGGACTAGGCGCACCGCCCGTTCGGGCGTGGTGGGCGCACCCTGCTGAAAGACGAGCCACCGGCACACGGGGGGATGCAGGGTTTCCAGCCGCTTGACCAGGTCCCCCAGTTCGCCGGCGGGGGCCTCGGGCAGAAAGAGGGCCATCTCCAGGGGCGCGTTCAGAGCCCAGGCCTCGACGGTGGCCCGCTGCAGGATCGCCCCATAGTCGGGATCGGTCAGGTGCAGGTTCGCCCGCAGGTGGGAGGGGTGAAGGGCCCGCAGTCTCCCACACTCTTTCTCTGTCAGGGGCTGGCCGTGCCCCGCCATCGCCAGCCCGATCTGGGGCAGGGGATGGGTGGACGCGTCGGCCACGGCAAAAGAGGGGGGTTCTTTCGAGGGAACCGCGGCCCACCCCTTCGCCGACATGCCCTCCAGACGTAGGATGATCGACTGGCAAATCCTCGTACCCTCCTCGATCTCTACAGGGGCGGGTAGAGCCAGGGGCGTGGAATAGGTCTTGTAGGAAGCGTCGGTCCAGTTGCGCTGATCCTCCATCTCAAAGACGTCCCCTTCAACGCGTACCATGGCCCGCACGCCGGGAGCCACCTGATGTGAGATGGCGCGCATCTCCTGAAAGGGCTGATGGGGGGCGATGTAGGTGGGGAACTCGCCTTCCTCCAGGCTGCCGTCGGCGTGCTCCACGAGACACGGTTGGCCCGCCAGGCCCATGGGATGCAGTACGCAGAGACCGATGCGGTTGCGCAGGAAGGTGGAGCGTGCCCTGCCGTCCATAATAAAGGTGACGGTACCCCGATCGTCGCCGGCGATGGTGCCCCGCCAGAAAAAGTTGATCTCGCCCGCCACGTTCTCCACCTGAAAGGTGATGCGAAAGGAATCGTCGCCGGCTTCTACGTCTACGTCCGAGAGGGTGGAGGGCACGGTGCCCCAGTGCCGATCCCGCACCGCCACATAGACGCGCCGCAGGATCTCGCGGTCGCCCAGTTTGATGTGGCGCAGGGCGCCCCCCATGGTGGCGTCCTCCTCGAAAAGGAGGGTGAGGGGGCCGGCGCGCAGGCTTCGTCGTCTCGTCGGCGGCCGCTCCCGGCCATGGTACAGGATATTCTTGGATAGCACGGTCTTCCTCCTCAGGGTGGATAGGCAAATGAAGGACCATCATGATTATAATGGTCGCCACCAATCGACGACAAGTGAAAAACCCACCGAGGTGTACGCACAATCTGTTGGAATCATCGGCTCTGTCAGAAAGAGGAGTCTGACAGAGCACAAGTACACCCGTGGGCGTTGCCCAGACGCGTCGACGTAGGTCGACGCCCGGCGCAAAGCGCCCTAGCGTTGGCCTTTAGGCCGAGCATGTTTGGGAGGGCGAAATATGCGGTCTAGTGCGTTTTAGCGCACTTATGAGGCTAGCCGTCGGCCTTGAGCCGACGGTGGATTTGTGCGCGCGCCCCCGAAAGAAAAAGCCCATCGCCTCGCAGGACGATGGGCTCTTGCGTGCCGTGGCGACCGATCAGTCCGCTGTCTCGAGATCGTCGGCGGTGGCGCCGCTCAGGTCCCGTCCCGACAGGTCGCGATCGCGCAGGGTCAGGCCGTGCAGGTCGGCCCCATACAGGTTGACCCCGGACAGATCCACCCCGTCAAAATCGACGCCGCGCAGGTTGGCCCTGCGCAGGTCGGCCTTTTCCATGTTGGTGCGCTGCAGGCGCGCCTCGCCCAGATCGCAGCCCTGTAGGCTGACCTTGCTGGCATTTACCTCCGTCAGCGTGCTGGCATCCAGATTGGCCCCCATCAAATTGGCCTTTTCCAGATTGCTCTTGCTGATGATGGCCCGATGCAGATTGCAGCCCTGTAGGTTGGCCTTTTCCAGGGACGTCTCGGTCAACGAGGCGCCGTGAAGATTCGTCCCCTGCACGCGGGCTTTTTCCAGTGACACGTCCTGGAGGCGCGTATCGTGGAGGTTGCACCCCTGCAGGCTGGCCTTCTCCAGCAACACGTTCTCGATCTGCAGGCCCCTCAGGTTGGCGCCCAGCAGGTTACCGTCGGTGAGGATCCTGCCGCTGAGGTCCACCTCCTCCATGTTGGCGCCCCGGAGGTTGCAGCCCGAGAGATCGGCCCCTCGCAAGTTGGCATCTTTTAGATTTGCCCCCTGCAGTTGGGTCCCTTGTAGATTGGCCTCGCGCAGATCGGTGCCCTGTAGATTGGCGCCCTGGAGGCCGGCCCCTTCCAGGTTGGCGTCCTCGAGTCTGGCATCCTGAATATTGGCGCCCAGGAGCGCCCCGCGTGGCAGATCCTCGGTCACGTCGCGAATGACTTCCTCCACCACTTTGTCTACGTCGGCCATGGCCTGCCCGACGTCGGCTCCCAGGCCGGCCGTGGCCCGGGCCACGCGCTCCCCGATACCCCGGGTGGCCTCTTTGATGGTACGTTCCAGTCGCTCCGTCCAGTCGCCACCCTCAAAGGGCTGACCCTCCGGCTCTCCTTCGACCCTTTCCTCGTCCGGCTCATCCTCTACTCCCTCTGCCTCCAGTGCCGCCAGGAGGCGGTCGGCTTCCTCTACCGAGAGTTTGCCCGCTTGCACCAATTCCAGAATCTGGCGCTGGTCCTCGTATGTCCGGCTGTTGTTTTCCATATTGGTCATGACTCCTTCCCTCCCTTCAGTGTCGTCAGGGAGCGCACCGCCTCCGTGACGTTCAGATGCCCCATCTGTACCTGCTTCAGTATGTTTCGCCGCTCCTCCGCCATCTCCTCATCCTCCTGCGCCGGCACCTGGAACCCCAGTTCCTCGATGACGTCGTTGAGCCGCGCCCGCAGCGTCCAGTACGACTCGCCCGACTCGCGCTCCATTTCCTTCAGGTTGCCGCGATTGCGCACGAAATCGCGGATAAAGCCGCGCGTCTCCTCCGAGAGCTGGCAAAAGCCGCACGGCGCATAGTGCCCGCGGATGACGGTGTCACAGTTCGGGCAGTGTAACTCGCGGATCTCCAGTTCCCCGCCGCATGTTGGACATCTATCCAAAAGTTTGTGCATAACATCCACCTCTCTTTTTGCTTTTTGATATTATAGCAAAATTTTTGGTAAATGTCAAGGATTTTTAGAGATAGGTGCATGCAAAATCTGTTAGAATGCCCAGAAACGTCAGAAGGAAACGGATGGGGCAAGAGTGGCGTGAGCGGTTCTGGACGCTGTCCAAATGCGTCGACGTAGGTCGACGGTCGGTGCGAAGCGCCTTTGCGCTGGGCTTTAGACCGAGCATCTTCGAGTTCGTTCCCCGACTTTTGCCCTCTCAAGCCCGCTCGCAGGGCCTTTCGGCCAGATGGGCCAACTTCGGTGGCCCATCTGCCTGCGTGGACGAGTAATGACTGATGATCTACAACATTTGCTTGTACCCTTAGATTGTTCGATGTCTCGCAAGATTTTGAATTCTGAAGCAAGAGGGAGGCGCTGCGGGGCAAACGAAAGGCCAAACTCAGAGTCAACACTTGTTAATTCCTATTCCTGGCACGCTCAAAAGACTTTGGAAGTCTCTATGTCCATTTTTCCAGTGCGTCTGCTCGAATATAGGAATATTTGTTCATGTCATGCCGCTAGAGAAGACTTCAAGTCTCACTAGATCACGTCGTATCAGTTAATCTCATCATTCATGGCGATTGATTTTCAATGGATGTTGAAAATGGGCTAAAGGTCTTGCAGAACGGAGTCTATTTCATGTCACCATTTCGCATTTGCACGGCATAGTCCCAAAGACCCCAGCCAGACCCTCAAGGTCTTGGCGACGTTCCTCCGGAGGCTATGCATTGCTCGAGTTCGCGAGGGGTGACGATCTCCACATCCTCCACCTTTTCGAGTATCAGGAGGTCGGCGTCTCCTGTGACCAGATAGTCGGCACCGCCCACCAGGGCGTAGGCGATGAGGTAATCATCCTTGGGATCGCGGGTCACGGCGGGGATCTCCATGGTGATGGTGGCGATACCCTCCGATATCTCGGCCAGGAGGGTGACCAGTTGCTCCACCTGCTGTGGGGTGATCCTCTCCGCCAGGTAGGGTTTCTGGGGGATCTTTTTTCCGAGTTCGTCGAGTACCTCTTTGGGGAAGAGAAGGTCGATCTCCCCCAGGAAGGCGGCCTCCAGAACGTGGTTGACGAGGCTTTTTCGTTGAAGGCTCAGGAGGTGGCTGATGAGTACGTTGGTGTCCAGGAGGACGCGCATCCCCTAGCCACCCTCATAGTTGATCTTGCCTTCCTCGATCAGCGCCTCGACCATCTCCCGGCCGAGGCGCTCGGCCAGGGCGTCGGCCTCCTCTTTGGTCAGGTTCCGGTTCCGCTCCCTGATCTCTTCCCTGAGGGCCCTAAAGCGATCCAGGAGCTCCCGTCGGCGCGCCTCCTCGCGCCAGCGGCGCAGCCTCTCATATTCTTCAAAGGCTATGACGGCCACCTTGGGTGTGCCCCGGCTCTCGACGATGACGTCGTCCTGGGATTCGACGGCCCAATCGGCCAGGGAGCCAAAGCGGTTCTTCATCTCGGTGGCAGACACGGTTCTGGGCATCGTGTTTCCCCTCTGCACGGGATTATTAGGTAACAAATTGGCTAACTATATGGATATTATATTGGCTTCGTTCGTTCCGTCAATCCCATAAAAAGACCAAAGGGCCACTTTTAGGAGGAGAGCGGGAAGCCCCGTTCACGGGGCGCAGCTAGGTAGCGCTGGGGGTTTAGCCCTGCGTGTCCCTCAATCCGGTATGAGCCGGCGCAAATACTCGACGCTCTCCCGCGCCCAGGCCGCCTCCTTGGCCACCGTCTCTTCCTGTGTTTCCTCCGGCGGCGTCCACAGTTCCAGGATGGCGTTGGGGTCCCGGCCCATGGCCTCCAGTTCCCCCAGCAGCCAGGGCACGTCCAGCCTGCCCCGGCCGGCGGGGCGCCCCTCGATGGTGAATCCCATCAGGTGGCTGGCGCGAAATATGTCGAAATCCTTGATGTGCACGTTCACCGTCCAGGGGCCCAGGGTCTCCACCACCACCTCCGGCCCCTCCAGGGCCCCAAAAGAGTTCACGGTGTCCAGGCAGACGCCCACGTGGTCGCTGTCGATGCGGCGGAGGATGCCCGCCAGTTGTTGCGCCTTGAAACGGTCGTGGTTCTCTACGGCCAGCACCACGCTCGCCCGCTTAAAGGCCGGCACCAGATCCTTGATGGTGTCCACGATCTCCCCCTCCGATGGCTGATCTTCGGCGGTGTCGGTGACCACGCGCAGGATGGGGGAGCCCAGCCGCTCCGCGAGTTCCAGGTACCTCTCCAGGTGATCGGGGGCGATGCCTCGCGTCCCCACCTCTATATCTATGTCCAGCGTCTTGGCACGGTCCGCAAGGTGCTCCAGTTCGGCCGGCGGGAGGCGGTGTAGGGGCAGGTTATCGGCGATCTGTACGACGTTTACCGACAGGGCCACCGCCCTGTCCAGGAGATCCATGGCCTCCAGGGGCTCTGGGGGCTGGGGATGGCCCGCTACGCCGATGGCCCACGTGTAGGTGTAGGAACTGATGCCCAACCTCATCCGTCCTGCCCACCCTCCACGATGGCCTTGACCTGCTCCATCACGTTGTCGGGCTCAAAGACCTTTTTCCAGTCGGATTGAAAGATCGCCTCTTTGCCCCGTCGCATAGCCAGCTTGGCCCCATCCGATGCCTCGGCATCGATAAAGTCGAACAGCATGCCCAGGGTCACGCGCATGTGCCCCAGGGCAAAGTCATAGGCCACCTGGCGGGGCACACCGCGTCGTATGGCCTCTTCCACGCTCTCCTTTATGACCGCCATACAGGTGAGGATCACCGTCTCCGCCATGGCTGGCTCCAGGATGGCCATCTGTTCCACGGTGATGCGGTGGGCGTCGAGGATGGGGGCGAACATCTTGCGGGCCAGCCCTTCCCCCTTGGCGTAATCCTCCTCCGTGCCCTGCATCAGGGCGCAGACGATACTCTGTCTGGCCGTCCCACCCCAATAGTCCCCCCGCGCCTCGGCCGTCATCTCCTCGCTTGTAAAAGGGGGATGGCAGGGATGGACCACGAAATAGGCCACATCCTCCCGCTCCGGTAGTTCGCCCGCTCGCGCGGCCGCCGGGTCCAGGAGCATAACCATGGTCCCGCTCTCTAGTTGGGGCACGATCTCGGTGGCCACCGCGCCGATGACGGTGTCGGGGACGGCCAGGATGATGGTATCGGCCCGCTCTATGGCCTCCGCCTGGTCCGTGGGCTCCAGGCCCCGCTCGCGCAGGGCCGCCAGGCCGGCCTCGCCGGCCTCCACACAGAGGAGATCCACGTCGGGATCGTCCCGCAGTTTGTCCACCACGCGCGCGCCGACCTTGCCGGCCGCGCCAAACAGTGCAACAGTGTTCATCTCATCCACTCCTTTCCTGATGTGATGGTCGGCCTCACCTGCGGGGAGCAAGGGAGACCGACTCGCGTCTCCTACTGATTGGCCCAGCTGGCCCGCCCCCGTCGGGCCCGAAAATAGACATATTCCTCCTCCTCGCTGGGCTCAGAGACGTTACCTCGCGAGGGATGTCTCTCCACGACCTCCTCTACCACATCCACGCCCAATCCCGGCCTGTCGGGCACGGTGATGTGACCATCCACGATCTCGGGCAGGGGGGTGACCACCTCATAGCGCTGGGGCACGTCATCCTCCAGGTGTTCCATGATCAAAAAGTTGGGCAGGGTGGCCAGCAGGTGCAGGCAGGCGAACTCGGCTACCGGTCCCAGGGAACCGCTGTGGGGCGCAAAGGTGATAAAGTGGGCCTCGGCCAGGGCGGCGATCTTTTTCATCTGCATCAGCCCCCCGGCGCGGCCGGTGTCGGGCTGTACCACGTCGATGATCTCTCGTTCGATCAACTCGCGCACGCCATAGATGTGAGAGTGCCGCTCGCCGGCGGCGATGGGCAGATCCACGGCTTCTGAGACCCTGGCGATGGCCTCCACGTTCTCCGGCGCCACCGGATCCTCATAGAAGAGGAGGTCGTACTCCTCCAGGGCCTGTCCTATGCGGATGGCGTCCCGCGTGGTCAGCCAGGGTGGCCCGTGGGCGTCCACCATCAGATCCACGTCGGGGCCCACAGCCTCGCGGATGGTCCTCACCCGCTGCACCGGCTCCTCCACACCTCCCGTCTTGAGTGCCGAAAAGCCGCGCTCCACCAGTTCCTGGGCCCGCTCTGCCGTGCTGGCGTGGGCATAGGCCCAGATCCTATCACGGATCTTGCCGCCCAGCAGGTTCCACACCGGCGTGCCCAGGGCCTTGCCCTTGAGATCCCAGAGGGCCATCTCGATCCCCGTCATGGCCCCGCTGCCCACGATCCCCGTCATGCCGTGGCCCATCATGGCCAGGAGCATCTTTTGCCACAGTTTTTCGATCTGAAAGGGATCCTCGCCCACCAGGAGGGGGGTCAGGTCCTTGATGGCCGTCTCCACCACCCGGGGCCATCCACTGGCCTCGCCCACGCCATAGATGCCCTCGTCGGTAAAGACCTTGACAAAGAGCCAGTTGCGTCCGTGCCAGCTCTCGCTGGAGGGTACACTGCTGGCGTCCATGAGATAGGTCTTGATCTCGGTGATCTTCATCGCGCTTTTTCTCCTTTCGTGTTGGGGAGTGTGACTGCAGGCGGGCTATACTGGCCGCTCCCACAGCAGTTTGTCGGTGATATGGCCGCCGATGGCCAGGCCCCGGGCCGGCAGTTTGCTGCACAGCAGATCAGCCTCCGCTGCCGTCATCTCCCCAAAGATGAGCAGGCTCTTGGCCTCCAGAATCTCTGCAAAGATGGGTAGCAGATCTTCCACCGTCGGGGCGTCTTCATAACGATCCAGCGTCACAGAGATGGCGTCCAGTTCCTCCGTTCCCATCAGTTTTTCGCGAATGTGCAGCGTGCCCGCCGAGTGCAGATCGATGAGGGATTTGTCAAAGGCCTCCATGATCTTGCGGTCGTGGGGCAGGATGCGCTCCGCATACATCGTTGGCGAGAGTTGGCTGGAGGAATCGGACTGGAAGCGCACCACGCTTCCTCTGCCCCACAGGCCATAGACCCATGCCGTTCGCCCACCGTGAAAGAGGGGGATGACGTCGAATTGGGCCTTGGCCACCTTGATAAAGGCCTCGGCGGCCCGGGCCAGGCAGGTGTCCACCCTGTCCGGATCGTCGTAAAAGGCCAGCCCCATGCGATCGTCTCCAAGGAGGGCAGAAAGCATGTCGGCCGGGCCCCGCATCAGAGTGTGGGTCACCACGTAGGAGCCGTCGTTGATCTCCACCAACGCCTCCGTCAGCGAGAAAAGTTTCTCCAGCCAGGGATTGTCGTCGGCGGGGACGATCTCGTCCATGCCCTCATAATCCGGACCCAGGGCCGGCTCGGGCCACATGGCGTTCTCGGTGCCCGCGTGGATATCGCAGCCGACGATGGCCTCCATCCACGGGATGCGGGTGAAGGCGGGCTCGGTGCGTAGCAGATCTTCCTGCACCAGCCGCTTCCATATATTTCGTTCGCCGATAGAGGGCGTGAGGCGTTCCACGTCCAGCATGTCGGGGCGCACGTCCATGTTGTCAAAGCGGACGGGATCCCGCTCCCTGGGCAGCAGCCTCACCAGCGGCCGGTCAACCTCCTCACGGTGCCAAAAGGCCTCGTGTCGTTCAAGCAGTGCCTGTAGATCTCTCATGGATCATCTCTCCTTACCAGCATGGGTCGGGGGTCACGAGGGCTTTTCCAATCGCCGGCCCGGTGCTTTTTCAAGGTTGTGGAAAAAGCGCATCGAGGCGCCCGGCATTTTGCCGGATGCCAGGCACCCGAATGCAAAAAGATTTGGCAGACAACAGTGCGTTAGTAGGTGAACTCGTCCAGGGCCTGGGTCCTCCCATGCGCGGACGGCCCAAAGCGTTGTCCAAAGTATCTCATGAATTGCACCCGCTCGTAGGCGGCGGGGTCCGCGCTGGCGGCCTGGCTCATGAGACCCCGAAAGTGATCCAGGTTCAGGTACTCGTGCTCCTCCATCCAGTCCTGCAGTCCGTCGAGCATGACCTGGATTTGATCCGCACCATTCAGGTAGAAGGTGGACACGGCCTGGGCCACCTGCGCGCCGGCGAGGAGGGCCTTGATAAGTCCTTCGCTGTCGTGCACGCCGGTGGAGGCGGCCAGATCGCAATTTACCCGCCCCGCCATGATGGCGATCCATCGCAGCGGCAACGAGATCTCGTCGGGCGTGCTGAGCACCCGGGAGGGCACGATCTCCAGGTTCTCGATATCGAAATCGGGCTGCCAGAAGCGGTTAAAGAGCACCAGCCCCTCTATCCCCGTCTCGGAGAGCCGTTTGATCATGGGCCCCAGATCGGTGAAATAGTGGCTGATCTTGAGGCTGACGGGCACCGAGATCTCTTCCCTCACGCGGTCGATGATGCCGAAATAGGCCGCCTCCTGCTCCTCCCTCGTCCGCTCAAAGTCGCTGGGCAGGAAAAACATGTTCAGTTCCAGGGCGTCGGCCCCCGCAGACTCGAGCTCTTGGGCGAAATATGCCCACTCGTACGAGTACGAGCAGTTGATGCTGGCGATCACGGGAATGGAGACCTTCTCTTTGCTCTCCTTAACAATCTTTCTAAAGCGGTCCAGGGTCTCTGCCCTGATCTCATAATCAAAATAGTCGAGGGCCTCCACGTTGCCGCTGCTGTCCGCCTCTTCTCTGAGGATGTCGCGATAGTGGTGCTCGATCTCCTCCTCAAAGATGGACTTGAGGACCACGGCACCAGCCCCTTTGTCTTCCAACTCTTTTACCTTTTCCGGCGTGTCGGTCAGCCCGGAACTTCCGACGACGAGGGGATTCTTCAGATCCAGCCCCAGGTATTTCGTCGATATATCTATCATATCCGCCATGTATCCAACTCCTTTACTCAGATGAAACGGCACGACACTATCATACCATTATCCCGCATTTTATGCATCTGTGACCTCGGTCACAGGCCTTCTCCTGACGGACTAGATGTCGGACGGGCGATCTACCTTGCGCGCCCTCAAGGTGAACAGGAGTGGCAGTTTGCCTGCGTGTTCGGGCAGGCGGTACCAGCGCGCCGGCCCCTCTACCATCCCTGAAAACAGTTTGAAGAACAGGCGCTCGTACTCGTGAAAAAGTTCGATCTGTAGCCCTGCCCCGAGCAGGGCGCCGACGATGTCGCTGAGGGACCACTGCCATTCGTAGGAGGGATGCTGTGGGATATAGTCGGCATCGGCATAGTCCCCGTCCAGGTCGTCCGACACCCTGGGCTCTGGGCTGTGAAAATAGGGATATGTGAGCCGCAGTTCACCGTCGTCGTCTCGCTCAAAGGTGTGACAAAAAGGATGCTCTTCCATGATGTAAAAGATGCCCCCGGGCTTGAGAAAACGGGCGATGATCCTGCCCCATTCCCCCAGATCCCGCAGCCAGCAGAGTACCCCCCGCGACGTATAGACGATGTCGAATTGCTTGTCGAGGACTGTTGGGAGGTCGTATATATTGGCGCAGATAAAGGTGGCCTCCAGGTCAAGTTCTCCCTGCAGTTGCCGCGCCAGGGCGATGGACCTCGGCGAGAAATCCACCCCCGTCACGAGGGCGCCTCGCCGCGCCCAGGCCAGGCTATCGGTGCCGATGTGACACTGCAGGTGTAAGAGCGTCTTCCTCTCCACCTCGCCCACGTCTCGCAGTTCTATCTCGTCGAGGACGGGCTCTTCGTTCTTAAGGAGATCGATTGCCCTATAGGCTCTGGCGTGGACGGGGGCGAGTTCATCCCATAGGGCCTGGTTTTTTCGTTCAAGATGTTCAGGATCCTGTTTCATCATTCCCTTTTCCGCTATGTGTTCCAGGGCAGGTATTCCGCCGCCCAGCCGATGTCCAGTTCCTCCAGCTTGCCCTGCGTGGGAACCCCCGTCTCCCGATCCCACCCCATCATCTCATAGTAGGTGTGCACCGCCTCGTCCAGTTCCTCGGAATCGATGCCTCCCTCCGAGAGGGCCCCATCGGTAGTAGGCTGCGAGGAACGTGGGGCCAGCTTGTCGTCTCGGGGGCCAAAACCCTCACGGATGTTAAAGACCCGCGCCAGGGCCAGGGCCCGCTCGCCCAGTTTGTAGTACTCGTAGGAACTCACGTCCCAGCCCGTGGCGGCGTTGAGCATGCGCATGCGCTGCGCGTCGCTCCAGGGCACAAAGGCACACACGGTCAGGCAGTTGCGCGATATCTTGTTCACCGTGTTATACATAAAGGCGCGCACCTTTTCCGGTCCCAGGCTCTCCAGTCCCATGGGCTCCAGGATGCCCATGGGGCGCACCAGATCGTCCGGCTGAAAGCCGTCGTCGTTCCAGCTGGTCATGCCCGTGTCGTGGAAAGAGTGGTTGTGATCGGCCCCTGTGGGGGAGACGGCATAGCCGATGGCTATGCCCCGCTTGAGGCGTGGTTCGTGCATGGGGTATTCCTGTCCCTTGACGTTCATGGCCAGCAGCCGGGCCTCGCCGCCGATCTTCTCGGCCGCACGCTTGGTGCCCTCGGCCAGCAGGTCGCCTATGCCCTCCCGATGGGCGATCATCTCCACCATCTGCACCAGGGCCTCGGCGTTGCCGAACCGTAGATCGAGCCCTCCCGTATCCTCCTCTGTCAGCAGGCCCTCCTCAAAGCACTCCATGCCAAAGGCGATGCTCACGCCGGTGGCGATGCTGTCCAGTGCGTTGGCATTGCACAGCTCCGTGGCCTTGGAGACGGCCACCACGTCGGTGACGCCGCAGGTGGACCCCAGGGCGCCCAGGGACTCGTACTCGGGACCGCCATAGTCGGGATCCAGGTCATAGGGTTCCCCGGCGTTGACCATCTTTTTGCAGCGCACGGCGCAGGCCCAGCAGCCCTCCATCCCCGTGCCGATCTCTTCCATGAATTTGTCCGCGCTCAGGTTGCCGGCGCCCTCCAGTTCGCCGTCGCGAAAGTTGTGGATGGGCAGGTTACCGCTGTACATGCCCCCGAGGATGTTCACGCCGGTCCCGTATTCATGCAGCGAAGCAGCCTTTTCGCCGGCGGCGATGGCCTGGGCCATCTCTCTCGCCAGGTCGCGGATGGCGTCGGGATCCACGGCGCCCAGGTTTTCCGTTCCCAAAGAGGCCACGGCCTTGAGTTTCTTGGAGCCCATCACAGCTCCCATGCCCGTGCGCCCCACGGCGTCCTTGAGGCCGCTCATGATACAGGCGTAACGGACCATGTTCTCCCCGCCCGGCCCGATGGCCGCCACCTCCAGGCGATCCTCGCCCCGCTCGTCGCGTATGACATTCTGCGTCTCTTTGACCTTGCTGCCCCAGAGGTGGCTGGCGTCGCGGATCTCCACCTCCCCGTCCTTGATCCACAGGTAGACGGGCGTCTCCGACTGTCCCTCGACGATGAGGGCGTCGAATCCGGCGCGCTTGAACTGGGCCCCCCAGTTGCCGCCGCACTCCCCCGCCCCAAAGCCCCCCGTCAGGGGCGACTTGGCCCCCACGGCGTTGCGCGAGGCCCCCGAGATGGGCAGGCCGGTGACGATGCCGGGGGCAAAGATGAGCTTGTTCTCCGGCCCCAGGGGGTCGGCGCCCACCGACACCTCTTTGAGGAGCACGTCGGCGATGATGTTCCAGCCCCCCATATAACGGCGCAGGTACACCTGGCCTGGTTCTTCTACTTTGATGGTTCCCTCGGTGAGATTTACGCGCAGTATCTTGTTGTGAAACGATGTGGCCATGGCTAACCTCCTCGAATCGTGTGTGTGGAAAATTGGTTGATACGCGAAAAACCCTAAAAGTTTACAGGCGATCTATACTCGTTTGTCGTACATTACATTGAGACAATCAAAAGCACCTGAAACGTCCTTTTTGCAAACCTTTAGGGTCTTTTTACATCTGGAAAGCGCCGCTTGCTCTCCTGCAACTCGGGAATGGCCTCCTCCAACCCCAGTTCACGCAGTTTATCTGGCGTGGGCCAGCCATAGGCCGCGTCCCAGCCTCGCGCGGCATAGTATTCGTCCAGCAGACGCGAGAATCCCGCCGCGTCGATCCACGTGCCGTCGCTGCGGCAGGGTAGGGCGAAATGGGGCGCCAGGGCCTCTTCCATGCGCCGTCCCCGCCCGGCCCGGGCCAGCATCAGGCGCTCCAGGGTAAAGGCCCGCTCGGCCATGCGCTCCAGTTCCCCCCGCGTTCTTTCCACACCCGTGACGGCGGCCAGCAGGCGGCGGTCGAGATCCAGATCTCCCACCACGTCCTCGGCCTCGCGCCATTCCCGGCGGCTCTCCATGGGCCGTATGATCTGGGGGAAGGCGAAATCGCACATGGGCAGGGAATCTATGAGCATGTGCTGATCCTGGCTCCACATGGCCACGGGAGCCTTGTGGTCAAAGGTGGGCTCCAGGGCCTCCTCGTATCCCCACACTTCCCTGGATACCTTGCTGAACTGGCGCCGCGCCACCTCCCGGTCGTCGCAGAGAAAATTGGCCTGGATCAGCACGCTCTGATGGGTGCCGATGGTGGGGTCGCGGCTCTCGCTGGCGTGCATCATGGCCGAGATGACCCAAAAGGGCAGGGGCTCCCGATCCCTGAAACGCCCCTCCCGATGGGCGATGAAGCCGAAATCGAAGGTCAACTCTCGCCCTAGGTCGATCAGCTCCTCCGGTAGTTCATCCGCTAACGTATCCATGGCCCGTCGCAGGCCGTCGGCAAAGAGGGCCCCCAGCCCCTCCCGGTGGGCCATCTCCCGCGTAAAGCGACGGAACCACTCCCCGTCCTCGGGGGCGATTGGGTATCCGCGGATCTCCTCCACGCCCAACTGCCGGCAGCGGATGAGCCAGTTCTGCACCACCAGGCGGAAGCAGAGGTCGAGCCCCAGGCGGTTGCAGTCCTCGTGGAAAAGGTGCTCCTGTTCCCTGCCAAAGGGCGTCCCCGGCGGCAGGTGTACGTCGGCGTCCTCATAACCGCCCAGGCGCCAGCCCCCGCTCAGATAGAGGCCCCCGACGCAGAACCCGGGCATGCGCCGCCCATCGTCCCCCCGGCCATAGTGGGTGACCACCCGGCAGTCAAAGGTGCAGGCCTGGCTGCAGATGGGCCTCAGTTGAGACGCGTCCTCCTCGCCCTCCTCCCGCAGGGCGGCGGGGCTGGGAGCCAGGTGAAAAGTGCCCGCTTCCATGACCTCTTTTAATAGGCCATCGGGCCTGGCCACGGGCACGGCGCCCGTCCCCCGCACGGCGATGGCCTTGAGGTTCTTGCTGCCCCACACGGCGCCAAAGCCGCTGCTCCCCGCCGCGTTCTCCTCGGCGTGCTGCACGGTGGCCAGGCGCACGCCATTCTCCCCCGCCGGCCCGATGGCCAGCACCTGGGCCCCATCGTCCAGGCGTTCCCGCAGTTCGAGTTGGGTCTCCCGGGCGTCCCGGCCCCAGAGATCGTCCGCCTCTACCAGGCGGACATTGCCGTCTTCTATCTCCAGATAGACGGGTCTGTCGGACGCGCCGTGGATGACCAGGGCGTCGTAGCCCGCGTACTTTAGTTCGGCGCCGAACCAGCCCCCCAGGGTGGAGTGGGTGTACCAGGGGCGGGGGTAGGTGCGGGGGGAGACGGCCGTCATCACCGTGCGCCCCGCCGTGGGGGCGAGGGTGCCCGTCAGGGGGCCCGTGGCCACGATGACGCGGTTCTCGGCGTCATAAGCGTCGATGTCCGGCGGGATCTCCTCCCAGGCCATGCGCGCGGCCATGCCCCGCCCCCCGAGATAGTCGTGAGCATAGGCCAGCGTATCACGTCGCTCCATGCGCCCGCTGCTCAGATCCACGTCCAGTATCGTGCCCATCCAGCCGCCTGCCATCTTATACCTCCTCTTCCGCGCACACGAATGTCAGGGCGCCCACGGGGCAGATCTGGGCGCAGAGGGGCCCCGCCTCCCGGCCCGCGCAGAGGTCGCACTTTAGGTAGCGATTCCCTGGGGCATGGTAGAAGATGGCATCATAGGGGCAGGCCTCAGCGCAGGCGCCGCAGGCCGTGCACGCCGCCTCGTCCATCACCACCACGCCCCGCGCGTCCAGGGACATGGCCCCCGTGGGGCAGGCCGCCAGGCAGGGGGGATCGTCGCAGTGGCGGCAGATGCGGATATCAAAGGTGTAGGGCCCCATCTCCTTGGTGACCTGCAGGCGCGCCAGGGCCGGCCCGCAGTCCCCCTCGTGATAGAGGGAACAGGCCAACGTACAGGCCTGACATTCGCGACAGCGGCTGCGATCGACGCGGATGGGTGTGGTGTGCATAGGGCTCGCTCCTTCCATCAGGGTCCGTGGGGCAATTATACGATGATCTGGTGCGGGCTCAAAGGGGGCGCATTGGGGATTGGATACGGTGTTTTCTGTAGAGACGTCCCGGCGGGACGTCTCTACTCCTTCTCCTTGATCAGCAAAGTCCACTCCCCCTCCTGCACGGTATCGTCCTCCTGGTTCAGCACCGCCAGGGCAAAGACCACCATGCCCCCGCCCATGCTGGGCACGGCGCGCGTGCGCTTTACCGTCACCTGCAGGCGGATGGTGTCGCCGATGTGGATGGGGGCCTTGAATTTCCAGTCCACGCCGATAAAGGCCTGGGCCGTGCCCTCGATGAATCCGGCCCGGGCCGCCAGCCCCGAGGCCATGGAGAGGCCCAGTAGGCCGTGGGCGATGCGCTCGCCATAGGGCGTCTCCTGGGCGAACTCGGCGTCGGTGTGTAGGGGATTATAGTCGCCAGAGAGGCCGGCGAACTGTACGATGTCGCTTTCCGTCATGGTGCGCGCGGGGGTCTCTATCTCCTGCCCCACGCTGAACTCGCTGAAATATAGGCCGTTGGTTGCCATGATGTGGGGAACCCTTTCTCAATAGTCTGCTACTACCTCATTGTACCAGAACACGCCACAACGCGGGAGGATGCGATGCAGCCGCCTTTTTTGCTACGGCGATAACGCACTTATAATGTGGGTAGTATAGCGTCGGAAGCGGTGCGCTTCCAAAGAGCGACGCGCTCTTGGTCGGTAAGATAGACAAGGTGTGAGCGATGGCAAATTACTCCCAGCATGCGCAATGCGGTGGCATCCGGTGGCGGCTGCTATGTTACGGGGCGGCGGCGTGCGCCCTTTTGGTCGCTGTGCCCGTGTTCCTGCGCTGGTGGACGGATCACCGCTACAAGGAGCATGTCTATACGGCGAAGGACGTCCCCGATCGCGACGTGGCCATCGTCTTTGGAGCCGGGGTGTGGCCCGACGGTACCTTGAGTCCCATACTGGCCGATCGGGTGCGCACGGGGGTGGACCTGTACACAGCGGGCAGGGTGCAAAAACTGCTGATGACGGGGGACAACCGACGCGCCGACTATAACGAGCCCGCCCGTATGCGCGACTATGCCCTGTCCCTCGGGGTGCCCGCGGAGGATATCGTGCTGGACTATGCCGGGCGCCGTACCTATGATAGTTGCTACCGCGCACGACACATCTTTGGCGTGAGCGAGGCCGCCCTGGTCACCCAGGCCTACCATCTGGACCGCGCCCTGTTCACGGCCCGCAACCTGGGCATCGATGCCGTGGGCGTGGCGGCGGACCGGCGGCATTACGTGCATATCGAGGGCTACTGGTGGCGAGAGTTGCTGGCCACCACCCTGGCCTGGTGGGAGGTCAAGATCGCCCGCCCCACGCCCATATTGGGGCAGAAGGAGCCCATCTTTTGAGGAAATATCCGTGGATTTCCTGTAGAGATGTCCCGCCGGGACGTCTCTACAAAATAACTGGTATCAATCGACGGATAACAATTCAGCGCCAGTTGTCCAACCTGAGATTATACCCCGCAGATTGAATACGCTGATAATGTCTTTGATTGCCAGTAATCAATGTGAGATCGTGATGGAGAGCGATGGCAGCTACCATGGGATCAGCGCGACCGATAGGTTGCCCCACGCGCTCTAGGTCAGCATAAATCCGCCCTGCCATCTCGGCGGCTTGCACCTCCAACGCAAGTACATTCACACTGGTCAGGCCATCCAGGAACTGGTTCAGTCGTTCCTGGCGTCGTATCTTGTACAATCCCTTAACGATCTCCATGACGGTGATGACCGAGATGGTATAACGACCGAAGGTAGCGCGGTAAAGCCTCGCCTGTGTGACCACTTGGTGATCGATCCCCTTGAGTACCTCTGAGAAGATGTCGGTATCAAGGAGGCTTCTATCCATTACACTGCCTAAAGGGGTCGCGCCCGCGCGCTTTCATCGCGTCTGCCACCGCATCATCCATCAGTTCGGGCTCCTGCGCAAACATACCTAGGATGGGATCGTCGGGGACTTGGGCTTCCAGGACATGTTCTATTATGTCCTGGAGCGCCTTTTTGATGCTTACATCTTTCTCTTCCGCCATCTTTTTCAGACGTGCCAGCGCCCGTTCGTTCAGTTCTATTTCAATAGTCATGGCGTCATCACCCCACTGCTTGTTCTTCTTTCTTCGCCCACTTTCAGCATAGATTATGCTTTATGGATAACGTTCGTCAAGTTGTGCCCAGAGGATTTTCGTAGAGACGTGCCACCGGGACATCGGTTAACATCGTGTGTTTCATCCCCGGCCCAAAGAGGGGGGAGGGTGAACGATCTGGCGAACGAAATTGTCCTATCCCCACGCCTTCTGCTGATCCTCGCGAAGGTGACAGTGCTTGTACTTTTTGCCGCTGCCGCACCAGCAGGGCTCGTTGCGCCCGATCGTCCGAAGCCGGCGTCGCGCCTCGGATTCCTGACTTGGAGCATCTACCAAGCCCTCGAATTCCCCCGCAGGGCCCCCAAAAATAGAAGGTCTTGACGTGGTGCGCTCTTCCAGCAGGCCCAGCTCGATCTGCACGTCCTCCCAGTCGCCCATCACCATGGGGTCCACGCGGCCGGCTTCAAAGGCCCGCTCCATAAGGGGGGCCGCTTCGACTGCCTCCAGGTCTACGAGATAGAGGACGAGGAACCCGTTCGCCTCTGGCTCGAGCGCCTCGAAACGCTCCAGGGCCGCCGTGAGGACACTGATACACTCTGAACGTACACTGGGGTGGTCTGTCCCGATCTCTTTCAGGCTGCGAGCGGCAGCAACCCGCGCCCAGGTGCCATGGGATGTGTCGAGCACATAGTCTGCCAGAGCAGGTATGGCCGCCGGCCCGATCAGGGCGAACACGGAGGGCATCTCCTCCATTACCCAGTCGTCGTCAAAGTCATCGATATCCTGAAAGAGTTGGATGAGGGGTTCGATGGCCTCCTCTGCCCGCAGCTGTCCCAGGGCGCGCCAGGCATGGATCGGCGCCCAGGTTGCAGGGTCGTCCAGGGCAGCCTCATCCAGGACCATGCGGATCAGGTCGGGGATGTGTTCGGGGCCCAGGCCGAGAGCCAAATAGTCGGGCCATTCGCATATCCCAGGTTCGCCCATGGTCAGCAGCTTCGATACTGGTTCTGGATAACTCATTTCGGTCATAGCGTAATCTCTATCACATGTGGCACTCCCACCGATAATGGGGTGGAGCCAGCGCTGCAGCTCATGATAAGTGGGTCAGTCAAATCTTTGTGGAACCGTGTGAGGACCAGATATGTGGCCATTTGCTGCTGCAACGCGCTGCCACATTCGGGGCATAGGCCGGGATCATCTTCGAAATATCCAGATATGCACTTGCGCGGAATGCCAAGGTCGATGCTCATGGATACCTTCCTTACGGATTTCCCTTCCTATAGAGCCAGTCGTCAGATTTGATACGCGTTTGTGGGCGCGCGAAATCACATCTTACCCTTTCATGCGAGCCTACAACAAATCATGCCTTTGCGCACACCGTTCGTCAACTTTTACATTCGCCGAGGCGGGCGGCGAATGTGCTACGCGGATTTCTTGATCAGCACTATCCTAAAGAGATGGTGCTGGTTGTGCGCTGTCCCACCGAAGGGCCTGTCGGATTCCCAGTGTGGCTATCCCAGGTTCGTAGTAAGGCACGAAACGTGGGCGGCTTGCCAAGCCGCCGTGGAGTGCCGTAGCGCGGAGCGTCTGCTCCGCGGGGAATCATCACAGCGCCAGACCGCGTAGGCCAGGAGACGCTGCGCCATCGAAAGTCCTGCCTAGAGATTCGATTCCCAGACGCCCTTGTGCCGCGAGGGCTTATCCTATGCGATCTACAGATCTACATGGCACGCGGCGATGTCGCATGCCCACGCTACTCCACGGGACCCTGCCGAAGCCAAACCCCCGCTGCGTAGCTTACTACGGGCAGGGGGCTGGTCGAATTACCAATCCAATCTACGTCCCCTCCGCCACATTGACCTTGAGGACGAACGTCCCCACCTCTTGTTCCTTGGCCCCCTCCTCTCCCAGGCACGAACACGGCAGCGATACCGTGTACGTCCCCTCCTCAGGGCCTGGAAAACCCATATCATAGTCCCTGGGGCTCCAGGCTTGGGCTCGACGCCCTCGGCAGGCCATTGGTCTTGAAGATCCACCTGGCGCAACAGTGTCATCGTCGATCTCGGCTGCTTGCCATCCACGATGGCGCAAGGCTATCTGCAGCTCCGCGGCCGATTCTTCGTCTGTTTCATCTGGAGCATAACAGGGAAACGACGGCTTGAGCCGTTCCCATTCTTTGAGCGTCCGCTCTGCACGCGGCAGCAGACCGATACCGAACAGGGTCTCGGCAATAACTGGCACACAGATTGCAAAATTGTTTCCCGAATCCGATTCTTCCAGCACCCGTTGGCGCAATGGGTGTCCAGGTGTGACAATTGGTGAAAGATAGTTGGTGTCAAGAAGGTAATCGGCCATTGCTGCCTATAGGTGCCTCTCTGCGATATCATCTGCGCGAGTGATAGCCTCCATCTCCGCTTCGACCGCGGCCCATTCACGCTTCCAATTCTCAAGGTCAAAGTCGGGAGCCTCCGCCAAGGAGCCTCGCGCTTCTCTGACGTTGTCCGAGTCGGGTGGGGCGGCTTGGATCACTGCGATGATCTCGCCTAGGCTAGGAAGATCTTTTGGCAAAGTTTCACCCAAGACATCCACGGCCACCTCTTCGATGGAACGGCGGCGTTTCTCTGCTTCGCGCTTCAGGCGTGCTTCTATCTCTTTGGGTAATTCAATGGTGATGGTCACTGTGTTTCTCCTCACTATCTAGAGCCACTTCTATCGATCACCGTGCTGTCCCTTCGCACAGGGAGGAGGAACCTACATCTAAACGTATTATACCCCAACGGAGTGGCGGTCGCAAGCAGAAGCAGTCCCGCGTCCCTCCCCCTATAACGGCCAGAAGACGGGCACCAGGATGATGGCCAGGAGATAGATCAGCACGGTCAGGATCGCGCCGACTTTTAGAAAATCTGTGAAACGATAGCGTCCCGTCCCATAAACCAGTAGGATGGCGGGTTCCAAGGGCGTGAGATAGGAACAACTGGCGCCCACGGCGATCATGATGGCAAAGGTGCGCGGGTTCAATCCCATCTGTGAGGCCGTCTGCATGGCTACAGGTACCACCACGACGGCTGCCGCCTGGTTGGACATGGGCTGCGTCAGTAGCAGGGAGAGGGCAAAAAAAGCCGTCAGCAGCCAGATGGGGCGCGCCTGGCCGATCAGGTCTACGACGCTGGCGGCGAGGAATTCCGCCGTGCCCGTCTGTTCCATGGCGCTGCCCAGGGCCAGCATAGAGCCGATCACTATCAGCGCCCTCCACTCCACGCCGCGATAGGCCTGGTCTGGCGTGATGCAGCCCATAAGCAGGGCTGCCAACACGCCGGTGAGCACGGCCACCGGCAGGGAAAGGATGTTGAGGGCTGTCGCCACGAACACGCCAACAAAGGCGGCGATGGCAAAGGGCGCGCGCTTTATGTTCGGCCGCTTGTATTCCACCGTACCGATGACGCGAAAAGTGTTGTTCTCGTCCAGCCGGGCAATGTTTCTGCGATCACCCTGTATGAGAAGTTGATCCCCCGCCCTAAAAGGAATCTGGCTGATCTTCCGGGCGATGCGTCTCCCCCGCCGATTGACGCCCAGCACCTGAGCCCGGTACTGTTGCCGGAACCGTACCTGTTTCAGTGTCTGCCCTACTAGTGGGGAGTTAGGCAGAACGATGGTCTCGACCAGGACTATATCCTTCGTTTGTAGGTCGGAGAGGGAGAGTTTCACCTCGACCTCGATATCGACGCCCGTGATATCTTTTATTTTGGGAATTTCATCCCGCGGGCCCTTTACCAGAAGGAGATCCCCTTCTTCCAGTGTGAGATTCGCACTTGGAGCCAAGTAGCGTTGCTTGTCCCGCACCACCCGCAGCACGGTGAGGTTCAGGTCCTGTCCCAGGGCAGATTCCCCCAATGTCTTTCCGATCAAGGGGGAATCGGGGAGAATGAGAAGTTCGGTAAGATACCGCTCGATGCCAAACTCCTCCAGGGGCTCCTCGCTGACCTCACGCTCTCTTGGAATCAGGTGACGTCCTATAAAGAACATGTACGCCAGGCCAATCAGCACGATGGGGACCCCCACTGGCGTCATCTCGAACATGCCGAGGGGGCGCATATCGTAGCGGCTCATCAGATCGCTGACGACGATATTTGTGGAGGTGCTCACCACTGTGACGGAACTGGCCAGGATGGTAGCAAAGGCCAGGGGCATAAGAAGTCTCGATTCATCGACCCGTGTTTTCCGTGCCAGGTTGATGGTGACAGGTAGCAAAAAGGCCGTGGTGGCCGTGTTGCTGATAAGGGCGCTCAGCATGGCCGATACGGCCATGATCGTGATGATCAGGCCATCTCCGTTATCGCCCATGTGCTTCAGGATGGCACTGCCCACCATGTCCACGACGCCGGTACGCACCAAAGCGGTGGTCAGGATGAATAAGCCGAGGATCATGATGACGGCGTCGCTACCAAACCCGGAAAAGGCCACGTCCGATGGCAGTAACCCCGTGAGGATCAGCGTCAAAAGGATCCCCAGGGCCACGATATCTGTAGGGGCCTGCTCAAGGGAAAAGAGGATTAGGGAAATGACAATGATGAAAAGAAGAAGGATGATTTGGTGTGCCATGATGATTGAACCTACCTCCTCCTGAGAACACTGATCGAAACGTCCTCATCCAAAGAAAAAGGACCGAGCAAGTACGCTCGACCCCTCTGTTACTATTATAATCGCTTTATCTGCCAGGTCTCTCCTATCTCAGAGGGCTTTTGGGGGGGCAGCGGACCTTTTGCCCTAGAGATCGTCAAATGGAAAGGGTGCCAGGACGACTTTGTATTCCATCGCCGTGAAATGGCTTGTTGTCAGTTGGAAAGCAGATATCCTTCTCTGTTTGGGAAAGTGCAAGCGGAGCCGCCACCCCCTTCCACCTCATCCCATTTTGCATCGAATGGAAACACTCTTGATTATGACCTTCACCGCATTCCATTTCCGGGGTTGTGCTCGATCCCCCAGGCATTTTGTCGTGTCGCTATGCGGTTGCCGGCTGAACCTCTCCTATCACGATGGCTTCCAGTTCCGTGGATTCCAGGGTCTCCCGCTCGATAAGCAGCTTCGCGATGGCGTCGAGTTTGTCGCGCTCTGTCTCCAGAACCTCTTTGGCCCTGCTGTAGGCTCTGTCGATGACCTTTTTGATCTCGGAGTCGATCTGCGAGGCGATCTCTTCGCTATAGTCGCGCTGCTCGCCGATTTCCCGTCCCAGGAATACCAGTTCGTCCTTTTTGCCAAAAGCGCGCTGGCCCAGCGTTTCGGACATGCCGTACTGCATGACCATGTTGCGGGCGATCTGAGTGGCACGTTTGATGTCGTCGTTGGCGCCCGTGGTCACGTCGGAGAACACGATCTCCTCCGCCGCGCGGCCGGCCAGCATTCCGGCCAGATCGTCCTCGAATTTGGATTTAAAGTGCAGGGAGCGGTCGTCCTCGGGCAGGGACATGGTATAGCCCGCTGCTATACCTCGGGCCACGATGGATACCTTGTGCACCGGATCGCAGTGTTCCAACTTGAGCTGTACTAACGCGTGACCACTCTCGTGGTAGGCGATGATCTCCTTTTCCTCTTCGCTTATGAGCTTGCTGCGCCGCTCGGGTCCGGCGATCACACGCTCTACCGCCTCCTGGAACTCGGCCATGCTGATGGTCTTGCGGTCGCGTCTGGCGGCCAGAATGGCCGCTTCATTGACCAGGTTCTCAATGTCCGCGCCTGTAAAGCCTGGTGTCTCTTTTGCCACCACTGTTAGATCCACATCCGGTGCCAGGGGCTTGCCTCGTACGTGAATCTCCAGTATGCCCTCTCGGCCCCGACGGTCGGGCCTGTCGATGACAATGCGTCGGTCAAAGCGCCCCGGACGCAGAAGGGCCGGATCCAGGATGTCGGGGCGGTTGGTGGCGGCCAGAATGATGATGTTGGTATCCGTGTCAAAACCGTCCATCTCCACCAGGATCTGGTTCAGGGTTTGCTCCCGTTCGTCATGGCTTCCGCCCAACCCGGCGCCACGCTGGCGCCCCACGGCGTCGATCTCGTCGACAAAGATGATGCAGGGGCTGTTGTGCTTGGCCTGGTCGAACAGGTCGCGGACACGACTGGCGCCCACGCCCACAAACATCTCTACGAACTCGGAGCCGCTGATGCTGAAAAAGGGAGCGCCCGCCTCACCGGCCACGGCACGGGCCATGAGCGTCTTGCCTGTGCCTGGCGCGCCCACCAGCAGCATGCCCTTGGGAATCCGGGCGCCCAGGGCGGCAAACTTTTCCGGGGCTCTCAGGAATTCTACCACCTCCTGCAATTCCTGTTTGGCCTCCTCCGCTCCTGCTACGTCCTCAAATGTACAGGTGGGCGTATCGCCCGAGACCCTGCGTGCCTGGCTCTTTCCGAAGGAAAGGGCCCGATTGTTGCCCGATTGGGCCTGGCGCATCATAAAGACGAGGAAGAACAGGATGAGCAGCATAGGTACCGCCTGAATCAGCAAAAAGCCCCAGTTCTCCCACATGCCAGGACTTGACACGGTTAACTCGCCCACCGTCTGAAGCTGTTCGGGATCGACGCCCAGCGAAGCCAGCGTCTCTCCCAGCCCCACATCCGGTTCCTTGCGCGTGCGGTATCGCGCCCCGTCGTTGGCCGTTATCTTGATAGTACCATCGTCTGCAATGGAGAGGCTCTCCACATTCCCACTGCGGACCATGCTGGACGCTCTGATGAGATCAATCTCCTCTACGGTATCTCCGACGGAGAAAAAACTGTAGAGGAGGGCGATACTTGCCACCATTATCAATAGATAAACAAAAGCGTTCTTTGGCAAACCGATATCCATCTATTCGTCATCCTCCATCGCCGCTTTTACGACGATCGTAAAAAGTCAAACTAGAGTGTATCCTCGCGCCTCTTACCATAATAGATTATACCATGGATATAAGGAAAAGAAAAATGCCCTGCAATCGTTGCTTTTGTGCAGGGAGCATGTTCCCCCGTTGCGCTTGCGACCCTAGTATACACTGTCTGGGAACTTGATCAAACTCACGGGCTTGTAGAGGGCATATTCGTATTCATAGGGCTGCTGGTGAGGGGCGCCGGTTGCGCTTGTCAGGCCACTGATCAGGACGTTGGTGCCCAGATACAAAAGTATTCTATACAACTTTCTACGTCGATTGAAAAAGTCTGCTGCCCTGGGATGGCTGTTGATCCGCGATCTGCTATGAGTATAATAGGCCTAACGAGTTATTGATCCCATTCCATGACGAGCGATTGTAAAGGACAGGGAGGATATCATGCGCGTCGCAGAGATTGTGGTCAGGATACTGGAAAAAGAGGGAATCGAGGCCGCCTTTGGTATCCCTGGGGCAGCCATCAACCCCGTGTACGAATTCCTTGGCACCTCCGAGCAGATCGCCCACTTTACGGCACGCCACGAGGAGGGTGCCGTGCACGCCGCTGACGGCTACTACCGCGCCAGCGGGCGTATGGCCCTGGCCATCTGTACCTCGGGCCCCGGGGCCACCAACTTTGTCACCGGACTGTATACGGCGCAGATTGACTCCATGCCCCTCATAGCCATCACGGGCCAGAACGTGCGGGGTCAACTGGGCAAGGAGGCCTTTCAGTGTGTGGACATCGCCAGCATCGTAGAGCCCGTCTGCAAGGCGGCCTGGACCGTCACCGAGCCCACTCAGGTCCCCTATATCATGCAAAAGGCCCTTCACACGGCGCGGGAGGGGCGCCCGGGCCCCGTGCTGCTGGATCTGCCCCTGGACGTGCAGATGGCCGAGATCGACTATGATCCCGATACCTATGTCTCTCTGCCCATCCACAGGCCCGCTCCGGAGCCGGAGCAGGTCCGTCGCGCCGTCCAGATGCTGCTGGCGGCGGAGGATCCCGTCCTCATCATGGGTGGGGGCGTGCTGCTGGCCGAGGCCACGGAGGAGTGTGTGGCCCTGGCCGAGCACCTTTCGCTGCCCGTCATCACCACCTATATGGCCAAGGGGGGCATCCCGGCGGAGCATCCCTTGCACGTGGGGCACATAGGCATACAGGTGGGCACGCCCTTTGGGAATCAGTTCTTCCTGGACTCGGATCTGGTGCTGGGCATCGGCTGTCGCTTCAACGACCGCCACACAGGAGACGTGGATGTCTATGCCGAGGGGCGCACCTTTATCCACGTGAACATCGAGCCCGCCCACATTGGCCGCATCGTGCCCGCGGAACTGGGTATCGTGGCCGACGCGCGCCTGGCGCTGGAGGCCCTGCTGGCCGAGGCCAAACGGCGCACGCCTCAAAGGGAACCCACAGAGCGCGTGGCCCGCATCCCCGAGGCGCGTGAGCGCCTGGCCCGCAAGACCGATTACGACCAGGTCCCCATCAAGCCACAGCGCGTATATCACGAGATGAATGCCTTCTTTGATCCCGACACCATCTTTACCACCGGCTGCGGCCTGACCCAGATCTGGTCCGGCCAGTTCCAAAAGGTGATCAATCCCCGCACTTATCTGGCCTCGGGGGGTGCGGGCACCCTGGGATACGACCTGCCGGCGGCCATCGGCGCCAAGGTGGCCCGTCCTGACTCCACGGTGGTGGCCGTCATGGGCGACGGCGGCGTGGGATTCATGATCGAGGAACTGGCCATGGCCTGCCAGTACGACGTGCCCATCGTGGTGGTGATCATCAATAACGGCTTCCTCAGCCTCATCCGCCAGAACCAGCGCTACGCCTACGAGTACCAGTACGGCGTGGATCTGACCTATGAAGGAGGCGGCATCGATTTCGTGCGGCTGGGCGAGGCCTTTGGGGCCTATGCCGAGCGGATCGAGCACCCCGAGGAGATCCGTCCCGCCTTTGAACGGGCCGTAGCCTCGAACAGGCCTGCCGTCCTCGATTTCATCGTCGAACGCGAGACCGACGGCGCCATGGGCGCCAGCCTGGACGCCATTCGCGAGTTCGCGCCGTAGAGCGGACTTGATCTCCATCGTTCGTCGGCTGCTATCGTAACCGGCCCCGCCTGTTCAGGCGGGGCCGGTTTTGTTTGCCCGTGATGTAGATTTGACTGGACACTACTTGGAAAATAAAATATATGTATTCATCATATAGTATCGGGATCGGGATGGGGTGATATCGTGAGGATGCCTTTGCCTTACACAGACGAGACATCTCCTCATCCTTTCTTTCCAGCAAAACACAATCAGGAATTACGGACAGCGCCAGGCCTCCTTTTTGGGATCTGGACTCGGCACTGGCCACATACTGGAGGAGGCATCTATGATACAAAAGGTTCAAAGGGGCGTCGACACTGTTCTTGGCTTTGTCCGCAGACAGAAACGTAACTACCGCGTCGGCGTCGCCCGCTCCGCGGCCAACAGCTTTTTGTTAGGGCTGACCAACCAATACAATGGCATATACGCCACCGGATTGGGAGCCGACTCTGTACAGTTGGGCTCCCTCAGCAGTATCGGCAGCGCCGTCAGCAGTCTTATCGCCCTCCCTGTGGGCTGGTTGGTAGATCGACGGGGCGTCAAGTTCTTTTTCCTGCTGGCCATACTCCTGTCAGCGGGGGGTGCCCTGCTCTATGGCGCGGCCTATGACTGGCGATTTCTCATCATCGCGGCCATTCTCAGTTCTGTATCGATGAGGCTCATCGGCACGGGCAGCAGCGTGATCTGTGCCGATTCGGTCAATAATCCGGATCGCTTCACGGCGCAGAACCTCTGTGGCACCCTGTCCTCCGTAGCCTCCATCGTCTCGCCCCTTATCGCCGCCTATCTGATAACCCTCTCTGGCGGCGTGAACGTGGAGGGCATCCGCCCCCTGTACTACATTCGCTTTGTGGGATACGGCCTCATTTTCCTCCTCGTGGTCACTCAGCTGCGGGAGCCCAGAGAGGCAGATCTTGGACGTACGGATGACGGCTTGCGCTTTGTGGATGGTTTTCGACAGCTCTTTCTAAAGAAGCCAACCCTTCGCAGGTGGATCGCCATCTCCGTCCTTACGTCCATGTCCATGCCCATGTTTTGACCATTCACACAGCTTTACGCCCATGAGATCAAGGGCGCAAACCAGTATCTCTTGGGCGTAATGGCTAGCGCTACAGTTGTAGCGCGACTGGTTTTCGGCATTCCTTTGGGACGCCTGGCAGATAGGATCGGGCGCAAGCGCGTCATTTATCTGGCGACGCCGCTGTGGTACGCTTCTAATCTGTTTCTCGCTTTTTCCACTGGCCCCGTGACCCTGATACTGTACGCGGCACTGCAGACGTTTTATACGATCTCCTCTGGGGCCACCAGCGCCATGACGGTGGAACTCGTCCCCGTCAATCAGCAGGGGCGCTGGAGTGGCGTTCTTGGTCTCTTTTCGGGCCTGGCGACCATCCCCGCGCCGATCATCGGCGGGCTTATCTGGCGGGAAATCGGCCCCATCTACGTATTTCTCGTTCCCATAGCCCTCGATCTCCTCTTGCGGATACCCTTGCTCTCCACCGTGTCGGAGACACTCGGCGCACCAAGCCCAAGCGAGATGGGGGATGGGGCATAGCCACAGCCCTCGCAGAATCGCAGGCCGATTCTGCACGGTCTGAAAAAAGGTCTTTGCAAGACCGACCAAGGTATGATGGCACTCTGCACGCTTTCCACATTGGGCGGACTAACAGTCCGCCCAATGTCAATCCACCCCGTCTCTTAACGGTGGGGTAAAACTCTTTGACAACCCGCCCCTCTACCTTTAGGATGATGTTGCAGGTGACGAATGAATTCGACGCTTGGACGTTATAGACCATTTTGGTCTCATACCCCGTATAGGGACCCACCATCAGAGAGCCATGATAGAGCAGCGGATTCGCAAAAGTGAGAGATAATTTGATCATCCCCTTGTCCCCCCAGAGGGAGCCTGATATGTCCTGTGCCCGCGTACGCTTCTATGCTGAACTGAACGACTTTTTGCCGGCGGAGAAGCGGGGCCGCACTTTTGCCTGCCCCTTTCTCGTAAGCGGATCGGTCAAGGACATGATCGAATCCCTGGGCGTCCCCCACACCGAGGTGGAACTGATCCTCGTCAATGGCCGCTCCGTGGATTTCGACTACCAGGTGCGGGACGGCGACCGCATAAGCGTCTATCCTGTCTTCGAATCCTTTGACGTCACCCCCTTGGTGCGCGTGCGCCCCGAGCCCCTGCGCGAGACCCGCTTTGTCCTGGATACCCACCTGGGCAAACTGGCCACCTACTTGCGCCTCTTGGGCTTTGACACCCTCTACCGAAACGACTATGAGGACCCGGAACTGGCGCGCATATCCGCCGAGCAGGAGCGTATTCTGCTTACCAAGGATCACCACCTGCTAAAGCGCAACCGTGTGCAGCACGGCTACTATGTGCGGGCCGTCGACGCGCGGGAGCAGTTGCTGGAGGTGCTCTCTCGCTTTCACCTGTTCCGTTCGGCGGCCCCCTTTACTCGGTGCCTCCGCTGCAATGGCTTGCTGCGGCCCGTCTCGAAAGAGGCCGTGCGTCACCGCCTGCCCCCCGGAACCCGGCGCTACTATGACGAGTTTCGCCAGTGCGAGACCTGCGATCGGGTCTATTGGAAGGGCTCCCACTATCGGCGCATGCAACAGTTTGTCGAGAAGGTGCTTGAGGACGGCGGGGCCTACGCCGACTGGGAGTGACGTTGACGCCGCCTTTGCTCCATGTTATATTGTGACCGTTGAAAGAATAGACCCTAAGGGTTTGTTGGATACTTTTCTCTTTGGTTGGGATGCCTATTCAATGGCTCGGAAAAGCCGGATCCCGATCCTATGAAACCCTTAGGGTCTCTCCAATGTTCAGAAGATATAGAGGAAGGAGCGATCCATGCATGCGCAGAAATACGCTGTGGGCATCGACTTTGGTACCGAGTCGGCGCGGGCCCTTTTGGTGGCTCTGTCGGACGGGGAGGAACTGGCTAGCGCCGTCTTTGAATACGAGGACGGCGTCATCGACGAGAGGTTGCCGGTGGGCGATGTGCCTCTGGAGCCGGATTGGGCTCTCCAGAATCCTCGAGATTACGTACGGGCCGTAAAGGCCACCGTACCACGGGTCTTGGAGGAGGGCGGCGTGCCGGCAGAGGATGTCATCGGCCTGGGCATCGACTTTACGGCCTGTACCATGCTCCCTACCAAAGCCGATGGCACCCCCCTCTGCTATCTGCCCGCCTATCGCCAGGAGCCCCATGCCTGGGTCAAGTTGTGGAAGCATCACGCGGCCCAGCCCGAGGCCAATCGTCTCAATGAGATAGCCGAGGAGCGGGGTGAGCCCTGGCTATCCCGCTACGGGAACAAAATATCCTCCGAATGGTTCTTTCCCAAGTGCTGGCAGATCCTGAACGAGGCCCCCGAGATATATGAGGCCGCCGACCGCCTCATCGAGGCGGCGGACTGGATTGTCTGGCAGTTGACGGGCGTGGAGACACGCAATTCCTGTACCGCCGGCTACAAGGCTATTTGGCACAAGAGGACGGGATTCCCCAGCCCCGCTTTCTTTGCCGCCCTCGATCCCCGTATGCGCGACATCGTCGACGAAAAGATGTCCCGTGACATCCTGCCCCTGGGCGCCTGCGCTGGTGGCCTCACCGAGGAGATGGCCGAGGCCACGGGTCTGGAACCTGGCACGGCAGTGGCCGTGGCCAACGTGGACGCCCACGTCTCGGTCCCCGCGGCCACCGTGGTGGAGCCCGGGCCGATGGTGATGATCATGGGCACCTCCATCTGTCACATGGTCCTTGGCGAGGAGGAGCGCCACGTCCCCGGCATGTGCGGTGTGGTGGAGGATGGCATCATCCCCGGCCTCTATGGTTACGAGGCGGGTCAATCCTGCGTGGGTGACCATTTCGCCTGGTTCGTGGAGAACTGTACTCCCGCTGCCTACGTCGAGGAGGCGGAGCGCCGCAACCTCAACCCGTTCCAGATTCTTGAGAAAAAGGCCGCCCTGCTGGCGCCGGGAGAGTCGGGCCTTCTGGCCCTGGATTGGTGGAACGGCAACCGCTCCATCCTCGTGGACGTGGATCTCACCGGCATGCTCCTGGGGGCGACCCTGGCTACCAAGGCGGAGGATATCTACCGCGCGCTGATAGAGGCCACGGCCTATGGCACGCGCATCATCATCGAGACCTTTGAGGAGAAAGGTGTGGCCGTGGACGAACTGGTGGCTGCGGGGGGTCTTCCCGAACGCAACAAATTGCTCATGCAGATCTATGCCGATATCACGGGGCGAGAGATCAGGGTTGTCGGTACGGCCCAGGCCGGCGCCCTCGGCTCGGCCATGCACGGCGCCGTCGCTGCAGGAAAAGCCGCCGGCGGCTACGACACCATCGAGGAGGCGGCGGCACAGATGGCCCACCTGCGGGACGAGGTATATGTCCCCGATCCCCACAGCAAGGAGGTCTACGATGATCTCTATGTCGAGTATGTGCGGTTGCACGACTATTTCGGCCGCGGCGCCAACGATGTTATGAAGCGCCTCAAGCGGATCAGCGCCGAGGCCATGGAACTGGAATAGATCCCCTACAACACCGACACGGGGTCTACATCCACGCGCCAGCCCAGAGGGAAGCGTATGTGGCGCAGCAGCCTGTGGGGGTCCTTTCCCCGCACCAGGATCTGCCAGCGGTACTTGCCGCGCAGGCGCGAAAAAAAGGCCGGAGCCGGACCGATGAGGTCCACCTGGGGCAATCCCAGCCGCGCAATCCGCTGCTCCAGAAGGCGGTGCAGGCGCCCCGCCTCCCGCTCCGCCTTTTGTGCGTTAGAGTGTACGTACAGGAGTTTGACGATTCGGCTTATGGGCGGGTACCAGTGCTCGCGCCGAAAGGCGATCTCCTGGGCATAGAATCCCTCGTAATCGTGCTCACTGGCCCGCTGGATGGCGGGATGCTCGGGGGTGTAGGTCTGCACGATCACCTTGCCCCCCAGGATGCTCCGCCCCGCCCGTCCCGCCACCTGAGTCAGTAACTGGAACGTACGCTCGGCGGCGCGGAAATCGGGCAGGTTGAGGACGGTGTCCGCCGAGATCACCCCCACCAGGGTCACCCGAGGCAGATCCAGCCCCTTGGCGATCATCTGGGTCCCGATCATGACGTCGGCCTCGCCCTTGATAAAGCGGTCGAGTATCTCCTGGTGGCTCGATTTGCCCCCCGTGGTGTCCAGGTCCCAGCGCACGATCCGCGCCTGCGGATAGGTCTCCCGCATCACCTCCTCCACCCTCTCGGTGCCCACGCCAAAGAATTTGATACGCCGACTCCAGCATTCGGGGCACTGGGTGGGAGATGGCGCCCTGTAATTGCAGTGGTGGCAGATGAGGTCGCTCGCGGAAGAGTGGTAGGTGAGGGGGACGTCACAGCGGGGGCACCTGAGTACGTGACCACAGTCCCGGCACATGACAAAGGTGGCGTTCCCCCGCCGATTCAGAAAAAGGATGATCTGTTCTCCCGCCGTCAGGGCCGCTTCCATCTCTTGGCGCAGGGAGCGGCTAAAGATGCTCGTGTTGTGGGCCAGGAGTTCGGCGCGCATGTCCACCACCTCCACCGGGGGCAGGGGGGCGTGCATGGCCTCCTTTTCCATGGGCTGAAAGCGGATGCGCCCCTCCGGCAGTTCCCCCCTCTGCTCCTCCAGGATGCGTCGGTGCCCCATGATGCGTCGGGGCATCTGCAATTGCCGATAGATGCCACGTTTGGCGAGGTAGGTCGAGGTCAGGTCCGGCGTGGCGCTGCCAAAGATGCAGGTGGCGCCGGTCAGTGCCGCTAGTTTTACGGCCACGCCGCGAGTGTGATAGCGGGGCGTCTGCTGCTGCTTATATGTCCACTCATGGGCTTCGTCCAGGACGATCAGCCCCAGATCGGAGATGGGAGCAAAGATGGCCGAGCGGGCCCCGACCACCAGGCGCAGATCCCCAGAGCGCAGTCGGCGCCACTGATCGTATCGCTCCCCCCCCGAGAGTCGGCTGTGCATGACGGCGATGGTGTCCGGAAAGCGGGCGCCGAAACGCCGAATCGTCTGCGGTGTGAGGGCGATCTCGGGCACCAGGACGATGGCCCCCCTGCCCTGCTCCAGCACCCGGGCCACGGCCCGCAAATAGATCTCTGTCTTACCGCTGCCGGTGACCCCCTGCAGCAAAAAGGGCCGTCCCTCCGGCTCCTCCAGATCCTCGGCGATGGTGCGCCATACGGCCTCCTGATCCGCCGTCAATGCCGGGGGCTGGATAGGTACGAAACTTTCGCCCTCCAGGGGATCGCGCCACACCTGGCGTTTCCCCCGCTCGATGACCCCCTTTTCCTCCAGGGCGTTGATGGAGGAGTAGGGGGCGCCCGTCTCTTCCCGCACCTGACGCAAGGCCGTCCAGCCCTTTCGCGCCAGCAAATAGTCCAGCACATCCTGCTGTCTGGGAGCCCGATCGGAGGGATAATCCTCCTCCGCATCATAGGAGGGTGATACCCTGACGACGGCGATGCGCTTGGGACGCACCCGCGGTGCCCCGATCTCCCGTTTTCTGGTTACCCATCCATGATCCACCAACTGATCCACGACCGATCGCCAATTGTCCCGCTCTGTGGCGCGAGAGATCTGCCTGTACGTAAGCGGACCCCTCTTGCGCACTAGGGAGAGGATCTCCGCCTGGGCTCCGGTGTTCGTGTCGGCTTCCACGTCGGGGATGGCCTCCACGATCACCTGGGGCTTGCGGAGCATCCCGGGGGGGAGCATCTGACGGATGGTCTGCTGTATGGGGGCCAGATAATAGTCGCTGATCCAGTGGGCCATCTCTATCTGCGCGGGGGAGAGCACGGGCTCAGGATCCATGATCTGATCGATGTCCCGCGTCTCCTCCACGGGAGACGTGTCCTCGAGTTCGACGACGACTCCCTGGAGATAGCGGTTGCCAAAGGGGATGCCCACCAACTGCCCCACGTCGATGGCCTCCCGCATCTCTAGGGGCACGTGGTAGTGAAAGGTTCGGGTCAGGTGGTCATCTTCTTCCGGGACAATCTCCATATCCTCCAGTGAGGTGACCCTGCGTTTCAGAGAAGTGAGCACCACGACGACAGCATAGAGCGCGTCGCTCTTCTCCTCTTGGGGGAGGGAGGACATGCTACTTTGTGATGAACACTGCCGCACCATAGCCCACCGCGTCCTGGCCCATGGGCATCACCTCATGGCTGGTCGTATAGTGCAACACGACGCCCTCGTCAGCATCGCGTACGAGAGCATAGCCCATGGCGGCGGCGATGGCGCCGGCGCCGCAGGCGTTATGATGGGCCTGGGCCTCGTCCACGATCTCGGACGCGCGCATCTCCCTGACAAGTTGGAGCAGGCGGCGATCATTCTCCTTCATCCACTCCAGACCCGAGGCGCCCGTGCCGCCGGGGATGAATCCGTAACGCGGGCCATAGTGGGTGAGGTCGCTGCTCCCGATGGCCACGATGCGTCGTGTAAGCCCTGTGGCAATCTCTGCGATCCCTCGCCCCAACTCGTGGGCCCGAGGAAAGGGGGGCATGGCAATGGGTAGGATGCGCGCCTCTGGGAACAGGTACTTGATAAAGGGCAACTGTACCTCTATGGAATGCTCGGAGGCGTGGGCCTGGGGGCTATCCACCACGTCCCCCTCCAGTTCTTCCAGCAGAATGCGTGCCAGTTCCTCGTCGACGGGAAGGGCGCCCAGGGGCGTGCCCCATTCTCCCGCGCCGTACAGGCTGGGCGCGTTCACGCCCCCCTTATGTATGGCACCAAAGAGGAGGAACGTCTCTGGCGGCGTCCCCGTATCCAGGGCGGAAAAGACGCGTCCGGCGGTGGGGCCGGAAAAATCCCAACCCGCGTGGGGCACCATGCCCCCCCAGATCGTGCCTCCCACCTCTTCCACCTCGACGTCCAGACATGCCTCCACCTTTTGCCTGCAGGCGCTCTCGCCCTGAGGATAGAACATGCCAGCAACTGTGGGGTGCCGAATGGGCATTTATGGCCTCCTTTCATCAAGTGCTAGAAGGGGATGCCGAAACCAGATCCATCTGGCCGGATGCGCGCCAATATCCTTTTGCCGAATAGAGGGGCGCACCTTCTTACAGGCTTATGGGCTGGCGACCGACGCGACATCTTTCGGCCTCCATGATGGCCATGGTCTGACGGACCGCATCATCGAGCCGTCCCTGCCGATTGACCACCACGTAGCGAAATCTCTCCATGCGGCGCATCTCGGTCACCGCTGTCTCCAGGCGTTCCCGTAACTGGGTGGGGGAATCCCCTCGCCGTCCACGCAGACGTCGTGCAAGAATGTCGAGGGAGGGGGGAGCAAGAAATATGGTCAGCGCCTGGGGCACGATCTCGCTCACAGTGGCTGCGCCCTGAATATCCAGGCGCATGACCACGTCCTGGCCGCTGCGTAGGGCATCTCGTACCTCGGTCTTGGGAACTCCCTTGTACTGGCCGTATACCTGAGCATACTCCAGAAGTTCGTCAGCCTCGATCATCCGTTCGAAGGCTTCTGTGCTCACAAAATGATAGTCGCGGCCATCCTCCTCGTCGGGGCGAGGTGCCCGGTCCGTGGCCGTGACCACGAAATGAAAGGGATAACCGATCTCCTGCATCCGCTCTACGACGCTATCCTTGCCCACACCCGAAGGCCCCGAGATGACCACCAGCAGGGGCGGGGGGGTCAGATAGCGATCGACTTTGGCAAAGGCTGCCTCCGCGCCGGTTGGTACGCTGTATTCGCCTTCCTTCAACGTTTATCCCCTTTTTACAGAGATTCCTCTATGATCCCAAAGAAAATGCGGGGTGTAGAGTCTAG
>JBKHJO010000077.1:0-8953 GCA_046538105.1 Anaerolineales bacterium | reverse complement strand
ACGGCTGCAAGGAGATGCTGGAAAAAGAGGAACTGGACGCCGTCTCTGTCTGCACACCCAATTTCGCCCACAAGGAGATGACCCTTGTGGCGCTGGAAGCGGGGCTGCACGTCCTGTGCGAAAAGCCCATCGCCATGAACGTGCAGGAGGGGCGGGAGATGGTCGAGGCGGCGCGGAAGCGCGACCTGGTGCTGCAAGTCGGACTGCACCAGCGCTTCACTCCCGAGGTTCAGACATTGAAACGCTTTGTGGACGCCGGCGAACTGGGGGATATCTACTATGGCGAGGCCACCTACATGCGGCGCCGCGGCATCCCGGGCTGGGGCGTCTTTACTCAAAAAAAGTTCCAGGGGGGTGGCGCCCTTATCGATATCGGCGTGCATGCCCTCGATCAGACCATGTGGCTTATGGGTAACCCCAAGCCGGTGGCTGTCTCGGGGATGGTCTACGATATATTTGGCAAACGCAGCGGCGTGGCCAACGTCTGGGGTGCCTGGGATCCAGAGACGTTCGACGTGGACGATACGAGCGTGGCCCTGGTCCGTTTTGAGGACGACGCAACCCTCATCCTCAGGGCCTGCTGGGCGGCCCATATCGGACAGAACCAGAGCGAAATGCGCATCCTGGGTACAGAGGGCGGGGCGTCGATGGAGCCGCTGCGCATCTTCAAAGATGTGCACGAGGGTATGGTCGACATCGCGCCCAGCGGCCTTGCCGACGTGGAGCCCCATACCAAAGAGATCGCCCACTTTGTCGATTGTGTGCGGGGCGAGACCGAATGTCTCGTCGTGCCCGAGCAGGTCTTGGACGTGCAGGCCGTCATTGACGCCATCTACAAATCGGCAGAGGAGAGGCGTGAGGTTGTTTTAAAGGAACTGGAAGACTGACTCGAATGCAGGGAAAAGTCCGGTTCCCCGTCATGGTGAAATATGCCCCATGAGAGAGGGAAGCGTTGAGTATAGCCATGACGTCCTTGCGCGTCTGTAAGGCGGAAGAGATGGGCTTTCGCTTTCCCAATCGCTACAACTATGCGCTATCTTTGAGACCGCCCTTTATCGGGGACGTTACCCTGGGGCCCGTAGTCTATGGTTTGTGCGGGGGAATGTGCTATGCGGCCCTGGACTACTATCACGCCGGATTGCCCGTTCCGCGCCGGACGACGGTGCCCCGCCCGGGCGACGCCCTGTATCGTTATCTGTGGAAGCGACAGATGAATAGCCTCCAACTGCCCATGGGGCCCCTTCGCATACTGCGCAGGATGTTCAAAGAGGACGAGGCGGTGGCGCGGTCCACCATCCGGAAAGAGTTCCCCAAGTTAAGGTATAACATTGCCCGGCTACAACCGTCCGTTTTGTTGATGATTTATGCCAGATCCTGGGAGCCCCCCACGCGGAATCATCAGGTGGTGGCGGTGGGATACGACCTGGATGAGGTTGCTCAGAGGGCGACCATATTTCTCTATGATCCCAACTATCCTGGCAAGGAGCCGACGTTGCATCTGGATCTCCGATCCTCTCCCGGTACCTTTATGCAGTCCACGGGAGAGACGCCGCGTGGCTTCTTTTTACAGGACTATCGATCCAAGAGAAAAAGGCCTCCAGGATCTCCAAGACCATAGAGGCCTTTAGCCTACCTCAACCCCTGACGGCCACCTCTATGGCCTTTTCGTCCAGTTCCAGCCTTTTTTGCGCATCCCAGGGCTCGCCGTCGTCCTCGGTGAGCAGGGTGCGGCAGAGCGTCTCCTGGCGCAGGTACTGTTCAAATTGCGCCACAGCCTCGGCCAGTTCCCGATCCAGACCAAACAGTCCCACGGTGACGCGGTCGTCAAGTTCATAGTCGACCTCCTGGCGCAGGATCTGTACGTGCCGCACAATGTCACGCACCCACCCCTCGGCTCGGAGTTTGTCGCTGAGGGCCATCTCTATGGCCACCGTGATCCCGTGCTCGGAGGCGACGGATAGCCCCTCGGCGGCCTCCACGTTCACCGTGACCTCTTCTGGGGCCAGATTGATCGTCTCGCCCTCCACCTCCAGGGAGATGGGCAGACGTGCCCTCAGGCGCTTGACCAGTGGGGCCGCGTTGGTTTTGGCCAGGGCTGCGCGGATCTTGGGAAAGGTAGACCCGTACTTGGGCCCCAAGAGGCTGCCGTCGGGGACCAGTTCATAGTTCACCAACGCGCTCTCCTCCTCCACGCGCTCCAGCGACTTGACGTTGAGTTCGTCCGCCACGATCTCCACCAGTTCCCGTGAAAGGTCATGGGGCGCGTCCTCGGCATATACCAGTGCCCTGGCCAGGGGTTGGCGCACCTTGATGCCCGCGCTGTTGCGGGCTGCCAGTCCCAGGCTGGCCACGTCGCGGGCAAAGTCCGTCTCGGCGATCAGGGTCTCGTCGATGGCCGACATATCCGCCACCGGCCAATCCGTATGGTGCACACTCTCATAAGCCTTGGGCTGTACGTTACGCACCAGGTTCTGGTAGGCCGCTTCGGTGACAAACGGCGTAAAGGGGGCCAAGAGTCGCATAAAGCGCACCAGTACATAATAGAGGGTGGCATAGGCCGTCTCCTTGTCCGCGTCGCGCTCGCTCTTCCAGAAGCGGCGGCGGCTGCGGCGTATGTACCAGTTGCTCAGGTCGTCCAGGAAGGCTTCGATGGCCATGGTCGCGCTATAAGAGTCCGAGTTCTCCAGTTGCTCCGTGCATTCCGCCGCTACCTGATTGATGCGTCCCACGATCCAGCAGTCCAGGGGATTGTCGCTCTGGGGCGCGTCCCCCTCTGGATTGCTCGGATCGAACTCCTCCTGGGAGGGTGCCCAGTCGTCCAATCTGGCATAGGTGGCAAAGAACTTGTAGACGTTCCACAGGGGGATCAGGAACTGACGGCGCACCTGGTCGGCCCGCTGATAACCGAAAAGCAGGTTATTCTCCGGCTTGTGGGCGCAGTAGAGCCAGCGCATGACATCCACGCCCATGGCGTCCGCTGCCTCATTGAACTCGATCATGTTACCCCAACTTTTGTGCATGGGACGCCCGTCCTCGTCCAGCAACAGGGCATAACTAAAGTTCTCTAAAAAGGGCGGGCTGTTGTCCAACACGGTGGCCATGGCCAACATGCTATAAAACCAGTTGCGAAACTGGCCGGGGAACGACTCGCTGATCCAATCGGCCGGATACCACTTTTCCCAGTACTCGCGATCCGAGCGGTAACGCAGGGTGCTGAAACTGACAATGCCCGCGTCGAGCCAGGGATTCCCCACGTCAGGGATGCGGCTCATCTCACCGCCGCATTCGGGACAGGCGATCTTGACCGCGTCGATGTGGGGACGGTGGGGCGAGTGATCCTCGAAATCTTCCCAGCCCTCGACAGCCCGTTCCTCCAGTTCTACCTCGTCGCCGATCACCTCATAGTGTCCACAGTCCGGACACTCCCAGATGGGCAGCGCCAGTCCCCAGTAGCGCTTTTTGCTGATCATCCAGTCGTCCATGTTGCGCAGCCAGTCCAGTTCACGGTCCAGTCCAAAGGAGGGGATCCAGCGGATCTGCTTTGTGATCTCCATCATGCGGTGACGAAGATTGTCCATGTCGATGAACCACTCGTCCACCAGGCGGAAGACCAGTTCCGTCTTGCAGCGCCAACAGATGGGGTAGCGGTGCGTATAATCCTGCACATGGTACAGCAGCCCCTTTTCCCGCAGGTTATCAAAGATGGGGGAGGCCACCTCGGAGACGTGCTCTCCGCCCAGCCATCCCATCTCGGAGGCAAATACGCCCTCCTCGTCCAGGGGCGCGATCAGGGGAAGATGATGCTCCTGTCCCAATAAAAAGTCCTCGGCGCCGCAGCCAGGGGCGATATGCACGATGCCCGTGCCTTCCTCCTCGCCGACCTCGTCCCAGAGGATGACGCGGTGGGCCTCGGCCACCGTCTCTTCCACGTCGCGGATGAGCTGTTTCAGATGGGTATAGCCGCCGGGTCGGTGGGCCACGTCCAGATCGTCAAAGGGACCGTCATAGGTCCAGCCTTCCATCTCGCTGCCTTCCAGTTCGTCGAGCACCTCGTATTCGCCCTCCAGGATATTCGTGGCCCCCTTGGAGAGATAGAGGATCTGGTCGTCCTGGCGCACCTTTACGTAGGTGAGGTCGGGTCCCACGGCGGCGGCCACGTTGCTGGTCAGGGTCCAGGGCGTGGTAGTCCAGGCCAGGAGCGATTCCTTCTCCCGTTCCCGCAGGGGGAAACGCAGGGTGACGGCGGGGTGCGTCAATTCCTCATAGCCGTCAGTGACGATCTCGTGCTGGCTGATACCCGTGGCGCAACGCGGACACCAGGGCATGACGTCGACGCCGCGATAGAGCCAGCCGTTGTCGTGGCACTTTTTTAAAAAGCGCCAGATCATATAGTTGTTCTCGTTGGAGAAGGTGAAATAACTCCCCCCCAGTTCGGGCATGCCCAGACGTCCGACGATGCCCTCCACCGTATCGGTGACTGGGCCCTCCGGGCCTTGGATGGTGATGGTCCGAGAGGGATCCTCCTCCAGGGCATCTGCCAGCCAGCGCAGCCGTTCGGTGTTGTTCCAATCCATCCAGTATCCCAGGCGGATCGACTGCTCCGTCTGCTGGGCCGCGCAGCGCAGCACGCGTTCCTTGCACTTGCGAACGAAACGGTCCAGGCCATAATCCTCGATATCCCGCTTGGACTCAAAGCCCAGTTCCTTCTCTACCTCCACCTCCACCCACAGGCCCTGACAGTCAAAGCCGTTCTGATAGCGGAGTTCCCGGCCGCGCATGGTCCAGTAGCGGTTAAAGAGATCCTTATAGGTGCGCCCCCATCCATGGTGTACGCCCATGGGATTGTTGGCCGTGATGGGACCGTCGATAAAGGACCAGGGCGGCTGCCCTTTGTGCAACTTGCGCATCTTCTCAAAGGTGTTGGTATCATCCCAGAAGCGCAAAAGTTCTTTTTCCTGGGCTACAAAATCTACGTCCGTGGGTACATCCTCAAAGGTCATCCCTTCCCTCCTACACTGTCGATGGGGCGAACCGATCTTGCCCCCTTGTCTCATAAAGAAAAACTCTCGTCCCCGACAAGGGACGAGAGAAACCCTCACTCTCGTGGTACCACCCTATTTGGCGCCTCCGCTGCCTTTGATGGGCCTGACATGGCAGAAAAGCCGCCCTCTCACGCCTACGGGGAGTCACCATCGCACTCCCGATAGGTGCGTCCCGCTAACGGGGGACAAACACGGACAACTCTACTCGGGATCGTTCCCTTTTGGTTGCCGGTTCAGGAGGGATTTTCACTCGGCGAGCACGTGTCCGGCTTCCACCTGGCCCGGACTCTCTGACCGCCTCCACCGACCTACTCGTCTCCATCATCACCTTTTAACACTCCCATTATAGTGCGTTTGGGGCCAGGGAGCAAAAACTACACAAATCCCTTTATACGCCCGGGCGTGATGCAGATGTGAACATATATTGTCTACCTTGTGATCAAAGGTAGCCACACGTTGTTTTCAAGGGATATCGGTATTGTGAATGTCCATATGCTGCTCCAAGCGCTCTCTTCCGTCTCCTGGCGCGCCTTTACGCGCCAGGAGTAGGTATAGCCGGCCTGTTGAGGACCGATGGTTTTGTCGGTGGCGCTTTGCCAGCCAAAAGTTGTGATTTGGGTGGATTCGCTCCAGACCTCTCCATAGTACTCGTCGCCGGTATCGGTCCAGGAGAGCGAGATACTCTCTCCCTCGGCCAAAGTACTACCGTCGGTGGGAGCGATCAGAACGGGGGGATCGAAACAATCATCTCCACTAGGTAATTCCCCATGGAATATCCGTAATCCTGAGAAACTATTTCCGTAATAAGCAAGGGTGCGTTCATTTTCAGCGCTTGCCAGAGGATCATTCAAGTAGTAGGTGTTCCCATTTCTATATGTTGCGACGACAAAATGGTAACCATAGAGGTTGCTAACTCGCACGATAACGGGATAACCGGCATCCAATTCATAATTGAGTCGACCCCAGTCTTCTCCGTCGATACGGACAAAGGAGTGAACCTTTGGACTATATCCTATCGCTGCCCATCCGGAAAGAAGACAACCGTCTACATATCCACCATTATCTCTGAGCCAGTGATTCAATTGCCCCGGATCTGTATCCACATCAAAATATTTGAACACCATAGCGGTAGAAGTTACATAGCAGCCATGAGAACAGATGGTGAGGCCACTACAGGTACCTAACGTATCTTTTCCCCAACAAGCATCGCATTGACGAAAAAAAGGGACGTCTGAGGTCTGTGAAAGGGTCAAATCTAGAGGCCTGGGTCCGACTTTGCCTGCCCAATGGATGGTTTCTCTCTCCACATCATAAGTATACCTAGTTCTGTAAGTACCTCTGGCATCGTCGAATGCGATGCTATTGTCGTCGGTCCATTCAATATCTGCCTCGCCGCCAAGCCCCAGGATGGGATGCAGTCTTGAATCTCTGATGAGCAATCTTCGATTGGTGCCGTCAATATCTACTGACCACATTTCAAATCGATAGTTGACATCCCTTTCTCCCCTATCTGATAAAACGACTTTTAGATATGCTATGGATTTTCCCTTCGGTGACCAGACGGGATTCGTGACCCAGTCATCTGTGTTTCCCCTTGCGATACAAATTTCGTGAGAAGCGTCATGTAAAGAGACCCATATAGACGAGTTGCTCATGCCATAGTCTTTTGCAGTCACGTAAGCGAGATATTTGCCGTCTGGTGAGAGGCGTCGCAAGTTTTCAAAGTGTATATTTTGGGGGCCTTTTGTATTTGGTATGCCAATTGGCTCCTGTTGTTGGGGATCCATATCCTGTGGTGGAGCGTGACTGCTGCCAGAGTTCTCGCGCGACGATGTTACATAAGTGGGAGCGACTCGATGCGATGCCGGACGGGCGACGGGCACGATCACGCTCAAGATGAGGGTTAATGCCATCACCGTGGCGACAGGCGTTCTCATGGGCATCCTCCGATGGTTAGATCTGGGACCCATTCCAGAGTGTTCCCGTTCACGCCGGTAGTATCCGTACCCGGTGTGGCTCCGCGTGTCGGCTGTTGGTCAGAGCCGTCGAAGGCGCCCTCGACAAGTGTGTGCAAGGGGCTAAGATGAGCCATCGGGACACGCCCGAGGCCGCGTTTCATGGGATAAAGAGACATCTCCAATTTTCTTTCAGCGATCAATCCAGCGCATTTTAGCGAGATGCCCTCTGATGGGCAAGTGCCTTGCCAAGAGGGGAGGCACTTGAATGTTGGGGACAGTGGCGTGAGATGTGGTAGAGCGGACCGGAATCAAGAAAAGGGAGGTTGTTCTGGTGTTCGCTCTTTTCGACAATGGGATCGTCCTGCTGACTTGGCTGATCCCCCGCGTGCAAAAGAGAATATCCGACCGCCACGGATAGGATCGTTGCTTCCCAGAGATTGTGCTACTGATCCCAAGGGCTATACGCCCTCGGTCTGCTCCCTGATTCGCAGAAAGCGATCATAGGCCTCCTCCCAGCGCGCCTCCTTGCGGGGCTCATAGTCCAGGAGGGGGAAGGAACGTCGTACGAGTTCCCGCCCCTGGGACAGGGAGCCGATATGCCCCTGGGCCAGGGCTTGCATCAGCACGTTCCCGATGGCCGTGGCCTCGACGGGGCCGCTTACCACGGGTCGCCCTGTGGCATCGGCGGTTAGTTGGCAGAGGAGATGGTTCTGCGATCCCCCACCCACCACGTGTATGGTTCTCAGGTGTCTGTCCAGCAGACGCTCCAGCCGCGCCAGGCACCACCGATATTTGAGGGCCAGGCTCTCCAAAGCGCAGCGTATGACCTCACCTCTACTCTGGGGGATGTCCTGTCCCGTGCGGTCGCAAAAGGCGCGTATCCTCTCGGGCATGTCACCCGGCCGCAAAAAGTCGTGGCTGTCGGGCTCCACCAGGGGGCCAAAGGCGGGCGCCTCCGCGGCCATCTCGGTGAGTTCGTCGTAAGAGTATTCCTCCCCTTCTACTGCCCAGGTGCGGCGGCATTCCTGTACGAGCCAGAGCCCCATGATGTTCTTGAGCAGCCGAAAGGTACCGCCCACGCCTCCCTCGTTGGTAAAGTTGAAGCGCAGGCTCTCCTCGTTGATGACGGGCTCGGGGGTCTCCACGCCCATTAGCGACCAGGTGCCGGAACTGATATAGGCGTAATCCTCCTCCCGGGTCGGCACGGTGACCACGGCCGACCCGGTGTCGTGGCAGGCGGGGGCGATGACAGAGACGTCCTCCAGCCCCACATCCTTGGCGATGCCGGGATCGAGGGCGCCCAACACGGTGCCCGGATCGACCACCTCTGGTAGCATCTGGGTGGGAAGGTCAAAGGCTTCCAGCAATTCATAGGCCCAGTCCCTGCCTCGGGGATTGTAGAACTGGGTCGTGGTGGCGTCCGTGAACTCGCAGACTTTGACGCCGGTGAGCCAATAGCTAAAGAGATCGGGCATCATGAGTAGCGTCTGGGCGTTTTCCAGGGCAGGACTGTTGACCCTTTTCATGGCCAGCAGTTGGTACAGGCTGTTGATCTCCATGAACTGGACGCCCGTATGTGCGAATATCTCCTCGCGGGGTACCATCTCAAATGCCTTCTGGAGCATGCCCTCGGTGCGGGGATCTCGATAGTGATGGGGGTTGGCCAGCAGCTCGTCCCGATGATCCAGTAGGCAGAAATCCACGCCCCAGGTGTCGAGGCCCACGCTCGCTAGCGAGCCGTCGACCTTCTCCCCATAGCGCCCCAGACCGTTCTTGATCTCCCTGAACAGGTAGAGGACATCCCAATAGAGGTTCTCAAAGACCTTGGTGGGACCGTTGGAGAAGCGATGGATCACAGAGAGGCTCAACTGCTCTCCATCATACTGCCCCACGACGGCGCGGCCGCTCTCGGCTCCCAGATCGAATGCCAGATAATCCCTCGTCTGTGCCATA
>JBKHJO010000026.1:0-36738 GCA_046538105.1 Anaerolineales bacterium | reverse complement strand
CGTCTCCGGGAATCAATGTGACTGTATGTGTCATGGTGTCTCCTTATTTCTTAGGCTCAAGGCGTGAGACCCTAAAGGTTTTGTCCTGTTTTTTGCCATAATATATCTTCTATTAAGACATATTGCTCTAGGGTAAAACCTTTAGGGTCTTTCTAGCGAATTACCTTTCCGGTGGACCCAAAACCAATTCCACCGAAACAGACGCGATACCCTCCCCTCCGAGGGGCTAAACGAGCCCCGTAGGGGCTTTGCATTCTGAGCCCAGCGGGTTCAGCCCTGGGCACCTGGGTGTGTATCAAGAGAGATCTCGTTTCGTAAGTTCGGATCTGGGTTTCTATTCATGGTCATCTATGGGGGGTTGTGCAAAGCACCACCCTCATAAGAGAATTCTTACTTGGCGTCGGCCTTGATGGCGTTCAGCAGGCCGCCGGCGAGGGCCGCCCGCACCTGCCGTTCCGATAGATCGCACCGCACCTGCACTGTATGATCCTGGGTCAGGTTCTCTACCGTCAAAGGCCGCCCTGCCTGCAATGCCTCGCGCACGCCCTCGATGCGCAACGCGTCGTCGCGCTGGAACCGCTCATAACCGTCGGGATCGACAAAGGTGAGGGGCAGGATGCCCACGTTGACCAGATTGGCCCGATGGATGCGGGCAAAGGACTTGGCCACCACGGCCTTGAGGCCCAGGTACATGGGCACCAGGGCCGCGTGCTCGCGGCTGGAACCCTGACCATAGTTCTCGCCCCCCACGATAAAGCCGCCCCCCGCCTCCCGGGCCCGCGCGGGGAACTGTGGATCCACCCGCGTAAAGACATAATCGCTCAGGGCGGGCACGTTGGAGCGATAGGGCAGGATCTCGGCGCCAGCGGGCATGATGTGATCGGTGGTGATGTTGTCCCCCACCACCAGCAGGGTGCTGCCCTCCAGGGTATCGTCCAGTTCGCCGCGGGTGGGCAGGGGCTTGATGTTGGGGCCGCGCTCGATCTCCACGTCTTCTCCCTCGTCGACGGGGGGAATGATCATGTTATCGTCGATCACAAAGGTGTCCGGCATCTCGACGGCGGGCGGCGCGCCCAGGTCGCGGGGATCGGTCATCGCGCCCTTGAGGGCCGTGGCCGCGCACACCTCGGCACTCGCCAAATAGATCTGGGCGTCCGCGGTGCCGCTGCGTCCCTCAAAGTTGCGGTTGAAGGAGCGGAGGGTGACGGCGCCGCTCTCCGGGGCCTGCCCCATACCGATGCAGGGGCCACAGCCGGCCTCGAGCATGCGAGCGCCCGCCGCCACCAGATCTGCCAGCGCTCCGCTCTTGGCGATCATGGTCAACGCCTGCTTGCTGCCCGGGCTCACCGTCAGCGAGAGATCGGGATGCACCACCCTGTCCTCGAGGATGGCGGCCACCATCTCCAGATCGACCACGGAAGAGTTGGTGCAACTGCCGATACAGACCTGATCCACGGGCATCCCGGCGATCTCGCGCACGGGAACCACGTTGCCCGGGCTGTGGGGACGGGCCACCAGGGGCTCCAGGCTGGAGAGGTCCAGTTCGATGACCTCGTCATACACGGCGTCGGCGTCGGCCTTTAGGGGTCGCCACTGTTCCTCCCGCTCCTGCGCTTCCAGGAATTGAAGTACCGCCTCGTCGCTGGGAAAGATGGACGTGGTGGCCCCCAACTCGGTGCCCATGTTGGTGATGGTGGCCCGTTGGGGCACGCTCAGGGTCTCGACGCCCGGCCCGCCATACTCGTACACCCTGCCCACGCCTCCCTTGACCGAGAGGCGCCGCAGTAGTTCCAGGATGACGTCCTTGGCCGATGTCCAGGGGGGTAATTCCCCCGTCAGATGCACCAGGACCACCTCGGGCATGGGCACGTAAAAGGGCTCGCCGGCCATGGCCACGGCCACGTCCAGGCCCCCGGCACCCATGGCCAGCATCCCCAGGCCCCCGGCCGTGGTGGTGTGGCTGTCGGAGCCCAGCAGCGTGTCGCCCGGAACGCCAAAGCGCTCCAGATGAACCTGGTGGCAGATGCCGTTCCCCGGCCGCGAAAAGTAGAGGCCGTACCTGGCGGCCACCGACTGCAGGTAGCGGTGGTCGTCGGCGTTGCGGAAATCGGTCTGCAGGATGTTGTGATCCACATAACTGACCGACAGATTCGTCTTTACCCGGGGCAGTTCCAACGTCTCGAACTGTAGATAGGCCATGGTGCCCGTGGCGTCCTGGGTCAGCGTCTGATCGATGCGCAATCCTATCTCCGTGCCGGGGCGCATCGCGCCGCTGCGCAGATGTTCCCTGATGATCTTGTGCGTCAGATTATCTCCCATATTCGTCCCTTCTTGAGCCCGTTTTCAACACTTGTAAGTTCAATTGTCGCTATCGAAAAAAGCAAGAATCTGTCCAATAGTTTTCCGCAGGGGAGCCACAGGCGATTTCTTAGAGACGCAAGATCTTGTGTCTCTACCATAAACCGCCATGCATCGTGTCCCCAGCAGGTCTTTCGGATCTTCTGACACAACAAAAACCCGCCAACTGTTGAATCTGGCTTTAGTGCGTCTTTCTGTCGTGTAATATCGAATCCGCCAAAAGGATCCATAAGTTGCGTGGCACTTGATGCTTGTCCTCTAGCAATTTGCTTTTGTCATATGCATGGTATGTTTTCTACTGTAGGTTCTCGCAAAAGTGCCACGCAACCGAACGTCTATGATGGCCAGGCCTGCTTGCCGCCATCCACCCGCAGCACCTGCCCCGTGATATAGGAGGCGTCGTCCGACACCAAAAAGGCCACGGTACTGGCCACCTCCTCGGGCCATCCGTAGCGCTCCAGCGTGCCGCCCCGCACCATGCGCTCCTCTTCGATGGCCCGGCTGGCCACAAAGCGAGGGGTGACCGTATCGCCGGGGGCGACGATGTTGACGTGCACGTTGTACGGGCGCAGCATCACGGCCAGGCAGCGGGAATATTCGTGTACGCCGGCCTTGGCTGTGGCATAGATGGCCGACTCGGCGATGCCCTGTAGCCCAGCGATGCTGCCGATATTGACGATCCAGCCCTCTTTTCTCTCTATCATCTCGGAGGCCACCTCGCGACAGCAGAGGATGCAGGTCATCAGGTTGCGATCCAGAACGACGCGAATATCTTCCAGGGAGATGTTTACGGCATCGTTGCCCTGTGGCTTGCCCCCCTGGGGGGCGCTGGTTCCCTCGGCGCCCACATCGCCGCCAGCGCAGTTGACGAGGATGTCGATCTGGCCAAACTCGTCCCGAATCTCGGCTGCCACGTCCTTTACCACATCCGCATCGGTGAGGTCGCCCCAGACAGGCAGCGCCTTGCAGTCATGTGTCTCGGCAATCTCTTGGGCCACGGCCTCCAGGGATTCCGCCTCGTCAAAGGCGCGGGGGGAGGTGGGCGTCGTGCCCTGCACCACGACAGAGGCTCCCAAACTGCCCAATTCTGTGGCGATCACCCTCCCAATCCCACGGGAGGAGCCGGTCACCCAGGCCACCCGTCCTTCTAGCGATCTTTTTTCCGTTTGCATCTGGCCCTCCTACCACTCAAGTTCCGTATACTCTAGCATAGCACGTTCCTCCATCTTTGCACACTGGAATTGATCCATCCTCAGGGTGGAAGAACAAGACAGTCCTCGCCAATTCCCTCGATGTTCTGTCCCCGGGCGATGATCTCGCGCTCCACAAGGCGCGCCAGCGTGCGCTCCCAATCCGTCCTGTGCCAGCGAAAGATGCGGCGTGTGGCCCCCTCGGGTTGGGCGACCACGTTGTGCAGGTAGCGCAGGAGCAGGGTCTCCTTGGCCTCGTCCGTGCTGATCTCACGGGCCGCCTCCACGATCTCGGGGAACTGTCGGGAAAAGAGATCGTACACATAGGCATAGCGCCAGCGGTTGGCGCGGGAGATGCCCACCTTGGCGATCTTGAGTTCTATCTGCAATTCTGTGATACCCCGGTCAAAGCGGCGGGCATTGTCGCCGCCGGCCAGCCCGGCGGCGCGGCGTAGTTTGGTGGTGGACATGACTCCGCCCTCGAGCAGGGCTTCATAGATCTGTTTGGCCTCCACGCCCAGGTGTCCGCTCTCGTACTGGTCGATGTAATCGTAAAGATCCCCATAGTTGGGCGACAGGGCATAAAAGTGAGGGAGCATCTCCAGCGAGACGAGGGTGGGCTTGCGGCGCAGCACTTTGCCATAGTGGATGGCTCCTTTGGAGGGCAGCGAATCCTTCCATTTCCAGGTGCGGCTCTTGTCCGCATCGTGGCGATGTCGGGGGACGGGGCGCTCCTCGCCGCAGACGGCGGCCCACAGCGTGGGCATCTCCACCCCCTGTTCCCCAAAGAGGAAACAGAAGCCGATCTCGTTCACATAGTTCAACGCCTCCTCCTCGGTGCGCACGCGCAAAGAGGGCGTGCGGTGGTATCGCAGGTCCCGGATGCGCTCTATTTCGGCCTGGGTGATCTTCATGGTATGTATGCGAACGGAAAAAAGTCGTCGCTACAGGGCATTTTATCCTGCGTCGTTTGCCTCGTCCGCGTCCTGCCCTGCGACCTCCTGGGCAAAGGCCGCCTCTACGCCTATCTCCCTGCAGCGTGCCAGGAGATCCCGATGCTCTCGAAGGATGGCCGCCGTATCGTCATCGCCCTCCTCCTGAGCCGAATCGATCAGGAGGGTGAGGGCCTGGCCTACCTCCTCGCGCAGCAGATCGGGATGTGCCTCCACGATGCGTTGTGCTTCCTCCCAGGTCTCTGCCACCACAAGGGTTTCCAGAGCCTGCACCAGAGACTCCTCACTTCCTTCCTGTTCGAGGTCCATCTTTTCGGCAAAAGCCTCCTCCACGCCCACCTCTTGGCAACGTCGCAGCAGATCACGGTGCTCTTGAAGGACTGCCTCGGTTTTGTCGCTGCCCAGATTGCGGGCAGCCTCGATAAAGGCGCCCATGACCCTGTCTCCCCTATTCCCCAGTAGTTCGGGGTGATCTTCCAGGACATCCCGGGCCTCTGCCCAGTTCTGTGCCTGTACAAATTCCTGGATGGCGGCTACCATCTCTTCCACGCCCGTCTCCTTTTCCCGGGTCTCGCGGATCTTTTCGGCAAAGGCTTCTGCCACGCCCACCTCGCGGCAACGCTGTAGTATCCGACGGTGTTCCTCGAATATCTCGGCATAATCTTTCTCGCCCCGCTCCCGCGATGTGCTGATCAGTTGTTGAAGGAGTCGATCGGCAGCATCGTCTAGCAGTTCGGGATGCCCTTCCAGGTAACGCTGAGAGGCCAACCAGGTCTCCTTTTGCATAAAGGTCTGTAGTTTTTCCCCAAGGGCGGAGGCCGGCATGCTCCCCGGCGATATGTCCTGTTCGTATTCCAGGGCTTCGGGCAGGCGTTCGCGACGAACCACTGCCACCTGCGCCAGCCAATCGTTGTCCCATTCCTCCTCGCCCACGGATTTTCGCAGGCGCTCGACGAGGTCCGCCGCCTCCCCGCGTTGTTCCATCTTGCCCGTCTCCTGAGAGGGAGAGAACAGGAGGGGCTGCGGCTGCCCCGGTCGGTAGAGAAGGAGGGGAAGATCCACTGTAACGTCGGCGTCGCAAAAGGGGCAGGCGACTCGGTGCAGGGAGCCGTCGAGGATCTGTTCTGTGAGATCCTGGCGCTCGGTGATATCTACTATGGTCCACAGGTCGGCGGAAAATGACTTTTCGCAGTGGGGACAGGTTACCGTTTCTCGCTGTGCATAGGAATGAACCATTTATAACTCCTCATATGGCAATGTGTGCTATGTGTTCGGACGTGTCAGGGCTTGGGAACTCTGGCCCTGAAGCACGTTGTGTTGTCCAGTCAATTTCTTGAGGAATTGCTCCGTCAGGGCGGGCACTACCTGGGCCACGTCGCCCACGATGCCGTAATCGGCAAGGTCGAAGATGGACGCGTTGGGGTCCGTGTTGATGGCCACGATGACCCGCGATGTGGCCATGCCCGCCTGATGCTGGATGGCCCCCGAGATGCCACAGGCGATATACAGATCCGGCTTGACCGTGCGCCCCGTCTGCCCCACCTGGTGGGCATAGGGGATCCAACCATCGTCCACGGCCGCTCGAGAGGCCCCCACCGCGCCGCCCAGCACGTGGGCCAGTTCAAAGAGGGGCTCGAATCCCTCTGGGCCGCCCACGCCGCGCCCACCAGCGACAATGATGTCGGCATCGGCGATATTCACGTCCTTTTCCTGCAGGATAAAATCGAGAACCTGTGTCTCCACCTCTTCCTCGTCGATGCCCACGGGCACGGGAACGATCTGGCCCCTGCGGCTGGGAGCGGGCGCGGGCGCGTCGAACACACGGTGGCGCACCGTGGCCATCTGGGGGCGATGATGTGGCGTCAGGATGGTGGCCATGATGTTGCCACCATATGCCGGCCGCGTCTGCTGTAAAAGGCCGGTATCGGTTTCGATCTCCAGTCCCGTACAGTCGGCGGTGAGTCCCGTATGTAATGTGGTGGCCATGGAGCCGGCCAGGTCGCGCCCCCGGGAACTGGCGCCCAGCAAAAAGATGGCCGGCCTGTAGGTGCGTACCAGATCGATCAGGACGTGCGCATAGGGCGCCGTGCGGTACGTATGTAGCACGGCATCGTCGGCAAGAAAGACGCGGTCGGCGCCATAGGCGATGGCCTCCTGGGCCACCTCTCCTACCTTTTCGCCGAGGACGCAGGCGGTCAGGGTGCCTCCCAACTGGTCGGCCAGGTCTCGCCCTTTGCCCAGCATCTCCCAGGAGATGCCCAGCGCCTGCCCTTGAAATTGTTCGATCCACACCCACACGCCCTCGTAACTCTCCGCGTCGGGCGTACCCGTTCGTTCCCTCTCGGGCAGGGCAAGGGCGTCGACGGGACATTCGGGGATACAGGCTCCACAGGCTGTGCAGTTGTCGTTGACGACAGCCACATCATCTACGAGGCGCAGGGCACCAAAGGGACAGATGTCGACACAGGCCCCACAACCTATACAGACTTTGTTGTCTATGGTCAGTAACGCCATGAGTGTTTCCCTATACCACCCTCTCTTCGATCAACTTGTCTGCCAGACGCCCCGCCGCTTCCTTTACTGTCTCTCCCTCCAAGAGTTCTATTTTGCCATCTCGTTTGGGTGGCGTAAAGACCTTGACCACCTGTGTGGGCGAGCCGTCCAACCCCAAGAGGTCCTCCTTCACATCGGGCAGATCCTCGGGGCCCCAGACGGGAATATCTGTCCGTCGCGCCCTGCGAAAGAGGCGCAAGGTGGGATATCGGGGCTGGTTGATGTCCTTGACCACCGTCAACAGAGCGGGTGTGGGACTGGTGACGATCTCGCGCCCCTCCTCAAGAAGGCGCACCACCTCGATGGCACCCCCGCCCAAGTCTACCCGGCGTATCTGGAACACATAGGTGAGTTGGGGGATTCCCAACTGGTTCGCTATGCCCGGTCCCACCTGGCCCGTGTCACCGTCCATGGCCTGCTTGCCGCAGAGGATGAGGTCATAGTTTTCCAGCCTGCGAATGCCCTGGGCCAGGGTATAGGCGGTGGCCCAGGTGTCCGCACCGGCGAACTCTCGGGCGCTGAGGAGCACGGCCTCGTCGCACCCCATAGCCAGGGCCTCCTCGAGTTCCTTTTCCGCTTTTGGCGGTCCCATGCTTATCACGGTCACCCTGCCGCCATGCGCTTCTCTGAGGCGTAGGGCCTCCTCTATGGCATAGGTGTCAAAGGGATTGATGATCGACTCGACCTCGTCGCGTCTCAGGGTGTTGGTCTCCGGATCAAAGCGCACTTCTGTCGTGTCGGGCACGGACTTGATGCAAACGATGGCGTGCAACGCCATTCCTCCTCTCGGACTTTGGTGGCACCGCGAACGTGGTCAGTATACCATAACTGTGAAGACGGGCAAAGATAAAGTGGCTTGGAATGTTCTGCGGCGACCTTTTGACGAGGATCTTTTGCAGTTCTACAATGGGGCCGTATTTGTGATGGGGGAACCGGCGATAACGACGCTGTGTAGCAGTGTACGGGAGAAAGTGATGTTGGATCCGATGCAGCGGTGGTTTGAGGATGCGCGTTATGGGCTCTTTGTGCATTGGGGCATATATGCCCTGTACGAGCGGGGCGAACAGGTACTTTTTCGCGAACATCTGCGGCCCGCTGCCTATCGTGAGCGGGCCGCAGATTTTACGGCGCCTCTGTATGATCCGCGTGAATGGGCTGCTCTGGCGCGAGAGGGGGGTATGCGCTATGCCGTGTTGACGGCCAAGCACCACGATGGTTTCTGCCTCTTTGATAGCCAGGTGTCCGATTTCACCAGCGTAAAGACGGGTGCCGGGCGGGATCTGGTGGCCGAGTATGTGACGGCCTTTCGAGAGGCCGGGCTGCGCGTGGGCCTCTACTATTCGCTGGCCGATTGGCAGTGGCCTGCCTACTTTGAGGGGGCGCAAAAAGACCCCGCGGGCTTTGAGGCTTTTGTCGATTATATCCACGCACAGGTGAGGGAACTGTGCAGCAACTATGGCTCCCTGGATATCATGTGGTTCGATGGTTCCTGGCCCCACGATGCCGAGGCGTGGCGTGCAGAGGAACTGTTCGCCATGATTCGTGGACTGCAGCCCCACATCCTGATCAACGACCGCGCCTGTCTTCCCGGCGATTTCGATACGCCGGAGCAGCGCATTCTGGGCGCCGGGCCAGATCGCCCCTGGGAGAGTTGCGTCACCTCTGTGGAAAGGCACTGGGGTTACCATGCCGGCGAGCGGTTGTGGAAGGTGCCGGAGCGCATTATCCACATTTTGGCCCAGGTGGCCGAAGGGGGTGGTAACCTGCTGTTGAACGTGGGCCCCAGGGCCGATGGTACGTTTCCTCAGCGCTTTGTCGACCTGGTGCGAGAGGTGGGAGATTGGCTCAAAGTCAACGGGGAGGCCATCTACGGGTCGAAGCCCGGCGTGTGTGAATGTATCTCCATCGGGCGCATGGCCGTGGTCGATTCCACCGTCTACCTGCATGTGCTGTACTGGCCCGGGCATACGCTTCATCTGTCGGGACTCGCCAACCCTGTACACAGCGCACGCTTTGTGGCTGATGACTGGCCCATCGATTTCGTGCAGGAGGGTGAGCATATCTATCTGAGGAATCTACCCACTCTGCCTCCCGATCCACGGGATACGGTGATCGCTCTGGAGATAGAGGGGGTGCCAGAGGCCCTCCCATGGGCGAAGGACCGCCTCTGGCAAGGGGATGCCAGCCGCATGGTGTCCTGGGCCAAAAGTTGATGTAGGGGTGCGGTTCTGATCCTGCAAAACGAGTGTTAGACAGTCCTTGCCTTGTGCACTAGAATGGTGATGTTGATGGATATGCGTCACGGGCTATGTACTTGATGTCGGGGGGGCATCGTGCATTGTACGCGTTTGAGAATGTGTCCTCGCCCATCTCTGGGACTTTTATTTGGGAGGGAGAATCGATATGCGCAAAAAAGGGGTTTGGACTGCAATAGTAATTTTGCTTTTGGCCAGTTTGCTTGTCAGCGGCTGCGAAAGGATTACGGGGAAAGAAAAAGAGTTTGTCTTTGGGGTCATCCTTGTGGGGCCCTATAACGATCACGGCTGGAGCGAGGCCCACTATGAGGCGGGCAAATATGTGGAGGAGAACGTCCCCAATACAAAGATGGTCTATCTGGACAAACTCAATCCCTCCGATCGGGAGGGGACGACGTTGGAGCAGGTGGTGGATGATATGGTCTCTCAGGGGGCCGAGCTCATCTTTACCACTTCCGATGACTTTGCTGTCGCAACCGACGAGACAGCGGCCAAGTATCCGAACATCAAGTTCGTGCATATCTCGGGCGATCATGTAAAGACGGCCAAGGCTCCTACAAATGTGCGCAATTTTATGGGCAAGATGTATTATATGAAGGCCGTGGCGGGCTGTGCTGCGGCCCTCAAGACGGAGACTGGCGCCATCGGTTACCTTGGCCCCCTCACCAACGATGAGACCCGTCGTCTCGCTGCCGCCGCCTACCTGGGATGCCGCGATTGCTACGAGCGATACCGGGGCGGCGATCCCGAGGATCTGCGCTTCACCGTCAACTGGATCGGTTACTGGTTCAATATCCCCGGCGTTACCCTGGACCCCACCGAGGTATCCAATGACATGTTCAACTCGCACGTGGACGTGCTGATTTCGGGGATCGATACCACGGAGGCCATCGTCGTGGCTGGCCAGCGTTATGAGCGCGAAGAAGAGGTCTGGGCCGTCCCCTACGATTATATAGGGGCCTGTGACGTCAAGCCCGAGGTTTGTCTGGGTGTACCCTATTTTAACTGGGGGCCCGCCTATGTGGAATATGTGCAGGATGCGCTCAACGACGATTGGGAACACGATTGGGAATGGAGAGAGCCCTATTGGGAGGACGTCAACGATCTCGACAGGACGGCGGTGGGCTACAAGTTTGGCCCGGCGCTGACCGAAGAGGATCAGGACACGCTTGAGGAGTACATCGCAGATCTGGGTCGCGGTGACGTTAAACTGTTCGAGGGACCGCTCCATCTGCAGGACGGCACCCAGTATTTAGAGGCCGGCCAAGAGGCCACGGAGGATGAGATCTGGTATCTGTCCCAACTCTTGCAGGGCATGGAGGGAGCCAGTTCCTGATCATCTGGCCAGAGGAGGGGCGTTACGCGTAACGTCCCTCCTTGACATATGGGGATCACGTGGAATGAAGGTCGAACTCGTCGACATCAAAAGATATTTTGGCCCCGTGCGTGCCAACGACGGCATCTCTCTGACAGTGGAAGAGGGAACGATTTACGGACTGTTGGGCGAGAACGGGGCCGGCAAGACCACCCTGATGAAGGTCCTTTCCGGCTATCTCGCTCCCGATGGGGGCAGCATCCTCATCGAGGGGCGCGAGGTAGAGTTCGCCTCTCCTGCCGAGGCAATTGAAGAGGGTATCGGTATGTTGCATCAGGACCCTCTGGATATCCCCTCGCTGACCGTTCTGGAAAATTTTTTGCTGGGGCGCGGCGAGGGACTCTTTTTACGTCAGCGCCGGAATCGGCAAGAACTGTTGCGACAGTGTGACCGCTTTGGGTTTCGCCTTTCTCCGGATGCCCTGGTGAGCAGCCTTACCGTGGGCGAGCGACAGCAGTTGGAGATTGTACGCCTTTTCTCACTCGGCGTTCGTTTGCTTATCCTGGATGAACCGACGACGGGACTCTCGGCACCGCAAAAGGCTTCCCTTTTCGATACGCTGCGGCATTTGGTCGAGGAGGGACTGTCGGTTGTTTTCGTCTCACACAAGTTGGACGAGGTGGAGGCCCTCTGTTCCCGCGTTACAGTGCTTCGCGAGGGGCGGGTGGCCGGTCGGGCCGAGGCCCCTCTGGTTTCGCGGCAACTTGTGGAGATGATGTTCGGCGAGCATCCCGCCTATTTCCCCCATACAGATATACCCCTCGGTGAGCCCATCCTGGAACTCGATGACGTCACGGTACGCACGTACCGTCTTAGCATAGAGCACATCTCTCTGTGTGTGCGAGAGGGCGAGGTGATCGGCCTTGCCGGGCTGGAGGGCAGTGGACAGCAGCTTCTGATGGAGGCTTGTTCGGGCCTGCGTCCCATTGATGCGGGTCGCTTGCTCATCTGTGGCCAGGAGATGAAAAGGCGTCCCTATACCGATTTCTTGAAAAAGGGAGTTGCCTTTGTGCCGACGGCGCGTCTGGAGGAGGGACTGGTACCAGGACTTGCCTTGCGGGAGCATTTTGCGCTGACGGGGGCAGAGCATGGATTCTTTATCGACTGGTCCAGGGCTCAGAGGCGGGCCGTCGAGATGATCGAGGCCTTTCATATCGTGGGGGAGCCGACGACGCGAGTCGGGGATCTCTCAGGAGGTAACCAACAACGCGCCATCCTCGCCCTGCTCCCCAAGCATGTCCATCTTTTGATGATGGAGCATCCCACCAGGGGCTTGGATGTAGAATCCGGTCATTGGGTGTGGAATAGGCTTTTACAGCGAAGGAAGGAAGGTACGGCCATCGTTTTCACCTCCACCGATCTGGAGGAACTTATTGAGAACAGCGATCGGTTGATCGTCTTTTCCGGAGGTGTCATGTCGGAGCCCCTGCAGGCCTCTGCGGTGGGGGTGGAGGAACTGGGGCATCTGATCGGCGGGCGGCGTATATGAGGTTCTCTCACCGCAAGAATTTTCTCTTTGCTTTGGCCCCTTTTCTGTTAACCCTTCTCTTTGGCACAGTCTTGCTTCTCCTGTCGGGGGCCAATCCCCTGGAGGCTTATGGTCACCTTCTCAGCGGCGCTTTTGAGAGTCCACGCAAATGGGCCGATATCGCGGTGGCCATGGTTCCCCTTGTTCTTTGTTCCTCGGGCATGGTGATAACCTTTGCGGCAGGGCTTTGGAATATCGGCATCGAGGGACAGATGATCGCCGGGGCCCTGTTGACCACCTGGGTCGTCCAACAACTCGTGCTTCCCTCCTATCTGCTTCTCCCCATCTGTATTGTGGCCGGCCTGATTGGTGGCGGACTCTGGGGGCTTTTGGTTGGTTTGCTGCGCACGCATGGACAGGTGAACGAGATCTTTGGGGGGTTGGGACTGAACTTTATCGCCACGGCGCTGACCAACTATTTGATCTTTGGTCCCTGGAAGCCGCCCGATGGGGCGACCATGAGCGGCACAGACCCCTTTCCTCCCAGGGCATGGATGCCGCTGTTGGGTAACACGCGGGCCAGTTTGGTTTCCATCTGTTTCGCCGTGGTATCCCTCCTGCTGGTCTATTTCCTCCTCCGGGATACCTATTGGGGGCTCGAACTGAAGGCCATCGGCCTGAACGCGCGGGCGAGCCATCGCATGGGAATAAATACCTCGGGCAACATGCTCAAGGCGTTTGTGGCTTGCGGCGCGCTGGCGGGATTGGCGGGTTGCTTCCAAGCCACGGCGGTTCATCGTCGTTTGATCCCGGGCATCTCGAGCGGTTATGGATACCTTTCCATACTTGTAGTCCTGCTTTCGGGTCTCAAGGTCCAGTGGGTGGCCCCGGTGGTCTTTTTCTTTGGCGCCATTCAGGTGGCAAGCCCGCGTCTCGAACTGCGCATGCAGTTGGATTCGTCGTTAGGGGGTATACTGCAGACGGGTATGGTTCTCTTTTTTCTGCTGGCTCGGGGGTTTGGCCGCTTTGAGAACAGGAGGAATGTGGAGTGAACAACACGTTCGTCGTCGATAGCATTCGCTCGGTCGTCGCCGCCTCTGCACCATTGGTCTTTGCCGGTATCGGGGAGACGCTGACGGAAAAGGCGGGGGTGGTGAATCTCTCTCTGGATGGCACTATTCTGCTATCGGCCATGGCGGGGTTTGCCATCGCTTTTCTGACCAATAGCCTGCTCCTGGGCTTTCTTATGGCCATGGCGGTGGGAGCCGTGGTGGCCTTTGTGGTGGCCTATGGCAGCATAGCATTGAAACAGAATCAGATAGCCGTCGGTTTCACCCTGACCCTTCTTTGCGGGCATCTGAGCTCTTTTCTCGGCAATCCTTTCGTGCGCCGGCCGGGACCCAGCGTGCCCCATATGCCCATCCCTGGGCTGGTGCGCCTTCCTCTGCTCGGGCCGGCGCTCTTTGATCAGGATATCATCGTATACCTCAGCTATCTGACCATCGTGCTCAGTTGGCTATGGGTCTTTCGCACGCGGGCCGGCTTGCGGCTGCGAGGGGTGGGCGAGCAACCGGCTTCTGCCTTTGCGCGTGGCGTGGACGTCCACAGGACGCGTTATGTGTATTCCCTCGTGGGTGGGGCGCTGGTCGGGCTGGCCGGGAGCGCCTATTCTCTCAGCGTAAAACTGGGCTGGAGCCATGGGCACACGACGGGCCTGGGATGGATCGCCCTGGCCATCGTCATCTTTGGGGGATGGAGTCCCCTACGCGTGGCCTTTGGCGCCTATCTCTTTGGGGCCCTCAAATCGCTGGGTAGCATTCTACAACCCGTCTTTCCCCGTGTGCCCACCCAGGTCTTTCAAGCGGCGCCTTTTGCCCTGATGATCGTGGCCCTGTTACTGGTCAGCGGCAATTTGAGCCGTCTGCTGCTCTATCTGCCGCCCAGCATGCGACCACTTTTGGCGCCGCTGCTGCGCGGGGCGCCGCCGGCGGCGCTGGGACAGCCCTTTGAGCAGGCTTGAGGGCCATGATGAGGATCATTGTTCACTGGACCTTTGTTGGTCAAACGGCAGCCTTTCTGCTAAAATGGGCGTGGCTGGATTTCTCCATCGGGAGAGACGTGTATACATGATGAATCGTTGTATATAGGAGATCGCTATGTGCGAGCGAGACACTTTGGAAGAGGTAGAGTCGGAGGATGAGCAAGAGTTAGGCCCCTCCAACTCTACCTTTACCGTTGAGGATATCCCCCAGCTCGACCTCCCCATTCGTAAACCCGTTTTGGACAAGGGGTGGGTGCAGTTGGAGGAGTTTATGGGGGGCGACAGAGCCGTGATACGCGGGGCGCGTATCTGCTATCAGTCGGAGGCCCGCTCGCCGGAGGCCGATGCGCGGCTTATTCGTCGCCTTATGGCCAGCGAGCCCAAACACAACACCGTCTTTGAGCATTCCGTCTTTCGCTTTGGCGTCAAGTGTCCCCTCTTTGTTTCCCGACAGTGGATGCGGCACAGGATTTGTAGTTACAACGAAAAGAGCCTCCGCTACTGTGCCGCCGACCGAGAGTATTATGTCCCCCAGGAAGAACTCCCGCATCGTGATGCCTATGTGCAGCAGATGGAAAAGGCCTTTGATCTCTATGAGGAACTATTGGAGGCGGGCTGGAAACGGGAGAGGGCGCGGGGCATCCTGGGCATGGCCGTCTATACCGAATTTATCTGGACGGTGAACGCCTGGTCTATGATGAACTGGCTCAATAAGCGGTTGGACAAGGACGCCCAATGGGAACATCGCCAGTATGCGCAAAAGGTATTGGATATCTATCATCAGGTCATGCCTGTGACCGCATCGGCCTTTGAGGAACTGGTGTTATAACCATGAGACCCTCCTGGGACGAATACTTTATGCAGTTGGCCCATCAGGTGGCGACCCGCTCCACCTGTTTACGGCGACACGTGGGGTCGGTGATCGTGCGGGACAAGCACATACTGGCCACAGGATACAATGGAGCCCCCAGTGGATTGGAGCACTGCGACGTGGTGGGCTGCCTCCGGGAGCGACTGGGCATTCCCTCGGGCGAACGGCAGGAGATCTGCCGTGGTCTCCATGCGGAGCAGAATGCCATCATTCAGGCGGCGCTCCACGGCGTATCTACCAAAGGCGCGACGATCTATGTGACGCATCAACCCTGTATCACCTGTGCCAAGATGATCATCAATGCGGGGATTGTGCGCATTATGTGCGATAGTACATATCCCGATGAACTGGCACGCGATATGCTGCGCGAGGCGGGCATACCGTTAGAGGTCAATAGAATAGAGAGTGATAATTAGCATCGATAAAGGAGAGACAATGGCTCCCAAGAAGCAGTTCCAAGAACTGCGACGTATGCAACAGGAATCCAAATTGGGCGGAGGCCCTGAGGCCATAGAACGGCAACATGAAAAGGGCAAGTTGACGGCCAGAGAGCGCCTGGACGGGCTTTTGGATGCGGGCAGTTTTCAGGAACTCGATGCCCTCGTTACCCACCACGTCAGCGATTTCGGCATGGACGAGCGCGTGACTCTGGGCGACGGCGTGGTGACGGGCTATGGCACGATACAGGGACGGCTGGTGTACGTCTATGCTCAGGACTTTACCGTGATGGGCGGGTCTCTCGGTCGGGCCCATGCCTCCAAGATCTGCAAGGTGCAGGAACTGGCCATGGAAAACGGCGCCCCCATCATCGGCATCAACGATTCGGGAGGCGCGCGCATCCAGGAGGGTATTCGCGCCCTGGCGGGCTATGCAGAAATATTTTTGAACAACACCATGGCCTCCGGCGTGATCCCCCAGATCTCGGTGATCATGGGACCCTGCGCTGGCGGCGCCGTCTATTCTCCGGCCATCACCGATTTTATCTTTATGGTCAAGGATACGAGCCATATGTTCATCACAGGGCCCCAGGTTATCAAGGCGGTGACTCACGAGGAGGTCACCTTTGAGGAGTTGGGGGGCGCCATGACCCATAACAGCGTGAGTGGCGTAGCACACTTTGCGGCCGAAGACGAGGAGGACTGTCTGGCCAGGGTGCGGGAGTTGCTGTCCTATTTGCCTCAGAATAATATGGAAGATCCTCCCTCGGCCGCGACGCAGGATGACCCCGCGCGAGCCGACGAGGAACTGGATACCCTCGTTCCCGACGCGCCCGATGCCCCCTATGATGTCAAAGAGGTTATCACCCGCGTGGTTGATAAGGAGAGCTTTTTTGAGGTGCAGGAACACGCGGCGCAGAATATCGTCATCGGTTTTGCACGCCTGGACGGCATGGTGGTGGGCGTGGTGGCCAATCAGCCCCAGGTCAAGGCCGGCACACTTGACATCGACGCTTCGGACAAGGCCGCTCGCTTTGTACGCTTCTGTGATGCCTTTAATGTGCCCATCGTCACCTTTGAGGATGTACCCGGCTTTATGCCCGGCGTGGAGCAGGAACATGGCGGTATCATACGCCACGGGGCCAAACTGATCTATGCCTACTGCGAGGCCACGGTACCCAAGTTGACCGTCATCATGCGCAAGGCGTATGGCGGGGCCTATATCGTCATGAGTTCCAAACATATCCGCGGTGACCTGAACGTGGCCTGGCCCGGCGCCGAACTGGCTGTTATGGGGGCCGAGGGAGCCGTCAATATTGTATATCGCAGACAACTGGCGGAGGCAGAGGATCCCAATGCCCTCCGCGAGAGGCTTATCGAGGAATATAAAAAAAAGTTCGCCAATCCCTATCTCGCTGCCTCCTACGGTTACGTGGATGCCGTCATCGAGCCCGGTCAGACGCGAGCGGTATTGATAAATGGTCTGCAGATGCTCTACAACAAGCATGACGAAAACCTGCCAAAGAAACACGGCAATCTGCCATTGTAGATTGATAGCAAGGAGCCAAGATGACTGATAATCCATTGAAAATCACGGATACTATTTTGCGGGATGCCCACCAGTCCCTCCTGGCGACGAGGATGTCCACGGGGGATATGCTCCCCATCGCCGAGGAACTCGAAAAGGTGGGCTATTACTCCCTGGAAATGTGGGGAGGAGCCACCTTTGACTCTGCCATGCGTTTCTTGAAAGAGAACCCCTGGGAACGAATCCGCGTATTGCGGGAAAGGATCCCCACGACCAAGTTCCAGATGTTGTTGCGTGGTCAGAATATCCTGGGGTATCGGCATTATCCCGACGATATCGTGGAGAAATTTGTAGAACACGCGGTCAAAAATGGTATCGACATCTTTCGTATCTTTGATGCCTTGAATGATCCGCGAAATATGTCCTGGGCCTTTGAGTGTGTGAAAGAGTATGGCGGACACGCGCAGGGTTCCATCTGCTATACGCTGAGCCCCGTGCACGACAACGATACCTTTGTCGAATTGGCGCAAGAACTCAAAGAGATGGGCGCTGACTCGATCTGCGTCAAGGATATGGCCGCCCTCTGTACACCCTATTTGGCCTATGAACTGGTAAAGCGCTTGAAGGAAGAGGTGGGTCTGCCGGTGCAGTACCACACCCATGATACCAGTGGTTTTGCCATGGCTGCTCTGATCAAGGCGGCCGAGGCGGGCGTGGACGTGGTGGATACGGCCATCTCCTCCATCGCCGGAGGAACGGCCCAACCACCCACCGAGTCCATCGTGGCCACCTTTCAGGATACAGAGCGGGATACGGGGCTCGACCTGGAACATCTTACGGACATTGCGGGCTATTTCCGCGAGATCAGGGAGGAGCATCTGCCCAGGTTTGAGAGCGGATTGGGTGCCGCCGACATCCGCGTATTGCTCTACCAGATACCGGGGGGGATGTTGTCCAACCTGGTCAACCAATTGCGCGAACAGGGGGCCGAGGATCGCTGGGAGGATGTGCTGGAAGAACTGCCGCGCACCCGTCGCGATCTGGGCTATCCGCCCCTGGTGACGCCCTCCAGCCAGATCGTGGGCACACAGGCCGTGATGAACGTCCTGATGGGCGAGCGGTACAAGGTGATTCCCCAGGAGGTGCGGGATTACTGCAAGGGCCTGTATGGACGACCGCCCGCGCCCATCGATCCGAACTTGATGGAGAAAGCCTTGGGCGATGAGGAGCCCATCACCTGCCGGCCGGCAGATCTGCTGGAACCCGGCTTTGAAAAGGCCCGCGAGGAGATCGGTGACCTGGCGCGGAATGAGGAAGACGTGCTTTCCTACGCCCTCTTTCCCCAGCCAGCGCGCGAGTTCTTTGAGTTGCGTGAGGCGGGGAGGACGCTGCCCATCGAGGATCCGCGGATCTTTCCCGAGGAGCCAGAGGCACAAGGCGCGGAGGCGACAGCCCCGGCCAAGACCGGCGTGGTTAACCGGCGGCCGGCGCGCCCTCAACCCAGTTACTCGTTGTGGAAATTGTCACATCGTATGCGACGTGGCCAGTAATTAGTTTTATTCCAATTTAGCCGTATAACTTATTCAAGGGAGAATAGGGTGACTGTGATAGAGAATTTCAATCAGGGTCTGATCATTACGGGACTGGGTATGGGCTTGGTCTTTCTAACCCTGATTGTGATAATGGCTCTTATCTTTTTTTTAGATCGCCTTTTTAGACCTTCTGAGGAAGAGACGCAAGAGGAGGCAAGTAGAGTGACTGCTTTGGAAGAGATGGCACCCGATTCTCGCAGCGCGGGGCAGGAGATTGTTTTGGATCTGGCGGACGAGGCTGCGGCCATCGCCGTGGCCCTCGCACTAGGGGAGGCACAGGGGAAGCGCCCCCAAGAGGGGGAAGAACTTGATCCAGATGTGATAATGGTTAGCGATATTACTGTCGACTCTGGCGCCTGGCGTGCTCGAGGGCGATTGACGGCTGTGCGATAGATGGAGGGACTGGTGAGCAAATACAAGATTACCATCGAGGATAAAGAATTCATCGTCGAGGTGGGGGATGTCTCCACTTCGCCTGCAAAAGTCGTGGTGAACGGGGAGCCCAGGACGGTGGCCTTTGAGGAGGCCGATGTCGAGGAGGCGGGCCCTGCTGTGGAAAAGGAAGAGGCCTCTGAGGCCCCGGCGGAGCCAGAGCCGGAACCCGAAACCGCGCCTGAAGCGGAAGCAGAGCCGGTGAGTGAGCCGGCGGGCAACGTGGTGGCCGCCCCTATGCCCGGCAAGGTGCTCTCCGTAGTGGTCGAGGTGGGGGACAGCGTATCCGAGGGTGATAACGTGTGTACGCTTGAGGCCATGAAGATGGAGATGTCCGTTAGCGCCACGGCCTCGGGCACGGTGCAAGCCATTCACGTTCGTGAGGGCGACAATGTAGTCAATGACGATCCCCTGGTTTCCATAGAATAGAGGGTCGTCAGAATATGGAAATAGTGACGCTTGAAAATCTTTTGAGAGGGGTTTATGGTCTGACCGTGGGGCGCATCGTCATGATGGGTGTCGGGGGGTTATTGATCTGGCTGGCCATCAGGAAACGGTATGAGCCCCTTTTGCTTTTACCTATCGGGCTGGGATGTATCCTGGCCAATATCCCTGGTACGGGATTGCTCGAGCATGATGGGCTTTTGGGCCTCCTTTATGAGATCGGTATCGAGAACGAGCTTTTCCCCAGTCTGGTCTTTATCGGGATCGGGGCCATGACCGACTTTGGTCCCCTGCTGGAGAATCCGAAACTCGTGCTCTTTGGTGCAGCGGCCCAGTTCGGCATCTTTGGCACGCTGCTGTTGGCCACGTTGTTCGGCTTTAACATAAACCAGTCCGCTTCCATCGGTATCATCGGTGCCGCGGATGGGCCCACGTCGATCTTTGTCGCCGCCGAACTGGCGCCAGAGTTGGTGGGCCCCGTCACCGTGGCCGCTTACTCCTATATGTCCCTCGTGCCCATCATCCAGCCGCCGGTCATGAGACTACTGACCACCCGTCGCGAGCGCATGATCAAGATGCCCTACTCCTCGCGCCCGGTCTCCAAGACGACGCGCATCCTCTTTCCCATCGTCGTCACACTGGCTTGCGGCATCATCGCCCCCGAGTCCATCGCCCTGATCGGCATGCTCATGTTCGGCAATCTGGTGCGTGAGGCAGCCGTGGTGGAGCGCATCAACCAGGCGGCACAGAACGAGATCACCAATATCGTGACCACCTTTTTGGGGATCACCATCGGCTCTACCATGGTGGCAAAAAAGTTCCTCAAGTGGGATACCATACTCATCCTGGCGATGGGATTGGTGGCTTTTGTCCTCGATACGGCGGCGGGGGTGCTCTTTGGGAAATTGGTGAGTTTCCTCTCTGGATATAAGATCAATCCCCTGCTGGGTGGATGTGGTATTTCGGCCTTTCCCATGTCCGCGCGGGTCGTGCAAAAGGTTGGGCAGGAGGAGGATTATTCCAACTTTTTGCTCATGCACGCCATGGGGTCCAACACCTCAGGACAGATCGCCTCGGTTATGGCGGGTGGCGTCGTACTGGCGCTGCTCTCCTGAGCGACGACACGATATCTGTCTCATATAGGGCACCTTTTTCAATGGGAGAATAGCCTTTCATGTGGCTATCGGCAGTAATCGGTAGAGACGACGGGATGGTTTTTTCATACAGTATGATCCAGCATCATCGGGACCTGTGCCCACTCTTGATTACTATGCACCGGGAGACGGCGGGGAAACAGGGTGTCTGAATGTGTCTCACACAGGAAATGGATAGCCTGGCTTGTGGCCTTTGGCGTCATAGTGGGGCTGAGTACCCTCTTGATGCGTACGTGGTTGTTTGGCGCGGGCCTGCCCGTCTCCCATCGTAAAGAGGTGCTCTCCGAGCTTACCATCATCTGGATGTTCGAACAGGAACTGCTGGAGGGGCAGTTGCTCAGCGAGTGGAATCCCTATTGGTTTTCGGGCTTTCCCTGGCTGCGCTTTCTTTCCTATCCTCTTTATTATGTGTTGGCCGCCCTATCGGTATGGGGTGGTATGTCTCTGCAGACGGTACAGGTGTTCTTTTTCTACCTGATGCTGGCGGGATCGGGTCTGGCCATGTTCGGCTACCTGGCACACCTTCTGGACGACTGGCGGGGGGCTCTCGTGGCGGCGGTTGTCTATGTCGCCTTTCCCTATCACCATCACGTGGGCGTTGAAACCTGGATTCACGCTCCGATCTGGCTGCTTCTCCCCCTGGTTTTTTGGATCATCGAGTTAAGCACGACGAGGGGCGCGCGACGCATCCACTATCTGTTGTTGACGGGGATTGTTTTCGCCTCCTTCCCCGTCATAAGCAGAGAATACGCCATCATCATCAGTCCCTTTGTGATCCTGTATTTTCTGGCTTGCCAGGGCCGAGAGATATGTCGAGGGAGACAGGGCTGGCTTGAGGCCTTTGAAGGCGCGGGCCTCGTTGGACTGGTGGCGGTGGGGCTGTCGAGTTTCTACGTTCTGCCTAGCCTCTTTGAAATCCGGCACGTGGGCCTTCATATACAGCCCGCCGCACAGCAAGGTGTATCCGGTGCGGTGCTGAACGAGTACTCTGTGACACCTCGTCTGGTGCTTTACGCTATCGCGCGCCGTTTGCGCCTGCCCCTGCGTCCGGAGCATCTGCCCGCTCTGGCTTACAATCTCCAGAGTATTTCCTGGTATCCAGGCTTTGTGGCCATGGGATTGGCGATCCTGGGTGTGGGCACGGGGCATCGTCACTTTGCGGTAAGATGTGCCATGGTGGGAACCGTCCTGGCCCTGCTCTTTTCCACGGGTCCCGCCCTCGTTGTGAGGCTATCCCATCTTCCCTTTCTGGGGCGGCTGACTCCCTTTTCTTACTTGCTCCCGGGCATATTCTTTTGCTGTATCTTTGTCGGCTATGGAACGCAATGGCTTCTACGACACCGGCGCGTTCACAACCGGTGGATTTCATTGGCCGTGCTTGTGGCGCTTGTACTCCTGATTCTAGCAGACTTTTGGCCCTCGTCGACGGCCTATCGCCTCACAGATGCCTATTTCACCGCCGATGAACGGGGCGCCTATGCCTGGCTTGGGGAACAACAGGCGCAGGGGCGCCTGTGGGAGGGCGGTGGATCGGTGGAGGATAGCCATATACGCACCTGCTCCCTCCTTGAGGTACCCAGACCGCGCTATGGGGGATATTACAAAAACGGGGCGCCACTCTATACATGGCAACAGCGTTGCTGGGCGGATATCCGCACCAGTCTGCGGCTTCATCACGTGCGCTATGTGATGTTGCGCGAGGAGGATGAGGGGGCAGAGGAAATCCGGGAGCAGTTGAAGGACTATGAACTGGTCTTTTCTTCCGGCGATGTGCAGGTCTGGGAAAACTCTCGGATAAGCACTTATGCCCAGTTCTATGATACGGTGGCTTTTGATGCCGCCCTCAATTTTCGTCATTCTCTTGAGGCCTTGCCCAAGTTCGTGTGGCGGAATATCGCCATGGTCTCGACGGATTGCTACGATTGTGAGCCGCCCCCTGCCAAAGATGCGGCGGAGGCTGCGACGGAATGGGCGCGCTATGACTATTTCCTCATCGATGATGCTGCAGCCAGCGAGGGTGTCGACTCCCTGGGAGACGTGAGAGGGATCGTGGTGACCGCGGAGGATCTGGATTTCCTCGAGGAGGCGCGGCGGGGGGAGGTTTCCGTCTGGAGCGAGCGGCAGGGGTATCACGATATTCAACTGCAGGTGCAGGCGCCCCAGGCCGGCGTGTTGACCATCGCCGAGTCCTGGTATCCCCACTGGCGCGTGTGGGTAGATGACGTGCCGCGCGAGGTGCTGCGGACCAATTGGGCCCTCTTGGGGGTCTGGCTGGAACCCGGCGTGCATCGGGTGACCTTTCGCTATCAACGTCCCTGGTACGTGTATGTGGGATTTTTGATAAGCGCGGCCACCCTGTTGGCCATGGTGGGCTGGGGCACGAACTATATAAGCGACCTGCTTTATCAGCCGCGGCCGTCTGTTGAGAATCTCCCTCAGGAGTACAGGGAAAAATATCGGGGTGGGGATCGGCGGGTGGATGAGCACTCTCATTCTTGATCCTGAGAGGGCGTGTTCCTTCAAATGATGGCCTACCGAATAAAGGGGGTTTCTATCGAAATTGACACCATCGTGTGAGCCTACTATAATGTGGCCATAATCGATTCCAAAAGGCGTTGATCGGGAGTAGTATCTATCAAGGCGCGGTTCAGAGAGCCAGGAATTTGATACTTTTGTGTGACCACATCGTGGTTGCTGACACCCAGGATACCAGAGTCGTTATTGACACACGAAAGCATCAAAGGGTGGAAGCCTGGTACCGCCGCCCGATAGAGAATGGACCCGGGAGTTTCGTGGGTGAAAGGCACCGGCCGAGTAGCCTACGACGGCACCGCCACCGTTATCAGGGCAGAGGATATGGGTTTGATACTTTTGTATGACCCTATTTGGCGTCTTGTGTGACCACATCATCGTTGTTGACACACAAGATAGCAAAATCGTTATTGACATACAGAAGCATCGAATAGCGTCCAGGGTGGATGCCTATCTCGTATCTGCAGAGTGAGGCTGGCCTGCCGCAACTTCCGCCTTTACGGGCGGATTTTTGCTTTCGGGCGTCAGCCTAATTGGGGTGGTACCACGGGAGCAAGAGCCTCCGTCCCTTGGGGACGGAGGCTCTTTTGATTGTGGTGTTTGTCCCTCACGTTCTGTGGATAAAGAAGGAGAATGGACGTGTCAGGAACGCTCGTGAGATAAGGAGGAGATGTATGGAAAGATGATCCCTTATCGTGGATCCGTCAATGCTGGCAAAATCTTTGACACGCCACATCTGGCGGATCTGGAGCAGCGGTATTCGAAGGAATGTAATAACTAAAAAGGAGATGGCGATGGATACGGAGAAAAGAACCAAGTTCGTGCTCGATGAAGAGGAGATGCCTACACATTGGTACAATATTCAGGCGGATCTGCCCGAGCCCCTCCCGCCGGCCCTTCATCCGGCCACGGGGAAACCTTTGACACCGGATGATCTGGCCCCCCTCTTTCCCATGGGATTGATCATGCAGGAGGTGAGCACGGAACGGTGGATCGAGATTCCCAAGGCGGTGCGCGATGTGTATCGGCTGTGGAGACCCACCACTCTTTTCCGGGCTCACAAATTGGAGGAGGCGTTGGACACGCCGGCCAAGATCTTTTACAAGTACGAGGGAACGAGCCCCCCTGGGAGTCACAAGCCCAACACATCGGTGGCCCAGGCCTACTATAACCAGCAGGAAGGTATAAAGCGCATCACCACCGAGACGGGAGCAGGGCAGTGGGGAAGCGCCCTGGCCTTTGCTGGTGCCTGCTTTGATGTGGACGTCAAGGTCTATATGGTCAGGGTCAGTTACAATCAAAAGCCCTACCGTCGCATCATGATGGAGACCTGGGGCGCCGAGTGTGTGCCCAGCCCCAGCCCCGATACCGAGGCGGGGCGCCACATGTTGGAGCGGGATCCCGATTGCCCAGGTAGCCTGGGATTGGCCATCAGCGAGGCCGTGGAGGACGCCATGGCCAGCGACGATGTGCACTACTCCCTGGGCAGCGTGCTCAACCACGTCCTGTTGCATCAGACCGTAAACGGCCTGGAGACAAAGACCTTGTTCGAAAAGATGGGTATCTATCCCGACGTCATCGTGGGCTGCATCGGCGGCGGCTCGAACTTTGCCGGCATGTTCCTGCCCTTTCTCAGAGACAAGATCGAGGGAAAGAGGCCGGACCTGCGTATCCTCAACGTGGAGGCCGCGAGTTGCCCCCGCGTGACCAGGGGCCCGTACACCTACGATTATGGCGACGAGGCGGGGCTTACCCCCCTGCTCAAGATGAACACCTTGGGGCACGAGTTCATCCCGCCTCCCATCCATGCTGGTGGCCTGCGGTATCACGGCATGGCCCCCATCATATGCCACCTGCACGAGTTGGGATTGGTGGAAGCCCAGGCCACGCCCCAGTTGGCTACCTTTGAGGCTGGCATAACCTTTGCCCGTACCGAGGGCATCATAAGCGCTCCGGAGACGAACCATGCCATCCGCGCGACCATCGACGAGGCCCTCAAGTGCAAGGAGACCGGCGAGGAAAAGGTGATCCTCATGGCACACAGTGGGCATGGGCACGTGGATATGGCCGCTTATCAGGACTATTTCGAGGGCAACCTGGAGGACTATCGCTATCCAGAAGAGGAGATCCAGAAGGCCTTGGATACCCTTCCAAACGTCCCGCAATAGAGAACGTCGAGGGGGAGCAGCGATCTCGCTGCTCCCCGCTTTTGATACAGTAGCTGCATCCCTTTATGCTACACGGGGGTTACCCCTCTCAATCATAGATCCCCGGCGGATCGCTGGGCAAGGATGGCAATCCCTGGTGTTTGACCCACGCCTGCCGCGCCTCTGCCACCACAAAAAGGGACCCCGTGATCAGCACCAGGTCCTCTTCCACCGCCTCCTGGAGGGACTGATTCAAAGCCTCTTCCACTGTCTCTGTCACTGTAACCTTGTAGCCCAGGTCGCGGGCCATTTCCTGTAATTCTCGACCACTCGCCGCATGGGGGTGGTCGGACTGCGTTATATGGATGTCATCGCTGGTGGGAGCCAGGATGGCGAAAAGTTCTTGCGGCAGGTGTGTCCTGCCCGCGCCAAAGACGAGATGGAGCCTGCCATAAGGGGCAAAGGATGTGATGGCCTCCAGCAGGCGCTCTGCAGAGTAGGCGTTGTGGGCCCCATCGACGATGACGAGGGGCTTTTTCCCCAGTATCTCCATGCGACCGGGCCAGCATACATCGGCCAGCCCCCGCCGTACGGCCTCCCGATCGATGCCCCACCCCTTCTCCCTGAGCACCTCCACGGCGGCCACGGCGTTGCAGGCATTCTCCAGTTGATAGGGACCTAATAGAGGAATCTCCAAGTTCTCGTATTCGGGTTCTTCCTCATGCCCCGCGCGGTAGATGTGCATGCGTTGCCCCGTGTTCTCCATGCCCAGAGAACGCCAGCACCAGTCGCGCCCCACGACCGTCAGCGGGGCGTTTCTCTCTTGGCATATCTCCTTGATGACGCCCATGGCCTCTGGCCGCTGCGGCGCGGTGACTATGGGCGTGCCCTCTTTGACGATGCCCGCCTTCTCCCTCGCGATGGCCTCCAGGGTGTCCCCCAACACTTTGACGTGGTCCTTGCTGATGGAGGTGATGACGGAGATCAGGGGGCTGAGCACGTTGGTGGCATCCAGCCGTCCCCCCAGCCCCACCTCGATGATGCCCATATCGATCTCTTTCTCGGCGTAATACCAAAAAGCCAGGGCGGTGATGATCTCAAAGACGGTAACCTCGGGGCGGATATCCAGGAGGGGGGTCATCCGCTCTACCCCCGCGATGACGTCTTTTTCGGGGATCAGTTCGCCGTCCAGACGGATGCGCTCCCGAAAGGTGTGCAGATGGGGAGAAGTGTACATGCCCGTGTGATAGTCCGCTTTGCGCAGGATGGACTCGATCATGGCTGTGGTGGAACCCTTACCCTTGGTGCCCGCGATATGCACGCTGTCAAAGGCGCGATGGGGATTCCCCAGGTCGGAGAGAAGGGCCTCCACGCGGGAGAGGCGCCATGTACGCGCGGCATAGGGCGGACGCTTGCCGCGCTCAAAGTTCATCCGTTCAAAGATCTTTTTCAGGGCCTCTCGGTAGGTGAACATGCGCTTCTCCCACAATCCTGCACCATCGCAGTCGATTCTATCGCAAATGTGGCAGAGCACAAAAGTATGGGTATCCCTGGAAATCGACGCCGTACACCGTGACCCGAGAGAACCCGAAACGCCATAGGGCTATCGCTCCCAGGGAAGAGCGTAGTACTTTTTCTCCGGGAGGGGGACGCAGTGGCCATCCTCGGTCATGATGCTCCAGTCGGCCAGCCTGGCTTGCAGGTCATGTACAATAAGATCGTGCGTGGGATCGTCGATCACGTTGGTCAACTCCCAGGGATCGTTCGCCAAATCATACAGTTCGTCCTTGTCGCCCATGGGATCGTGGATGTACTTCCAGTCGCGAGTACGTACCATCTTGCGCCGTCCCTCGGCCTCGCGCCAGCGCAGCGATTGCATGAGGGCGTATCGGCCATAGGGTTGGGAGAGTTCACGCAGATCCTTCATGGTGAACGGCGGCCCGCCGGCCCCGTACTCGGAGAAGGCGGTGTCCCGTGACACGGTATCGGTCACCGTGGGTAGGGGTTCGCCCTGCATGCAGCGCGGCGTGGAGATATCCTGCAGGCTGAAGAGGGTGGGCACCACGTCGATGAGGTTGACCATGCCCTTCTCCACCTCGCCTTGGGGAATGTGGCCGGGATAGGAGACGATCATGGGAATATGCGTCAGACAATCATAAAAGACGCCCCCCTTTTGTCCCATACAGTGCTCGCCGGCGAAATCGCCATGGTCGGCGCAAAAGACGACGATGGTGTTCTCCCGCAGATCCAGGCGCTCCAGGGCGTCCAGGATCTTGCCCACGCCGTCGTCTAGGAAGCGCACCATGCCATAATAGCAGGCCAGATAACCATACACGTTCTCCATGGGTTCGTCTTCCCTGGACAGCATGTGGTAGAGCACCCGATTGCGCTCCGGCATCATCTCCTTGTCGTCCTCGCCCCAGGGTGGCAGATCGATGACCTCCGGGGGGAACAGGTCGGCGTACTTTTTTGGGGCCTCATAGGGCGAGTGGGGATCGGGATAGGAGACCCACAGGGCAAAGGGATCCTCCCGATGCTCCTCCAAAAAGTGCACCGTCTGGCTGGTGACCACCCCCGTGCCGTAATCCTCCAGGGGAAAATCGGAGACGGCATAGGAGGTATGTGGCCCCCGATCGGGCATGTTGCGGCGTATGGAATGAGCCTCTTCGATGGCCTCCACGGGCCGCACCCACTCCATGCCCTTGTTGGGAAAGCCATCGCGTTCGTCAAAGCCCCCATGAGTGATCTCGCACCAGATGTCGAAAAGGTCCAGATCCTCGGCACGGTCGAAGCAGTGGTTCTTTCCGATGAGGCCGATGTCGAACCCCTCCTCTTTCCAGATCTGAAAGGCGTGGGTGCCCTCGGTCCACATGAGCAGTTCGTTTCGCCGCGAGCCGTGGGCGTGGGGGAACTGGCTCCGCCACAAAGAGACCCGGGCAGGCACGCAGAGGGGATGGGGGGTAAAAGCGTTCTGAAACTGTACGCCTTCATCAGCCATGCGCTCCAGGGAGGGCGTCTCACAAAAGGTGTTGCCCCAGAGGTGGCTGGCCGTGGCTTTGAACTGATCGGACATGATGACGAGTACATTTGGCTTGTCCATCATTCTCCTTATCCGTCGTTTACCTGTGATCTCTAATATGCGCCCGTGCGCTTGGGATACTGCACCTCCACGTCGAACCAGCGCCGCACCAACTCCTCGTGCATGCTGTGGAGCGCAGCCCCATATTTCTCGTCGTCGCTCACATCATTTAATTCGTGGGGATCTTTTTCGAGGTCGAACAGCAACTCGCGGCCATCGTCATAGACGGCATACTCGTAATCCTGCGTGCGCAGGCCCTTCCAGGAGCGACCGGTCATATCCTCTGTCTCTGCATGGCCCCGGGGGATACGGATCTCTATGTACGCTGACCTTCTCGCTTTGTACTCTCCGCCCTCCAGGAGGGGGCGGAAGGAGCGTCCCTGCATCACAGGCGGGATCTGCACGCCGCCATAGTCGATGAGTGTCGGGGCCAGATCCACGCCTTCCACTATCTCGTGATAAACCTCGCCCTCGGGAATATGGCCGGGATAGGAGATGATGAGGGGGATGCGGTTGCAACTGTCGTACGGCGTGCCCTTGCCCACCATGCCGTGATCTCCCATGTGCTCCCCGTGGTCCGAGGTGAAGACGATGAGGGTCTCGTCGCGCAGCCCCGCCTCGTCCAGCGCCGTCAGGATGCGGCCGATCTGATCGTCGATGTGGCTGATCAGCCCATAGTAGTGGGCCTTGACCCGTTGCCACGCCTCCATTGATAGATCATAGCGGTCTTCCCCTTCATTCATATAGGGCGGGGGCAGCGTGGACGGATCGTACATATCCACGAACTGCTGGGGAGGATTCACCGGGCTGTGCGGCGAAAAAAAACCGGCGATGGCGAAAAAGGGCCCCTCTTTGTGGCGCTTGATATAGGAGATGGTCTCCTCTGCCACAAAGGCCGAGTGGGTAAGTTCCTCCGGCCCGGGAAAGACATAGGGCTGGTGCATCAGGTGCTCCCGGCCGGGCACCAGCACCGGCTCGCCCGTCCAGGCTGGGCAGGAGGTGGAAAGGCAATTCTCCACCTGCGAGGGATCCTGTTCCTCCACCCATTTCATATAGGCGTCGTCGTAACAACCAAAGTCGTCGGACACGATGAGTTGGTCAAAGCCGTAGGTCGGATGGGGCGCGCGGTGGTCGCGGTTGGCGTGGTTCTTAAAGTGGAGCTTGCCGTTACTGGCCGTGTGATAGCCATAGGGTTTCAATACGTTGTGGATGGTCAGCACATCCTCGTCCATCTCGATACCATTGCACGTGCTGCCGATGGCCGAGGGGTACTGGCCGCTCAGCATGCTGTGGCGGCTGGGCATACACACCGGCGAGTTGCAGAAAAAGTTCTGAAACAGGGCACCCTTTTCGGCCAGGGCGTCCAGGTTGGGGGTGTGGATCTGCTCGTTCCCCCCGTAGCGGATGGTATCCCACCGCTGTTGATCCGTGTGCAGTAGCAATATATTAGGGCGTTTCATCTTTTATCCTCTCTATATGTGAAGGACCGACCTAAACTGAGTGTCCACAAAGCCTGTTGAGATGGCCGGATACACCAAAAACAACGAACTGATGGAGGCAGAAGCAGCATGAGTGCAACCTTGGATACTACCCAGACGCGTCGACCTGCGTCGACGCCCGGCGCGAAGCGCCTCAGCGGTGGGCTTTAGACCGAGCACGTCCGGGATGTTTGTCCCCGACTTTCGCCGTCTGAAGCCGGTCGTGAGGCCTTGCGACCAATCGTCCGCCTGCGCGGACGATCAACGGTTAATAGTCCGCAACATCTGCGTGCATCCCCCCTACAGCAGGAAAAAGGGCTCCAGTCGCTCCAGGGCCACCTCCAGTTCGTGGCGATCCTCATCGTCCATCTCTGTCGACTCGGGTATGCGTATATAGGCCGTATCTATGACGCCCCGACGCACCAACACTTCCTTGCAAAGCCCCAGCCCGACGAGGGACAGCAGGCTGAGAAAGGGTCGCAGGTGATCGAAGATGCGGCGCGCCTCCGCCTCATCGCCGCCCTGAAAAGCGTCCCACACCTGCACATAGACATCCGTCGTTTGGGCGGCGGGGATGAACCCGCTGGCCCCACGGCGCATCTCGGGGATCATCCACTGGCCGTGGGCCCCGCCAAAGACGCCCAGACATTCCTCGTCCGTGGCCTCCAGGGCCGCGGTGATGCTGTGACCGCTGGGTGAGGTCTCTTCTTTGACATACTTGATATATTCGATGTCGCGGATAAGTTCAGCCATAAACGCGGCGCTCATGCCCGGCCAGGAATGCTGGATAAAGACCGGCAGTTCTGCCGCCTCGGCGATGGCCCGATAGTACGCGCGGAATTCCTTCTCCGTGCCGCCCCGGTTGATATAGGGGGGTAGGGCGATGACGGCGTCCGCGCCGACCTCATTCGCGTGACGCGCGTGTTCCACGGCGATGGGGGTAGCGGGGGCAGCCACACCCGCGACCACGGGCACCTCGCCGGCCGCCGTGCCCACCACGGCCTCCACAAAGCGCTGGCGTTCCGATTCCGACAGGTAGAACAGTTCGCCGCCCATCACGGGGAAGACCAGACCGTGTGTGCCGGCCTCGATGCAATGGGCCACCTGGCGCTCCATACTGGGGATGTCTATCTCCCCCCTGTCATCGAACGTCGCCTGCAGCGCGGGAAAGATCCCACGCAATTGTTCCGTCATCTCTATGCCCTCCCATATCTCACGTTAGCATAAAAAGTGTTCGACTATCTTCACAGTTGTCATTCTATCTTATGCCCTCCCCCTTCGCAAGTGCCCGTCGGATTCCAGGATGCGTCCGTTCCCATGGCAACGTCTATTTTGGCCCCTCTCGCCTTGTCATGTATAATTCCCGTCAACCTACTATCTGCTCCTGCCAAGGGGCAACATGTAACCACGCGAGATACAGGCGATGTCGCCTCTCCATCGTCGGTCGCCCCGCCAGTGCTGGCACGTCGTTGAAAAGATCCCAGACAAGGTGTCCCGGTCTTTGGTATCTGACTGTGGATGGGGGATTGGGAAAATCAAGCAAAGGGGAGTATACGCATGATCGTCATGAAGTTTGGAGGTACCTCGGTGGGCACCGGGGAGCGCATCGCCAACGTGGCCCGTATCGTCAGAGGCGTCGCGGAAGAGAAGGGACCGCCCATCGTGGTCGTCTCGGCCATGAGCGGCGTCACCGACATCCTGCGGCGCGCCGCCACGACGGCGGAGGAGGGCGACGAACGCACCTTTCGTCTCCTGCGCGACGAACTTCAACTGCGCCACGAGCAGGCCATCGCGGATTGCGTGAGCGACGTGGAGGTGGCCCGCGGCCTGCGTGCGGAGGTCGAGAGCCTGTTGAACTGGCTTGAGACCCTCTGCGAGAGCGTCTATACTCTGGGAGAACTGACCCTTCGTGGCCAGGACGCCGTGCTGGGCCTGGGCGAGCGCCTGTCGGCGCGCCTGGTGGCCGCGGCCATGCGCGACCAGGGGCAAGATGCCCAGATGGTGGAGGCCACCGAGGTGATCGTCACCGACGACCGCTTTACCCGGGCTAATCCCCTGCTGGAGGAGACGACGCGCAAGGCCCGGGAGCGCCTCCTGCCCCTGCTGGAAAGGGGCATCGTACCCGTGGTCACTGGCTTTATCGGCGCCACGGTGGAGGGCACCCCCACGACCCTGGGCCGGGGCAGCAGCGATTACAGTGCCACCTTTTTGGGGCGTTGCCTTTCCGCCGATGAGGTCTGGATCTGGAGTGACGTGGACGGCGTGATGACCGCCGATCCCCGCATCGTTCCCGAGGCGCGTACTCTGTCCTCTCTCTCCTATGGCGAGGTGGCCGAACTCTCCTTCTTTGGCGCCAAGGTGCTGCATCCGCGCACCATCCGCCCCGTGGCCGAGATGGACATCCCCATACGGGTGTTGAATTCCCTCCAGCCCGAGCACGAGGGCACGCTGATCACCCGCGAGTTATGCGAGGAGCCCCTCATCAAGGGTATCACGGCCATCCGCGACATGTGTCTGATCACCGTGGAGGGGCGGGGCATGCAGGGCGTGCCCGGCGTGGCCGGGCGGGTATTTACTGCCGTGGCCCGCAGCGGCACCAGCGTGCTGATGATTACCCAGTCCTCCTCGGAACAACATATCTGCTTTGTGGTGCGCAGCCAGGATAGACCCGCTGTGGTGCAGGAGGTGGAGGACGAGTTGGAATTGGAACTGATGCGCGGGGATATCGAGGGTGTGCATACCCAGAATGGCGTGGCCATCGTGGCCGTCGTGGGGGCGGGGATGCTCGATCAGGCGGGCATCGCCTCGCGAGTCTTTAATGCCTTGGCTGCCCGCGAGATCAACATCATCTCTATCGCCCAGGGATCGTCCGATTATAACCTGTCTCTCGTGCTCGACGCCGAGAACGTGGACGAGGGCGTGCGGGCCGTCCATAAACAGTTCGAACTGGACAGGATCTAGGATGGAGGGAAAGCGAACGATGAAGCCGATACCTGTAGGTGTTTTGGGCGCCACGGGGGCCGTAGGGCAGCGGTTCGTTCAGTTGCTGGACCGCAACCCCTGGTTCGAGATCGCCGCTGTGGCCGCCTCGGAGCGCTCTGTGGGTCTGCCCTATGCCGAGGCCTGTACCTGGCGTCTCTCCGCCGACTGTCCCCCCGCCGCGCGCGACATGATGGTACAGTCCTGCGAGCCCGGGCTCGATTGCCACCTGGTCTTTTCCGCCCTGCCCTCCCGCGTGGCGGGGAAGGTGGAGGAGGATTTTGCCGCCGCCGGGTACGGCGTGTTGAGCAACGCCAGTGCCCATCGCATGGACCCTGACGTGCCCCTGCTCATCCCCGAGGTCAATCCCAACCACGTGGAACTGCTCTCTGCGCAGCGCCGCAACCGGGGCTGGGACGAGGGGTTCATCATCACCGATCCCAACTGCTCCACCGTGGGCATGACCCTGGCCCTCAAGCCCCTGTACGACGCCTTTGGCCTGCGACGGGTGGTGGTAACCACCCTGCAGGCCCTGTCGGGCGCCGGCTATCCCGGCGTGCCCTCCCTGGATATCCTGGACAACGTGATCCCCTATATCGGCGGGGAGGAGGAAAAGTTAGTGGAAGAACCTCTCAAATTGCTGGGCACCTATGACGCTGGGGCGGGGGCCATCGTGCCCGCCGGTATGGAGGTCAGCCCCACCTGCACCCGGGTGGCCACCCGCGACGGCCACCTGGAGGTCGTCTCCGTGGAACTCGAACGCCAGGCCGCCGTGGAGGAGTTGATAGGGGCCTGGGAATCCTTTGGCAGCCTGCCCCACGAACTGGGCTGTCCCTCGGCGGTGGATCCCACCATCGTCGTGCGCCGCGAGGCCGACCGGCCCCAGACCCACATGGATCGCGACACGGGCGGGGGCATGGCCATCGCCGTGGGTCGCGTGCGCCCCTGCGAGGTGCTGGATTACAAATTCGTCACCCTATCCCATAATACCATTCGCGGCGCGGCCGGCGGCTCCATCCTCAACGCCGAACTCCTGGTCGCCCAGGGGGTGCTGTCGTGACCTGGGAAAAGAGCACCCTGGGCGATTTCATGGGCGATTTCGTCGTCTACCGCAACCTGGAACCCATGGATCCCCGTCTGGACGGCCTGCACCAGGTCTGGGACGAGATCGGGCTGGATCATTATTATGTACCTCGCAAGACGACGCCGGAATACGCCATGGCCCTGCTCCATTACGTGCAGGCGGCCCAGGCCGTGCGCGGTATCTCATCGCCGGTGGAGCGCCTCCTCTTTATCGGCGATACCCTGATGAACGACGGCACCGCCGCCCGCAACCTGGGCCGGCACCTGCCCATGATGGGCTTTATCGGCGCCGACCGCCTGCAAGAGCCCCAGAGCGTGGAGATCGAGGACGGCCTCATGGTGGCCAATCGCTGGGCCGCCCTGGCCGATTTCGTGGAATGGGTGGAGAACGCCGATTTCCCCTGTGACCAGGCCACGGCCCTGCTCATCGACCTGGACAAGACCTCCTTAGGAGCCCGGGGCCGCAACGACCACGTCATCAACGACGCCCGGGTGGAGGCTGTCAAGCGCACCATGCGCGGGGCCCTGGGCGACGATTTCGACGAGGCGGCCTTTCGCGCCGTGTACGATCCCCTGAACGACCAAAAATACCACCATTTCACCGCCGACAACCAGGACTATCTGGCCTATATCTGCCTCATGGTCAACGGCGGCGTCTACACCCCCGACGAATTGTGGTCCGCGTTGGAGGACGGTACCTTTGACGACATCGAGGATTTTGTGGCCGCCTGCGAGACGCGGCGAGAGCGCATGTCCCCCGCGCTGGAAGAGGCCCACGCCGAGGTGCTGCGGGGCATCGAGGCCGAGGATCCCACTCCTTTTAAGGCGTTCCGCCGTGGTGAGTATTTCGAGACCGTGGCGCGCATGGACGTGCTGCCCGACGACGCGCCGGCGGACCAGGTGCTGGACAGCGAGATCGTCCTCACCGCCGAGGTGGCCCAGGTAGCCGGGGCCCTGTCCGCCCTGGGCGTGCTGGTCTTTGGCATCTCGGACAAGCCCGACGAGGCCTCCGTGCCCACCGCAGCCGACGCCGCCGGGGGCTATCGCCCCATCCACCACACCCCCATGAAAGTGTACGGGGAGAAGGTCGTCTGATCGTTCGTAGTAATAAGGCACGCAGGGGGAACGCAGTTCCCATGGAGTGCCATCCCTCCCACGCCAATGGCGTGGGAGGGCTTCTTTGCTTATGAACAGCGCTGCGCTTATGATCGTAGAGACGTCCTGCTGGGGCGTCTCTTCTGCATTCGGAACGCTATACGCGCCTATACGTGCATATACGCGTATACACTGTATAGGTGCGTATAGGCGTTTACGCGCGCGTATAGTGTGTCCAACGCCCTTGTCCTTCTTGGCGAAGCTCGCCTTCGATTACAAGGCTTTTCAACAATCGATAGGCCTTGTCCCGTTTCTCCTCTCCCCATCCCAATAGATCGCGGCACTCTCGATTGGTAATTGAGCCATGCTCCGCCACGTAATCCAGTATTAACCTGGCAGGACGAGATTCGACTTCTTCTCGCCCCACCGCTATTTCTTTCCTCAACGTGTAATATGCCCACCGCCGCGTGCCGTGCATCTGGATCAGTCCTGCATCTACCAGACCACGGAGATCCCGCGTGGCCTCCACTGTGGTGGTGTTGTTCAAGCGGCGGTAATCGCTGTTCGTCATGCGAGAATTCATTCGCAGGTAGGCCAGTGCCATACGCTGTGCGTCGGAAAGGGCATAACCAGCGAATTGGTTGAGCCATCCCAACGTCTCTTCATCCAGTAAGGTATGATTCCGAAAGATCACGCAAAAGTCATTGCGCCGGTCGCGAAAACGAGGTGGCTCTAGATGGGCTTCGCGCATAGCCGAGATCATCATCGGAATACCGGAGCCTCGATCCTCGACCATGCCCGTCTCTTCTAACAATCGCATCAGCAGTTGATTGCGAGTGGATTGCGTGGTATCCAACGTTTGCTCGTTCACCGGGCCATGTAACCCGCCAGGGGTGATGACCACTAATCGGTCGGCATACATTTCGATACGCACGTGACTGCCTCGAGCCAGAGGACTGTAATCCCGGTGAGCTACAGCGTTGACGATGGCCTCGCGCACCGCTTCCTCTGGATACTCCAACACCGTGCGATGAAAGACACCTTCAATCAGGGTTCCGTGGCGCATGTTCGTTGTCACACGCTGTACGGCGTCGTCCACCATCTCATCCAGACGCCCCTCAAACTTGCGGTTGTCCAGAAAACGCTCGCCCCGTGGTCCCCTCAGACCCGGCTCGGTGCCACGATAGCGTACAAAGGTGATGGTCAGAGAGGGAAAGTGCTGCTGTGGCCACAGACCAAAGACGAGCAAGCCGGCCAAAGAGGGGTGATGAGCGTCATTGGATCGCACGGCTATGTTCAAAGCACATAGCTGCTCAGCAAAAGATTTCTCGTCCAGGCGCAGCCGTTCCCAAACGCGCGACTTTTCCCGACTGATCTGATGCAAGTATTCTTCCAGCAGATCGCGGTCCAGATTCTCGATAGTGGCGCTACGCACAGGTTCTTGGTCAAATGTCGGCTGCCCCCGAGAGTTTACATAGGTAAAGATTTCATAGTCGCTCATCCTGCGGTTGGTATTGCCTACGCGGATGTAACTTCCACTATTCATCCCCGCCTCGCTGTAGTAGCATGGCTTGCGTCGGTAGTCGCATTCTGGCACCTCGAACACGATGACGGGCTCCCCTTCTGCCTGCACCACAACTGGGGCCAGCCGAATCGGAGGCGCCATACGTGAAGCCTGGTCGGTCAAATCGGAC
>JBKHJO010000025.1:0-37015 GCA_046538105.1 Anaerolineales bacterium | reverse complement strand
ACAGACTTTGCGTGCACCTAAAATGCCTGACACCTTGACGCTCAGAGGTCGGGCGACAGGAGTATCTTGCAGGCCTCGGTGCCCCGGTGGGCGATCTCCATGGCCTCATCCAACGCTTCCAGGGGCATGGTGTGGGTAACTGGCGTTTCCAGATCCACCTCGCCGGTGGCCGCGATGGCCACCGCCTTGCTCACATCCTCGTCGGTATAGACGCGGATGGGTTTTCGGGTGATCTCGCGGAAGAGAAGCATGGTCATATCCACCGTGGGGGGCGTCTTGGGCATGCCCACTTGCAGGATTTGCCCTCCGGGGCGCACGATCTTGCCTGTCTGGTCCACCGTGGCCTGTACACCGGCGGCGTCAAAGGCCACGGGAACGCCCACGCCGTCGGTGGCGTCGAGAATGACCTCGACGGGATCCTGCTCTGCCACGTCAATGACCTCAAAGCCCAGTTCGCGGGCTATTTCCTTCCGTTTGGGACTCAGTTCAGAGACAAACACCTCACGCGCGCCGGCCAGGCGTGCCACCTGGGCCGTCAGGATGCCCACGGGGCCGGCCCCCAGCACGGCCGTCACGTCGCCCACCTTCAACGCCGAGGCGCGTACGGCATGCACGGCCACGGCCAGCGGTTCCACCAGCGCGCCCCGGGCCATGGAGATCGACTCGGGGAGGACGTGGATAGTGTGCAGGGGTACCACCGCATACTCGGCGAATCCTCCGTCCTGATCGATGCCCACCAGCCCCAGGTTCTCGCAGATGTGGGGGATGCCGCTATTACAGGCGTAGCAATCCCCACAGAAGAGCAGGGGATTGATGACCACCCGCGTTCCCTCTGCAAAGGCATCGCCAGCGGATTCGACGACGGTCCCCGAGAACTCGTGACACAGAATAAGGGGCGGTTTCGCGCGGGGATGTTGGCCCAAATAGATCATGATATCGGAGCCACAGATACCCCCATAGCCGACCTTTACCAGGGCTTCCCCCGGGCCCGCCGTAGGGCGTTTCACTTCTTTGTACTCGATGCGCTCGGGCGCCGTCCAGACGGCCGCCCTCATCGTTCCTGTCATTTTGGTCTCCTCATGGGGTAACTATTCTGGGGCGACGATGGGATTCCTCAACACGCCGATCTCGCTGACCTCTACCTCGACGACGTCGCCGATCTCGATGCGTCCCATGCCGTCCGCGCCGCTGCAGATGATGTCGCCGGGCATCAGGGTCATAAAGGAGGTGACCCACTCGATGCATTCGCCCATGGTGAAGCACATGTCCCTGCCCGTGGTCGCTCTCTCTACCTCGCGGCCGTTGAGGCGGCACAGGATGGTCAGATCATGGGGATTCTCTATCTCGGTCTCGACGACGGGGCCTATGGGGCAAAAAGTGTCGCATATCTTAAAGCGAGTGCTGATGATGGGGCGTTCCACAGTCTTGAAACGGAGGCTGGTCACGTCGTTCACGCAGGTATAGCCCGCCACATAGTCCAGCGCCTCGTCGGCGGAGACCAGATGGGCCTTTTTCCCCATGACGATCCCCACCTCGGCCTCGTAGATGACTTTTTTGCAGACGTCGTGGTAGATAACGGGATCGAGGTGGCCGATATTTGTGTTGGGCGGCTTCATAAAGATGGCGGGGCCATCTCGATAGGCATCGCCTTCGTTTTCCTCATACAGGTCCTTGTACGTCAGTCCAAGGCCCATCACTTTGTTGTGCGCCTCCACAGGAGCCAGTAGTTTGGCCTCCTCCAGGGGACAGATAGGATCGCCCACGTCCATGTCACCCCACAGTTCGCCTTCCAGTTCGTGTATGGTATCGTTGATGACGACACCCCAGGATGTCTGATCCTGCCAGGAAAAGCGCGCTATTTTCATCTCACAATCTCCTTATCATCTATCGTGGCGTACAGGCCCATGGATGGTACAAGCCAACCTTTGAGCATACGCCGCTGGGAACGACTCGTCGCAGATTCTAACGGGCTTTTGGACATCTGTCAATTGTTTTTTTGGCATTGGTGGGCCTACGTGCCCTTTTTCTCATTCAGATGGGCCACTGAGAGAGGGAGAGCAGATTTCGTTGATTTGACCTGTTAAGCAGATAATCATACAGTACGCGACGGTATTTCAGCGTTGAAGGGGAGAACCATTTGCCATACGATACAGAACGCTCTGAATCATCTACTATAGCACCGGCGGATCAGGCGCGTAACGTCTGGGCTTTCACTATTGATATGATCCTGTTCCAGATCGCCGTGACCTTTATCAGTTCCACCACCGTTTTGCCCGCCTTTTTCACCGTGCTGGTCGATTCGGAAGTGGCCATTGGCGTGGCCACGGGACTGATCAGTGGGGCGTGGTTGTTGCCGCAACTTTTCGTGGCCTCTTTTGTGTCGCATCTGACGTACAAAAAGCCTTTTATGATGCGTGGCGTCTGGTTGAGCCGGCCCCTTTTTCTTGTCATGGCCGCCATAGTATGGCTGTTGGGGCGGCGCGCGCCGATATTCGTCTTTGTTTTCTGTGTGGTATGTATCTTTGGTTTCTTTGCCCTGGATGCCACGGTGAGTGTGCCCTGGTTCGATCTGATGGCGCGGGCCCTGCCCGACCGGCGGCGGGGGCGCATCCAGGGCACCGCGCAGGTTCTGGGGGGCATCGGGGCCATGGGAGTTGGGTGGTTGGTGCGCTATATGTTGAGTGACGCCAGTCGTTGGGATTTCCCCGCCAACTATGCCCTGCTCTTTGCCGCCTCCTCGGCCATCTTTATGGTGTCGAGCGTGTTTCTCAGTCTTATCCGAGAGCCCGAACCGCAGCAGTCTGTCCAGGACAGACCCAGTGTGCGTCAGGTGTTGGCCTCTTTGCCGCGCATCCTGATGGAGGACCGGCCTTTTTTGAATATGATCGTGGTGAGAATACTGAGCGGCTTTGTCAGTGTCGCCAGTGCCTTTTACGTGCTGTATGCCACCAAAGAACTGGGCTTTCTGGCTCAGGATACGGGGTTTTTCATCTCTGCCCAGGTGGCGGGATCTGTGACCTCGGGGCTATTGATGGGACTCATTCAGGATCGGTGGGGGCCACTGGTGCATATGCGCACGACCATTGTTCTTTCCACCGTGTCTCCCGTGTTGGCTCTGTTGGCGCCATCAGTCCTGGTGGTCTGGACGGATGGGGAACTTTATTTATTTCTGATGATCTATTTCTTTTTGGGGCTCTATATGGGCAATATCGGCTGGCCCTTTTTCAACTGGATCCTGGAATACGTAGAGGGCGCGCGCCGTCCCCTCTATATCGGGATGATCAACACGCTGGCGGCCATGGTGATGCTGGCGCCCACCATAGGGGGATGGATTGTCAAGACCTTTTCCTATCCCGCTGTCTTTGGTGTGGCCCTGTTCTTTTCCCTTGCCGCGTTCCTTCTCGCCATTCCCCTGCCAGACACGCGTGCGTCGTCCCGGACGGAAAAGGACTCTAGCCCAGGGCCACGTCCAGTATCATCATGATGGTAAAACCGAACACGGTGCCTGCCGTGGCCAGGTGGGCGTTGCCCTCCACCTGGGCCTCGGGGATGAGTTCCTCCACCACGACGAAAATCATGGCTCCTGCTGCAAAGGCCAGAGCATAGCATAGGGCAGCAGGGAGTGCATGGACAGGACGAACCAGGCCCCCAACACCCCACCCACGGGCTCCACCATTCCCGAGAACTGGCCATATATAAAGGCCTTGAAGCGTGAAAAGTCCTTCACGGCGCAGAGGCATGGCCACGGCCGTGCCCTCGGGATATTGTGCAGGGTGACGGCCAGGACGAGGAGGGTACTGCGCTCCCACGAGGTGCCCGCTGTCTTGATGGCCGGTTCTAGCAGAGACCAGAAACTGGCGGCGATCATGACGCCGGCGGCAAATCCCAGCATGGTGTCCAACAGTCTTTGACTGAGGGTTTTGGCAAAAAAGACGGGGGTAGCGCCCAGCGCCGTGATCCCCCATGTGAACAGGGTGGCCAACAGAGCCAAGACGGGATCCAGTCCTTGAAGGTAGGCCATGCTCGCACCATCTTTCCTTGTAGAAGCGAGTCCCTAAAGATGTTTGAAGCCTTTAGGGACTTTTGAATCTTAGAGCGTTGGCTGTTTGTAGGAGGGATCGTTGTCGTAGCGCTTCATCCCCAGTTCCAGACGTACCATGCCGCCCGGGGCCAGGTGTACCTCCAGGTGCTTGTCGTTCACGTCCACCGTCTCCTGCGAGGCCTCATCGGCCGCCACATCGGCCACCTGGGTGAATCTATGCTCTCCAAAGGCGCCCGCCTGCATGACCAGACGGCGGGGGCGCAGGGGGTTGGTGTTGACCAGGGTCACCCGCGTGCTGTCACCGTCGATATCGTCCACGAGGGCGCCCACGTCCTCGGGCAGGCCCGGGCGCCGCGCGTCGAGATCGTAGTAGCGAACCCGCACGTGCAGCAGGCCGCCGTGATAGATGATCTGGGGGCCGCCACAGGTGAGTTGTACCAGGGCCTCGGTATGCACGGGGTTTATGTTCTGCCAGTGATGGACGTCCCAGTCTTCGGGATTGCCGTCGTCGTGGGCCATGATATCCATGCGTCGCTGCACCTCGTCCCACTGGGTGTCGAGGATCTTTTCGGGATAGCCGGGATTGCTGCCCGTGATGTAGCGGTACCAGGGTGCGATGTGGATGTCGTCCCCCTTGCCCCGTCCCGGTCGGACCTCGTTCCACTGGGTCTCGCGCTCGGGAAAGCGCTCCAGGCGGGCGTGATCCGACTCGGCCTGGGAGACGTACCAGAGTTGGATGGGATATTCGGGACGCAGCACGCGGTGATCGCTCCAGCCGTCGTCCATATGCCGGTTGGGAATGAGCAGGGCATCGTCCTCCACATAACCCCGCTCGATCATGTGGTCCAGCTGGCCGCGCGGGATATCCAGGTAACTCATGTCCCCCGTGAGGAGCACGGCGTTCATGGCCGAGATGGTCAGCGGCTGGATGATGGACATAAAGCCATGGGGCCAGCGCCAGCCATAGTAGCCGCCCCACCACTTGTCGTTCATGGTTTCCCCGATGATGCCGTTGGGTCCCACGTTATCGGGGCAGATGCCGTCGTTCTCCTCGATGCGGTCGGCCCAGGCCTCAATGTAATTCAGCACCCATTCCCTGTACTTGTCGTCGCCAGTGTACAGGTAGGCATTGGTTATCAGGCTGGTGGAAGTCAGGTTGAGGGGAACGTCGCAGGACATCTGGCGTTCGTTGAGGAGTTTGAGGATCTCGGCGTACACCTCATCATCGGTCCAGTCGGCGATGGGTCCCTCAACGCCGGGGATATCCTCAAAGGGTGCCGGATAGCGGGCCAGGACCGAGCGGTGGGTGGACCAATCGTCCCATTGGTTCTCAAAACGGGGGCCTCGGCTGCCGTTGATGGGAGAGCGAATACGCCGGTGCTCCGGATCCCAGTTATCTGCCTCCTCGTCCTCTCCCGTGTAAAAGCCGGCAAAGCGCAGGGCGCGGGCCCTGTCCCGATCACGGTTGGGATCGGCGAGCCCAAAGTAGTAAAAGTAGATGGAACTCTCGCCATGGTGCATCCAGTCATAGTTGGCGTCGAACTCGCGCCAGATCTGACCGTACTCGGTGAACTGCCTGGTTACGGCCTCCCACAGGTAGCGGCTACGCTCGTGGAGATCTGCGCTGCCCCCCAGGATGTAGAGGAGGGGCCAGTTATGATAGGTCTCATAGCCATCATCGGAACCGTCGAATCCGGGCCATTTCTCCCTCCAGACGTAGGTCCCGTCCTGGCGGGTGTATCGTTCCTCGAATACGGGGGCTGCCTCGTTCATCTTGTCGATGAGAAAGCGCTCCTTGACCGCCCATACGGGGGGCGAGGAAGTGGCTTGACTACATAGAACAACGCGCTGCATGAATTCCTCCTAACATTGATTGGTATTTGCTCTCGGATGTCTTTATCATCGTATGGTAGCGTAGGGGCAAAGCCCCCCTGTGTCAAGCGAGGTTTCGGTCAGTCCTGACGCATCTCGACACTGTTCACACACAGGGCGCAGGACTGCTCGCCATGTTGCATCTCCCCACTAAAAAAGGGCGAGCCCCGCGAGGCTCGCCCTTCTGTGTGGCCTAAACTGCTATTGCGTCAGGGTATAGTTGATCTCCCATCCGTCGATATAGTTGAACACCTGCACAAGGTAGGTGCCCGCGGGGGCGTCGGTCAGGTTTACGGTGCGCACACCATCCTCGATAGTCGCGTCGCGCGACCATCCATCGGCGCCATAGACCGTCATGCCGATGCCCTGGCGGGTTGTGACCTCGTCGGGCGCGTAGCGCAGGGTCAACTCCAATTCCTCCTCGCCGTCGTGCGCGATCTCGTACGTGGCATAGGCTCCCGCACGCGATCCGACCAGTGTGTCTTCCTCATTCAAAGGCTCTGGTGTGACGGCTTCCTCTTCCTCGGCAGGCTCTTTGTCCTCCTCGGCCTCCTCGGCCTCGACGGGCTCCTCGACCTCAGCGGGCTCTTCTGCCGTGGAGAGTCCTTCGACCGCGATGGTATAGTCGATGGTGACGTTACCATAGTTATAGACCTGGATCAGCCAGGTTGCGGCTTCATCAGCACTGTAGGTCAGTTCCTTGGCACCGCCGACCGTCTCGCCCTCGCCGATGAAAAGTCCATCCGGGCCATACACGTTAAAGCCGACAGACATCAACGTGATGGCATCGCCCGGGGCAAAGTCCGCGCGGATGTTGACGTCCGTCTCGTCACCGGGATATTCGATGGCATAGTAGACGAAACTTCCAGCCCTGCTTCCGGCCAGTCCGCCGGTGGCCACCGAGTCGTCGGCGTGCAACCAGATGGGGTCACTGGCATCGCTGCCGGCGGGTGCCTCTTCCTCCTCTGCTGCGACGACTTTTTCGGCTTCAACTTCCTCTTCCTCTTCCGCCTCTGTCGCGACTTTCTCCTCCGTCTCGGCGGATTCTTGCGCCATTACCCCGCTCGCCAAACCCAGGATGAGCGTAAGCATTACCAGTACGGAAATCCAATGTCGCTTTCGCATAAAGCACCTCCTGTTATACTGCTTTAGTTTAGGTCTACACAGGATCGACATCCGCCGGACACAATCGGCTCTTTTTCACCGCTGCCTGTGCCAGGCGTCCGCGGAACGCAGCCAGAATCGCCGTGAATGGATGAATGTGATCACCGCTTATGTCTGCTACCGCACGCCAACCCTTACCCTAGTGGCATGATAATTGATTGCATCACCTCCTGTCAATACCAGACCGACACACCTACAAACAACGTGTTGATGACTTGGGCTTACCGATCCTATAATGCTCTATGAATCAGTGTATGTGAACGTGGCACAAAAGTCAAGTCATCCAATATAAGTTCCTCGACCAGGGTTTTGAAAACCGCATCAGTTGCTCGAAAGAGCCGTAGATATGAGCACACTTATCGCCTTCAACTCCTTATCAATGCGTGCTTTTGACTTTTTTCTGTGGCTGTGCTATGGTTGTTGCAACGTTGGAGGGAGAAAGAGATCGTGACTGTGGCGAGTGCCTCTCATAATCCATACGAGATTTCGAATTCGTTGTGGGGAGTGACTGTGTCTCCTTTCGTATGCCTCATTGAGCAGGCTGTGTGCCCCTTTACCTTTTATTACTTTAAGCGAGCGGGAGGGGGCTGCGCTGCCTAAGAGTGGCTGACACTGGAAGGTAGTTGGATCGAGAGCGGGGAGCGCAGGCTCCCCGCTCTTTTTATACATCACCGTGGTTTGGGGAGGAAAGGGAGAAATGACCACCAGGGGCGTTCGCGGAGCGACCACCGTCGATTCTGACGAGCACGAGATCATCATCGAGGCCACCAAGGATCTTTTGCAGGAGATGGTTTCGGCGAACTGTATCCGCCCTCAGGATATCGCTGCAGCCTTTTTTACAGTCACAGAGGATCTTAGGGCGGCATTTCCGGCCAAGGCGGCGCGGCTTTTGGGCTGGCGCCATGTGCCTTTGCTGGATGCTCAAGAGATTCCCGTGCCTGACAGCCTGCCTCGTTGCATTCGTGTGTTGCTTCTGTGGAATACGGACGTGCCGCAGACATCAGTGAAACATATCTATTGTGGAAAGGCCAAAGGGTTGCGTCCCGATATCAACGAGCATTTGACAGAGTAGAAGGGAGTATGAGATGATTGTAGTGATGGAGCGTGGCGCCAGCCAAGAGAATCTACAGGCTGTCGTGGACAGGGTGCGCGAGTGGGGGCTCCAACCTCATCTTTCCCAGGGTGAGGAGCGGACCATCGTGGGGCTCATCGGCGATGAGCGTCCGGTGAATGAGGATGCTCTTCGGGCCATGACTGGCGTGGAAAATGTGGTGCCCATTCTCAGGCCCTATAAACTGGCCAGTCGAGAGTTTCATCCACACGATACTGTGGTGCCCATCAACGATGTCTCCATTGGGGACAAGGCCATTACCATCATGGCTGGGCCGTGTTCTGTGGAGAGCCGGGAGCAGCTCATGGAGGCGGCCCAGGCGGTACAGGAGACGGGGACACATATCCTGCGCGGTGGTGCCTTTAAGCCGCGCACGTCGCCCTATAGTTTTCAAGGGTTAGGAAAAGAGGGATTGGAATTCTTGCAGGAGGTGAAGGAGGAGTTGGGCATGGCCATCGTCACTGAGGTTATGGCTCCGGAGCAACTCGACCTCGTGTGTGAGTGTGCCGATATCCTGCAGATCGGCGCGCGGAACATGCAGAATTTCGCCCTGCTGCGCGCCGTCGGAGAGGCGGACAGGCCCGTGCTCCTCAAGCGGGGCATGATGTCCTCTATGGAGGAACTTTTGCTGGCCGCAGAGTATGTCCTTTCTCATGGCAACTACCGCGTCATGCTTTGTGAACGGGGTATTCGCACCTTCGAAGAATATACGCGTTTCACGCTGGATATCAGCGCTGTGCCCGTGTTGAAGCAACTCACGCATCTTCCCGTCATCGTGGATCCCAGCCACGCTTCCGGCAACTGGGAGTGGGTGACCTCCCTGTCCATGGCCGCTGTGGCCGCCGGGGCCGACGGTCTATTGGTGGAGGTTCATCCCCACCCCGAACAGGCACTTTCCGATGGAGCCCAGTCGCTGCGCCCCGAGCGCTTTGCCGAACTGGTGGAAAAGGTGCGCGATGTGGCCTACGCGGTAGGACGCGAGTTGTAAGGAGTTTGGTATATGGACTTTACGGATGCCAGGGTGGCCATCGTCGGTCTGGGGCTGATGGGAGGTTCCCTGGCTGCGGCTCTTAGCGCCTCGGGCCGCTGCCGAGAGGTGGTGGGAGTGGCCCGACGCCCGAGCACCTGCGCGAGGGCACTGTCCCTGCGCTTTGTGGATAGAGCGACGACGAATCTGGAAGGGGTGGGCGATGCGGACATCGTGATCCTGGCCACGCCCGTGCACGATATCCTGAACAAGGTGGAGACCATAGGAGAATTACTAAAATCCGACTGTCTGCTGATGGATGTGGGCAGTACCAAGGGTGCCATTTGCGAGGCCATGGTGCAGATGCCCCCGCACGTGCAGCCCATAGGGGGGCATCCCATGTGTGGCAAGGAGACGTCGGGACTCACCATGGCCGAGCCCGATCTCTATCAGGATAGTGTCTTTGTGCTCGTGCCCCTGGAGCGCACCGCGCCGCAGGCCCTGGCCCTGGCCAAGGATCTGGTTGGGGATATCGGCGCCACCCCCCTGATCCTGGATCCGGAGCGCCACGATCATATCGTGGCCGCCATAAGCCATCTTCCGTATCTGCTGGCCGTTGCCCTGGTGAATGCGGCGGAGGAACTGGCTCGCGACGATCCCCTGACGTGGAAACTGGCCGCTGGGGGTTTTCGCGATACCAGCCGCGTCGCGGCGAGTAGTCTGACGATGATGCTGGATATCCTGCGCACCAATCGCGGCCCCGTTCTGGATGCATTGGACAAGGCCCAGGAGCAACTGGCCTTCTTTTCTCGCTGTTTGGAAGAAGGCGAATTTGAGGATCTTGAGGCTGCTCTGGAAGCCGCCCGAGACAAGAGGAGGGAGATGTACTGATGGAACTTGCAGTTCGCGGCGTGTCGCGTGTGGCGGGGGAGATCACGGTGCCCGGCGATAAATCGATCACCCACCGGGCGCTGCTTCTCAGCAGCCTTGCCGCGGGGCCCTCGCGGATAGAGGGATACCTGAGTGGAGGCGATTGTCGCGCCACCATGGATTGTCTGCGCCAACTGGGTATCTCCATTCTCGAGGGGGGGGAGGGGGCTCTCGTCGTACAAGGGGAGGGCCTGCGCGGCTGGCAGGAACCGGAGGCGGTCCTCGATTGCGTGCGTTCTGGCACCACCATGCGCCTCATGGCCGGCCTGCTGGCCGGGCATGATTTCTACAGCGTGCTCAGCGGGGCGAGCCAGTTGCGCCGTCGCCCCATGGACCGCGTCACCCGGCCCCTGCGGGAGATGGGAGCCAGGATATGGGGCAGGCAGTCGGGGCGCCTACCGCCCCTGAGCATTCAGGGAACTCCCCTTCAGGGTGTGGAGTACGCGCCTCCCATGGCCAGTGCCCAGGTCAAATCCTGTATCCTGCTGGCGGGGATCTATGCCCAGGGGACGACGGCGGTGTTGGAGCCCGGCCCCTCCCGCGACCATACGGAGCGCATGCTGCGGGCCAGGGGAGTGAAACTGATCACCGAGGGGCTGCGACATGAACTGCCCCAGGCGCCCTCGCGGATCGAACCCCTGGACGTCTCGGTGCCCGGCGATTTTTCCTCGGCGGCCTATTTCCTGGTGGCTGGCCTGCTGGCATCGGAGGGCGAACTGTTGATTCGGGGGGTGGGCGTCAACCCCACGCGCATCGGCCTGCTGGACGTGCTGCGGGAGATGGGGGCCGCAGTAGAGATCCTGAACCCCCGTATAGAGGGCGGGGAGCCCGTGGGCGATATTCTGGTGCGTCCTCAAGACCTGGAGGGGGTGGAGGTGGGGGGCGCCATGGTGCCCCGCATGATCGACGAGTTTCCCCTGTTGGCCCTAGCCGCCACCCAGGCTCAGGGCGTCACCCGGGTGCGAGAGGCGGAAGAACTGAGGGTCAAGGAGACGGATCGCATCGCCACCACCGTGGAGGCCCTGCGAGCCATGGGCGCCCATGTCGAGGAATGTCCCGATGGTTTCGACGTGGAGGGGCCCACGCCCCTCCACGCTGCCACGGTGGACAGCCACGGCGATCACCGTCTGGCCATGACCCTGGTCGTGGGCGGTCTGTTGAGCCCGGGGGAAACCCGGGTAAAGGGAGCCGAATCCATCGCCGATTCGTTTCCCGGCTTTGTCGACAAGATCGACGCGTTGACGGAAGGAGCCGTGTCATGACCCAGAAGGAGAGGCCATCTCCGCTGCGGGTTCCCGTTATCCTGGCCCATTCACGGGTCGTAGGGCTCATCGGCTGGCCCATCGAGCACAGCGTATCGCCTCCCATGCACAACGCTGCCTTTGACGCCCTGGGGCTCGATTGGTGCTATGTGCCACTGCCCGTGCATCCCCGGCGATTGCAAGAGGCCGTGGAGGGGATACGTGCCCTGGGACTGTGTGGCGTCAACGCCACGGTGCCTCACAAGCAGGCCCTCATCCCCCTGCTCGACGAACTCACGTCCGCCGCGGAGGTCATCGGGGCCGTGAACACCCTCGTCGTCGAGGAGGACGAACTGCTGGGGCACAATACCGATGCTGGAGGGTTCATGCGCGCCCTGCGCGAGGCGGGGTTCCCCCCCGATGGCTGCACGTCCCTGGTGCTGGGGGCGGGAGGCGCGGCGCGAGCCGTGGTCTATGCCCTGGGTGGTGTGGCGGATCGCCTGATAGTGCTCAATCGCACGCCACAGCGGGCCCATGATCTGGTGGGGACTTTTCAGCGTCGCGTGCCCGCACGGCTGGAGAGCGGGCCCCTGGAGACGGAGATGGTCTCCGAGGCGGCGTCGGAGGTGGATCTCGTGGTCAATGCCACCCCGCTGGGCATGTGGCCCGAGGAGGACGCCTCTCCCTGGCCGGAGGAGATACCTTTTCCTTCTGGAGCCTTTTGTTTCGATTTGATATACAACCCCCGTGAGACGTACCTGATGCACAGGGCGCGTGCGGCGGGAGCGGGAGCATCCAATGGTCTGGGCATGCTCGTACATCAGGGCGCGGAGGCCTTTGAACGATGGACAGGTAGGGATGCCCCTGTCAAAGTGATGTATGCCGCCTGCGAGCAGGTATTATCCGGGGAATAGCGGGGTTGCGGCCGATTACGAACGTACAGGATCGACGGGATTATAGGAGAGTGCTATGCTTCGTTTTCTCACAGCGGGTGAGTCTCATGGCCCGTGTTTGACCACCATTATAGAGGGGCTTCCTGCCGGATTGCGATTGGAAGCCGAGGAGATAGATCGGGATCTGCGCCGGCGCCAGGGAGGGTATGGAAGGGGAGGCCGCCAACAGATCGAACAGGATAGGGTGCGCTTTCTCGGTGGTCGCGTCAAGGGGGCCACCGTCGGGGCGCCTCTGAGCATGATGATCACCAACAAGGATTGGGAGAATTGGCGCGAGCGGGACGTGTCCCCCTGGACCCGTCCCCGCCCCGGGCATGCCGATCTGGCGGGCGGGCAAAAGTACCAGTTGGATGACCTGCGGCTGGTGGCGGAGCGGGCCAGCGCCCGCGAGACGGCGGCCCGGGTCGCCGTGGGCGCCGTGGCCAAGATCCTGCTGCACACCGTGGATATAGAGGTGGGCAGTTACGTCAAAGCCATCGGCGGCGTGGAGGCCGATCTGGAGAGTATTCCCATGGGGGAGCGGCTCTCCGCAGCCCTGGAATCCGACGTCTCCTGCCCCCAGGAGGACGCCGCGCAGCGCATGCGGGAGGGCATTGACGCGGCGCGCGAGGCGGGCGATTCTCTGGGGGGGGTCTTTACCGTGGTGGCCCGGGGGCTTGGCGTGGGCCTGGGAAGCCACGTGCATTGGGATCGCCGCCTAGACGCCCGTCTGGCCCGGGCGGTGATGGGCATTCAGGCTGTCAAGGGGGTGGAGATAGGACCCGCCTTTGCCAACGCCGCCCTGCCCGGCACCCAGGTGCACGATCCCATCTATCCCGGTGAGTCGGGTCCCCAGCGGAAGACGAACCGTGCCGGGGGACTGGAGGGAGGTATGAGCAATGGTCAGCCCATCGTGATCTCGGCGGCCATGAAGCCCATACCCACCACCGTCTCGCCCATCGCCACGGTGGATCTGGCCACGGGAGAGGCCACCACCACCGAATACCAGCGTTCCGACGTGTGCGCCGTGCCCGCCGCCGCCGTCGTCGGGGAGGCCATGGTCGCCTGGGTGCTGGCTCAGGCGTTGCTGGAACGCTACGGGGGAGACCATATGGAGACGATTGTGAGGAGGGTGCAGGATGATCGAGGATAGGCGCAATCTGGTGCTGACGGGCTTTATGGGCACGGGCAAGAGCAACGTGGGCCAGCGCGTCGCCCAGGCGTTGGAGCGTCCCTTTGTGGATATGGATGCGCTTATCGTCGAGCGCGAGGGCATGAGCATCCCCGAGATCTTTCGGGAGAGGGGGGAGGATACCTTTCGCCGCCTGGAGCGTGAACTGTGTCGTGAATTGAATGCCGAGGACGGACTCGTGATCGCCACGGGCGGCGGCGCGCTGATCGATGTCGAGAACCGGCGCCTTATGGAGGACGGCGGCTGTGTCATCTGCCTCGATTGCGCGGCCGAGGAACTCGTGGAGCGTTTGGGGCAGGGAGAGGGGCGACCCATGCTCCGGGGGCAGGATCCTGCGGAGCGCATGCACGAGTTACTGGCCGCACGGCGTCCGGCCTATGCCCGGATTCCCCATCATATCGACACCACCGATCTCTCCATCGAGCAGGTCGTCGATCGGGTGCTTGCGCTTTTTCGTGCCCGTCCGACCGTGTGGCGGGTGACGATGCCCACCGGTGGCTACCAGGTCCACCTTCATCCCGGTGGTCTCTCTTCCCTGGGAGCACTGCTGCGCATACGAGACGTGCGCCACAAAGTGGTGGTGGTCAGCGACGAGAACGTCTGGCCTCTGTATGGAGAGACGTTCTTGCGGGGGCTGCGTGCAAGCCGCTACGAGCCCACTCACGTGGTGGTCCCCGCCGGCGAGGAGTACAAGACTCTGGAAACCACCCGCACGCTTTATGATCGCTTTGTAGCCGCCGACCTGGACCGCGGCGGCGCGGTGGTGGCCGTGGGCGGTGGCGTGATCACCGATATGGCCGGGTTTGCGGCCTCCACGTTCATGCGCGGCGTGCCCCTGGTACAGGTTCCCACCACGCTGTTGGGCATGATCGACGCCAGCGTGGGAGGCAAGGTGGCTGTGGATCATCCTCAGGGCAAGAACTTGATCGGGCAATTCGTCACCCCGTTACTGGTCATGCTGGATATCGACACGCTGGAAACGCTTCCTGAGGCAGAGTTTCGCTCAGGTCTGGCGGAGGTGATCAAGGCGGGCATCATCGGGGATCCAGAACTGTTCGCTTCCCTGGAGTCGAGAGAGGGGGTGGAGGATCTGCGGAGCATGGTGGGGCGTGCCCTGGAGGTCAAGATCGAGGTGGTGGAGGAGGATCCCTATGAGCAGGGGCGTCGGGCAGTGCTTAACCTGGGGCATACCTTTGCTCACGCCTTTGAGGTACTGGCGGATTATGGGATGAAACACGGCCTGGCAGTCGGCATTGGGATGGCTGCCGCCGCCCATCTGGGCGAGATACGGGGGTTGTGTAGCCCCTCGACGCTGGAGCGCATTGAGACCTGTCTGCAGATTCATGATCTGCCCGTCACCTACGAGGCCCAGCCGCCAGAAGCCGTATACGAGGCCATGGCCACGGACAAGAAACGACGGGGTTCGAGGCTGCGGTTCATCGTACCCCGAGATATCGGTGACGTCACCATCGATGGAGACGTCACCCGCGATCAGGTGCTCGCGGCACTGGAAAGGATTCGCCCATGAAACGCGCTTATCTGGTCATTCACGGGCCCAACCTCAATATGCTCGGCACGCGAGAACCGGAGGTTTATGGCCGGGAGACCCTACAGGATATCGACGAGCGGTTGCACGCCTGGGCACAGGAGGAGGGGGTCGAGCTACGCATCTTGCAGTCCAATCACGAGGGGGAACTGGTCGATGCCATCCAGGAGGCCGGCGACTGGGCCTCGGGCATCGTCATCAACGCGGGGGCCTATACCCACTATTCCTACGCCCTTCGAGATGCCCTGGCCAGCGTCGAACTCGATGCCGTGGAGGTTCACCTATCCAACATCCATGCCCGCGAGGACTTTCGGCATAGGTCGGTGATCGCCCCCGTGTGTTTGGGGCAGATCTGTGGCTTGGGATGGCATGGTTACCTGCTGGCCCTGCAGGCTTTGATGCGGAAGCAGGAATAGATCTGTCGGGAGACGATAAAAAACGACCTCAAAGGTCTCTATGACCTTTGAGGTCGTTTGCGCCCATGTTTCCCGATTCAGTGTCGCCGAAGGAAGGCGGGAATATCCAGATCGCTGTTTTCGAAGGAGCGCTCAAAGATCTCGTCTTCCTCCTCGCCCTTTTTGTCGGTGGATGTGGAGATCGACACGTCGGCGCTCTCGTCCAGTTCGAACCCCGTGGCGATGACGGTGATCTGGATACTGTCGGCCATCTCCTCGTCTATCACCGCACCAAAGATGATGTTGGCCTCGGGGGATGCCGTCTCACGGATCAGTTCAGCGGCCTGGTTCACCTCGAACAGCGAGAGATCCTCGCCGCCCTTGACGTTAAAGAGCACACCCTGCGCGCCGCTGATGGTCACGTCCAGCAGCGGACTGGTGACGGCCTGCTGCGCCGCTGCCAGGGCACGCTCCTCGCCCGACGCCTCCCCGATGGTCATCAGGGCTGCCCCGCCGTCACCCATGATGGAGCGCACGTCGGCAAAGTCCATGTTGATGAGCCCCGGCACGGTGATCAGGTCGGAGATGCCCTGAATGCCCTGCCGTAGAATGTCGTCGGCAACGAGAAAGGCCTTTTGCAGGGGTGAGTCCTTGTCCACCAATTTGAGCAGGCGGTCATTCTGAATGGCGATGAGGGTATCGACTCTGGATTCAAGATCTTTCAGCCCCTTTTCGGCCACCTGTGCCCGCCTTTTGCCCTCGAAACTAAAGGGTTTGGTCACCACGGCGACCACCAATGCGCCCACTTTACGGGCGATCTCGGCGATGATGGGCGAGGCGCCCGTCCCGGTGCCACCACCGAACCCGGCGGTGATAAAGGTCATGTCGGCATCTTCCAGGACGCTTTTCAGCTCGTCCCGTGATGCTTCCGCCGCTTTGGCTCCCATGGAGGGATCCCCGCCGGCGCCCAACCCCCGTGTAAGTTCGTCACCGATGCGTACGCGCAGAGGGGCGTTGGAGAGGGCCAGGGCCTGGGCATCTGTGTTGACGGCGATAAATTCTACGCCACTCAGTCCCTCCTCGATCATGCGGTTGACGGCGTTGGAACCGCCCCCTCCCACACCTACGACTTTGATCCTTGCCAGATCGCTTTCCATACTTTCGTAACTTTCCATCCCTGTCCTCCCCCTATACTACCTGGTGAAATGCTCACCTCAGTGGATAATCAGTAGAATCTGCGATCATTGCAGACATGATAACATACGCATATTGGCTTGTCAACGCAATCTTTACGCTGGACGTAAAGATAAGCGTTAATTCGCAAAAAGTTGATGTCTCGATTGTCTGCGATGCCTATCTAGCGTATAGTATAGGTATCTCGAGAATATGGGGGAGGTAATCTGGTGCAGAACGTTCTTGGCTCGGATGTGGTTTGTCAGGTAGCCGTGGTGGTGGAGGACGTGGAAAAGGTCTCGGAGGCGTGGGCCAAGTTGTTGGGAGTGGAGGTGCCCGACTGGTCCATGACCGATCCCGCTGAAAAGTCACATATCGAATACGGGGGCGAGACCACGGAGGCCAGGGCCAAGTTGGCCTTTTTCGATTTGGGACAGGTACGCCTGGAGATCATCGAGCCGCTGGGCAGGCCCAGTACCTGGGGCGAGTTCCTTGACGACCACGGTCAGGGCCTTCATCATATCGCCTTCTTTGTGGAGGGCATGGATGAGGTGCTGGAGGAACTGGAGGAGCAGGGGCTCGCTCCCGTGCAACGGGGGGATTATACGGGGGGATGTTACGCTTACGTCGATGGCATCTCCCAATTGGGCTGCATACTGGAGTTACTGGAGAATTTTTAGAGGATCAGGATGACGCCGCCGATGGTCAGTGCGGTGCCGATGAGGGTGTAGCGTGTGGGGCGCTCCTTCAAAAAGATGGCGCTTAGGGGAGAGGCAAATAGGGGAGCCGTGGCGCCGATGATGGCGGCCTTGTTGGGGCCGGCGAATTTGACGGCTGTGGCATACAGGGTGCCCGCCATGCCCCAGCCCAGAATACCGGCCAGGAGTAGCAGGCGAAAGGTATGAGGTTTCATCTTCCTTATCTCGGAAAGGTGTCCCCCTTTTGCCGCCACCAGGAGGGAAAGGATTATTACCACGGGCACACGAATGCTGGTGGCCACGACGCTGTTGATGTCCTGCAGCCCAAAGGCCAATATGACGGTTGCTGCGCCCCACAAGACAGCGGTGCCCACGGCGAGGAGCAGGCCCTGGATCATTTGTTGTAAGGGCAGTGGACTCGCGTCCGTCTCCTTGATGTGGCTCCTGGGGCGTCCGATAAAATAGACCCCCAAAAGGGTTAACATCAGCCCTAAAAGTAGTTTCCATGTCACGTCAGTGCCCAGCAGCAGGGCGCCAAAGAGCACGGTGAACAGGGGGTGGCTGTTGGTGATGGGAAAGGCCTGCCCCACACTCAGTATCCTGAGGCTGTTGACATACAGGGCGTCGCCGATGACGCCTCCCAGGATCACCGAGCCCACAAGACACAGGATATGCGTCGTGGTGACGTACTGGTAGTCGCTCAGGCCGCCCGTTATCCAGACCAGGGGAATGATGATCAGCATCCCCGTGGCCGCTCGCAGCCCGTTTACCAGAAAGGGGTTCAGTTCCGTGGCCAGGGAGCGTAAGACGATACTTGTGCTGGCCCAGCAAAAGGCCTGGGCGAAGGCAAAGACGATGCCCAACGTATCCTCACTCTCGTTGCCAGATGTGTCCACATAGGGAAAAGAGTATCCTACGCGCGGCGCAAAAAGTCAAAAGTGGCCATGGGCTTGCCCTGAGGAGGAGTTTATGAAGGCCAAGGCAGCGACCTTGCAAGGGTTCGATGAACCACTTGTAGTGAAAGAGATCGATATCCCATGCCTGTCCGAGGGGCAGATGCTGGTGCAGGTGGAGGCGGCCGGCATCTGCGGCTCCGACGTGCACATGTGGCGGGGAAAGGATCCCCGCATCCCCCTGCCCATGATCCTGGGGCATGAGGGGGTGGGGCGTGTGGTTGATATCAAGGGCGAAAAGCGGGATATTCACGATCGGCCCATCGAGGTGGGGGATCTGATCCTCTGGGAGCGGGGCGTGACCTGTGGCGTCTGCCATTACTGCGCCGTGCTTCACCAGCCCGCCCTCTGTCCCCATCGTTGGGTCTATGGTATCTCCCGCTCATGTGAGGAGCCGCCCTATCTCAACGGATGCTACGCCACCCACGTGATTCTGGATCCCCGCACGGCCATCATTCCTCTGGCGGACGTGGAGGATCCCACGCGCTATGTGGCCGCCTCCTGTTCCGGCGCCACGGCGGCTCACAGTTTTGCCCTCTCGCCCGTCCAGGTGGGGGATACGGTGGTGATCCTGGGACCGGGACCCCTGGGCGCCTTTTGTGTGGCCCTGGCCAGGGCCGACGGCGCCGAACGGATCGTGGTCATCGGAGGGACCGAGGCGCGGCTGGCCCTGTGTCGGAATCTGGGCGCCACCCATACTCTGAACCGTCATGAGGGAGATCCCTCGGAACGACGAGAAATAGTCCGTGGTCTGACCCATGGACGGGGAGCCGATCTGGTGGTGGAGGCCTCGGGCAGCGTGGCGGCGGCCCGCGAGGGGTTGGGGCTCGTGCGGCCGGGCGGGAGCCTGTCCCTGGTGGGATTCGGCACGCCCGTGGGGGAGATGACCCTCTCGCCCTTTGAGCAGGTGGTGCGCAGGAACGTGCGCGTCCAGGGCGTGTGGGTCAGCGACGTGCGCCACACGCTGCGGGCCGTCAGCCTGGTGCGCCAGCATGCGGCGGCCTTTGCAGAATTGGTTACTCACCGCTTTCTACTCGATAAAGCCACAACGGCTCTGGAAGCGGTGGCCCGTCGCGAGGCCATGAAGGCGGTGCTGGTGCTTGGAGAGTGCGATTGAGTTTGTAAGGAGTTATCCTATGTCAGGAGAAAAATCATACCGGGTACCCAAAAAGATGCGTTCCAAATATGACGCCATCGTAGAGATGACGGACGAGTTCTGCCAGGTCCATTTCGATGACGATTATGGCGACCTGTGTCGGAGGCTTACCGCTGCTCTGAGTCGAAAACGTCCCTCACCCCTGGCGCGGGGGCGCACCAGGAATTGGGCCGGCGCCGTCCTCTATGCTATCGGACGAGTCAATTTCCTTTTTGACGACCATCTTCCTCCTTACATGCAGGCCACGGAACTCTGCGAGTTGATGGACGTCAACCAGAGCACGGTCAGAAGCAAATCCCTCGACATTATGGATATGTTGGATATTGTATATTTTGATCCGGACTGGACGTTGCCCAGTCTGATGGACGATAATCCTCTCGTATGGTACGTCTCTGTGAACGGGCTCATAATGGACGCCCGTAACCTTCCCAGGGAGATACAGGAGGAGGTGTTCCGCAAAGGGTTGATCCCCTACATACCGGATTGAATTGTCGTATAGGGCGGATTGGCAATCCGCCCTACATGACCTATCGTAGGCTCTCCCGCAGGGTGCGGGTCAGTTCCAGGTAGCGGGGTTTGTAGAGGTCGCCCATGGAGCGGGGGCGTGGCAGATCGATGTTCACCTTCTTTTCGATGCGTCCGGGCTGGGGGCTCATGGTCAGCACGCGATCGGCCACCAGGACGGCCTCCTGGATATTGTGGGTGACCATGACCACCGTCTTTTGACGTAGACGCCAGATTCTGAGCAGTTCACAGATCATGCATTCCCTCGTGAGGGCGTCCAGGGCGCCAAAGGGCTCGTCGAGGAGGAGCACCTGGGGATCGTGGACCAGGGCCCGGGCCAGGGCTACCCGCTGTTGCATGCCCCCTGATAGTTCATGGGGCAGCGCGTCGGCAAAGTCGGCCAGCCCCACGAGTTCCAGCATTTCGCGGGCCCGCTCTTTGGCCTCGTCGCCGTTTGTGCCCTGGATTTCCAAAGGCAGGATGACGTTACGCAGGGCCGAGCGCCAGGGCATCAGATTTGCCTGCTGGAACATGAATCCCACGCGGCGTCGGGGCCCATCGAGGGGCTTGCCGTCCAGGAGGACGCGACCGCTGGTGGGTTCCACCAGGCCCGCCAGGATGCGCAGCAGGGTGGATTTGCCGCAGCCGGAGGGGCCGATGATGCATACGAACTCGTTGGGCATCACCGTGAAATGTGCCTCGGCCAGGGCTTCCAGGGAACTGTTGGGCGAGACAAAGGTCATCTGTATATGGTCGGCCACCAGGCTCGGCTGTTCCATGATTCAGTCGATGAATTCGTTGGTATACAGGAATTCTGGCTCCATCTCTTCTGTGAGCAACCCGAACCTCATCAATGCGGCTACGGATTCCTCCCAGGCCTCTGGTCGATTCCTGCCCGGAGTTTCTGCACGCCAGAAATCGAGACACTCTTCCAATACTGCCCGCTGTAGTTCCGCTGTCTCATCTTCCATCTCGGGGATAGCCTCGCGGGCGATCTCAAAAGCCGCGTCGGGGTCATCTACGGTATCCTCCAGGCCCCGCAAAAAGGCCCGCGCCACGCCCCGTATCAGTTCGGGGTTATTTTCTATGGTCTCCTCATTGGTGATAAAGCCGTTGGATACCAGGTTCGTGTACTCGTCCAGGTAAAAGACGTTGATATCGTGTCCGTCGGCCTGCAACTGCACTGGCTCATTCATGGCATAACAGATGGCGGCGTCCACGCGATTCTCCATCAGGCTGGCCACCTGGGTGTACCCGATGCTTTGCAGGTTGACGTCCTCGCGGGCGATGCCTGCCTGGTCCAAAAAGGCCAGCCAGCCTATATAACTGGCGCCTTCCGTGGCCGGTATACCCACCGTCTTGCCTACCAGGTCCTCTGGAGAGGTGATGCCCTTGTCGGCCATGGATACTACGCATACCGGGAAATGCCGATACCAGTTCAAAAAATAGACGACGGGTAAATCATTGGCCCGCGCCAGGACGACCTGATCGCCACTACCCACAGCAAAGCGCAATTCGCCGGTGCCCACACGCTGCAGGAGATCGGTCTCCGTACCATAGTCCAGGGTGACATCGATCCCCTCTTCCTCAAAGTATCCCCGTTCCAGAGCCACGTACATGGGGGTGAACTGCACGTTGGGCACAAAGCCCATGGCGATGGTGATCTCCTCGGGCTCTTTGATTCCTTGCAGGGGAATGACAGCGCACCCGGCAAGGAGAGAGACGAACAAGATGGATATGAGAAGCGTGTGATGTGTTCTCAATTTGGGTCCTCCAATCATTCGAAAGGTTGCGTTTCTACGGTCTTTTCTGGTTACTCTCTTGAGGCCAGTGCCATGTGAGCACGGCCCGCTCAAGGGCAGAGACGGTAAAGTACAGGAACAGGGCGATAAACATCAGGGTAAAGAGGGCCACGAACATGAGGGGGGTGTCGAACAGACCACGGGCCAGATTCACGAGAAAGCCCAGGCCGCGATCCGCCCCCACGAACTCGCCCACCACGGTGCCGATGACGGAGAGCGTCACCCCCACCTTGAGCCCGCCAAAGACGATGGGCAGGGCTGCTGGCAGTTCCAGATAGCGGAATATCTGCCATCGGGAGGCCTGAAGGGAGCGCATGAGGTCCATCAGTTGGGCGTCCACGCTACGTATGCCCACCATGGTATTGATGAGCACGGGGAAAAAGATAGTCAGGGCGCAGACGAGGATCTTGGATAGGCTTCCCGCCCCGAACCACACGACGAGAAGGGGCGCCAGGGCCACCACAGGTATGGCCTGGGAGGCCACGAGGTAGGGAGACAGGATGCGCTCCAGCATGGACGACTTGGCCAGGAGATAACCCAGCACCAGGGCCACGCTCAGTCCCAGGATAAGCCCCCAAAAGATCTCGTACAGGGTGACCAGGGTGTGCATCTGGAGGGTACCATCCCGCACGGCCACGACGAAACGGGCCGCCACACGGCGAGGGCCAGGTAAGAAGAAAGCGGGATAACCCTGCCAGCGTACGAGGAGATCCCACGAGATGATAAAGAGGAGCAACAGCAGGGGGGGCAGCAGATGCTCCTGCCCGATCTGTCGCCGTTCACGCCGTTCTCTGACCGAAGCCTCGATTCCTTCCGTTCTTTGCATAACAAAAACCCCGACTGAAAAGCCCCGGGGCCTTGATTCGCGCTCACATGCTCGTGGTATGGTCTTCTTTCATCCGGACTGTACCGTCGGCTCCGGCTTTTCACCGGATCTACCAGAATTGGCGCGTGGGCTCGGCGAGCCGTCGCTCGCCCCACCACCGATCGGGAATTGACGCCTTTGCGTCTCACCCTGCCCCGAAGCTATCGCATTGTTACCACAAAGTGTAGACCTACTGGCACATCCTGTCAAAAAACTCTGAGGCGCAAAAGGCTGGCGGAGCGATCATTGTGATAGATGGGTAATCTATCTCCGTTCATATCGCATCCTGTCCATTTTGTATTATACTTGGACAGCAGGGACGGTCTGCGCGCCGCATCTCAATTCATCAAGGGGGCACAGGCAGACATCGTGGTGCGCTCATGTTCCCTCGCATATAGCCTGTCCCCAAGCATGTAATACAAAGGAGCATCTCGAATGAGTACACAGGAAGGATCGGCGAGCAGCGAGGCGGTCAAGTTCGACACCCTTCTCAAGGGAGGGCATCTCATCGACCCCAAGAACGGCCTCTCGGAGCGCAAGGATATAGCCGTGACTGAGGGGCAGGTCGCTGCCGTGGACGAGGATATCCCAGAGAAGACGGCCAGGGATGTGGTCGACGTGTCGGGAATGTACGTGACGCCGGGTCTCATCGACATGCACGCTCACGTGCACATTTGGTCCGAGTGGTTCGGCTTTTCGGGCATCAGGGCCGTCGTGCCCGACGCGCAGAGTTGGAATGCGGGTATCACCACCATGGTCGATGCGGGCACCTCGGGCCCCCTGGATTTCGGGCGTTTCAAAGAGCGCGTCGTCGACAAGTCGCAGACTCGCATCCTCGCCTACGTCAACATCTGCGACCAGGGCATGGGGCCGGGCGAGCAGGACGTGTCAAAGATGCGCCCCGAGTTGACGGCCGGGGTGTGCAAGGCTTTTCCCGAGGAGGTGGTGGGCGTCAAGACGGCCCATTACTGGACGAGCGAGCCGTGGGACGAAAAGCATGCCCCCTGGGATAGCGTGGAGCGGGCCGTCGAGGCCGGCGAATTGTGTCAGATGCCCGTCATGGTCGATTTCTGGCCCCGCCCACCGGAGCGTTCCTATGAGGAGTTGATCCTTGCGAAATTGCGCCCCGGCGATATTCATACCCACGTCTTTGCCCAGCAGCATCCCATCATTCTGGACGATGGGAAGGTGAACCCCGCCCTCTTTGAGGCCCGCGAGCGTGGTGTGATCTTTGACGTGGGGCACGGTGCGGGTAGTTTCTGGTTCCGCAATGCGGTGCCGGCCCTGGAGCAGGGCTTCCTGCCCGATTCCATCAGCACCGACCTTCATACGGGGAACGCTGCCAACGGCCTGGTCACGGATCTGCTCAACGTATGTAACAAGTTCCTGAATATCGGTATGGACCTGGACGATGTCATCAGCCGCGTCACCGTGGCCCCGGCCCGCGAGATCGGCCGTCCGGAACTGGGCCATCTGAGCGTCGGGGCGACGGCGGACATCGCCGTGCTGCGCATGCGCAAGGGCGAGTTTGGCTTTTTCGACTGCGGCCGGGCCAAGGTCGTGGGCGAGAAAAAGTTAGAGTGCGCCCTGACCTATCAGGGGGGCGAGTTGATGTATGACGCCGATGCCCTGACCATGCCCGTTTGGACGGAAGCGCCCGCCGAGTACTGGACGGTGAACAGGTAAGAGGCGATTGGCAAAGGGTAATCCGCGCAGTGGATTGCCCTTTGCTCGAAGAATGGCAAAGCCATTCTTCATGCTTTGTAGGATTCGCAGAGTGGTGCGTTTGGTAGAGAATTGAAACGGGTGATGTAGCGCGAAGCGTCCGCTTCGCGGTCACTCGCTTTGCCAATCGTCATCACGCAAGACCTTCGGCGGAGCCGACGCTCCGTCGCTACAGTAGAATGAATGAAAGGATACGAAATGTCACCAAGCACAAGCACGCACGGCGGGATCGCCCCTCCCACTTTTGAGAGATTGGGTGTGGATACCATGATCAACTGCGGCGGCACCTACACCGTCATTAGCGGATCGCGCATGCTCGACGTGGCCGTGGAGGCCATGGCCGAGGCCACGAACGGTTACGTCAGGATCTCCGAATTGATGGAAAAGGTGGGCCAGCGACTGGCCGACCTGACCGGCGCCGAGTGGGGTTACATCACCACCAGTTGCTCCGCGGCTATCAATCAAATCACCGCCGCGGCCATGACGGGAGGCGACCCAGAAAAGATCGCCCGTCTGCCGGACACGCGGGGTATGAAGAAGGAGGTCATCCAGGAACGGGCCATCCGCAGCGGATACGAGCAGTGTATGCGTATCGCGGGCGCCGAGATGGTCTTTGTGGAGACTGAAGCCGACCTGCGGGCGGCCATCAACGAGCACACGGCCTTGATTTTTATCGACGGCGACGCCCAGGCACGCAGCCGCATCACGCCCCAGCCCATGATCGAGGTGGCCAACGAGTTCGGCGTGCCCAGTTTCGTGGACGCCGCCGCCCAGCGAGTGGAGGTGCCCAACCGCTATCTGGAGATGGGCGCCGACGCCGTGGCCTACTCGGGCGGCAAGTGCCTGCGTGGCCCCCAGGCCTCCGGCCTGGTGTTGGGGGGCAAGGGTCTCCTGAGGGCCGCCTTTTTGAACGCCTCGCCGCATAACGTGCAGGGGCGGGCCATGAAGGTGGGCAAGGAGGAGATCATGGGCCTCCTGGCCGCTGTGGAGGCCTTTTTGTTGGGGCGCGACCACGAAGCGGAATGGGAGATGTGGGAGGGTTATCTGGAGACTATCGAGCAGGCCGTGGACGATCTCCCCTCGGTGGAGATGGTTTACCAAGAGCCGGGGATCTGCAACGTCACCCCCTATCTCCACGTTACCTGGAATCCTGACGTTCTCAATGGGACCCCCGAGGAGATTCGGAAGGAACTGCTGGAGGGGGAGCCGAGTATCTTTGTGAACGCCACGTCCGAGGGACTGCGTTTCAACCCCTATATGATGGAGGCGGGCGAGGCCACCATCGTGGCCCGGCGTCTGCGGGAGGTGATGCGTGATCGGTCGGCGCCCGAACCCGTGGCGCCGCCCGCGCCGCCGACAGTGGACATCAGCGGCGAGTGGCTCATCGACCTGGCGTTCGTCTTTGGCGGGAGCACCCACTCTATGAACGTGATCCAGGAAGGACACGAATTGAAGGGCACCTACCGTTCCCAGTATGGCCAATGCCCCATCACGGGGCAGGTTGCAGGGGATGAGATCTCTTTCCAGGCCGTGTTGCCCCACGGCCCCTCGCGCACCCGCTACGACTATGAGGGGACGGTCACCGGCGACATGATGGTCGGCTCCGTGTCCACGGGGCAGGAATGGCCCTGTACCTGGCGGGCCCGACGGAGCGCGCAGTAGGAGAAAGAGGTTTGTAGCAAGGCACGCAACGAGCGTGACAAGCCTCGTGGAGCGCCGTTAGCCGTAGCGTGGAGTGGGGGAAAAGGTAGAGACGCAAGATCTCGCGTCTCTACCGGCTCCTTTTTGCTCCAGACGCGGGGCGCCAGTACAATGTAACCCCGCGCGGTTGTTGTGGGCTCGATTGTGGAGTGCAGAGCCTGCTGCGCGAGACCGACGATGGGGCAGACGTTTCGTCGCGACGGCAATTGCGTAATGCGAGGCGTCTGCTTTGCCGATGCATCGCCACGTAGGACCTACGACGGAGCAAACGCTCCGTCGCTACAGCACTTACGTAGGTTGGAATGCTGTGCGCTTTATATTGGCTTATCGCGAAGAGGGAGCGGATGCAGTATCTGGAGTGGATCGTCATCGCCGCCCTGACCCTGGTCACGGCTATCACTCTTACCTTTGCGCCGCCTGCCACCGAGGGGGATCCCCTGCCATTGGCCGCAGCGTTGGGTACAGCCACGCCGACAGCGCGACCCACGGCCATTCCCACCTCCACACCATCTGCTACCTCCACGCCGACCTTCACGCCCACGCCTAGCCCTTCGCCCTCGCCCACCGTCACGCCGACCCGGTTTCCCTTTGACACGCGACCCGATCTTTCCCGCTATATCTATGTGGATCAGGGGACCCAGCATATGTATGTCTTTGAACGTGGTGAACTGTTGCGCGATATCCCCTGCAGCACGGGCATCCCCGATGCGGACAAATACACGCCGGCCTGGGAGGGAAGGGTGGGCGAGTATTGGGGGACCTTTTATGCCTTTGACGTCTATGCCGACGAGGCCTGGTATCTGTACAAGTCGGCGGGCTCTATCCTCGTGCACAGCCTGCCCTATACCTGGGAGGATGGTGAGAAGGCCTATCAGGATTGGGGGGATCTGGGCGTGCGCCCCTCCTCCCATGGTTGTATCCGCATCTCCCCCGAGGACGCCGTCTGGCTCACAGAGTGGAATCCCGAGGGCGTGCTCATGACCGTCACTGAGCCCTACCGGGAGAAATGGCAGGGGATGCTTACTCCCCAACCCACCTCCGAGCCCGAATAACTGGCGTCTATGGTGATGCTGTGGAACGGCGGCGCTCCCGCAGGATAAAGGGGATGGTCAGGGCGAGAAAGAGGGCGCTGATGGCGTATACGGGACGTCTGCCCAGCAGGCTCATGAGGGGATAGGCAAAGAGGGGGCCCAGCCCCGATCCCAGATCGCCCATGGTCTGGTAGCCGCTGACCATACCGCTTCGGTTTCCCCGGCGGGTCATGTCACCCATCCAGGAGACGAGCATGGGAGGCACCACGCCGTAGGCGATGGCGGTCAGGACCACGCCCGCGCCGATGAGCCAGAGGTTCCCCCGCAGGGCAAAGCAGCCCAACCCCATCGCCCCCAATACTTCTCCCAACAACAGCACTCGCGTCCGGTCCCCCAAATGGTCGCTCAGGTAGCCCAGGCCCGGTCCAGCCAGTATGGTTATCAGATTACGCAGGAACAGGAGGATGGCGGTCAGGGAGGCGATGCCCACCACCGTGCCGGCCACAGATACCCGCTGGCCCAGGCTCTGGGAGAGATAATAGCCCAGGGTGGAGTAGAACACACCGGCAAAGAAGAAGCGATGGGCAAAGTTGAGTCCCCAGATGAGCCAGAAGCGGTTATCCACGCCGCTCAGGGTATCTATCCAGTTCCCTATGCGCTCGCGGAGGGGCACCATGGGGATCTGTGTTGGGGGTCTTTTCCGCCGTGTCCAGGGCAGGGTGAGGGCTCCTAAAAAACCCAGAGAGGTCAGGAGGCCCAGGGCGAGCATGGCGCGGGAAAAGTCCCACGCATCGACCCAGATGCCCCCGAGGAGGGCGCCCACCGCCCCGCCAAAGTAAGAGAAGGAGGTATAGATGCCCGTGAATCGTCCTCGCCTCTGCTCCGTGCTCACGTCGAGAACCATGGCATAGGCGGCCACCACCAGCAGGGCCCAGCCCACCCCCCACAACGCCCGCCAGAACAGGAGAGGCCAAAAGCCTCTGCTCAGGCCATATCCCAGGGTGGAGAGGGTACCGGCGACGAGGCCGGCGATGTAGGGCAATTTGGGCCCCATACGCCGGGAGAGCCAGCCGCTGAGGACGTTCAGGGGCAGTCGGACCAGGCGATTGATGCTCAATAGCCACCCCACCTGCACCGCCGTCACGCCGACGGCAGCATAATGGGAGGGCAGCACGGTATAGAGGGTAGCATCTCCCACCAGGGCGAGGGCCGTGCAGACAGTCAACGTCCAGACCACGCGGGCGGTGGCGGGATTCTCTGCCGCCCCCTTGGCATGATTGGCGCGGGGAGGGGGGTCTTTTGTAGGATTCTCCGTGGTGCAATTATGGTGGCAGACCATGGGAATCTCAGGGGATACGGGGTTTGGCCAGCACCTCGCGGATCTCCAGATCGAAAAAGGTGCGCGGATGGGCGGGCTTGCAGACGATGGCCGTGTCGGCCCCACTGCCCGTGCCAGCGATGGAGATGACCTCCTCGTCCATATTCAGATATCCGGCATCGGCGGCCATGAGCACGTTTTCCACGGCCACCTTCATGCCCTGGCTAAAGCGGTACAGGGTGTCGCGCACGATCTCTGGTATTGTGCGACCGCCATGTTTCTCGGAAAAGGCCGAGCCCACCCCATCGCCCAGGGCGTGGATGCCCGTGACCACGTGGAGGCCCATATCGCGGAGTTCCTCCTTGGTTTCCTCCGTCATGCACCATCCCAGACTCTCAAAGCCGTGACAGAGGGTGATGACGGTGATTTCGATGCCGTGGGGAGCCAGGATCTGGTGGGCCTTCTGTGCCGTCTCGCCATGGGACGAGGCCACTACAGCCTGGGTGATGCCCAGGGCCTGCGCCCGTTCCAGGGCGATCTCCAGGGTCTCGTCCGTGTTCTGTGGCCCGGATCTTTCAAAGCAGTAGGTGATGCGTTTCATGATATCTCCTCATCTGCAAATGACATGTTCCATTGACCAGGCAGGAGAATGATCAGTGATGTTCCTGCCAATGCTGTCCACAAGGTACACTATTGTAATGGAAGAAGGATCAGGGGGCAAGGGACAACCTTGCATCACACGCACTTTCTGTAATGGCAGAGGGCTCTACTGAAAGGAGGTCCCTGAGTTGCGTCGCACTTGATGAGCCTGCTCTAGCAACTCACTCTTGTTATATGCAGAGTATGCTTTTCTACTGTAGGTTCTCGCAAAAATGCGACGCAACTGGACATCTAGTGCCGTTTTTCAGGGGAAGCAAAGGGAAATTTTGGGGAGATTTGACAGATGTCTAACACTATAATATCCTGGTAGTGGTGAGTTGTGATTGTAGTTTACTAGTTTGAGTGATTTTTGACAGAAAGGGAGATAAACGTCAGCCTGTAGGCCTCTCCTTTTTCGCAGGTACGTTTCCCCCTGGACACCGTTGGAGAACGGAGACGTCATGTATCGTGGAAAATACAAGTTGGTCATACCATTTTTGCTGCCCGCCTTGATTCTCTATGGGCTTTTCGTGCTGTATCCCTATGGGCAGGCCATGTACATCAGCCTCACGGATTGGAGCGGTCTGACCGCCGAGAAAGAGTTTGTGGGGTTGCACAACTTTGGCCGGCTTTTAGGCGACGAGTACTTTTGGAACGCTCTCAAGAACAACCTCATATACCTGGTAACCTTACCCGTTGTGGTCATAACTCTTGCCTTCTTTTTCGCCTTTGTTATAACGCGGGGTGTAGGATTAGCTAAATTTTATCGTGTTGTGTTCTTTTTTCCACAGGTGATGTCCGCGGTGGCCGTCGGTGTCTTGTGGAATTTCATTTACCATCCTACCATCGGAATTTTGAACAGTTTTTTGGCATTGATCGGTTTGCAAAATCCGCCCGCCTGGTTGGGTGATCCGAATGTGGCCCTGCCCGCTGTGGCGGCCGTGGTAATATGGCAGGCGGTGGGTTTCTATATGGTCTTCTTTATCGCCGGTATGGAGTCCATACCGGAAACCTTTTACGAGGTTGCGCGGATCGCGGGCGCCAACAGGTGGCAGACGTTCTGGCGGGTCACCCTGCCACTGCTTTGGGAAAACACCCGCGTGGCCCTGGTGTACCTGGCCATGGGCGCGCTGAATATGTTCACCATCACGCAAACCATGACGGAGGGAGGTCCGAGCCGGGCGACGGAGGTTCTGTCCATATACTTGTACAAGAACGCCTTTACCCATAGCCGTTTTGGCTATGCTACGGCTATCGCTGTAGCCCTGTTCATACTCGTCTTGGGCCTTTCCATCCTCGTCATGCGTGTTACCGCACGGGAGGCGGTGGAATACTAATATGGCTATTGAAGATACTTTGCGATCGGAAGGAGAATATACTCCCCTTCCCTCGGGTCGGGGAGAAAGGATAAAGGCCCTTTTCTTCCGTGGGCTGATGCATCTGTTCCTGGGGGTCTGGGCCGTGATCGTTATTTTCCCCATGGTCTGGGTGCTGTATACCTCGCTCAAGACGGACCAGGAGATATTTTTCAGTCCCTGGTCTCTGCCGCGAGTGGTCCAGTGGGATAATTTTGTCAGGGCCTGGATGGAGGTGAATATTGGGCGGTACTTTTTCAACAGCCTGCTGGTGGTTGTTCCCTCTCTCCTACTTACACTGCTGCTCTCGGCCATGTCGGCCTATGTTCTGGCTCGTTTTCCATTTCCTGGCAACCGGGCGGTCCTTTACCTGTTCATAAGTGGCATGATGTTTCCCGTGTTTCTGGGATTGGTGCCCCTGTTTTTCCTGCTTCAGAGTCTGGAAATGCTCAACACTTTTTTGGGGCTGATACTGGTGTATATCGGGTATTCCCTTCCCTTTTCCATCTTTTTTCTCACCGGATTCTTCCGGGGTTTGCCTTCGGAGCTGCACGAAGCGGCCATCGTCGATGGGGCCAGTCAATACACCATCTTTTTCAGCATCATGCTTCCCCTGGCTCAGCCCGGTCTGATCACCATCGGCGTGTTCAATTTCCTGGGCATGTGGAATCAGTTCATCCTGCCCTTTGTTCTGATGTCCGATCGAAAAAAATACGTTTTGACCCAGGGCCTGGCCTATATGAACCATCAACAATACTATCTGAACGACTGGAGCGCTCTGTTCGCCGCTATCGTTGTGATTATGCTGCCCACGCTGGCTGTCTACAGCCTGTTCCAGGGGCAGATTCAGCAAGGGCTGACGGTGGGCGCTTTGAAGGGCTAATGTTGTGATACATCTTGGCGTAAGGGAGGGAGAAAGATCTGGGCGCCAAGTAAAAGTCTAGTTCATTTGGATTATGAGGAGGTACACTGTGACAAACAAGAGATCCCTTGATCGTCGTGATTTTCTGAAACACGCTTTGATTTTGGGCAGTGGAGCGGTGCTGGCCAGTTGTGCTCCGGCATCTGAGGTGGAGCCCACCCCCGAGGAGGTAGAGGAACCTACGGAAAAAGTGGAGGAGCCCACCCCCGAGGAGGTGGAGGAACCTACGGAAAAAGTGGAGGAGCCCACGCCTGAAGAGGTGGCGGGACCGGTGGTGCTGGAAGAGTTTGGTATCGAGGTAGCAGAAGATGCCGTCGATCCCCTGGGCATCGAAAAGGGGGCAACAGTCGATGGAGTGTTCTTTGCCGGGGGCTATGGCAGCGACTATATCGAGTATGCTGCCAGCATCTTTGAGGCCCTTCACCCCGAGAACGAGGTCTCGGTGGATCCGATCCAGCGTGTAGCGGATCAGCTTCGCCCCCGCTTTATCGGTGGTGATCCCCCCGACGTCGTGGACAACAGTGGCGCGGATAACCTGGATCAAGTCGCCCTTGCTAGGGACGGGCAGTTGTTGGATCTGGCGCCCCTTATGGAAGCGCCCGCCCTGGATACGCCCGACACAACGTTCGCGGATACGCTTTTCCCGGGCTCCCAGGAGACAGGTGTCATTTCGGGCAAACAGTACTATCTGAATATCGCCTACACTGTGTATGGTATCTGGCACAGCCAGAGCCTCTTTGAGGACCGGGGGTGGGAATATCCCAGAACCTGGGACGATATGCTCTCTTTTTGTGAGATGGTCAAGGAAGAGACCGATATGGCTCCCTGGATATATCAGGGGAAATATCCCGGCTATATGGCATGGGGCGTCTGGTTCCCCCTGATCTACAAGATCGGCGGTTATGAACCGATCTATAACGTGGATGACCTTGAGCCGGATTGCTTTAAGCAGCCTGCAGTCCAGGAGGCTACGGAGCTGGTCTACCAGCTGGCCGACAACGACTATATCATGTCGGGCACGGCAGGATTGACGCATACGGAGGCCCAGGCAGAGTGGTTGAACGGCAAGGCCGTCTTTGTGCCCTGCGGGAGTTGGCTGGAGAACGAGATGAAAACAGTCACCCCCGAAGGCTTTGACATGGTGGTAAAGCCGGTACCCGCTGTGGAGGGCGGCGAGGGCTCTTATGAGGCCCTGGAGACGGCATCGGGCGAGATATATTTTGTGCCTTCCGAGGCTGAAAACCCCCAGTGCGGCATGGAGTTCTTGCGTATACTGTTGAGCAAAGAATCGGCCCGTTACTTTGCCGAAGAGGTGAGTTCCATGATGCCCGTCAAGGAAGCCACTGAGGACGCCAGCCTGAGTCCTGGTATGAAGTCTGCCGTCGATGCGGCCGATGAGGCCGGCGAAGAGACCTTTGCCTCTCCATTTTACGGCGGCCTTTCGCAGATTTCGGAGGAGATCGACGACCGAATGGGCGAACTGTTGCGGAAAGAGATCACACCTGACGAGTTCATCGATATCATGCAGGAAAAGGCTGATGAAGCGTTGGCCGATCCCGATATTGAGGTGCTAAAGCGGCACGAATAGATGGACGTGACCCAGTGCTCTCAGGAGAGCCCCTGGTAGCACTGGGTTATCCGTAAATTTTTTGAAAAACCCTTGACAAATGTGCGGGAATGTGCTATTATAATAGTGCAAGGTTCCGAGAGGTCGAGACTCTCGCTACCGATCATTCGTTAAGAAGCAAGGCAAGGCGAACGGAAAGTCGAGCGGAAGTTTGGCGGCCCGTCATCTGATGTGAGTGCGATCGTTGAAAGATGATCGCAGGGAAGTCGGAGCAAAGTAGTCGCTATAGCAGGTGACGAAAAGCGTCAAGCCGAATTTACGGAGAAGACACTCCATAAAAACGAGACGAATGATGGGAGTGAAGGGATAGATCACTTGGAGCCTTGCTTTTTCGGTGCCCCGCCTCTATGAGGCGGGGCCTTTTCGTATGAGGCAGCGAAGCGTCGCTTCGTTGCTGGGAGGAACATTGTTGTGAGCTACTTTCATTAGGAGAAGATGATGACAGGACGTTTGCAGGACAGAGTAGCCGTGATCACCGGGTCCACGTCGGGCATTGGGCGGACCACGGCGACACTGTTCGCCCAGGAGGGGGCCCGAGTGGTGCTCAACGGGCGCCGCCGCGCTCTGGGGCGTGAGGTGGTGGAGGAAATTGAGGCTCAGGGTGGCGTGGCCAGTTACTGCTACGCTGACGTGGGCAAGAGCGACGAGTTGAGGGGGCTGATCCAGCATGCCGTGGATACCTACGGACGACTGGACATCCTGATGAACAATGCCTGGTCGGGGAGGTTGGGCTCCGTGCTGGAGATCGACGAGGAGGAATGGGACGCCCTTCTCGACGTGAGCCTCAAGGCCACCTATCTGGGCAGCAAGTTCGCCATCCCCGAGATGATCGAGGGGGGCGGGGGCGTCATCATCAACATCTCTTCCGTGCACGGCGTGCTGGCTGCGCGGAACTATGCTCCCTATGAGGCGGCCAAGGCGGGGATCATCAACCTGACGCGGCAGATGGCTGTCGATTTTGGCCACGACGGCATTCGTGTCAATGCCATCTGCCCGGGCTGGATCATTGTCAACAGGACCGAGGAATGGGTGAAGGAGCATCCCGAGGCCGTGCGTCGGGCGGAGGTCATCTATCCCGTGGGGCGGCCGGGGTGGCCTATGGATGTGGCCCAGGCAGCCCTGTTCCTGGCCTCAGACGCCTCCTCGTTCATCACCGGCCACGCGCTCATGGTGGATGGCGGCCTGACCATCCAGTTGCAGGACTCGCTGGCCGAGTTGGTGCTCGAGAAATTAGGAGGTCAGGAGGAATAGCAAGCGATCAGGCCGGCAGGGCGCCCTTTATCCGTTCCAGGGCGCGCTCCAGCAGGGAACGGCAGCAGGCAAAGTTGAGTCGCACAAAGCCCTCGCCGCCCGGGCCAAAGGCGGCGCCGTCGTTGAGGGCCACCCCAGCCTCCTGCAAAAAGTGCTTGTGGGGATCGTCGAGGTTCGTGTGTCGGCAGTCGAGCCAGGCCAGATACGTGCCCTCGGGCCTGGTCATGGAGACGCCGCGCATCTCCTGGCTGACGAAATCGAACACCAGGTTGCGGTTGTCTTCCAGATAGTGCAGTACCTCCCTCAACCAGGGATCCCCGTGGCGGTAGGCGGCCAGGGCCGCCGTGTAGCCCAGGACGCTGGGCCTGTTTATCAGCCCGCGATAGGCCTCCTGGAACCGCCTGCGGAGGTCGGCATCGGGGATGATGGCCATGGAGCAATGCAGCCCGGCGATGTTGTAGGTCTTGCTGGGGGCTATGAGGGTGATGGTGCGCTCCGCGATCTCGGGGGCCAGGGAGGCGATGGACACGTGTTCCTGTCCCCCAAACACCAGATCGCAGTGAATCTCGTCGGAGATGATATATATCCCATTTGATAGGCAGATCTCGGCCATGCGCTGTAGTTCATCCCGCCGAAAGACGCGCCCCACTGGATTATGAGGGTTACACAGTAAAAAGACCTGGGTATCCTTGTGGATGGTCTCTGCCATCCGCTCATAGTCCACTACATAGCGTCCGTTCTCCTTCCGACAGAGTTCCATGGCATCGCAGCGCAGGCGGGCGTTTTCCGCCGTATGGAGCATGGGAAAGTAGACGGGTGTCTGCAGCAACAGTCCCTGGCCGGGAGAGGCGACCGCCATGGCGGCCAGGTTAAACCCCGTGACCACCCCGGGCATAAAGAGAATCGCTTCGGGAGATATGGTCCAATTGTGTAGACGCTGCAGGCGTTCCACGATCAGCTCGCGCAAGTCGGGTGGTTCCATGCCGTAACCGAACACCCCGTGGGCCACCCGCTCCTGCAGGGCGCGGATCACAGGTTCTGGTGAACGGAAATCCATATCCGCCACCCAGAGGGGTAGCACGTCCTCACCATAGCGCCCCCACTTGAGACTGTCCGTCCCCCGTCTGTCGATGCACGCGTCGAAATCGTAGCCCACTATCTGCCTCCTGTGTTGCCCAGTACCTGGGGACATTGTAGGCGTTGGGGGAGGAAAAGCAACTGGGGAAGACGCTTTAAATTTTCGCTTGGCAGTTTTGCGCATAAAACTGCATTGGGGTGGGGAGGAGTATCAGGCTGGCAAGCCGTTCCCATCCGTGGAGGGGCATCAGTCGGCCACTATGAAAAAAAAGCCCCGCCACCCAGGGCGGGGCAACAAAAAGCAAGGCTCCAAGTGACCTACGCTGTTCCTCTCATCATCCGCCTCGTTTTTACAGAGTGTCTTCTCCATAAGTTCGGCCTGACGCTTTTCGTCACCTTTTACAGCGACTACTTTGTCCCGATCTTCCTGCGACAATCCTTCAATCGCCGCATTCACATCGGATGACGGGCCCCTGGGTTGGCACCCAGTTTTCCGTTCGCCCTGCCTCACTTTTTAACGAATGATTGAGAGCAAAGCCTCAACCTCTCGGAACCTTGCAACCATTATAATAGCACACTATGGTCCCTTTGTCAAGGATTTTTCGAAAAAATTTACGGATAAAAGTGTGGGTTTTGCGAGTTGACAGGAAAAGATATTCTCCTAGAATGTTTATAATGCTTTGCAGGCAATGGGGCCCGCCCATCCGCGGGGTTTCTCGTTGCGGTACCCGTTCCACCGACGGGTGGTTACTTTGCCTCTATTCTGGATGGGTAAGATGGGTCTTCTTTCAATACACTGGATCCGGAAAGGCGAGATGGAAAAGTCGTTTCGGCTGGCTTGCGTGGTATTGTGCTTCCTTTTGTTGTTTTTGCTCTTTTCTGGTCACGTTCTAGCCCAGCAAACTGACCAGCCCTCATCGGATTCGGCGGTAAATGGGCGCCCGTGGTGGTACTATCCTCTACTATTGCTGATTGGCACATTTTTGATAGGTGTCATCGGAGTGCTGGCAGGCATAGGCGGCGGTTCCCTGTTTGTTGGCCTCGTCGCTTCCTTTTTCCCCTTTCATCTGGATTTCGTTCGCGCCACCGGATTGTTCATCGCCCTTACACACGCCCTGTCAGCGGGGCCTGCTCTATTGCGATTTAACCTAGCCAGTTTAAGGCTGGCCATGCCCCTTGCCCTCATCGCTTCCATCGCTTCCATCCTGGGGGCCATGATAGGGTTGGCGCTTCCTACAAATGTGGTGCAGATTGCTCTGGGGATCGCCATCATGGGCGTCTCGATCTTTATGGTCACGGCCAAGAAATCGCGGGATCCGGATGTGGATCACCTTGGCCGATTGTCTGAGATTCTTAGGATTCGAGGTTTCTATCGTGGCGCGGACGGTGAGAGGGTGACCTGGCGGGTCCATCGAACTCCTCAGGGGCTGCTGCTCTTCTTCTTTGTGGGCATGATAGGAGGCATGTTTGGTATGGGAGGCGGGTGGGCCAGCGTGCCCACCATCAACCTCATCATGGGCGCTCCCCTCAAGATCAGCGTGGGCACGAGTTGTTTTCTCCTTTCCATAACCGACACTGCAGCGGCCTGGGTGTATCTGAACAATGGGGCCATCATACCGATGATAGTGGTACCTTCCGTTGTGGGAACTATGTTGGGAGGTACTGTGGGGGCGCGCTTGTTGAGGGTAGCCAGGCCGGCCGCCATACGTTGGGTTGTCGTTGGCGTTCTGGCCCTGTCGGGGGTCAGGACTTTTATGCAAGGATTGGGTTTTTAGAGGCAGATGTCTATCCAGAGACCCGCAAAGAGTTGAGAGGGGGAAAGGTGT
>JBKHJO010000076.1:0-9289 GCA_046538105.1 Anaerolineales bacterium | reverse complement strand
CCTACGGGAGTGGATGGGAGTCGAACCCACCAGAGCCGCTTTCGCAGCACCTCTCAACGGTTTTGAAGACCGCGGAGCCCACCAGGACTCAACCACCCCCAGGATCACCTATAAGGATACGCCTTTTATGCCAGGTCGTCAATTTATTCGCTATCGTATGCCTTCGATGATTGGCGGTTGCCAGAAATCCGCTTCCCGACTACAATGCAAGGGATCCTCAGCGAGCGATGAGGTGGGCCGCAGGGCTGAATACAATCAAGGGCATCCATGGAGGGCATTATGGACTTGTTCGACAAGGTTAAGCGCTTTAAACGCGTGGCGGAGGCCAAGGAGTCGGGATATTATCCCTATTTCATCCCCTTGGAGGATACGGAGGGGACGGAGGTCACCGTCGATGGCCATTCCCTCATCATGATCGGGTCGAACAACTATTTGGGGCTCACTACGGACCCCAAAGTGCGCCAGGCGGCCATCGATGCCCTCAAACAGTACGGGACGGGTTGTACCGGGTCGCGCTTTTTGAACGGCAACCTGGCCCTGCACGAGAAACTAGAGCAGGATCTGGCAGACTTTATCGGGAAGGAGGCAGGGCTCGTCTTCAGTACCGGCATGCAGACGAACCTGGGAACCATCTCCAGCCTGGTGGGGCGCCACGAGGTGGTCATCACCGACCGCGAGGATCACGCCAGCATCATCGACGGCTGCCGGCTGAGCTTTGGCAAGATGAAGCGCTTTCAACATAGCGACATGGAAGATCTGGCGCGTGTGCTTCAGTCGTGCGAGGATACACCCAAACTGGTGGTGGTGGACGGTGTGTTCAGCATGGGGGGTGACATTGCTCCCCTGCCCGAGATCGTCCGCCTCTGCAAAGAGTACGGCGCGCGGCTGATGGTGGACGATGCCCACTCTTTGGGCGTGTTGGCCGACGGGCGGGGCACGGCGGCCCACTTTGGCCTCACGGATGAGGTGGATCTGATCATGGGCACCTTTAGCAAGTCTTTTGCTTCCATCGGTGGTGTCGTGGCAGGGGATGCCCAGGTGATCGACTATGTCCGGCACAACGCGCGGGCCCAGATATTCAGCGCCAGCATTCCTCCCTCGGCTGCGGCCACCGTGGCGGCGGCCCTGGAGATCATCAAAAAGGAGCCAGAGCGGACGGCGCGGGTGCGGGCTATCGGTGCGAGGATGCGTCAGGGCTATCAGGAACTGGGATTCGATACCGGCAACAGCCAGACGCCCATCGTGCCCATCCTCATCGGCGATGAGATGGTGACCCTGCACTTCTGGAACGCCCTCTTTGAGGCTGGGGTATACGTCAATCCCGTGGTGCCCCCCGCCGTACCGCCTAACCAGGCCCTCTTCCGCACCAGCTACATGACCACCCACACCGACGAGCAACTTGACCGCGTGCTGGATACCTTCGAGCGGGTGGGCACGGAGATGGGTGTCATCTGAGCGGTTGAAAATCGATCCCCACCTGTGCGATCAGCGCCGCTTGCGCACCCCCGAGCCGCCCGTGCGCGGCGATTGTGCGCGCATATGCCCCGTACCCCACGAGGGAAAGCGCCTGCCCCAGCGCCTGCAGGGGATTGTCGCGAATTGGAAAAAAGGCGAGGCTTTGATATAGATGCTCTACACGGGCATCGTGCAGTTTTGGCAGGCCAAAACTGCATGGCAAAAGCGCTTGCGCTTTTGCCCCTACACCCGCACCGCCTCGATCCCCGCAAAGTGGCAGAATGATTCCACGGCGTCGGCGATGTCGCCGTGGATCATGCTGGCGTGATGGATGAATCCCTCCTCGGCGAGCACGCGGTACAGGTGAGCCAGATCGGGAACGCGCACCCAGGCCCACGATCCCCGAATAAAATCATCGGTGTGTATGATCTCCCCGTTGGTGATCAGCATCTTGAAAGCGCCGTCGTATTCCACCAGCCGGCAGATGGTCACCGGGCCCGGCGCAAGTTGGAACTCGATGCCCCCCTGGGCCTTTTCGGGGCCCACGACCTGGCTCATGATGCTCTGGTCGCGGATCACGGGCGTGCCCTGGGAGGAGGCCAGTGACACGGGGGCATTGCCGCAGTGCCAGGCCAGAAAGACATTCTCCAGTTGTTGATGTCTGATGGTCCAGTCGATAAAATGGGGCACCGTCTCCTGCAGGCTAGCCAGATACTGCACCCACATGGTCAGGGCGCCGTAGACGTCGGCTTCGCAGGAGACCATCATCCCCTTGTCCGTCAGGCGGCTCAGGGTGGAACAGGCGCAGATGCCATAGCGCTCCTGCATATCGTTCCAGCAGGAGAGAGCCATGGCGTCGAGGTCTCGCTCCTCGAAATAGTCCGTCAGGGTCAGTTCCAGGCCCGCTGCCTTTTGCAGAGCCTCCTCGCTGCAGGCCGTACAATCCGCCTGACGTTGCATCTCTTTCAAGACGGCGCGCACGCGATAGTCGTCCGCGGGCCACTCCTCCGCCCGGGCAAACAGTTCGGGTAAGGGGATCTGCACCACCCGCTGCCCGAAACTCTGGCTCAGGGCCATCTCGTTGGTCGTGCAGGTTTCGAAACGCTCCGGGCGCTGCCCGGCCTGTCCCACCCACGCGCCGTAGAATCCGTCAACGGCACAGCAGGCCCGGGCAAAGGTCTCCAGCGACGCGGCAAATATGTCCTCTTCTGGCCACACGAGGCCCATAAAGTGATAGGGAATCCTGTGGCGATAGAGGCCCGATGTTACGGATAGGGTGCCACAGAAAGAGTCAGAGCGTCGTAGACCGTCCTCGGTAAAGGGGCCCTCCTTGGTGCCAAAGACCAGTACCGGTACGTCCAGCGCCTCGGCGATGGTTATGGCCGATATCTCGTCGCCAAAGGTCATGGTGCCGATGACGATGCCCTCTACGCCACGCTGGGCAAAGAGGTCGATGGTGGCCTCCGCGCCCGCGTCGTCGCGGACCAGGCCGTTGTGAATCAGCCCCACGCTGGGGACCACTATCTCCAGACAATCGATATCTCGCATGGCCTCCAGACAGCGCTCGCGCATATCGATGGCCCACTCTTCGTCAAAAGGATAGCGATGGGAGGGCACAAAACCGAGACGCACCTTGTTCATGAAATGGCTCCTTTCATATCGTGCAGATAATCTCTTTGCAGCAGGCGTTGTAGCGTCTTCCCTGTCCAAACGGGAGACAGGACGCTGCCCGGGGGCAGCGTCTCTCGTACCACGGCACTGACGCCGGGGATCTCTTTCACTTCCCGAAAGGGGATCTTGTCATCGGTGAATACCTCGCGCAGCCTGTCGCTAGGAACGATCAGCAGGCCGAACAGGTCGCCCAGGGACGGTGCCTCTTCCAGTTGGGCCACGAAGGTGGCGATGGCCAGGATGGGATATTGGGGATGGGTGTGACGCCTGTACACGTTCTTGCTCACCGTCCATAGAAAGGGGCACGGCAGACGCCGCGCGGGCAACGAGAGCATCACGACGCTCTCTTCCTCGTAAAGGATATAGGTCTTGTCGGAGGATTGGATGGTGACCGTGGCATCCACCTCCTCCTCGATCTCGCGGCGTAGGCAGTCGAGGATCGCCTCCCCAGGCTTGATGGAACCACCGATGGCCCCTAAGCCCACTATCACGTGGCCACTATTCCCGAGAAATCGCCAGTGCTTGGGTTTGGTGATCTCAAAGTAGAAGCGCTCCTGCGCATCGTAGAGCAGGGTCGAGGCCCCCGTGACTCTCCAGGGCACTCCCTGACATAGGTCGTCGATGGTCTCTTCTAGTTCGGGGTAGGTCGCGAACAGGCTAAAAGTCTCGTTCTTCATATCATGTTGTTTCTTGGGTGATCGTCGTGTCGCACGTTTCTTTATCGCACGCGGCTGGTGAGTTCGTCGACCTCGGCATTGTCGGCCAATACGCCGACCTCCAGCAGATATTCCCTCTCTTCGCCCGGCTCCAGGAACTGGAGGATGCCGCGCTCACGATCTTTATCCCGTCCCTCCACCAGGCAGTTGGCGGGCTCCATGCCCGTGACATACGTCCCCGCGCAGACCATCTTCCACTGGGTAAAGCGCGGCAGTTCGGCCTGCCGATACTTGAGATAGATGCCCAGCCCCTGACCGTCGTTGTACTCTCGGTTGGCCAGCACCAAGGTCACATAGCCCTCCTCGTCCGCTTCCATATCATGGTAGAAGCACTGCTCTTCATAGCCCTCGATGGGCGCCTCGTAGCGGGCGTGATCGTCCAGCCCCGGCGCCGCCACCTCGTCCCTGGGCATGACATCCCGCGAGGGGGCGATGAGCTCCGTCCCCTCGGCCAGCAGGGGGAAGCCAAAGTTGCAATGATAGAGCATCATGTGTGGCGTGCGCTGAAAACCCTCGTTTCTAACCACGTCGCGGAGACAGACGCGCGACTCGCCCAGGCGGGTCCGGATGCGGCGGCTCAGGGTGATATTCTCGCCAAAGACCGCCGTCTCACGCATACGGCCCTGCACCCACATCTCGTACTCGTCACCCTTCCAGGCCCCGTCGGCCCAGACGTTGCTGGCCGGGATGTGGGATATGCGCCCGTGCAGGCCCAGTTCCTCGCCCTGATCGGTGCAGGGGGCACCCGCGTAGGTCATGCCACAGGAGGCTACCAGACCCCCGTGAAAGGTGCGCAGCCAGCCCAATCCTTCGCGCTCGAAATAGGCAGGGTGGACCGGTCCCGTCGACGACTGCCAGGAGAGGGACGCGCCCCTATATTGGGCCGCGGCGATGTCCATGCCCCGGTCCAGCAGGACGTTGAAGGAGAATCCCGTGCCCGTCTCAAACTGGGCCGTGCGCACCCCCTGGGCCTTGCCGTCCTGCATCTGGCCGAGGAGCACACCACCCACCTGAGAGATTCGCCCCACGTGACGCAGCAGCTCTTCCCGCGTCCAGGATTGCCCGTACAATTCGACCATCTTGTCCCTCCTTTATCCCCGATTCAACACCTTTCTTGTTGCACTTGATGGCTGCATTGAAAGAGAATATCAAGGTCTGATCCCGATTCTTTCAGAACAGTTACCATGTTCCGCTGGAATTTCAACTCAGCAGCAGGTAGGGCGATTCGATATAGCGCATGATACCCTGCAGGAAGCGGCCTCCCGGGGCGCCGTCCACCAGGCGATGATCCACGGTGAGGCTGAGCCACATGCGCTGGCGCACGACGATCTCCCCGTCCACCACGGTGGGTTCGGGGCGAATGCGCCCCACGCCCAGGATAGCGCACTCGGGCATGTTGATGATGGGCGTAAAGGCGTCGATACCGAACATGCCCATATTGGTGATGGTGAATGTTCCCCCCGTGAGTTCGTCGGGGAGCGATCTGCCCTCCCTGGCTCGCGCGATCAGGTCTCGAGATTCCTGGGCCAGTTCCTTGATGCTCTTCCGATCCGCGTCATCGATGACGGGGACCAGGAGGCCCCGATCTGTATCCACGGCGAGGCCGATATTTATGCGCTCCAGATGACGGATGCCCTCCTCCTCAAGTCGCACGTTCATATAAGGGAACTCTTTGAGGCAGCGTGCCACGATCGCCGTCAGCAGATCGTGGTAGCCGACGGAAAAGCCCAATTCCTCCGCCAGCGCCTCCTTGAGTTTCTCCCGTAGGGCGACGAACTCTGTGGCATCCACCACGCTCTGTAGGGTGATAGGAGCCGTGGTGTGGGCCGAGGCGGCCATGCGCTCGGCGATGATAGTGCGCATGCCCGAGATGGGCTCGATCTCCCCTTCCATAGGGGGCATGGGCACCTCGGAGGGCACGGCGGTGGGCCCCACCATTTCGGGGCGTGCCTCTTTGGGCCGCATCTCCTCAGCCCCTACCTCTTTGGCGCGGACGCGCCTGCCCACTGGCGAAACCTCCTCAAGAGGGATTCCCTTTTCTCGTGCCATCTTGCGTGCCAGGGGTGTGGCGGCGGGCTGCCGCTCCAGGTAATCGAGCACATCCTGCTTGATGATGCGTCCGTTGGGACCAGAGCCCTCCAGGAGGTTCAGGTCCACGTCGTGCTCGTTGGCAGCCCTGCGCGCGCTGGGCGAGGCAAAGAGAGGTCCCTCTCCGGACGGCGCCTCCGATGCCGTTTTGGGGGCTGCCCCTTCCCCTGTGGCGGTTGGTGCTTTCTCGTCCGCAGGCGCTTCCGGTTCTTCAGGTGCCTCCTCTGCTGGAGGCGCCTCCCCTTTTCCCTCCAGTCCCCCGCCGATGTCCTCGTCGGGGTCCGCGATGATGCCCACGGGAGTGAGGACGGGGACTGTGGTACCCTCTCCCACGAGTATCTTGCGCAACACGCCGTCGGTCCTGGCCTCTACCTCCAGGACGGCCTTGTCCGACTCTACCTGGAAAAGCACGTCGCCCTCGCTGACGGGGTCGCCCTCCTCTTTGAGCCACTCTACAATCGTTCCTTCTTCCATGGTTTGCCCCAACTTGGGCAAAATGACCTCATGCATATTCGTTACCTCATCCTTTGGCTAAGATATCATGCGTGGTAAAGCACTTTGTGTACGCCGTCTATGATCGATTGGACGTCGGGAATGGCCTCGTCCTCCAGGCTCTCGGCCATGGGCATCCTGCCCGCCAGATGTCGACAGTCCTTCATGGCAACAACTTTTCCAGGAACGCTGCTTCCGCCTCCACAGTCCAGGAATGGTTGGGTCCCAGCCTCTCGTATACGCCGGGCAGCACAGTCTCCAGTTCTTCCAGGTAGGTCAGGGGGAAATGGAGGATCTGGGGATAGACAACGACCCTGCCCGGGAATTCCTGATGCATGAGACCTTTCAGCCCTTTCCTGGCATGGTCCAATCCCGCCACGGCCACCACAGAGAGATTGGGGTCCAGCCGGCCGCTCTCCGCCTCGTCGAGCATGGCGCGCAGGTCGTCGATGGACGATCCGCTGGATCCGGTAAAGCGCCATCCTTTTTCCACCAGGTCGGCCAGATCCACCTCGGCCAGCGTGCCCCGCGGGAGCCCGGCAAACAGGTTTATCATGCCGCCTGACGTTACCATCGTGGTCGCGTTGGCCATGACCTCCGCACTGGGTGCCAGCACGATAATGTCGTCAAAACCTGTAATATCATTCTCTTTCATGACATCAATTGTGAATTCCTCTGCCAGCCTTATGAAGATGCAAGTCTCGCTACTCTCGATCGGTTTGGCGAATTTTCTTTTCAGCATCTCCAGGCGTCTCTTTAGTAGATCGGTGGCCACCATGAGGCGCGGGCTCTCTTCCATCTGCAGTGCCCGCTGAAAGTGCATCTGTCCCATGGGGCCCGCCGCGCCGATGAACATGCAGTTGCCACGGGGCGTTAGGTCGACGCGGATCGGCTCATAGCTGGAGGCCACCACTGTCTCCGTGGTGCCCACCATGTTGATCCCGTCATAATGCAGGCGGCCGACGTCGATGTGGGCGGGTTCCGTCAGGGCCTGGGCGCCCACCAGGTTGATCAAGCCCCCGTTCGCCAACCGGGGCTCCATCGCCTCGTATAGGTCGGCATCGGCACCCAACAGCACGATATCGTTGTATCGTTCATCCTCGTCCAGATCGGACAGTCCGCCGATGTCCGAGAGGTCGAATCCATCGGTCCCTGCGCGGGCCTCCAACTGTGCTCCGAGATCTCCACCCACACCCATCGTGACCACACGGATGGGCGGTGCGTCCTCCGCGTATACCTCACCCAATGTATAGTCGTCCCGGGCTCTGGGGCCGGCGACGACCAGCACGGAGCCGCCCTCTTTCCAGGCCGTGCGATATTCCATATTATAGGAGGCCAGCACACAGGCCCAGGGTTCCGTCAGGGCGGCCTGGGCGTAACCCGTCTCGGGTGCCACGGGGATGAGATAGCAGCCGTCGTCCCCCTCGATGATCTCCTTGCCGATGAGATTGTACTGGGAGAGTCCACCCTGCAGGGCATAGCCATAGGCCAATCCCTCGCCCTGATAATAGACGTCTGCCTGGACGATGAAACGGTCCCCCACCTCGAACTGATCGGCATATTTTTCGCCAACCTCCATGACTGTGAGGATGACTTCATGGCCCAGCACCACGGGATCCTCCTTCATATCGCGGCCCCCGAGGCGGGGATGATCCTCCCCTGCCTTGATCACCTTGGTGTCGGAGAAACAGAGGCCCACGGCGTCGTGGCGCACCAGGAGATGCTCCTCATCGCAGGAAGGGAGAGGAACGCGAATGGGCTGGCCATCCTGCCCCAGGTTCTCCAGCCCCGCCCCATAGAGGGGCCAGAGCCAATGGTGGAGGATCGCGGAGCGACTGTCCGATGGGATATGCGTAGCATATTCCACGTTGTCGGGCAGTTGCGCATCAGCCCGACGATAGGATTCCATCTTGGGCGCTGCGTAGGATATCTCCTCTCTCTCCATTCTCCCTTTCTCCCTGCTTATACTCTGCCCAGGTGATGCCCGACGGCTATCCTGAATGCTGCGCTCATCTATTCCTCGTCGAGCCTCAGTTCCCTGCGTCTGTAGGCTTCGTCTGGACGGGTAAAGATCCTGTCCACATTCTCGCGGCTCAGAAAATGGGGACCGCCCAGGGCATGGGTGCCCAGCAGTATGCGACAGGTCTTGACGAACATGGCGGTGATGCTGTCCACCTCTGTGGGGGAGGAACCCAGGGCGATCAGGCCGTGGTTCTGCAGCGCGATCACCTTGGGCGGCATATTCCATTCCTCGACATAGCGGTGAGTGGCGTCGCGCACCGCCCGCGCCAGGGGCAACCCCGGATCCGTATAGGGGACATAGGCCGGTGCGGGGCCACAGACCACGATCTCGTCGGGAAACAACTGGCCGGAGAGGGCCTCCTCGGCCCTGTTCGAGCACATGATGGCGTTCACGGCCACGGGATGGGTGTGCCCCACGAATTTGGCGCCCGCCTCACTGAGGGCCAGGGCGTGCAGCACGGTCTCGGTGGAGGGACGCTTTTTTACAGAGGCATCCACCTTGGCGGCATCGAGGGCGGCCTTGAAAGCCTCGTCCGATATCCCCTCGCGGTCGGCAAGGGCGCACACGGGCGCCAATCCCAGGCACACAAAGGTGTCCTCGTCGGGATGTTGAAGCCTGGTGCCGCTGGCCTTGACCCAAAAGGTGTCATCGTCGCACACGGCCGAGGTGTTGCCCTCGCCCAGGATCACCAGGTCCCGCTCGGGACGCCCCAGTTCTCGCGACATGGAGATCAGTTCCTGCAATACGCTTCTCGCATTACTCATCATCAGGCCCCCGGATATCCACTTTCCTCGTCCTCGGCCGGCTCCCGCTCCGCACAGATGCGCTCATAGTAACCGCTTTC
>JBKHJO010000075.1:0-9547 GCA_046538105.1 Anaerolineales bacterium | reverse complement strand
GCATCGTCGTTGCCCTGCAGGAGACCATGGGCCTGATGGAACGGATCGACGCCACCATCGCCGTCCACGGCGGCTGGCCGATAGAGTAAGCGATCGCATATTGCTCAACCAGCCCCACCTGTTCACGGTGGGGCAAAGGCGAGTGGGGCGGAAAGCCGTTCCGCCCCTGGGCCACCTTCGGTGGCCCAGCCTCCAACCATTCCGACCATGGTACCCTACGCGCAGGGCTAAAGCCGCAGCGCTACACGGATCACCTACGGTGCCCCTTGCGCCTGCTGCAAGCAGGCTTCCGAGGGCTTGGCGTATCGGGATTCAGTCTAATGATTCATACCAGTGCGCAAGTCCCATTGATGGGACGCAACTACGTAGCACTGGCGTTGACGCCAGTGTGGTCGACACCCGCTTCCCTATTATGGGGTCTTGTAACTTTTACAAAGGAGATTTGAGAGATGCGCATACTCCGCAAGATAGGTAAAGGCATTCTTATTCTAGCCGGCATCGCCCTGGTCGTCGCCGTGGGCTATGGTATTTTTCTATTACTTTCCGCGTTGCTTCGCCGAACAGCCGCCCTCGATGAAACGGTGGTGGCTGCCCTTGTCGCTTCATTGACAGGGGTCTTTGGGTACTGGTATACACAGCGAGAATCCAAGTCGCGCGAAATTGCGGAGGCACACCGTCCCAAAAAGATTGAACTCTACAGAACATTCATGGATATTCTGCAGAGATTCATCCAGCCGTCGCTCGACGATGAAGACACAGAAATTGACCCTGAAAATCTCTCCAAAGATGTACAAGATCTCTTTTTTGAGTTCAATCGAGGTCTTATTGTCTGGGGCTCTCCCTCCATGATTGAGACATGGCTCAGATTCCGATCCGAGGCAAACCTTCCCGATGCCGAGAATCGAGCTCTTTTACTGATGGACGAGGTCTTGCGCTCGATCAGAAAAGATCTGGGCAACAGCAATTTTGGCTTAAATGACGGTGATCTAGTCAAAATTTTCCTCAAAGATCCAGAGGAATTAGATAGACTCATTGAATTACACCCGGATGAATGACGATCTTTTTTGGGCATCGGATCTGTGGGACACAGCCCCAGCTTCGCTGGCTTCGAAACCTGCTAAAGGCAGGTTAGCGGGGGGCCATGGCTGCGCACAGCCTGTTGGAAACAGGCTTGTTGTGACAGACGTGGCTTTCAATCCGCGGCGCAGGGCTTCACTTCTGGAAACAAAGGGAATATAGTCCACTTGTAAGACGGCTTGTCATTATGCTACTTGATATGTTATACTTACAGACAATTCTACTGACCTTGAGATGATAGCACAGTTTGGGAGCCATATATGACGGAGTCACAGAGTCAAGATACTGACCAAGAGAGTAAGGTTGAGCCGTCAGAATCGCACACAGCCGACGCTTCTACTGATTCTAGTCAGCGAGAAAGACGATTCTCAGGTCTCCAAGGGGAGATCGACAGCAGAGCTGTCATAGCGGCTATCAGCGGTATCCTTGGTGCCATTATTGGTGCGTGGTTACAGGGTTATGTTTCCTATCACTACGAGGTCAGAAGAGTAAAGGCAGCTCTACGCAAGGAGACAATCCATAAAGCCCTTGAGTGGTCAGCCACTGGACGGCGTGACAGCTTCCGTGGAGCCGATCTGGAAGGAGCAGATCTTAGCGATGTGGATCTCGGGGCTTCTAATGAGGATGGATTGGGAGCTGATCTCAGCCATTGTGATCTCAGCAACGCAGACTTGGCTTTCTCCGATTTGCGGGAGGCCAATCTGAACTATGCGGATCTCACAGCAGCCGATTTGATGTATGCAAACCTCCGGGGGGCTCAACTATACGGAACTATGACTGAAGAAGCATGGTTCATGAGCTGTGATCTCCAGAAAGCGAGAATCGGCACGGATTTCATAAACGTTGACCTTGCGATGGCGGATTTCCGGAATGCTGAGACCACCTGGTCCTCGTTTGAGGAATGCAACTTGACCACTTGCGACTTTCGAGGAGCTGATCTCTCTAAAACAAGCTTTCGTGGATCACGGCTTATTGACGCTGATATGAGACGGGTAAATCTATCACGTAGCTCTCTCGTAGGGGCGGATCTTTCATTTGCGAAACTGAATGAATCAGTTCTACTTGACTGTGACCTTCGTGGGGCTACACTGAAAAATACAGATCTCTATTCCTGCACGTATAATACGAACACCTTATGGCCGGAAGGCTTCGTAGTTCCCAGCCAGACCATCCGGATCGACTATCCAGTGCTTGTCGAGCGTGAAGTGCAGGGTGATAATGGTTTCTGGCATATTAAGAGAGTGTCAAGAGAACCAGCCCCATTGGATCAGGAGGAGCTATTGAGAATCATTGAGCGATCAGAAGAAGATCCAGTTCTTAAGGGTATTCCGCATATCCAGGAAGGGGTGCAAAAACTCAAGACAACTGTTGTTGAAATGGATCGGGAATGATGTTACCGCACTTCGTATTGAGGAATGGGCTCATCAAGTCGATGTGGGTTAGACGCGTGCTTGCACATTAAGCAGATGGCAAAGACTCCCTAAGTATATGCTTTGTCGCCTTGCGTTTGTTGGAGTATCATGATCTTGGTATGAGGATATCGTGAGGGCGATACCCAGCAAGCTCCAGCGTGTCTGCCCTGGCGTTGGAGAGAAAAGCGCCTGGAAAGGAATCAAAGATGGAGCAATCTTTTGAAAACCGTTTAGAAGAAGCACTACGAGGATTACCTCCTGACAAGATACGTGAGGTGGCGGACTTTGCCGAGTATCTGCGCCAAAAGTGCGTGGGCGACACGCCACGACGCGGATCCCCTGAGGCCATATTGCGGGCCTTGGAGGATGTGGGGCCCTTGGACTTTGAGCCAGGCGAACTAGATAGGCGGTTGAGCGAGATTCAGGCGATGCGCGAAATGGAGATAGAGACCGATGACTGACTATCTCCTGGACACAAATCATGCCAGTTGGCTGCTGGAGCAACGGGAGACCATCATTGCGCGTCTACGCCAGGCTCGGACCGTCGATTCCACGTTTGGAATCTCGGTGACAGTCCTAGGAGAACTATACTATGCCGTATACGCCAGCCAGCGCGCCACTGAGAACCTGCACCGTCTGCAGGCGCTGGTCGGCACATTTACACTTTGGGCCTTTGACGCCTTGGCAGCCCAGGAATTTGGGCGCATTCAGGCCGAGCAAAAAGCCAAGGGTCGCCCTATCCCCCCGATGGACGCTCAGATCGCGGCCGTAGCACGGCTAAACAATCTGACACTCCTTACAGATGATCACCACTTTGCCTTCATAGACGGTATCACGGTTGAGAATTGGCACGCTTGATTCGAAACGAGCAGCGACATCAAAGATGCCGTCACCGTCATGTAGGGTGGACTGACAATCCGCCCTACGCGCAGGGCTAAAGCCGCAGCGCTACATGGGTCACCTACGGTGCCCCTTGCGCCTGCTGCAAGCAGGCTTCCGAGGGCTTGGCGTATCGGGATTCAGTCTAATGATTCATACCAGTGCGCAAGTCCCATTGATGGGACGCTGAAGGAAAGCGCCAGCGCTTTCATCGTAGCACCGGCGTTGACGCCAGTGCGTTTGGCAGACGAGAAGAGGGCAGCAGGTCGGAACGTTGTGTCAACCTGGAGGCGTAGCCTCTAACTTTCCACTGAGAAGTCGAAACTGACAAGGAGCAAGTACGCATGGAACCCTATGTGCACGCGAATAGCCTGGAGAAAAAGGCTCAGGGCTGGATAAAAGAGGTCGCTCCCCTCAACACCCACGAGATGGTACTGAACCGGGAGCGGGCGGCGCTCCTGGTGGTGGATATGCAGAAATTCTTTCTGGACCCGGAATCGCCCACCTATACGTGCGGTGGGCCGCCCATCATCCCCAACGTGAAACGCCTGATCGAAGCCTTTCGTCGGGTCGAGCGCCCCATCATATACACCCGTCACGTGCACCATCCCCAAGGTATCGACGCGGGCATCATGGGCTGGTGGTGGGAGGGCATGTGCATCGCGGGCACGCCAGAGAGCGAGATTCACGAGGAGATCGCCCCCCTGCCCCGGGAAAAGGTCATAGACAAGCATCGCTATTCTGCCTTCTACGATACTGACCTGCAGACGGTCCTGCGCTGTCTGGAGATCGAGGACATGGTGATCTCGGGGGTCATGACCAATTTATGCTGCGAATCCACGGCCCGGGACGCATACTACAGAGACTATCGGGTCTTTTTCCCCGCCGACGCCACGGGCACCGTCACGGAAAGGATGCACCTGTCCAGCCTGCTGAACCTGGCCTTTGGCTTTGCCTACGTGATGCTGACGGAGGACATTCTGGAGGAGATGGGAGAGGGTTCTTAACCACGATCCCTCTCCGCACTAACGACGAACTCAACTCCGCAGCAGATGCCGTCCCGGGCGGGCCTCCGTGTGCCCGCCGTCCTCCACACATCCAACATGATGACCTCCCCCCAACACATGCTATGTGGCCAACGCCAGCGCCTTCTCGATCAATTCCGCCAATATCACTCGATGCTCCCGCGAGGGATCCACCAGCGGTGGGCGCACCCCACCTGAGGGCCTGCCCCGCAGCGCGAGCCCGGCCTTGACCAGGGCTACCCCATAGCCCGCCACCCGCGCCCGCAACTGGGTATAGGGGCGATAGAAGCCATCGATGAGGCGCTCGATCTCCCCCTCGTCGCCCCGGGCCAGGGCGCGGTCAAAGCGCCAGGCCAGTTCGGGCACGAACTCGATGCCGCCGGGGGAATAGGGGCGAATGCCCGCCTCGGTGTATCTCTTGGCGTACATCTCGGCCGAGGGCATGCCGTTCATCAGCAGAAAATCGTCTCCCAACAGGTCGCGTATCCCGGCCAGGCGCTCCAGATCGCCATATCCGTCCTTGAGGCCCACCACGTTGGAATGCGCCTCCACCAGACGAGCCACCGTTTGAGGCGTAAAGACGGCATTATCCCTGTTGTAGACAAAGACGCCCAGATCCGTGGCCGCCGCCAGGGCGCCATAGTGCTGGAACAAACCCTCCTGGGGACCGCCGGCCAGGTAGGGGGGAAAGATGAGGAGCCCGTCCGCGCCCTGGGCCTGGGCAGCGCGCACATATTCCAGGGCCAGCCGGGTACCATAACCCACGCCAGCGATGACGGGGGCCTCGCGCCCCACCACTTTTGCCGCGGCCCCGACCAGAGCCTCATACTCTTGCAGATCGAGAGACCAGAACTCGCCCGTGCCACAGCAGACAAAGTAACTGGAGGGACTGGCGGAAAAATCGTCGCGGAGATAACGCAGGTGCTCACAGAAGCGGGGCAGATCGACGCCATTCACCCCGGTAAAGGGGGTATGCACAAAGGCCAGCAGCCCTCGCACCTGTGCCTGCAAATCGTGGGGTGATCGGGCCATGAAGACACCTCCTCCCACCATCCATCTCTCGCCTGCGCTTGCTCAGAGGATAGCGCAGGAATAAAAGCACGTCAAGGGATGGGCAATCTACCACACAACCATCAACATGTCTGAGGACATTCTAAGATCAGGGCAATGGATCGCCCTCATCGCAAATATCATTGGAGTAGAGTCAGAGTGGTATTCTTGCTATATTCGATATGCTCTGCGAATTACCGTTCTACGCCCGTCCGTTCACAACGGCGGTGAGGGGAAATGCCGTAGGGGCAATCGCCGCAACGATTGCCCCCAAACGACAAAGAAAGGAGATTACTGCAGTTCCACTGTGGCGCCCGCTTCTTCCAGGCGCTCTTTGGCCGCGTCCGCTTCCTCTCTGGAGACCTGCTCCAGAATGGCAGAGGGAGCCTCGTCGACCACTTCTTTGGCCTCACGCAGTCCCAGCGGCGTCAACTCACGAACAGCCTTGATGACCTGGATCTTTTGATCGCCCACGTCGGTGAGCATGACGTCAAAGACCACCTGCTCTTCTTCCTCTTCCTCTTCGGTCTCCGCAGCCGCTGCTCCCGCAGCCGCCACAGCCACCGGCGCAGAGGCGCTGACCCCAAACTTTTCCTCCAGGGTCTTTACGAGATCCGCCAGTTCGAGAACGGTCATGTTCTCAATCGTCTCAACAAGTTCTTCGTTTGTCACTTTCCTGTTCCTCCCAAAATCAGATGCTTGCTTCCCTAACTTGCTACAGATTATTACGTCCAGCCGCCTAGGCGGCCTCTTCCAGTTGTTCCGAACGCGCCTGCAGCACGTTCACGAACCCGCGCAGCACGCCGGAGAGGGTGTTGACCAGGCCACCTATGGGCGCCTGCACGCCCCCCACCACCTGACTCAGCAGCACCTCGCGCGAGGGCAACTCGGTCAGCGCCTCGATCTGGTCCGGCCCCGCCACCTCACCGCCTATCAAGGCGCCGCGAACCTCCATCACATCGTCGTTGTCCTCCGCAAAGTCCGTGAGCGCCTTGGCGGCCGCCGCGATATCCTCCCCCAAAAAGGTCACCAGAGAGGGACCTCCCATCATCTCCTCGTCCACGGGGAGACCGGCGTCCCTGAGAGCAACATACATGAGCGAGTTCTTGACCACCATGGCCTGGGCCTCAGCCGAACGCAATGCATTTCGCAGATCGGAAAGTTGAGCCACCGTCAAGCCCCTGTTGCGAGCCCAGATAGCGATCTGGGCATCGGCCAACCTTTCACCATACTCCTTTACGCGTAATTCTTTTTCTTCTCGTGTAAGTGCCAAGGTACTTTACCTCCTTACATCAAAAAAGTCTTCGCACCCACCGGCGCGAAGACTTTTTGGGCATATGCAAAAGGCCCTTTCATCCTTATCTTCGCCTCGGCGGGGATATTAAGCGCTCCCCAGGGGAGCACACCCGCTGTCTGCGGCTCTATTCTATTATATCAGACCAGATCTCTCGCAGCGGAAACATCCACGTGTATACCAGGCCCCATGGTCGTGGCAAAAGTCAGGCGACGAACATAAGTGCCACCGCTCACGGCTGGCGGTCTGGCTCGCCACACCGTTTCCATCACGGCGACGAAATTGTTCATCAGTTCGTCCACTGTGAAGCTGACCTTACCGATAGGAATGTGCAGGTTGCCCGTGCGATCTACCCGAAACTCCACACGGCCCTTGCGCAGCGCCTCGATGGTCTCAGCGACGTCATCGGGCTGCACCATGGTCCCCGACCGCGGACTGGGCATAAGCCCACGTGGCCCCAGGATGCGTCCCAAGCGACCTATCTTGCCCATGGCCTGGGGAACAGCGATGGCCACATCAAAATCCACCCACCCGTCCTCTATCCTCTCCACGTACTCGTCCACGCCGACATAGTCGGCGCCCGCCTCTTCGGCTTCGCGGGCTGCCTCGCCCTCCACAAATGCCATGATGCGCACGGTGGTCCCTGTCCCCTCGGGCAGGGTCACAGTCTCACGAACCTGCTGATCCGCATGCCTGGGATCCACCCCCAGTCGCATATGGACCTCTACTGTCTCATCAAAGTTCGCCGAGGGTAACTCCTTGATCAGTTCAAACGCCTCACGCGGCGCATACTCTTTTCGGCGATCAACCTGCGATATACTCTCGGCATATCTCTTACCATATTTTGCCATATTACCTCCATGTGGTACAAGCGAAGGGCTACCCTATGGTCCCTCCTCCCACAAGTCATCGATCGTTAATGAATAACTATTCCTCTTTTTCCACCGTGATGCCCATGCTCCTGGCCGATCCCTCGATCATGCGCATGGCCCCTTCGATATCCACGGCATTCAGGTCGCGCATCTTGATCTCCGCGATCTCGCGAATGTCCTCGCGCGTCACCGTGCCCACCTTGCTGGTGTTGGGGCGCGCAGATCCCTGTTCAACACCAGCAGCATCCAACAACAATCCCGTGGCCGGTGGTGTCTTTGTAACAAAGGAAAACGAGCGGTCCTGGTAGATCTCGATCTCTACAGGGATAATCATGCCCGCCTGGTCCGTGGTCCGCGCATTATACTCTTTGCAAAACTGCATAATATTCACACCATGCTGACCCAAGGCCGGCCCAACAGGGGGTGCGGGATTCGCCTTCCCGGCCTCAATCTCCAGCTTGATTGTCGTCATAACTTTCTTTGCCATCTTTACCTCTTCTCACCATATACCAGTCTCAAACGCCACATAAGACCAGCGACTTATACCTTCTCAACCTGCATAAAGTCCATCTCTACGGGCGTCTCGCGTCCAAAGAAAGAAACCAGAAGACGCACCTTGCCACGTTCGGGATAGATCTCTTCCACCACGGCCATGAAATCGGCAAATGGCCCCTCCGTGACGCGCACCGTCTCTCCCACGCGAAAGTTGACCTTGATGCGCGGTTCCTCCTCCTCCATGCGCTCCAGGATCCTGTCCACTTCCTCCTGGCTGACCGGCATAGCCTCTGTTTCCGTCCCCACAAATCCCGTCACGCTGGGGGTATTTCGCACCACATACCAGGACTCTTCGTCCATGATCATCTGTACCATCACATAGCCGGGAAAGAGCCGCTTCCGCTTGGTCTTTCGCTCGCCGTCGCGGATCTCCACCTCTTCCTCTGTGGGCACGATCACGCGAAAGATCTTGTCCTGCATGCCCATAGTCTCAATACGCTGCTCCAGATATTTTTGCACCTTTTGCTCATATCCCGCATAGGTATGGACAAAGTACCAGGCGCGGCCATCATCTATCTCTTCCTCTTCTGGCAGGGCCTCCTCCTGCTCTTCCACCTCAACAGGGGATTCCTCATCCTCAGCAGACTGCTCATCATCTGCAGGGGCCTCCACCATCCCATCTGCGGAAGCATCGACGGGCTGATCCTCTTTTTCCTCTTCGGCTATTTCCGCCGAAAGATCTTCCAAAGCCTTGGACTCAACTGAATCCATATCTTTTCCTCAAATCTTACGTCACTATGAAAGCAAAGAGCTTGGTGAAAATCCAATCGACCAACCCCAGCAGAACGCTCATGAATACCGTCACGGCCAAGACGATCACCGTGAGATTGATCGCTACGGGCCGAGAGGGCCAAACGACCTTTCTAACCTCGGCTCTTACCTCTTTTAGATAACGAACGATGCGACTTCCCCATCTTTTTCTGGAAGCGGACCCTTTTTTGGACACGAATTTACTCTCCTGCGCGCACTTAATCAAAGACACCACAGACCAGGTGATACTTGGGGAAGCAAACGCTCCACGCTTGGTGTGGTGCCTGTGGGGCGAAAAACAGGCGAGGCAGGGATCGAACCCGCAACCTACGGTTTTGGAGACCGTTGCTCTCCCAGTTGAGCTACTCGCCTATGATAAACTAGCGCTGCTCGACGTGCTCGGTATGTTTCTTACAACGTGGACAGTATTTTTTCAACCTAATTCGCTCAGAATCGTTAAACCGATTTTTCTCCGTTGTATAGTTACGTTCATTGCACTCGCTACAGGCTAGGGTGATAACGATACGATTTGCCCTTCTGGCCATCTATTATAATCCTTGTATGGTTAAAAACGATCCTATTCCAATATCTCTGTCAGGACGCCTGCCCCCACCGTGCGACCGCCCTCGCGAA
>JBKHJO010000024.1:0-37968 GCA_046538105.1 Anaerolineales bacterium | reverse complement strand
ACTTTAATATCTCATTTTGCCTTGCCTTGTCTCCCGGATTATAGTCAGAAGAGACGCATGATCTCGGCGGTGCCGGGACGAAAAAAGGAGACGTATGATGAGCAGCACGCATCCCAATCCCTTTCGGGATGAGGAGATGGCGGCGCGCTATGATCGGTGGTACAAGACGCCGTTGGGAAGCCTGGCAGATCGTTACGAGAAGGCCCTCATCCATCGGCTGGCGCATCCCCGAGCGGGCGAGCGTGCCCTTGACGTGGGCACGGGCACGGGGCATTTCGCCCTCGACCTGGCTGCGCGTGGACTGGAGGTCACCGGCTGTGATAGTTCTGAATCCATGCTAAAAGTGGCCCGGGGAAAGGACCCATCCCTCGATTGGCGGCACTGCCAGGCCGCATCGTTGCCCTTTGCCGATGATCTTTTCGATCTCGTATTGTCTGTCACGATGCTGGAATTCGTGCGCGACCCTGCCCTCGCCGTGGCCGAGATGTACCGTGTCACCGCTCCTGGGGGAAGGGTGGTCGTAGGCGTGCTCAACGCCCGGAGCCCGTGGGCGGCCATGTATCGACAACAAGAGGAGGGCCCCTTTCAATGCGCGCGTTTTTATACGCCAAGGGAATCCCTCGATCTGTTGGGCGCCTATGGTCCCGTACGCTGGAACAGCGCCGTCTTCTTTGGACCCTCGGGGCGCGGGATGCGCGTGGCTCCTCTGTTGGAAAGGCTCGGTCAGATCTTTTGCAAAGGGCGTGGAGCCCTGTTGGTGGGGAGGATAGATAAATGAACGAAATCAGTGTTCAGATCAGCCTTTATCCTTTGGGACAGGAGGATTACAGTTCGCCCGTTCATGAGGTGTGGGATGTGCTGTCCGAGCGGGGATTACCCTATCGTATGGGCAGCATGAGCACGGTGGTCTGGGGAGACGAGGGAGAGGTCTTTGCCGCCTTGAGGGAGGCCTTTGTGCGCGTCACAAAGTCGGGATTGGCCGTGATGACCATGACCGTCTCCAATGCCTGTCCCTTGCCCGAGGCGGAGGATGAGGATTGTCTCTAACGTTGAGATGTTGCACATGCGGATAGAGATGAATCCGTCACATGAGATTACCGTCACCAAGTTGGATCACGAGGGCCGCGCCGTGATCAGCTATCCCGGGTGGGTGTTATATGCCGATTCCCGTGTCGTGGCCGTGCGCGCCGTGTGGGAGGATCCCACGCCCCATGATCTGGATTTCTTTTGTATAAGGCAGGGCGATATATTTGTAGAATTCTACTATACCCACGGGGATTTTAACATCATGCAGATGTACAGTAGCGCGGGTGTTCTCAAGGGATGGTATTGCAACGTCACGACGGACGTCGAGATCAGCGCGGGACAGATAGCCTGGCGAGATGCGGTCCTCGATCTGCTGGTGCTGCCCGACGGCCGACAGATGGTCCTCGATAAGGAGGAGTTCGAGGATCTCCAGCCCTCGGCGGATCTTCAGAGGCGGGCCAATGCTGCCCTGCGCGTACTGCGACGTTGGGCGAGGAAAGGACACGCCCCTTTTTGGGTATCGTAGACGGTATCCGCGTGGATGGATACAGGTGATCCCTTTACAGTCAAGATGATCTGCAGGGAGTGGTACGAGGTGATCTGTGGAATATTTGTCCGATAGGGCACGCTACCTCCTGGTGGTACGGGTGCCCCGAACCATAGAGGTGGCCATCGAGGATGATTTTCTGATTCCCCTGGGTACTACCAAACCCACCATGGGATACCACATCACATTGTTGGGGCCCTTTTACCTGCCCAAGGAGCGGGATCACACGGCCCTTTCGCGTGCTGTTGAGGGGGTATGCCGCCGCTGGCAACCTTTTCTCGTCTCCGTTGCGGGCCTGGGCGCTTTTGAGAAAAAGGACGATAATGTGATCTATCTCCACCCTGCCGATCCCCATCGGCTCGTCTCTCTGCATGAGGAACTCTTGGAGGCGACGCGCGAACATGTAGCCTTGGCCGATATCGATTTTCCGGAGGAAAGCAGGGGGCCGTATCTGCCCCACATCACCCTCGGCCTGGCCTTGACGGATCGGGAACTGGCACAGTTCTTCCGCATCGTGGCGAAGCGCATCCCCGAGATCACCTTTCTTGTATCGGCGCTGTGGCTGGTGGCTCAGGAATCGAGGGAGCCCTGGCGCTACGTGATAGGCTACCCGCTGGATGCGGCGAGACAGGGGGAGGTCTTGTCCCCCGATCCTCATCCCTACTAGGAACAGGATATTCGTCAGATAGTCGCCTTTTCGCCCCGTACGGGCACTTTTGTTTTGCGCACCCCGATCTCTTGCAGGGCGTCGGCAAAGGCCAGGGCGGTATCCTCTTCTCCGTGTATCACGAATGCCTCTTGCAGCCCGTAGGGGTCGAGTCCCCATACATAGTTCAACAACTCGGCGCGGTCGGCGTGGGCGCTGTAGCCGGTGATGCTCTCCACCTGGGCTCGCACGTCGTATTCTTGGTCAAAGATGCGCGCCCGTTTTTGCCCCTCCAGGATGCGTCTGCCCAGGGTGTGCTCGGCCTGAAACCCGACAAAGAGCACGGTATTGTGGCTATCCTGGATATTGTTCTTCAGGTGATGGAGGATGCGCCCCGCCTCGCACATCCCCGAGGCGCTGATGATGACCATGGGCTCGTGTCGTGTGTTGAGCGCCTTGCTCTGCGACGCACGCCGCGTATAGTGCAGTTGATCGAAGCCAAAGGGATCCCGGTACTTGTGCATGAACGCGTGGGTTTCCGCGTCATAATACTCGGGATGCAGGCGAAATATCTCTGTGGCGTTGATGGCCAGGGGCGAATCCACAAAGATGGGGATGTCGGGGATCTTTTTGGCGCGGCTGAGGCGGTGAAGGGCGTAGACGATCTCCTGGGTGCGCCCCACGGAAAAGGCGGGAATGATGATCTTACCGCCGCGCCGGGATGTCTCGCGTACTGTATGCGCCAGAAATTCGTCCGCCTCCTCCAGCGTCCCGTGCAGGCGCGTGCCGTACGTGCTCTCGATCATGAGATAGTCCACGTCGGGCACCATCTGTGGGTCGCGAAGGATGGGTAGATCCTTGCGTCCCACGTCCCCCGTAAAGAGGAAGCGGTAGTCGCGCCCGTCCTCAGAGATATCCAGGGCGCACACGGCGGAACCCAGGATGTGGCCCGCGTCGTAAAATGTGAGTTGAACGCCGGGGGCGATAAAGATAGGACGCTCGTAACTGATGCTCACAAAGTACTTGAGACTGTCCATGGCGTCCTGAACGGTGTATATCGGCTCCAGGGGCGGCTCGTTCCGTCGCCGGCGTTTTCTGTTGAGATAGGCCACATCCTGTTCCATGATATAGCCCGAATCCCGCAGCATGATGCTGCAGAGGTCCCGGCTGGCCGATGTGGTATAGATATTGCCCTCAAACCCCGATTTGACCAGGTTGGGGATGTTGCCGCTGTGATCGATGTGGGCGTGTGAAAGGACAAGAGCATCGATCTGGCGGGCGTCAAAGGGCAGGTTGCGGTTGCGTTCAAAGGCCTCCTGGCGGTGGCCATGAAAGATACCACATTCCAGGAGGATGCGGCTATTATTTACGTGGAGCAGGTGCATGGAGCCGGTCACGCTGCGTGCCGCTCCCAGGAACTCGATCTGCATTGTTATCTCCTTCCTTTATAAGAGTTCAGAGTCGGACGGCCTCTCCGCTCTCCGCCGATCTGTAGGCCGCGTCCAGAATCCTGACTTCGTCAACGGCCACCCGCGTGTCCGCGTGGAGGGCCTCCTCGCCCAGTATGGCGCGCACAAAGTTGCGCGGGGGGCCCGGGCGCGTCTCAAAATGTGAGGGTTTTTCAAAGGACTGCGGTCCCTCCTTTGCGTCTAGGTGCAAGAGAGCCGAGCCGTTCAGGGAATCCATGGCGAATATCCCCTTTTCGCCTTGAATTTGGATGTGATTGGAACTGATGCCCCTGGGCAGGAGGCCGTTGGCCGTCATGGTGCACAAGGTTCCATTGTCAAAGCGCACCAGGATGGCGTCCACGACATCGACCTCTACGTTCAGGAAGTTCATCTGCGCGTAGACGCTCACCGGCCTGAGTTCTGTAAGCCAGAGCACGCTGCCCGTCAGGTGGGAGGCCTGGGTGTGTCCCTCACCGCCACCAACGATGGAGGGATCGGAGTACGAGGTTCGGTTGGGTCGCGGATAACCATTCCCTCCGCGCTCATCAAAGGCTGCGGACACGTCGCCGCGGTAGAGATCGTACACACGCTGCGAAAACAGGGCAGAGATCATGAGGATATCCCCCAGAACCTTCTCTCGCAGTCGCTCCCGCGCCTCCTGCATCCAGGGGTGAAAGAGCACGGGGTGACAGATAGAGAGTAGCAGATCCCGTTCCTCAGCCAGGCGCGCCAGTTCCTCGGCATGCTTCGCCTGGAGTACAAAGGGCTTTTCCATGAGCACGTGCAGGCCGTGTTCCAAGGCATAGCGCGCCTGTTCGTAATGCACGTTGGGTGTGGTGGCGATGATGACGCCGTCCAAATCGCATTCGTCGATGAGCGCGCGATAATCGGTGTAATATTTCGGTACGCCGTAGCGCTTGGCGCGATCCTTTGCCTTTTCCTCCGTGCGGCTAAAGACGGCCACCACGTCCGCCCTGTCGTCCTTGCTCAAAGGCTCCAGATGCCCCACGGTTCCCCACCAGCCGACGCCGATAATGCCAATACGTGCGGGATCCATCGTCAAAATCTATCCTTTCTCAAATTGAATATACCGCGATTGATTATGTGCTCCCCGATGCCCCTGTCAAATGGATGATCGGATGCGCACTCGCGCCCCACGGGGCACTTGCCCCTCACGCCATTTTGACCTATCCTTGAAGGGGTTTTGTCGAATCTATTCTTCCCTTTCTGTGGGTGAAGAGGCAGATCCCTGCAAAAAGTGGTATTTTTCTTACAAAAGACAAGGAGTGACTAATGACTGAATCCTTTGCAACGTTGGACCCCTCCCCCCGTCTATTGTTGGGGCCTGGCCCCAGCCAGATATCTCCCCGGGTGCTGCGGGCCTGCGCCACGCCCCTCCTGGGCTATCTGGACCCCGAGTACGTGGAACTGATGGATGAAACGCGACAGTTGATGCAAGATGTCTTTGAGACGGAGAACGAGTGGACGGTGTGCGCCCCCGGCACGGGCATGGCGGGCATGGAGTCCGCCTTTATCAATGTGCTGGAGCCCGGCGACCCCGTGTTGGTGTGCGTGCTGGGCATCTTTGGCGAGCGCATGGTGGAGGTCGCCACCCGCTGTGGCGCGGAGGTCATCCGCGTGGACGCCGAGTGGGGGACGGCCATACAGCCGGAGCAGGTGAAGGAGGCGCTGGAAACCGTCGATCCCAAAGTGGTGGCCATCGTGCATGCCGAGACCTCCACGGGGGTTCTGCAGCCCCTGGAGGATATAAGCGCCCTGGCTCACGACGCTGGCGCCCTGTTCCTGGTCGATTGCGTCACCTCCCTGGGCGGCGTGCCCGTCAAGGTGGACGAGCGCAACATCGACATCGCCTACAGCGGCACACAAAAGTGCCTCGGAGCGCCCCCCAGCCTCTCGCCCATGACCTTTGGGCCGGCGGCGGTGGCGGCCTATGAGGCGCGCGAGACGACGGTGCCGAGTTTTTATCTGGATATCGGACAGATCTGGCGCTATTGGGGACCCGAGCGCGCTTATCACCAGACGGGGATGATCAACATGATCTATGCCCTGCGCGAGGCGCTTTTGGAGGTCCGAGATGAGGGATTGGAGGCGCGTTTTGCCCGCCACGTGCGGAACCAACGGGCCCTCATCGCCGGCTTTGAGGCCATGGGGCTCCCGCTGGCCGTCGAGGATCCCGAGATCCGTCTGCCCTCCCTGACCACGGTCATGATTCCCGAGGGCGCCGACGACCAGACGGTGAGGGGACAACTGCTCGAGGAATATGGCATCGAGATCGGTGGGGGTCTGGGCAAGTTTGCGGGCCGCGCCTGGCGCGTAGGCCTGATGGGCTATGCTTCGCAACGGTCTAACGTCATGCTCCTCCTCTCCGCGCTGGGGGACGTGCTCAAGAACGAGCACGTGGATGAAGGGCTGGCGGCGGCGGCCAGCGTGTATGCGGGTTGAGTTGCCCGATGATGAGGAGGGACGATGCGCCTTTTACTCATCTCCTGTGAGGTGCTTGCTCGCCAGGTCTATTACGTGGCGGCTTTTTCGCCCCACGTGATCGACATACAACTTGTGGACAAGGGGCTGCACAGCGAACCGGACGTGCTTCGCGCCGACCTGCAGGGACAACTCGATGCCCTCGAAGAGAAAGAGTACGATGCCGTGTTGCTGGGATATGGCCTTTGCAGCAACGCCACGGCCCACCTCGTCTGCGACCATACCAAGATGGTCCTCCCGCGGGCCCACGATTGTATCACCCTCTACCTGGGCTCCAAAGAGTGGTACGGTGAGGAATTCCGCACCCATCCCGGGACATACTGGTACACCCCCGACTATATGGAGCGGGGTGGGAAGAGGGACGACCGCGTTTCTTTGGGCGCTGGGAGCGACGATGAGGAGATGGCCGAGGTCTATGCGGAATATGTGGAAAAATATGGCCGCGACAACGCCGACTATCTCATGGAGGTTATGGGGGCCTGGAAGCAGCACTATGACCGCGCCGCGTATATAGAAACCCAGGAGATCGATCTGCCGGACTATACGGATAAGGTGCAGGAGATCGCCGAGGGGCGCGGTTGGGATTTCCAGCGCCTGGCGGGCAGCCTCATCCTCCTCAGGGACCTTTTGGAGGGACGATGGGACGAGGAGCGCTTTTTGATCGTGCCTCCGCGACGCACCATCGTCCCCACGTATGACCGGGACGTGGTGGGACACGCGGAGGTTAGCGGAATACGCTGACCGTCTGAGCCCAGGGCTGAACATCCTGGGCTCAGACTATAAGGCTCCTGTGGCGCTCTTTTGGCCCCGGACGTCAGACTATATAACGCCGGCGGCGGTCATCAGCGCTTTCATATATCCGATGGCGTGAGCGCGGGCGCGGTGGGCATAGGACGAATCGCCCACCATGTGGGGGAGGTGGTCGGGGATCATGGGGCCGTCAAAACCTACCTCCTTCCACACTTGTATAGCCTGCCAAAAGTTGATGTCCCCGTTATCGACAAAGGCCTCGCGGAATCTCTCCCCGCTGCCCACCACATTGCGGAAATGGACATAGAACACCTTGTCCTGATTGCCAAAGTGGCGTATGGCGTCAAAGACGCCTTGGCCCAGCATCTCGGTGAAGCAGCCCTGGCAGAACACCAGGCCGTTGCAGGGGCTGGGGGCCAGGTCGAGGGCCCGTTGAAAGGCCTCCACGCTCCGAAAGATGCAGGCCGCGCCGGCGATGGGGCTGAGGGGCGGATCGTCGGGGTGGAGAGCCAGTTTGACGCCTGCCGATTCGGCGACGGGCATGACGCGCTTGATGAAATAGGCATAGTTCTCCCACAGTTCCTCGTCGCCTATCTCCTTCTGGGCCAGGACGGGGGCATCCTCCATCAGGCTGTGATCGTAACTGGTGAACTGGGCGCCGCCCCTGCCGCGGGTGTGGCGGCTCGTGCGCCACACCCTGACGGCGTGAAAGTTGTAGCCCAGGATGGGGATTCCCGCCTTGCCCATGTTGGTGATGGTCTGGCAATAGTTCTCGATCTGCTCGTCCCGCCCCGGCAGGCCGTAGCGTATCTTGTCATACCATTGAGGCGGCAGATTCTGGATGCCGAACATCTTGAGTCCCGCCGCCTCGATGCGCGTCCTCGTCTGCAGGAGGCGCATGTAATCGTAATAGGGATCCTCGTCGATAAAGAGCCCCGTGTTGGTGACGGTCAGATGGGTCACCCCGATCTGCTTGGCAAAGGTGAGATTGTCCTCTGTGACATCGCGCATGCCCATGGCCAGTTTCATGATGGCTCCTTTCGCTTCTGATAGCTGTTTACTTTGCTGAGTGCATCATACGCGGCGGGGTGTGAGGACGCAAGTGTAGCGACGAGGCGTTTGCTTCGTCGTAGGTCTTACGTGGCGGCGGTTGGCGAAGCGAATGCTTTGCGCTACGCTACCGCCGCATGTGGACTATCACCATGTCTCCCACCAGAAGTGCAGCCAGGGCGGCCAGCGGGGCCCAGGGCAGCAGGATCCGCAGGGGCGCGGCGGGCACGCTCATGCCACCGACGGGGGTGGACTGCGCCTGCCCGACCTCAAAAGCACCCTGTCTGCCCGGGAACAGATGTGGATTTCAATCCTCGGCCATAGTACATGGCGCAACTGTCGTCAAACGGCCCGTGGAAGGGATTTTTGCATCCGTGTGTGTGATCGGGCGATGCGGCGGCATCTCAAGGGGTCAGAGGTAGAGACGCAAGATTTTGCGTCTCTATGCCGCTTGCCATTCTGCCCTCTCCTGGGTAGAATGGCTACAAGTCACCTGGATATGGTAGATCGTCGTCTGAAAAAGGAGCTATAAGGATGCCAAAAGATATCAGTGCCGAACTGACAGAACTGGCCGTCAACACCATCAAGATGCTGGCCGTCGACGCCGTGGAGAAAGCCCAGTCCGGGCACCCGGGCATGCCCATGGGCGCCGCGCACTACGCTTTTACTCTCTGGATTCGCTACCTGCGCTTCAATCCCGACGATCCAGAGTGGATCAACAGAGACCGCTTTGTGCTCTCGGCGGGGCACGGCTCCATGTTGCTCTATGCCCTCCTGCACCTGTCCGGCTACGACCTGTCGATGGAAGAGATCGAGAACTTTCGGCAGTGGGGCAGTAAGACGCCGGGCCATCCCGAGTACGGCCTGACGCCGGGGGTGGAGACGACCACAGGACCTCTGGGCCAGGGATTCGCCAATGGCGTGGGCATGGCCATCGCCGCCAAGATGGCCGCCGTGCGCTACAACACGGCCCAGCACACCATCTACGACCACTATGTGTATGGCATCGCCAGCGATGGCGATCTCATGGAGGGCATAAGCGCAGAGGCCGCCTCCTTGGCCGGATATCTAGGATTGGGCAACATCATCTATTTCTACGATCACAACGAGATAAGCATCGAGGGGTCCACGGGCCTCACGTTTACGGAGGACCGGGCAAAACGCTTCCAGGCCTATGGCTGGCAGGTGTTGGAGATTGACGGCCACGATCCCGAGGCAGCAGCGGAGGCCATCGAAGAGGCCCAGGCCGATGCCACCCGCCCGGCGCTGATCATGGCGCACACGCACATCGGCATGGGCAGTCCTAACAAGGTGGATGACGCCCAAGTCCATGGCGCGCCCCTGGGTGCAGAGGAGGTGCGGGCCACCAAAGAGCGACTCAACTGGCCGCAGGAACCGACCTTCCGCGTCCCCGACGCCGTGCGCGATCTCTTTGCCCAACGTGTGGCGGAGTTAAAGGAGGAATATGCACTGTGGCAGGCCGAGTACGCGGCGTGGGAGAAGGCCAATCCCGACCTGGCCGCGGCCCACGAGGTGGCCAGGCATGAGGCGCTCCCCGACGATCTGGAGGAGCGACTTTTGGACACCCTCTCCGGCGAGCCGAATGCCACCCGGCGCCTGAGCGGGGAGCTGATCCCCACCATCGCCGATGTGGTGCCCTATTTTGTGGGGGGCTCTGCGGATCTGGCGCCCTCGACCAATACCCTGATGGAAGCATACGATGACATTGTCCCAGGCTCCTTCAGTGGGCGCAATTTCCATTTTGGGGTCCGCGAGCATGCCATGGGGGGCATCATCAACGGTATCGCCCTGTACGGGGGCTTTTTGCCCTTTGGGGCTACCTTCCTGGTCTTTGCTGACTATATGCGGCCGACCATTCGTCTGGCCAATCTCATGGAACTGCACACCATCTACGTCTTTACCCACGACAGCATATTCATCGGCGAGGACGGTCCCACCCATCAGCCCGTGGAGCAGTTGGCCTCGTTGCGTATCATTCCCAACATGACGGTGATCCGCCCGGCCGATGGGCCGGAGGTGGCCGCCGCCTGGGCCTATGCTCTGCGCCACAAGGGGGGCCCCACGGCCCTGATCTTCACGCGGCAGGGCGTACCCCCCATCGAACGCGACGAGGCATTCTCCGTCGAGGCCTTTAATCAGGGAGCCTATGTGGTCAGCGAGACGGCGGGGGCCGATCCGGACGTGGTGCTCATCGGTACGGGATCGGAGTTGCAGTTCGGCGTGGCGGCCAAGCCGCGCCTCGAGGAGGCGAGCTATGCCGTGCGGGTGGTCTCTATGCCCTCGCGGGAGGTCTTTATGCGACAGGATGAGGAAAGGCGATCTTCCCTCATACCGGCCGCGGCGAAAAAGGTGGTTCTGGAGGCGGGCGTGCGCTATGGCTGGGGCGACATCGCGGGGCCCGACGCCCTTTTTATCACCCAGGACGATTTTGGCCACTCGGCGCCCCATACGGCGATCGAGGAGAAGATGGGCTTTACCGACGAGCAGGTCACGAAAAAGATCCTCGATTGGCTCGAGAGACAGGAGGAATCGTAGCGGCTTGCTGCCCCTCGAACTTTTTCGGGCAAATTCTTGCTACATCGGAAAGATGAAAACGGAGCGGAGGCCAATGGGTATACGACGCGATCTGCTGAATCAGCGTCGTGTGCCCTTTGTTTTTTTGCTCTTGCTTCTCTGTGGGATCCCGTTTATGGGCTGCCGCACCACCATGCACGAGAGCATAACGCCTGAGGCCGTTGTCGGTACGCCCAGTGTTGCGCCAACGGCAAGCCCCATGTCCACAGAAACTGCATTGCCCACGGCTTCTCCGTCCCCGACATCGCCTCCTACCCCCAGAGTGTCGCTTACAGATGAACAAGGAGCATCCCACATGACGCAGGATATCACACTGACCGTCGTCTATGATAACGACGCCTACACGCCTGGTCTCAAGACGGCCTGGGGTTTTGGCTGTTTTATCGAGGGTATGGAGAAAACCATCCTTTTCGACACCGGGGGTGACGCTCCTACCCTTTTGGGCAACATGCGCGCCCTGGACATCGATCCCCAACAGGTAGAGATGGTCGTTCTGTCACACATCCATTCCGACCATACCGGTGGGCTGCAGGGATTCCTGGATCGCAATGCAAAGGTGACCGTGTGGGCACCCGCTTCCTTTCCACAACGCTTTGATGATCTCATCGCTCGCCAGGGAGCCGGGATGGTGCGCGTGCTTGAGGCGCAGCCCATCTGTGAGGATGTATACTCTACCGGCGAGATGGGGCGTTCCATCGTGGAGCAGGCTCTGATCCTGGACACTGACGGAGGCGTCGTGGTCATCACCGGCTGTGCTCATCCCGGCGTCGCGGATATGGTGGCGCGCGCCCATGAGATCGTGAAAGGCGAACTGCTCCTTGTCATAGGCGGATTCCACCTGGGCAGCGCCAGCCGCCAACGCATCGAAAGCATCATCTCCCGTTTTCGCGAGATGGGCGTGCAATACGTGGGCCCCACCCACTGCTCGGGCGAGACGGCCAAACGCCTTTTCCAAGAGGCGTACGGGGATCGCTATTTGGATGTGGGGGTGGGACGCGAGATCTCCCTGGCAGATCTGGATTGACCTCGGAGGTGATGCTGAATCTGTTCCCCCGCGCCCGCCAGTCTAATCCCGTCTCTCCTCGCCTTGCCCCACGCCCAATTGCCAAAAGACGAGACCTCCCAGAAGGCGCACGCCAGCGGCGACAATGAGGGTGGTCCTGATGTTGGTCAGTTCGGCCAACAACGTGCCCAGCAGGGGCATGATAAAGCGGGCGAGTTTGGAGATAAAGGTATTGGCAGCGACGAACGTGGGTCGTTCCCCCTCGGGCGAGGAGTTGTATAGACTCTCTTTCAAAAAGATGTTGGAGCCAGAGCCAAAGGTGCCACTCACAAAGGCGGGCAGGAGGAGCATCTCGGGCGTCTGCGCCAGGGCCGTGGTAAGGGGAAACAGCGATAATCCTGCGGAGCCTATCCACAACCAACGGCGATACTTGCGCTTTTTGAGGAGGCGGCTCAGGGCAAAGAAGACAAACACCCCCGCGAATCGTTGTGTCATCTTTAACGTGCCTAGCCAGGCGTCAGAGGAGCCCAGCATGCGTACACGATAGATGTCGTATAGGGCTCGGGGCAGATCCATCCCCGTGCGGAAGATGATCGTCGCGAGGGCAAACTTGCGAAAGGCGGGAACCCGTTTGAGAAGGGGAAAGATCTCGCGCAGGCCGATCTTCTCCTTCTTCTCCATCATTGTTTGCGTTTTCTCGGGCACCCGCAGGCGCGAGAGGCACAGGACGCTGCCCAGACCGGCAAAGAAAGCGCTGAGGAAGAGGAGCTGATAATTCAGGGGATAGGGCATGCGTTCCAGCCATTGCCCTGCGGCAAAACCGGCGAGGGCACCAAATATTCGGTGGATGGCCATACGATTGCTGATCATGCTCGGGCGTCTTCTGGGGCTGGTGACGATGCTCCATAGGGTCTGTACCGTGACGTTCGTCACCGAGTTTGGGATGGACATGAGGCTGCGGGCGCCCACGAGGACATAGGCGGCGATGCCAGGGGGTAGAAAAGGGAGCAGGGCGAACAGGGCCACCGTGCCCCGATAGGTAATGCGTCCCCAACCGGCAGCGTACACCAACTTGTTGCTGCGCTGTATGATCGTGCTCATGGGCAGGATGGCCAGGGTCATCACCAGGGCGGGCAGGGAGGTGTACAGGCCCACGAGCCAGTTGGGCGCTCCGAGACGTACGAGAAAGACGGAGACAAAGGACATGGCCCCTGCCCCCGCAAAGGCCTGAAACATGGCCTCTGCGTAGATGGCGCGTTCGTTGCGCTCCTCTAGGGAACGCGCTCTAAAGCGGTGTCGCAGACGATGCCACATTGTGTCTGCTACCTCAAAAAAAGGAGGACACCACCTCCCCCTCTTGGTGGTTCGCCGTCCGTTTCTTTTTGTGCAGAAGAAGGATCCATCTTGGGGCTCCATTTTGTATCCCCACTGCAAGGGGGAATGCTCTCACATGGATAAAGAGCATAATACAAGCGCTCTATACTTGTCAAAAGGTCGACTGGGTGTTCGACTTTTCCTCTGACTATTCCCAGGCGCCAGAAAGAGCGCGCCCACGAGGGCATGGGAGCGACAAAGATTGGCTCCTGTGAAAATGGGACCGCAAAGATAGATTCAAAGGAAGGGGAAACCTCTCGTTTCTAAAAGCTCTCACGAGGGTATATGGCGTGAGGTACGTGAGGACGGGTGATAGATCTCCTGAGAATAAAGGATCAGTCTTCGGATCCTACGCCCAGCCACCAGAACACGAGCCCGCCAGCGGCGCGTATCACGGCTGCCGCGATCAACGCGATTTTTATAGTGCTGGCCTCCGCCAGCGCCGATCCCAGGAGGGGGGCGATAAAGGAGATAGAGTTGGCCATAAAGGTATTGGCCGCGATGAATGTGGGGCGTTCATCCTCGGGCGAGACTTGAAACAGGGTGTCAGTAAAAAAGATGTTCATCCCTGCGCCAAAGAGGCCACCGATAGCCGCCGGGATGAGGAGCATCTCCGGGGTCTGGGCCAGGGCCGTGGTGAAGGGAAAGAGGGTCATCAAAAAGCAGCTGACCCAGAGCCAGCGCCGAAACTTTTCTTTGGCCAGGAGGCGGCTCAGCGTAAAGTATGCCAGCACACTGAGGATCCGCTGGACCGTCAATAGTATGCCGATCCAGGCGTCCGACGACCCCAGTATGCGCACGCGATAGATGTCATAGAGGGCCGAGGGAAAACTCATACCAAAACGCATAAGGAATGCGGCAATCGAGTAATCGCGAAAGGCGGGCGTGTTTTTGATAAGGGGGATAATGTCGCGCAGGCCGACCCGTTTCCTCTGCTCTATCTCCTGTTCCGAGGTCTCGGGTATATCGAGACGGGAAAGGGCCCATACGCTTCCCAGTCCGGCCACAAAGGCGGTGGCGAACAGGAGTTGATAGTTCAAAGGATAGGGGGCGCGATCCAGCCATTGCCCCGCGCCAAAGCCCACGGCAGCGGAGACCAGGCCATTTATCGCCATGCGCACGCTGAGCATGCGCGGTCGCCTCTGTGTTGTGGTGACCGCGCCGAGGATGGTCGTTACGGAGATGTTGATGGCGCATCCGGGGACGGAAACCAGGCTGCGGGCCGCTACCAATACAAAAGGCGAGATGGTCGGTGGCAAAAAGGGCAGGAGGGCGAACAGGCCTATCGCGGTACGAAAGAGTATACGCCCCCACGCGGCGGTGGCTATCAGGCTCTTTTGGCGCTGCACGAAGGTGCTCATGGGCATGATGGCTACCATGGTCACCAGGGCGGGTAACGAGGAATACATGCCCAGCAGCCAGGCGGGTGATCCCAGGCGAACGAGGAATACGGTGATAAAGGACATGGGTCCGGCGCTTGATAGGGCCTGGAATACGATCTCCAGATAGAGGGCGCGCTCGTTTTTTATCGCTTTGGAAGGGGCCCTCAGGCGGTGTCTGACGCGTCGTAAAGAGTGGTCCAGTGAGGCTATAGAAGGAGGGGTCAAAGAATTCCTCCAGCGCGCTGTAATGGTGGTTCTGTTTTCTCCGTCATCGTTTTCCCTTTTCGCAAACTTCCAAGAGTCTACAATATCTCCCATGATTTGCAAGTCTGTATCGGCAGGCGCCCTTTTTTCCTTATCTGCATTCCCGTCGCCCTCTCCGGGGCGTGGAAATGGCGCTTGCCCAACGCTTCCGGACATGTTAATCTTGGGTACGATCATTCACGGAGGGATTGCTATGATGATAGATTCGACACTGAAAGAACGAGTGGTGGATGTTTTACGCGACCTGGTGCGTATCGATACTTCGAATCCTCCGGGCAACGAGACGGAGGCGGCATGCTATCTGGCCGATTTGCTGGCACCGGCGGGCATCGAGACAGAGGTGGTAGAATCGGCACCGGGGCGGGGCAACCTGATCGCCCGTCTCCCCGGATCTGGCGATGATAGGCCCTTGATGCTCATGGGGCACCTCGATGTGGTGGCAGCGGAGGCCAGCGAGTGGCGTCATCCCCCCTTTGCTGCCGAAATACACGAGGGTATGATGTGGGGGCGGGGCACCACGGATATGAAGAATATGATCGCCGCCGAGGCGGTGACCATGTTGGCTCTGGCAGAGTCGGGTCGCTCCCTCAAGCGCGACGTGCTCTTTGTGGCCACTGCCGACGAGGAGCAGGGCGGCCACATGGGTATGGGTTGGTTGGCCAGGGAAAGGCCCACCCTGTTCGATGTGGTGTGTGCTATCAACGAGGGAGGAGGACGTTCCATAGAGGCCGGAGGGCGCGTCTTTTACACCTGCCAGTCGGCGGAAAAAGGGCTTTGTCGCACGGTGTGGACGGCAGAGGGAGAATCTGGGCACGGCTCCCGTCCCCAGAGCGACATAGCGACGTCAAAGTTGGCCCGTGCTCTGGCCCGTCTCGGCGACGGCTATGTGCGCGAACGTGTCACCGATACCATGCGCCGCGCGCTGCAGATCATCGCCTCTTCCCAATCGAAAAGGGCGGCCAACCGTGTGGAGACGCTTCTGAATCAGGGGTGTGTGGAGGACGCGCTAAAGGCCGCCGACTTTGACCAGGATACCGTCGATACATCTCGGCCCCTGTTCTACGATACGGCCTCGGTCACCGGGCTGCGCGCGGGCGATCCTGAGAGCATCAACGTCATCCCTGCCAACGCAGCGGCCTATGTGGATGGCCGTATCCTGCCCGGCCAGACGCGCGAGGGGTTCTTGGAACTCCTTCGGCGCTGTGCCGGCGATGAGGTCGAGATCGAGGTCTTTCGGGAGCAGTTTTCGCCCGGCCTCGAGTCCTCCAGCGACAGCCACCTGTTTCGGACCATCTCGGACGTGATCGCCGAGCGCTGTGATGGTGCCAGGGTGGTGCCCTGGCAGTGTGCCGGCTCCACGGACGCCAAAAATCTGGTCGACTTGGGAGTCCCCGTGTATGGGTTCGTGCCTGAAAAACCCCTGCCAGAGGGAGTAAAAACGGACGGGGCCCATGCCGTCGACGAGCGTATATGGTTGGAGGGGCTGTCCTTTACCCTGGAGGTTCTTTATGAGGTGGTCTGGCGTTTCTGCAGCGAGATGTAGGGGAGGATACATGGTGATTCCAGATCCTGCAAGGCGATGGGTATCTGGGATAGAGCAAAAAAGATGGTTATGCTATCTGCTTTCGTCAAGTAGTGCCTTCTTGGTCGATCCTCGATGGGCTTTCCCATGCCCTCGCCTGGAGGGATACCGAACATGAAGCGGACCCTTTGTCTGCTACTGCTCCTTGCCCTATCTCTCGGGGGATGCCAGATCGTGGGTATCGGGAGAGACAAGGGGGCAGAGGCACCCGATACCCCGGCGCCCACGTTGATTCGGGAGACGGAACCGCCGCCCTCGGAGACGCCGCGGCCGACACCGACGGATACGATAGAAACGCCGACCGCGGAACCTGAGCAAGAGGTATCTCCCCTCGATTTCTCCACCGTCTCTGATCTGTCTCCTCTCCACAGCTATCGCCTCACCCAACGCGCTTTGCGAGTCTCAGAGGGGGGAGAGAGGAGCGTCATCGAATTGACCAGGGAGGTTTCCCGCCCTCAGGTGCTCCACCTGGCCTTTGCCTTTACCAACGGGGGAACGGGACACGTGGAAATAGTTCGGGCCGCTGATACATCCTATGTCACCTTTGGCGAGGAGTGGCGGAGCACCTTAGTTCCTCCGGAAACGATACTGGGGGAGAGGAACTGGATGCCCGATCCGGCCGATCTTTTGGAGGGGGAGGGAGAGTACGTGAGCGAGGGAAAAATCGACGGTCTGCGGGCCAGACACTACCATTATGATCGGGATGCCCTGGGCACTGGAGGATATGCAACCAGTGTGCAGGAGGGCTCTGCCGACGTGTGGGTATCGACAGAGCACGGGGTCTATCTCAAGATCCTCCTGCACTGGGAGGGTCTGAAGGAGGCGGGGTGGACCATCACCTACCAGATGGAGAGTGTGGTAAGCGATGTCAACGTGCCATTAGACATAAATATTCCCACTCCCGTCGATTGGCCCGGCATACCCTACGACGTGCCCCTCATGCCGGGAGCCCGGAACGTAAGCGTCCGTGACAATCCTATCACCTTTGACGTAGGCGTATCCCCCCAGGAGGTCATGATCTTCTATGGACAGCGCATGCCCGCCCGTGGCTGGCAGTTGACAGAGAGTCACATGCCCCTGCTGCTTCGCTTTATCAAGCCAGGACGGGCCGTCAGCGTCCTGGTCAAGGCCGAAGGCGGCGTGACCACCGTGGTCCTCGTGCAGGAGGGAGGCAAGGCGGAGGGTATGTGACCCCTTTTCCGACTCTGCCCCCCACCGCGCGATGCCCTAAAAGGGGAACAGCCTTTCCCGTTCCCTCTTGCCCGCCGGCGCTCCGTACTCGCTGATCTCGAACGCCTCCACGTAGCGGATACGTGCGGCCTTTTCCTCTCCATAGCGCTCCGCAAGATCGTCCTTATAGAGGGAGGTAAAGGGGGCGAATTGCTCCTCGTACCAGTCTTTTAACCAGGCGCGGCACTGGGCGTTGGTCTCGGGTACCTGGTCCAACTCTTGCCGGTTGTAGGGCAGCCATTCATACATCTGGGATGTGTGGCAGTGCAGGGCATCCAGTTTCTTCTCTATGACGGGATCGATATTCACCACCACATCGGGATCAAAGGGATAGGGCTTGCTGAAATCGTCCCACACATAGGCGGCCACGGGCATGTGGCGCAGATGCTCGGCGTAGGGACAGACGTTGGGCACCGTGCACATATAGAGGGCGTCCGTGACCATCTGGCCGGTGGCCCGATGATCGGGATGATAATCCCAGGGACGGGGGCTCATGACCAGGTCGGGGCAATAGTCCCGTATCAGCGCCACTATTTCGTGGCGCACCGACAGGCTGGGCGTCAGTTCGCCGTCATGATGGTCCAGTATCACGTACTCGACGCCCAGACGGGCGGCGGATGCCTGGGCCTCCTGGCGCCTGCGCCATGCCAGAGGGGCACCCCCCATGTCATAATGCCCGGCGTCGCCATTGGTCAGGGAGACCATCTGTACCTCGTGGCCATGCTGGGCATAGAGGGCGGCCGTACCCCCGGCCTTGATGTCACAGTCGTCGGGATGAGCGCCAAAGATGAGTATACGCAAGGGGTCTTGAGCCATTTCGGGCATGGGGATGGTGTCCTTTCTGGGCCTTTGGCCCGTCTCGATCGATATCTGTGATGGAATTCCGAAGAGCAGGGATGCTTTTCCTCCGAACGACTCCTATATGCAATTCTCCACGACTACCAGGGCTCATGGTCCGGGTTCGGCTCGGGGATCTTGGCCTCTACACTCTCGCGCCAGTCGGCCAGCAGCCGTTTCAATCTTAGAACAAGTTCGGGCTTGTCCTCTGCCAGATTTTCCTCTTCCGATATATCCTGGTGTAGATTATAGAGTTCGATGCGTCCGTCCTCAAAGAACTCGATCAGTTTGTGGTCTCCCGCGCGCAACGAGGATCCCGGTGTTCCCCCCTGATTCCCATAGTGGGGATAGTGCCAGTAGATGGCCTCCCGCTCCGGCCTGCCTGTGCCCTCGAGCAGGGGCACCAGGCTCATCCCGTCGCGGTGCTGTTCCGGTAGCGGATCCAGCCCCGCCATCTCTAGCATGGTGGGATAAAAGTCGGGGCTGCTCACGGAAAAGTTGCAGACCGTGCCCGGCTCCGTGACACCCGGCCATTTCACGAGCAGAGGTTCCCGCGTGCCCCCCTCGTACATCCAGCCCTTGCCTTCCGCCAGGGGCGCGTTACATGTAGGCGAGCCCTCGGCCGTGGCCAGCCCCCCGTTATCGGAGGTAAAGATGACGATGGTGTTCTCCGCCTGCCCCGTCTCCTCAAGGGCCGCGAACAGGCGACCGATATTCTCGTCCATGCTCTCCACCATGGCAGCATAGGCAGGATCGGACTGCACCAGACGGCGGATGATACGTTTGTCCTTTTTATGCTCGCAGGGAAAGAAATCCCCCTTTTCAAAGGGCTGAACTTTGTCCAGGCCCATCTCTCTGGCTTTGGCCTCGTATTTGCGGATCTTTTCCTCCTTGGCCTGGATGGGGATGTGCACGGTATAGTACCAGAGATTGAGGAAAAAGGGCTGATCCTCGTTGTTGCGAATCAGGTCGATGGCCTCGTCGGTGAGGCGATCGGTCAGGTATTCGCCCTCGGGGCCGTCCTCCAGATTCTCGATCCCCCAGGGGCTAAAATAACCGTTCAGGGGCATGCCCCAACTACAGCCTCCCACGTTGACGTCAAAGCCGTGCTCGGTGGGGTAATAGGGGGCATCGCCCAGGTGCCACTTGCCCACGTGCCAGGTGGTGTATCCGTTCTCACGCAGGGTACTGGCCAGACTCTTTTCCTCCAGGGGAAGGTGGTCGATGTAGGGGGCGTCGATGAGTTTGCCCCTCGTGTGTCCTCCGATAAAATTCGTCACCCCCACGGCGGCCGGGTATTTGCCGCTGAGGATGCTGGCCCGCGTGGGAGAGCAGACGGGGCAGGCGGCATAGGCGTCGGTGAAACGCACGCCTTCCTCTGCCAGTCGATCCAGGTGAGGGGTTTCGTAAAAGGAACTGCCATAGCATCCCAGATCCTTCCAGCCGAGATCGTCTATCAGTATAAAGATAAAGTTGGGCTTTGCCATGGTGCCTCCTTTGGCTGCTTTATTTAAGCGGAGAGTTCTTTTGTGAGTATGCTGGCATCTTAGCATTGCCGCCTGACCGCGTCAACTGATGGTGGGCCTATCGGTATGGGGGTGGGGAAGCGCGCTCGATGTGGAAGAAAGAGGGGACTGAGGATATCGTCGCGTCCAGGTGCGCGGGAATACACACCTGGACGCTTTTTACCAGGGTTTTTTTCTCGTGCCGTCAGGACTCTCTACGGTTCATGTACAGTTCAAAGACACGGCGGAAATGAAAGCCGTATATGGCCATGGTCACGGCCTCAGGGAAGAGGCGGGGGCGACGGAACAGCGTCCACAGAAGGAGTTTCCAGTATTCGACGCGCTCCTTGCCCTTGATGCCCAGCCTAAAGACGGAACGGAAAAAGGCCAGCACCTCCTGCCAGCGCAGGACAGGGCGAGTTGTGGGGTTCTTCTGGTATTCCTGCAGAAAGGTACGCACGCGCTTGTAGTAAGCCCTGGGCGAGTAGATGGTGTCGATGATGCGGCGGTATCCGTCGTAAAGAAGTTCGGCGTCCATCTTGGGCACGAAATTCATGGTATTGTCGGTATTCTGTCCCGACATCTTGCCCAGCAGGCGCCCCTCCTCCCTGAGGCGTTCGTAAAGCTGGGTCCCCGGAGGTGCCTGCAGCAGGCCCACCATGGCCGTGACGATGCCGCTGTTCTGTATAAAATCGATCTGACGTTGAAAGATGGAAGGCTCGTCGCTATCAAAGCCCACGATAAAGCCCCCCTGTACCTCGAACCCGGCCCGCTGCAACTTTTTGACGTCGGCCACCAGATCGCGTCCCTCGTTCTGTCGCTTGTTACACTGGGCCAGCCCCTCCTCATCGGGGGTCTCGATGCCGATAAATATCCTCGCAAAGCCGGCCTGAGCCATCAGATCCATCAGAACAGGATCATCGGCCATATTTATAGAGGCCTCTGTCTGGAAGGAGAACCCCTGTTTGTCCTTGCGCCATTCGATGAGGGCTGGCAGCACCTCGGTCTTTAACTTGCGTTTGTTGCCGATAAAGTTGTCGTCCACGAAAAAGACTCCGCCTCGCCATCCCTGCTCGTAGAGGGTGTCCAGTTCGGCGATGATCTGGTGGGGTGTCTTGCAGCGTGGACGGTGTCCCAACATGGCCGTGATATTGCAGAAATCACAATTAAAGGGACAGCCACGCGAATATTGGATGCACATGGAGGAATAGTGCTCCATATCCACGAGTTCCCACATGGGTATGGGCGATTTCGTTATATCGGGGAAGGCCTCACCTCGCTCATATACCCGTTCGGGACATCCCTTCTCCAGATCGTCAAGGAATTCAGGTAACGTGGCCTCTGCTTCATCGAGCACAAAGTGATCCACGAGCGGGAAATCCTCGTATTCTGTCAAAAAGAGGGGACCTCCAGCGATGACCTTGACGTCAAAGGATTGGCAGCGTTCGATGAGACGGTGGCTTCCTCCGCGCTGTACGACCATGGCGCTGACGAATACATAGTCCGCCCATTCCAGATCGCGGTTTCTCAGTCGCTCCACGTTCATATCCACCAGGCGCAGTTCCCAATCCTTGGGTAGTAGAGAGGCCACCGTCAACAATCCCAGGGGCGGGAAGGAGGCCTTTTTGCGCACAAAGTGCAGGGCATGTTTGAAACTCCAAAAAGTATCGGGAATTTCGGGATAGACCAAGAGAACGCGCATCTAATCACTCTCCTTTATCACTTCACTGATGAGCCGTTTCCGTATGTCAACTCGCATACGCGAGACGTATCCTATATCATGGCTTTAGAACCCTTTATCATTATTAGACACCAGAACGGATAAAAGGTTACACTTTTTCGCCTACAGATGGGGTATGCTCCAGGAGAGGAAAAGCGATGCTGGTCCAGCCCGTGGGGCGTATGTGGTGAGAGGGGCGCGGGTACGGCGGGGGCGGTTTGACAAAAGGCGGAGGAGATCAGAGAATGGAGATAAACGTCGATGGGAGGGTTTCTTACAAGATGGCATTTTGCGCGCTCCTCAGATATCTGGCGGCCGTGGCGGGGCACGCAGTGGAGGAATGGTTGGGCGGCGGCGAGGGAGACGTGAGGGACGAGGATTCCGGGAGGTGTGCCGTGAAAAGGGCCTTGGTACTCAGTGGTGGCTCCATCAAGGGGGCGTTTCAGGCGGGAGCCGTCGCGGAGTTGCTTGCCGATGGCTTTGTACCCCATGCCATCTATGGTACGTCCGTGGGCAGCCTCAACGGGGGCTTTATGGCCGAGCGGGCCGGTCGGGCGGCCGCACGGGGAGAGGATCCCGACTGGCCGGCCATCGGCGCCGAGCTGGAGGCCTTTTGGCGCAACGAGGTATCCTCCTTTTCCCAGGTGGGCCGGGCGAGGAGCCCCTTTGAGCTCTTTTGGCAGGTCTTTCGTACGCGCTTTGACGGGCTGATCGATACCACACCCCTGCAGCGCCTGGTCAGGGAGGTTCTGGACGCGGACAACCTGCGCAAGAGCCCGGTCGCGTTCAGCGCCTGCGCCGTGAACGTGGCCGATGGCCGGCTGCGATACGCCACGCCAGAAGACCCCAACATCCTCGATTACATCGTAGCCAGCACGGCCATACCCATCACCATGCCCATCAAGCGCGTGGGTGGCGAGCCCTTTGTGGATGGCGGCATCCGCGAGGTGGCACCCCTCGATCGGGCCTGTGAGGATGGGGCGGACAGTGTGGTGTGTGTGGTCTGTGATCCGCAAGAACTGGGGGCCGTGAGTTTCGATCTGGGCGACCTGCGCCCCCTCAGCCAGCGCCTCATGACCATCGTGGTCAACGAGTTGGTGAACGACGATCTGAAGCGTTTCCACGAGATAAACGAGATGGTGTTGGCCCGTGGGGGGGCGCCTGCTGAGGGGCCCTTGGCCGGCAAGCGCTACATCCCCATTGTCTGCATTCGGCCCCGGAGAACCATCCCCCTCGATCTGGAGCGCTTTACCCCCGAGCAGATCGACCAGGTGCTCAAACTGGGGCGCCGCGTGGCCCGCGAGATCCTGGACGCCTCACCGCCCGAGTGGCGCACGTCCGATGCGTAAGGTCGGGCGGCGGCCTTTGGCGGGGCAGCCGGTGCCAGCGTTATTCTCGTGAACAGCGCCATGCGTGAGGGGTGAGCTGGGCAAGGTGACCCTCGCGCTAGTGTGGCTTCTCCTAGAAATATCCGGTCGCGAAAGGCGATTTGTTTGACACCTTCCGTTGCCTATCTTACAATACAGGTAGATATGTAAGAATAAAGGTGGAGATCGTGTTGGCGAGACTATCTTCTAAAGGTCAATTGGTTATTCCCAAACCAGTGCGAGATTTGCTTGGGCTGCGGAAGGGTACTCGATTTCAGGTCCGGACCGAGGGGGGAAGAATCATCTTGGAACCAGTGGGGCCCTCGTCAGCGGATGCCTTGTATGGCAAATATGCCGATGCCGATTTCCTCACCGCGCTGGAGGAAGAGCATCGTCGGGAGATTGAGGATGAAGCAGCACTTTGTCCTTGATGCCTGGGCGTTTCTCGCCTTGCTACAGGCTGAGGAACCCGCTGCTTCCCGCGTCAAACAATTATTAAGCGGTGCACAAAAGAACGCTCTCGACCTATGCGTCTCTGTGATCAATCTCGGCGAGGTGATCTATCGTATCGGTAGGGTTAAAGACGAAGACGAGGCATGGAAGACGCTGGATCAGCTTCGTAACCTTCCTCTCACCGTGATCCCTGCCACTGAGGATGCGGTGTTCGCTGCCGTCGATTTCAAGATCCACTATACTATTTCCTATGCGGACGCCTTTGCTGCAGCCACCGCCGATGAACTGGGTGCTGTTCTGGTTACTGGCGATCCAGAACTTTTGCAACTTGGGGATCGCGTGCGAATCGAAAGGCTCAAGCGCGATCTAGATTGAAGGCATCGGCATAGATAGCCTCCGTAACCTATACGCTGAATTGCGATGAAAAATGCTGGGAGGTGCACATGTCCAACTGGAAGAGCGGTGACGTCATCGTCAATGGCCTGAAACTGCACTACACGCGCACGGGCGGCGAAAAACCGCCCCTGGTCATGGTCCATGGCTACTCGGACAACGGCCTCTGCTGGACGCGGGTGGCCAGGATCCTGGAAGAGGATTACGACCTGATCATGTACGATGTGCGGGGGCACGGCCTCTCGGACGATGCCCCGGAGGGAGGAGAGAGCGAGGGGATGGTTCACGACGCGGCGGGGCTCATCGAGGCGCTGGACCTCGACAGGCCTGGCATGATGGGGCACTCGATGGGTGCGGCCATCACCGCGGGCACGGCGGCCTTTTATCCTGATCTGTTGAGTTACATCATCCTCGAGGATGTTCCCTGGTGGGCCGATGCCGAGGCGCAGGAGCGTTGGCATCAGAGGTCTCCCGAACAGCCGGGAGAAGAACCCCAGACCCGGGAGGAGTGGGTTGCCTTTTGCCGACGTCGCTCTCCCCACTGGCATGAGGACGAAGTGCAACCCTGGGCCGATGCCAAGATGCAGTTCAGTGAGCACGAGGAACTTGATCTTTCTATCCCTCTCGCCTGGCAGGAGATCGCGCGCAAGATAACGTGCCCCGCTCTGCTGATCACGGGCGACCCGGAGGAGGGCGCCATCGTCGCGCCCGAGGTGGCCCAGGAGGCCCTGGAGTTGATGCCCCAGGCCGAACTGGCACACATCGAGGGGGCCAGCCACAACATTCGCCGCTCTCAGTTCGAGGCCTATATGGAGGCGATACAGGACTTTTTGGCCGCCCAGCGCGAGGCATAAAAGACGCCGCAGTTTGTCGCGGATCGGGTGATGGCGGGGCTATGTAGAGCGAAGCGGGAGGACGAGAAGATGCGAAGCATTTTCTCGTCCCCCTTGGCAGTTTTGCTCCACAAAACGGCACATAGTTGTTGGAGAAGTGCCCACTTTGCCAACGTATCGTCGTATGAGACCTACGACAAAGCAAACGCTTCCTCGCTACGAGTGAAGCGTCTGCTTTGCCAAGCGGGCAATACGAAGCGTTTTGCCCGACTGCCTGTTCACGACGGGGCATCGCTGTCCAAATTGCCCTCCCCCCCTCTCCTCGATTATAATAGGAATGTTCAGTAATCGGTCAAGGAGAGTTTGGCGTGGTGGTGTCATGAACGCGAGCACACATATCGAGGCGCGCCTGGCGGGCGTCCCCCAGAAACCGGGTGTCTATCTCATGCGGGATGCCAACGACGACGTGATCTATGTGGGAAAGGCCGTGGTGCTGCGCGACCGCGTGCGTTCCTATTTCCGGGAATCCGCCGCGCACACGGCCAAAACGCGGCGCCTGGTGAGCGAGGTCGACGATCTGGAGTGGATCGTCACCGAGTCGGAACTGGAGGCGCTGATCCTGGAGAGCCAGTTGATCAAGCGCTACCGGCCCCGCTACAACGTGCGTCTCAAGGACGACAAGCGCTATCCCTATATCAAGGTGAGCCTGCAGGAGGATTTCCCCCGCATCCATATGGTGCGCAAGATGATGCGCGATGGGGCGCGCTACTTTGGACCTTTCACCTCCTCCCGGGCCGTGCGCCAGAGTCTGGATCTGCTGCGCCGCCTCTTTCCCTATCGCACCTGCGACCGCGAGATCACCGGGGAGGACAGCCGTCCCTGCCTCTACTACCATATCGATCGCTGTGGAGGTCCCTGCATAGGCGCCGTGGACCGCCAGGAATACCGGGCGACCATCGAGAGGGCCTGCCTCTTTTTAGAGGGCAAACAGGAGCAGATCATCGAGGAGATGCGCACCAGGATGGAGGATGCGGCCGAGACCCTCGATTTCGAGACCGCCGCCGATCTGCGCGATCAACTCTCGGCCATCGAGCACGTTATCCAGCAGCAGCGCATCGTCTCCGGCCATCTGCGGGATCACGATTTCATCGCCTTTGCCCGCGACGAGCGGGAGGCCTGCGTGCAGGTCTTTTTCGTGCGTGGTGGCCGCCTCATCGGCCGCGAATACTTTTTGCTCACCGGGGCGGACGAGGAGGACGACGCCGAGATCATGACCTCCTTTGTCAAACAGTTCTACGAAGAGGCCGCCCAGGTACCTCCCGAGATCCTGGTGCAGAATGACCTGGACGAACTGGCCGTGATCCAGCGCTGGCTGCGTCGCAAGCGGGGAGACAGGGTGCTGATCAGGGTTCCAAAACGGGGCGAGAAAAAGGACGTCATGCGCATGGCCGTGGAGAACGCCGTGGAGACGCTGAAAAAGGTGCGCGCCGAGTGGGACGCTGACACCAACAAGCAGACCCAGGCCCTGGCAGAACTCCAGGAGGCCCTGGATCTGGAGCAGCCCCCCACGCGTATCGAATGCTACGACATCTCTAACACCCAGGGCGTGGCCACCACGGGAAGTCGGGTGGTCTTTGTCAAGGGGGTGCCCAGCAAGCAGGATTATCGGCGTTTTCGCGTGCGCACGGTGCATGGCCCCGACGACTATGCGGCCATGGCCGAGGTGCTTCAGCGGCGCTTCAAGCGCGCCCACGAGGCGCAGGCCAAAAAGCGGGAAGAGGGCAAGGAGAGCCGCTGGGCCATCATGCCCGATCTCGTCCTCCTGGATGGGGGCAAGGGGCAGTTGAACGCCGCCCGAGAGGTGATGAAAGAGTTGGGCGTGGATCACATCCCCACGGCGGCCCTGGCCAAGCGGGAGGAGGCCCTCTTTGTGCCTGGTAGATCGGCGCCCATTCTACTGCCGCGCCGTTCGGAGGGGCTCTATCTGCTACAGCGCATTCGCGACGAGGCTCATCGCTTTGCCATAAACTACCATCGAAAACTGCGTCGCAAAAAGGGCATGAACTCTATCCTGGAAGAGATCCCCGGCGTGGGCCCGGTGCGTCGCCAGAGCCTGCTAAAAACCTTTGGTTCCCTGGAGGGCGTTCGCGAGGCCACGGTGGAGGAGTTGGCCGCCGCCCCCAGCATGACCCGCCCCGTGGCCGAGCGGTTGCGGGAGTATTTGTAGCGACGAAGCGTCTGCTTCGTCGTCGGTCTCAGATGGCGACGATTGGAAGCAGACGCTTCGCCCTACTCGGACAGGTTCTCCAGTTCCACCACCGTCATGCCGTCGCCCCCCTCAGAGATCTTGCCGCCGCGATAGGAGGCCACCAGGGGATGATCCTCCAGTTGCTCGCGCACCACTTTTTTGAGCACGCCCTCCCCCTTGCCGTGGATGATGTGCACCCAGGACAGGCCGGCCAGGGAGGCGTTGTCCAGATACTTGTCCAGGATGGGCCTGACCTCCTCGGCTCGGCGACCCCGCAGGTGGAGTTCCATGCCCGGCGATTCCACCCTGGGCACGCGGATGGCCGGGCGCTGCTCCTCCTTTGCCACCTTTTCGGGCGTGCCAGAGCGCGGCGACAGGGTGTTCACCGGCGTGCGCAACTTGAGGCCGCCCACGAGCACCTCGGCCTCCTCATCGTCGATTTGCGCCACCTCCCCCGTCTGCTCGACGCTCTCCACATAGACCGTATCACCCACCCGGATGGCTTTTTGTGGCGCGCTGGGTTCGGGCCTGGACGGCTCGGGGGTCAGTTCTTCCTCCATCTTTTCGATCTCTTCAAAGGCCTCTTTGACCGGCGGGGCCTCGGGGCCCTCTACGGCCAACTTGCTGCGCAGGCGGCGGATCTCCTCTCGCAGTCGCGCCAGGCGCTCCCGCCCCTTGGCCCGGGCCTCCGCCAGCACCTCTCGACGCTCCTCTTCTATCTGAGCCAGGCGTTCCTCCAGTTTCTCCTCCATGGCCTGAACCCGCGCCCGGCGTTCCTGGGCCTCGCGATATAGTTCCTCCGCCTCGTCGCTGGCTTCCCTGGCGCGCGTCAGCAGGGCCTCGGATTCCAGATCTTCGGGCGAGAGGTATCCCCGCGCCTTTTCGATGATGGCCTCGTCCAGGCCAAGTTGTTTGGCGATGGCAAAGGCGTTGCTGCGTCCAGGTAGGCCGATGGTCAGATGATAGGTGGGGGAGAGGGTCTCCGCATCGAACTCTACGCTGGCGTTCTGCACCCCCGGCGTGGCCGAGGCGAACATTTTCAGGCGGGAATAGTGTGAGGAGCACAGGGTCAGGCAGCGGCGCTCCAAAAAGGCGCTGATGAGGGCCTGAGCCAGCCCTGCCCCCTCCACCGGATCCGTCCCTGCCCCTAGTTCGTCCAACAACACCAGGGAGCCGTCGTCGGCACGCTGCAGGATGTCGATGATGTGGCTCATGTGCGAGGAAAAGGTGGACAGGTTCTGCTCGATGCTTTGCTCGTCACCGATGTCGGCATAGATCCCTGTAAAGACGGGCAGACGGGAACCATCGCCCACCGGGATGTGCATCCCTGCCTGGGACATGGCCGAGAGCAAGCCCACCGTCTTCAGAGCCACGGTCTTGCCCCCCGTATTGGGCCCGGTGATCACCAGAACGATGAAATTTCCACCCGCGTATACGTCGATGGGCACCACCGTCTCCTCGGGCAGCAGGGGATGGCGCGCGCGTATCAGGTTCAGGGGATGGGCGCCCGGTACCTGTTCCTCATCGGCCTCTGCCGTGGGCCACGTTTCCGTAGAGATCGCAGCGGGCCTTGCTTTGAGGGCAAAACTGTAGCGCGCCTTGGCCAGGATCAGGTCCATCTCGGCCAGGGCGGCCACGTTCTCGGCCATGGCCTCCGCCTCGTGGCCCACCAGGGCGCTCAACTCCCCCAGAATACGCTCCACCTCGCGCTTTTCGGCCAACTGCAGTTCGTGCCAGCGGTTGTTCAGTGCCACTGTGGACAGGGGCTCGATAAAGAGGGTGGCCCCGCTGGCCGATTGGTCGTGGACGATGCCGGGAATGCGCCCCTTGTGTTCCGCCTTGAGGGGGATCACATAGCGTCCGTTGCGTTCTGTGACGATACGCTCCTGCAAAAAGGGGGCATTCTGGCTGGAATTCACGATACTCTGAAGCCGATCTATCAGGCGCTCGCGGGCCACGCCGCTCTCGCGGCGGATACGCGCCAACTCGGCGCTGGCGCTGTCCAGCACGTGTCCCTCCTCGTCCAGGCAGCGCTCGATCTCCTCAATGATGTGGGTGAGGGGCGTTATGCGCATCGCGATACTGGCCAGGAGGGGATAGTCATCCTCGAGTTGCAGGAGCAATCTGCGCAGCCGGCGGCCGCCGACCAGCGTGCTGTGTACGTCCAGCAGGTCCTCCGGCTGCAACGTGGCATCCAGCGCCGCATGCTTTGCCACCGGGCGCACATCGTGAACTCCACCGACGGTGATATCGGAGCGCTCCGAGAGGAGGGCCTTGGCCTCCGTAGTCTCCTCAAGGCGCCGACGCACCACACCTTCATCTGTCGAGGGACGTAGGGCCAGCGCTTGCTCCCTGCTGGCCGAAAAGGAGGTGTGATCCGCCAGTTGGTCGATGATCTTGAAATATTCCAGGGTGGAAAGATAATGTTCGTCCATAAAAGTGTACTACCTATAAGCAGTCTTTGGACAAAATGCCAAATATTCAGTATATCATACATGTTTTTTGACGCAAAAAAGATAACATCCCGTTGGATCACCTGTGTTCTTGTGAACCGGGAAGGCGTCGCGCTGCCGGTGGCCCAAACGCTCTTCCAATTCGCGCATGCGTAGTATAGTTATTTACCCTATAAACTATGTAAAAGAGCGTTTTTTGTCCCTTTTGTCGATGGGTATATAATATTTACTATGCATGAGTTGGCCGTTACAGAGAATATCCTTGAAATAGTCGATCGACATGCGCAGGAGGCGCAGGCGGAGCGGGTTCTACGCATCCACCTGGTCATCGGCGATCTTTCCAGTATCGTCGACGACTGTGTCCAGTTCTATTTTGATTACCTGAGCGAGGATAGCGTCGCCGAGGGGGCGGAACTGGTCTTTGAGAGGATCCCCATCTCGCTGCGCTGTGGAGCGTGCGGCCATGAATGGCAGCCGGAGGATGCTGCCGATTGGACGTGTCCCTCCTGCGGGGTGGCCCAGGCGAGCGTGATGGCCGGTCGCGAGTTTTATGTGGATAGTATCGAGGTAGAATAGATGACGACGAAGAGAATTCCCGTTATCGAGCGTATCATGGGCGCCAATGACGAGGTGGCGCTTGAGAACCGCAGCATATTAGAGGAGCACAATGTTCACGCCATAAATATCATGGCCTCACCCGGTGCGGGCAAGACGAGTCTCATCGTGAGCACCATCGAGGCCTTAAAGGGACGTCGGCGTGTGGCAGCCATCGAGGGGGATCTGGCCTCAACGGTGGATACGGAAAAGGTGGAGGCGGCCGGGGTGCCCGCTGTGCAGATCAACACGGGCGGGGCCTGCCATCTGGATGCCAATCAGGTGCACGATGCTCTGGAGGAGTTGCCCCTGGGTGATATAGACCTTCTCTTTATCGAGAATGTGGGCAATATGGTGTGCCCCGTGGGGTTCGCCCTGGGGGAGCACACGCGGGTGGCCATCTCCAGCGTGCCCGAGGGGGATGACAAACCCCACAAATATCCCACCATCTTTGCCAATGTGGATGTTTTGGTGATCAACAAGACCGATCTTTTGCCCCATCTGCCGTTCGATGTGGCCGAGTTCCGCCGTCTGGCCACGAACCTCAACCCCGATGTTCGCATCTTTGAGGTCTCCTGTGTCACAGGCGAGGGGCTGGATGCGTGGAGCGAGTGGCTCATACAGTTGACAGAGGGCTGACCCGTCGGCTCTCTGCGCGGCGCATAGAGATACGTGGTGTGGTGCAAGGCGTGGGCTTTCGTCCCTTTGTCTATCGCCTGACACACGAACACGGTATCCTGGGTTGGGTGTGTAACACCACCTGGGGCGTGGAGATGGAGGTCGAAGGGGATCCTGCGTCCCTGGAGCGATTTATCGAGGATCTGGAAGGGAAAGCGCCGCCCATCTCGCGCATCGAGTCCCTCTCCGTAGAGGGGATGTGTCGTCACGGCTTTGAGGATTTCCGCATCCGGAGCAGCGAGGCCCAGCAGGGCGCCTATCAACTGATATCGCCCGATATCGCCACCTGCGACGATTGCCTGGAGGAACTGTTCGATCCCCAGGATCGCCGCCATCGCTATCCCTTTATCAATTGCACCAACTGCGGGCCCCGTTTCACCATCATCCGGGACGTGCCCTATGATCGGCCACAGACGACTATGGCCCCTTTCCGCATGTGCCCGGATTGTCAGCAAGAGTACGACGATCCCCTCGACCGGCGCTTTCATGCCCAGCCCAACGCCTGTCCCGTGTGCGGCCCTCAGGTGACCCTGAAGGACAGCGAGGGACGTTCCCTCGCCGAGGGGGATGAGGCCATGACCCGCACGGCGGCCCTCCTGCGAGAGGGACAGATCGTGGCGCTCAAGGGGCTGGGAGGCTTTCAACTGGCCTGTGACGCGACGGACGAGGAGGCCGTGGTTCGCCTGCGAGAGCGCAAGCGACGCCCCCACAAACCCTTTGCCGTCATGGTGCGGGATATGTCCATGGCCGCGGAGCACGGCCTGACGAACGAGGAGGCCCGCGAACTGCTGCGTTCCACGGCGGCCCCCATCGTCCTCGTGCCCTGGCGTGGGGAATCCATCCTGGCAAAGGGGGTGGCGCCCGGATTCCCGGACGAGATCCCGGAAAATCGTACCCTGGGCCTCATGCTGCCCTATACCCCTGTGCATCATATCCTCTTGCGCGACGTGGGCATCCCCCTGATCATGACCAGCGGCAACCTCTCGGAAGAGCCCATCGCTCAGGAGAATGGGGAGGCCCTGCGGCGCCTGGGGCGCATCGCCGACTATTTCCTGGTGCACGATCGCGATATCTATTCACGCTACGACGACAGCGTGTGGTTCGTCCCCGCCGGCGGGCCAGAGCCCATCCGTCGGGCCCGGGGCTATGCTCCGTTCCCCATTCGCCTGCCATTTGAGGGCAGGCCCGTGCTGGCCTGCGGCCCCGAACTCAAGAACACCTTCTGCCTGACGCGGGATCGCTACGCCTTTCTCAGCCAGCACATCGGCGATATGCAGAATCTGGAGACGCTGGAGCACTATGAGGACACCATCTCCCTCTACCGCCATCTGTTCCGCGTGGATCCCGAGATCTATGCGGTGGATATGCATCCGGACTATATGGCCACGCGCTATGGTCTGACGCAGGAGGGGGATCACGTGGCGGTGCAGCACCACCACGCCCACCTGGCCGCTTGCCTTGCCGATACTGAGGAGGAGGGGCCCGTCATCGGCGTGATCTGGGACGGGACGGGCTATGGGTTGGATGAGCGCATCTGGGGCGGCGAGTTTCTGGTGGGGGACGCCCGGGGCTTTTATCGGGCCGCCCATCTACAGTACCTCCCCCTGCCCGGCGGCGACGAGGCCATTCGCAGGCCCTATCGCCTGGCCCTGGCCTACCTGCACACCCTGTTGGGTGACGTGGATTTGCCCGCCACGTTGAAGAATATCCCGCCGGAGGAGCGGCGCACGCTGCGCCGTATGGTTGAGCGCGGGGTGAGTGTGGTGCACACGTCGTCCGCCGGGCGGCTGTTCGACGCCGTGTCGGCCCTCCTGGGCGTGCGCCAGGAGACCAGTTACGAGGCCCAGGCGGCCGTGGAGTTGGAGATGCTGGCCGACGCCCGGGGACGTGCTCACGAACCCTATCCTTACGGTACATCCCCCATCGAAAGAGTGGAGCATTGGGGAGATATCTCCTCCCCCCTGCCCCAGGGGCGCCGGCTGGAGATCGCTCCCCTCTTGGAGGCCATCTTGGCGGATATGGCCGCGGGCGTCGCCGTGGGCGAGATCGCCCGGCGCTTCCACGTCACTCTGGCAGAGATGATCGCCGATACCTGTCGTCACCTGCGGGATGTGAATGGTCTGTCCACGGTGGCCCTGAGCGGCGGCTGTTTTCAGAATCGCCTCCTGCTCCAACTGGTCATCCCGCGATTGGAAAAAGAAAATTTCCGGGTGTTGACCCATCGCCAGGTGCCCTGCAACGACGGCGGGGTCGCCCTGGGACAGGCCGTCATCGCCCATTATTATATGAATGGAGATTGAAACGTGTGTCTCGCCATACCCGTTCGCATTCAAGATATCGAGGGTTCCATGGCCCAGGTGGAACTGGGCGGTGTCCTGCGTGAGGTGAGTCTGACTCTCACTCCCGGGGCCCAGGTCGGCGACTATGTCCTTGTACATACGGGGTTCGCCATCAACGTCCTTGACGAGGAGGAGGCCCAGGAGACCCTACGCCTCTTTGCAGAGATGGAAGACGCTGCCGAGGCAGAGGGCGCTTTCGGCGTGGACGCCGGCGTGTCGGACGAGGGGGATGGAGCGTCGTCTCGTTGAAGTATACCGACGAATACCGCAATCCCCGTATCGCCCGACGCCTCATGGAGGAGATACGTTCGCGTGCCACGCGTCCCCTGCGCATCATGGAGTTCTGCGGCGGGCACACCCACGCCATCATGCGCTATGGCATCCGCGACGCCCTTGATCCCCAGGTGGAAATGCTCTCGGGGCCGGGGTGCCCCGTCTGCGTGACCGCCGATGTGGACATAGACCGGGCCGTGGCCCTCGCCCACCTGCCCGATGTCACCGTGGCCACCTTTGGCGATATGGTGCGCGTACCGGGGACCCGTTCCAGCCTGCAGGAGGCCACCGCTGCGGGAGCGCAGGTGGAGATCGTCTATTCGGCCCTGGATGCCCTGGCCCTGGCCCGCAGGGATCCGCAGCGTACTGTAGTGATGCTGGGCATCGGCTTTGAGACCACGGCACCCACCGTAGCCGCGTCGCTGGTGGAGGCCCAGGAGTCGGGCCTAGAGAATTACTATGTCTATGCCCTGCATAAATTGACACCTCCTGCCATGCGGGGCATACTTGACGCGGGTGAGGTGCGCCTGGATGCCGTGCTCGGGCCCGGTCACGTGACTGCCATCACCGGGTGGGAGGCCTGGGAGTTCCTCCCCCAGGAGTACGGTATCCCCTGCGCCGTCTCGGGTTTTGAGCCCCTGGATATCCTGCAGGCCGTCCTCGATCTGGTAAAGGCCAAAGAGGAGGACGACCCTCGGGTGGTCAACACCTATTCGCGGGGCACCCGGGCGGAGGGGAACCTGGTGGCCAAGTCACTGATGGAGCGCGTCTTTTGTGTCTCACCGGCCCTGTGGCGCGGCCTGGGAGAGATTCCCGAGAGCGGCCTGACTCTGTGTCCCGCCTTTGCCGCTCACGATGCGGAACAACTCGTCCATCGGCTGCCGCCGTTGGACGAGGGAGGCCCCTCGCCGGAGGAGCGGGGATGCCGCTGTGGTGAGGTGCTGCGCGGCGTGGTGGCACCGCCCGAGTGCCCCCTTTTTGGCGAGGCCTGTACCCCGGCGCGTCCCGTCGGTCCCTGCATGGTGTCGGCCGAGGGGGCCTGCGCCGCCTACTATCGTTACAGGAGTGCATAACACGGATGGATAAAGATATCGTCACCCTGGCCCATGGCAGTGGCGGCGAGATGGGCCACGCCCTGGTTCGGGGCCTCCTGGACATCTTTGATGATGGGATCCTGGAAGAGTTGGAGGATGCTTCCCTTATTCCCTTTGATGGGGAACACTGCGGCGGGAGGATCGCCTTTACCACCGATTCCTACGTGGTGAGGCCCCTCTTTTTCCCGGGCGGCGACATCGGTAAACTGGCCGTCTGCGGGACCATCAACGACCTGGCCATGCGCGGGGCGGTGCCCCTCTACCTCAGCGCCGGGTTCATCCTGGAGGAGGGGCTGCCCCTGGCCGATCTGAAGCGCGTGGTGACCTCCATGGCCGAGGTGGCTCACGAGGCCGGCGTGCGCATCGTCACCGGCGATACCAAGGTGGTGGAGCGGGGAAGCGCCGACAGGCTGTTCATCAACACGGCGGGCGTGGGCGTCGTGCCCCCCGACGTGCATATCTCTGCCGCGTCGGCGCGTCCGGGGGACGCCATCCTTCTCAGCGGGGCCGTGGGCGATCACGGCCTGGCCATCATGACCCAGCGGGAGGGACTGCGCTTTGAGAGCCCGCTGCGCAGCGATTGCGCGCCCCTGCACACCCTGGTACAGGCCATGCTGGAGGTAAGTCCTAATATTCACACGTTGCGCGATCCGACCCGGGGGGGCCTGGCCACGACGCTGAACGAACTGGCGGGTCAGTCTGGCGTGGGCATGCGCATCGAGGAGACCAGCATTCCCGTGCACGAACCCGTCCGCGCGGCCAGCGAACTGCTGGGCCTGGATCCCCTCTATGTGGCCAACGAGGGCAAACTTGTGGCCATGGTGGAGGCGGAACATGCTGGGGATATCCTTCGTGTCATGCGCTCCCACCCCCAGGGACGGGAGGCGGCTATCATCGGCGAGGTGGTGGACGAGCATGTGGGACGGGTGGCCATGCGTACCATCCTGGGAACCCATCGCCTCCTGGATATGCTGGCCTCCGAGCAACTGCCCCGTATATGCTGACGGATCTCCCTCAGGATGGATCGATAGATATCACAAGGACATAGCGAATGGAAAAGGCACGCAAACGCACACTGATCGGCGTGAGTGTCGGGCACGGGGTCCACGATATCTGGCTGGGGTTGGCGCCCGTATTACTGGCCGCCCTGAGCACCCAGATGGGACTCTCCAACGCCGATATCGGGCTGGGCATCATGCTCTACCAGGGCATCTCGTCCCTCACCCAGCCCCTCTTTGGTAGGCTCTCCGAGCGTATAGGGGGGCGCCCCCTGGCTGTGGGCTCCATCCTTTGGACCACGTCGTGTTTCTCTGTGTCCCTCTTTGTCCAGACCAAGCTCCTGCTCATGGGCTGTATCGCTCTGGCCGGCCTGGGATCGGGGGCCTGGCACCCCCAGGGCGCGGCCAACGCCACTGTCGCGGGGGGAAAGCGTTGGGGGGCCACGGCCGCCTCGATCTTTTTCCTCGGGGGCACGTTGGGTTCGGCCTTTCCGGGGGCGGCATTGGGTGGCTATCTCCTGGAGAACTATGGTCGGCGCTCCCTGCTGATCATCGCCGCCGCGACCGTGATACTGGGTCTCACCCTGATTCGCAACATGGTGCCCCGTTGGATACAGAAGTCAGAGCAAGCGGCAGAGGAGGAAGAAAGGGAGACACAATCCGTAAACGGCTCCATGGACGCCGCCTTTTGGATCCTCTTGATAATGCTGCTTTTGGGGACGGCCCTGCGCCGCGTCGTGGACGAGAGCATGGGCACCTTTTTCCCCAAGTACCAGCAGGATCTGGGCGTGTCCGCGGCCACCTACGGCTTTTTGATGTCCCTCTTTTTGGGCGGCCGCGCCGTTGGCGGCGTCGTCGGCTCCTATCTGGCCGACCGCGTGGGACTGCGCTCCTCGTTGGTGGGTTCCGTCGTCCTGTGTGCCGTCAGCCTGTTCCTCTTTGTCAATACCCCTCCACCCTGGAGTTATACCTTTTTTATCCTGAGTGGTTTTCTATGTAGCCCCTCCCAGACCCTGTTCATGGTGGCCGGCCAGCGCCAATTCCCGAGACGTATCGCCATGGTCTCTGGCCTCTTTTTGGGGTTCGCGTTTTTGAGCGGAGCGGGAGGCGTGTGGATCTTTGGGCTGCTGGCGGACAGGGTGGGCCTGGAAACGTTATTCTCCGTGCTCCCCTGGTTCCTGGTGGGGGCGGCCCTGTGCGGCTTCATCGCCGTGCCCAGCGGGTCCACCGAGACCGCATCGCAAGAAGAAAAAGTGGCGACGGCGTAACTGATCCGAATATCGGAAACCAGACTTTTCCGGATAAGTATTTTGGGGCCCAGGTCAGAGTATCATAATAAAGGATAATCCATGGAAAAAGCGAAAAAGCGCGCTCTTCTTGGTGTGAGCATAGGTCATGCGGCCCACGATGTCTGGTTCGGCCTGACGCCCGTCCTCCTGGCTGCGCTCAGCGGCCAGATGGCGCTGTCCAACGCCGACATTGGACTGGCCGTGCTGCTCTATGAGGGCATCTCCTCTTTCACCCAGCCCCTTTTTGGACGTCTGGCAGAGCGCGTGGGCGGCCGGATTCTGGGCGTGGGGGCCATCCTGTGGACCACGTCCGTGTTCTCCATCTCCCTGTTCGTGGAATCAAAGACGGCCTTGGGGCTCTGCATCGCCCTGGGCGGTCTGGGGTCGGGGGCCTGGCATCCCCAGGGCATGGCCAACGCCAGCATCGCCGGTGGGAAGGGATGGGGCGCCACATCCACTTCGATCTTTTCTCTGGGAGGTATGTTGGGCTCAGCCTTTTTGGGGGCCGCCCTGGGAGGATATATCCTCGAGGCCCATGGCCGTCGGGCGCTGCTGGTCATCAGCGTCATTACCGTGGCGCTGGCCCTGGGCTTTGTGCGCCGCATGATCCCCGAACAGATCGAGGTACCCGACGAGGATGTATCTGATGCCAAGGAGGGTGACGGATCGGGCCATCACCTCTTTTGGGTGATGGTGGGGTTCCTTTTGCTGGGCATGGCCCTGCGCTCCCTGACCCAGTTCAGCTTGAACGCCTATATCCCCAAGTACTTTCAGGATATGGGACGATCCCCAGCCACCTACGGGATCATCGCCTCCCTCTTTTCCGCCGCCACCGCCATCGGGGGCGTGGCCGGCTCCTATCTGGGCGACCGCATAGGGCTGCAGCGTGTGCTCATGGCCTCCCTCCTGTTGGGATGCGCCAGTCTCCTCCTCTTTGTGCGCCTGGAGGCCTTTTGGAGTGCCCTTTTTCTGATACTCTGCGGCTTGGCCGTCGGCCCCTCGCAGACGCTCTTCATCGTGACGGGGCAGCGGCGCTTTCCCAGGCGCATGGCCATGATCTCGGGCGTGTTCCTGGGTTTCACGTTCATCAGTGGCTCCGGCGGCTCCTGGCTCCTGGGCCTGCTGGCGGACCGCATCGGGCTGGGATCCGCCTTTTCTCTCCTGCCCTGGGCCCTGCTGATCTCTGCGTTCTTTACCCTCCTGAGCGTGCCGCGCTTCCTGCACAAGGTATTGCCCGAGAGGGAGGATGCTCCGACGGCGTAGGCGTCGCCCTCTCTCCCTGACCCCCTCTCCCACACGTGGGAGAGGGGGAAAAGCGCACAGCACAATCCGCTTCAGCGGGTTTTCGCCATTACGCGATTGTTCGTAGTGGGGGTGCAATGGCGCGCGTGCGGCGATAGGTTGTCAACTGCCAGGCACCTCTGAGGTGCCTGGCAGTTCTGGGTCTTCGTAGGGCGAAGCGTCCGCTTCGCCAGTGTATCGCCATGTGAGACCA
>JBKHJO010000074.1:0-9730 GCA_046538105.1 Anaerolineales bacterium | reverse complement strand
GCGAGCGTGTCATAGAAGAAAGTTACGAGATCACTCTGCGCAACCAAAAGGATGAGGATGTTATGGTACGTGTCATCGAGCACCTGTTCCGGGCGCAGGACGCAGAAGTCCTGTCGAGCAGCGAGGAGTACGAGATGCTCGATGCCAATACGTTGCAGTATGAACTTGACGTGCCGGTGGAGGCCGAGGCGACGGTTACCTATACCGTACGCTATGAATGGTAGATCGCGCACACCACCCATAGAATCCAGCCCCAGGACCCATGCGGTCCTGGGGCTCTTTCATGCCTTGAAGCCCTTGTCTCCATGCTTTTTCGGTTGATCCAGCATCGCTTTACGTCGCCTTTAGCCTGTCTTGACTTATCTTTAACTCTGTTTTAAGGAGGCCTTTACTCCAAAGGCCCCTCTGATGTGCTACCCTGTAGATAGAAAAGATAGGATATCTGCAGGAGTAGCGATGCGAGATAGTATAAAGAGATTATTACTGGCCGTTCTTCTGGCGACTGTTACTGCCTTGTCACCCGTGGCCGTTGCGGAGGAGCCCGCGGTGGTGGGGGATCTGGGACTTGTGCGCTCTGAAGGGGATTTCCCCCGTCTGGAGACAAGTCAGCTGATGGGGGAGCAGGAGAGCTTGCCCCCCAGGGTGGATCTCGGTGAGGGGTTGCCCCCGGCCGGTCATCAGAACGGTCAGGCCAGCTGTGTTGGCTGGACCCTAGGCTACTATTACAAGACATTTCAGGAATATAGAGAGCGGGGCTGGGATATTTCGTCTGTGGAGCATCAATTCAGCCCTGCGTGGATCTATAATCAGCGCACCACCGACAACTGTGAGCAAGACGCGGGCATGTCCTATTATGATGGTCTGCGGATTCTGGAAGAAAAGGGAGCAGCCACGCTGGCCTCTTTTCCCTATGATCCCAATAATACCTGCACCCAGCCCTCTCCAAACCTGCATGACGAAGCACAGACCTACCGTATCGATAGTTTCAGGAACGTCTTTGCCGGGGCTGGATCGGCTGACATGGATGTTCTAAAGACCTTGTTGGCCGATGGCCAACCCATCGCCGTGGGCGTTCCCGTTTACGATAGCTTTTTCGCGGTCACGCGCGACGATCTCGTGGTACCCCAACGCGGGCCGGATGAGACTCTTTACGGTGGTCACGCCATGCTCGTCGTGGGGTATGATGATGATATAGGTGGTTTCAAGACAATGAACTCTTGGGGCGACGATTGGGGAAGGGACGGTTATTGCTATCTCTCCTACGATTTTATGAAGCATGATGCATGGGAGGGATGGGTTATGAAGGATTACGTGGCCTCTGAGCCCTCGTTCTACGGTGAGGTGACGGTCGATGGGCAGGCGGCAGAGGGAACAGAGGTGACTGCGTTGATAGAGGGCGCGTCCTGTGCCACGACTACCACAGAATCACGCGACGGCGCGGCATATTATAGCCTGCGTATCCCTATGGACGATCCGGATACGCCCGAAAAGGAGGGCGGCTCGGAGGGCGATGTGGTATCTTTTGAGGTTGGATCCACACTGGCCGAGGAGACGGCCACCTGGGAGCCAGACGCGTCGATTTCCCGCAACCTTTCGGTTACCACGGGAGCAAAGACGGAACAGAAAACAGAGTATGTATTCGTGCCCAATATCTTTGTCAGAAAAGGCCCCTGATCCTTTTACTATATCTTGAAATCTCGAAAGATCGAATCTCCTATAAACTCGCGCAACAACGAATCGTCGGGGACAAGTGCGGGATCGGACGACTCGACCCACTGCAAGAAGGATAGGAGCCTGGCGGCTTCCAGTCCTTCCATGGAATCCCTGGGAACGCGTAGTAATAGGGGCTGGGCAAAGGGTTTCAGTACAGACAGTTCGTAGACGAGGGCCGAGTTAAACATGACATCCGCGTTTTCCTGGTAGGGAAAGATATTACGCTCCTCCCCTCGTCTGACGCTCTCCCAACGCCCGATCGTTGCTTGCGCCGCATGCCCCCGATAGCGCGCATCGCGGACCAGGCGTCGGAGGAGGCGCGTGTCCGTCGTGGGGACGCGATTGTGGTGATCGATGTTCAACTGTGTCAGGGCAGAAACATAGATACGAAAGACCTTTTCGGACACCATGCCGGGTATCAGCCTGGGATTGAGGCCATGGATCCCCTCGACGATGATGATACTATCCTCAGGAAGATGCACGCGGTCTCCCCATTCGCTCTTTCCTCGCTCAAAGTTATAGTGGGGCAGGCGCACCGGCTTACCCGCCATCAGGTCCACAATCTGCGTATTGAAAAGTTCCAGATTGACTGCTTCCAGGACTTCAAAATCGTATTCGCCGTGCTCATCGAGAGGGGTATCCTCACGATCCACAAAATAGTCATCCAGGGCGAGGGCAAAGGGGTTCAGGCCACGGACCATGAGTTGAATGGCCAGGCGGCGGGCGAAAGTGGTCTTGCCCGAGGAGGTAGGGCCGGCGATGAGCACTAGGTGCGGCTTATCGCGCTTTTTCACGATGGAATCCGCGATGTCAGAGATATTCTTCTCATGGAGTGCCTCTGCCACGAGCATGACTTCCAGCATGCGTTCGTCCAGGGCCCTGTTCAGCAGGCCGATATCCTGCACCCCCAAAATGTTGATCCAGCGGCCATATTCGCTGAAGATGGCCATCAGTTTAGGGTAATTCCGAAAGGGGGGCAGGGCAGTGGGATTTCGCCTGCCTGGAAGGCGAAGGATAAACCCCGGCGGATGATGTTCCAGGCTGAAATAGGAGAGATTGGCAGTGTTGTGTGCCATGCGCCCGTAAAAATAGTCTCGTATGCCGCGGAGGGTGTAGATGGGAACGTTATCTCGTCCCGAGGAAGTAAAGAGGTGTACCTTGTCTTCGTACCCCTGAGACTCGAAAAGGGCGATGGCCTCCTGGGTGGAGATGATCTCCTGGCGGATGGGCTCGTGGGCCTTCACGATCTCGCACATGCGCTTCTCGAGTCTGGCCAGTTCGGCTTCCTTGAGGGGCGGTCGCCCTTCCACCTGACAGAAAAAGCCTCCCAGGGTTACCGAGTGGTCTATGACGACGCGCGCCTGGGGAAACAGTTCTCGCATGGCCACGACGAGTAGAAAGGAGACGGAACGCTGATAGATCCTCATGCCCACGTTGGTGGAAGTATCGATGGGAACGAGGTGGGCATCTCGCTCCATCTTGTAGTAGAGTTCCCTCACTTTTCCATCGACAAAAGCGGCAACGATGGGGGCGTCGGGATCGGGATCGGCGGCCTCTACAAAGGCGGCCAGTGAGGTACCCACGGGCGCCCCATATATTCTTCCATCTGGCCATGTGACCCGCACAGTTTGACGCGGCTCGGCGGACTTTACGGGTCCCTCTTCCATGGTGCGTTACTCCCTTTTGGGGCGATTATTGTTGTCCGTATTTTTCCAGATAACGCCTATGGGCTCGTTCCACTTCCTCGGGGGGGATTTCTTGTGGTTGGCCCAGTTGCAGTGCATAGTATACCGTGCGGGCGGCGTCTTCGGTCATCACAGCAGCCTTGACAGCGTCCATCACCGAAGGACCGACGGTAAAGACGCCGTGGTTTTTGAGAAGGATGGCCCTGCTGTCGCCGATGGAACGGAGGACCTCCTGCCCGATCTCCTCGCCCCCGATCTTGGCATAGGCGCCCACCGGGATGGGTCCGCCGAACTCGTCGGCCATGGCCGTGAGGTAGACGGGGATGGGCTTGCCCACGGCGGCAAAAGCGGTGGCGAAAGGCGAATGGGTGTGCACCATGCCCTGTATGTCCTTCCGTTGGCGGTAGACCACCAGGTGCGTGGCCGTGTCTACAGAGGGTTTGAGTTCGCCTTCTATAACGTTTCCCTCCAGATCCACGATCACCATATCCGCGGGGCGCATCTCCTCGTATGGTACCCCGCTGGGCTTGATTACCACATAGCCCGTCTCGGGATCGCGCCCACTCACGTTGCCGCTGGTCCACGTGACGAGTCCCACGTCGGGCAGCATACAGTTACCGTGGCAAACCCCCCTGCGAAGTGCTTCCAGTAACAACTCCGTCCTCCTTTGTACTATCCTATTCACATTATGACATCGACAAAGATATATGTCAATCGTCGATCTAGCCAGACAGCAGTCCACAACGGCCCGTTTTTTCAGGTAACACCGTAGGATTAGGCCTCATAGTGCTCAAAGGTGGGCAAATAGTCCCTGTTCTGTGCAAACATCTCGTTGACCATGCGCTTGATCTCGGCCAGGGATAGCACCGAGGCTGTGAGGGGATCGTAGGCAATAGCCTGAAAGACGCGAGTGGGGTCGCCGTTCAGGCAGCCCTCCACGGCCATCTCCTCCGAGGCCACGCTGATGTTGACCAGGGCCGCGCACTGCGGTGGCAGCGCGCCCACGTGGATGGGATTGAATCCACTCTTGTCGGCGTAGACGGGCACCTCCACGCAGACGTCCTCTGGCAGGTTGTCTATGAGGCCAGTATTGGCCACGTTACCGTTGAACTTGTACGGTTCTCCTCCCATATAGGCATTGATAATGTAGGCGGCATACTCCTGTCCCCGCACCAGGTCCAGGGGCTCCTCATCCTCCAGCCACTCTTCTATCGAATCCCGCCAGGTCTCCTCGCGCTCCAGATAACTGTCGAGGATGTAGGCGTACTTGCCCGGGTTCCAGCCCGTGCCGTGGGTGCAGTAGCGCTCGATCAGGTCCGGTCGCTTGCGGAACCACCAATTGTACTCCGAGTTATGTCCGCTGGACTCGGTGACATAGTAGCCCAGGTGCTTAAACATCTCGTTACGCACGATCTCTTCCTGATAGATCTCGGGCTTTTCCACCGCCTCGCGGATGAGGGGATAGGCGTCCTCGCCGTTCCACTCGTACTTGATGTAGAAGGATTGGTGATTGATGCCCGCGCTGACATAGTCGATCTCCTCCATGGGGGCCCCGATCCAGCGGGCGAGCATGGCCGCCGTGCCCTGCACGCTGTGGCAGAGGCCGCTGACCTTGATATCCGTCTCTCTTTGCATGGCACGGCAGAGCATGGCCATGGGATTGGTATAATTGAGGAGAATGGCGTCGGGGCAGTGGCGTTCCATGTCGCGACAGATATCGAGCATAACGGGAATGGTACGCAGGGCGCGAAAGATACCCGCCGGCCCCCGTGTGTCCCCCACGTTGATGTCCACGCCATACTTTTTGGGGATCTCGATATCATAGCGCCAGACGGACACACCACCAGCGAGGATGGTACAGATTACAGCATCGGCGCCTTCTAGGGCTTCTGTGCGATCCATGGTGGTCTCCACCTGGGCCGGATAGCCCCCCTCGTCGATGATGCGCTCCACGGCCTGGTGGATATAGTCCAGACGCTCCGCATTGATGTCCATGAGGGCCAGGGTGGCGTCCTCAAGCAGAGGAAAAGTGAGAATGTCCTTCACCAACTTGCGCGTGAAGCCAAAACTGCCCGCTCCGATAAAGGCGATCTTTGCCATGGGCCTGCTCCTTTATTCGTATTCAACCGGATGTCATTTTCAGCATACCACAATTTGAGCGATTCGACCAGCCCCCATCTCATGACTTTTGTCACCCCAACCTCCTCACTTTTCACACTTATATGGGAGGCGATCCCATGGCATCATGATAGCAGGGAGGAGTGAATTCGACCGAGGGACTGGGCATGAATGTATTGGCCGATATGTTGACGGCATTGCGCTTTATGCTTTTGCCGATCATCCTTTACGTTGGAGTGCTGTATGGACCAGACAAAGGACTGGCCACGGTGGCGGGGTTGACCATCCTGGCCTGGGTCAGCGATGTTCTGGATGGGCCATTGGCTCGTCATGCAAAGCGCTCGACCCGCCTGGGCGATTATGATCTGGTGGCGGATGTCGGGTTGGCCTTGGCGCTGGTCATCTGTTTGGTCGTATGGGGGGCATTACCTTTCTTGCTCGTCGTGGGGGGAGTGGTGTTCACCGGCCTTGGCGTGCGAAAGTTACAGTTGATGCTGCCGTTACAATTGGCGATGACACTGGCCTATGTCTCGTTCGTTCTCACGGCCTGGCACCTTGCACCAGAATGGGGACGCACCCTGACGAGAAGTGGCGGTGTTCTCATGTTGCTCAATCCCCCTCGTATTCGGAGAGGAATTAGAAGATCCTTGGAGCAGGTAAGAGATCTTTCTGACCGCATAAAGATTATGCTTCGATGGACAAAATGATCGATATCCGTATCACTTTGTATGATAGAGTAAGCGAAAAAAGAGGAGAAGATGGTATGCAGATGATCTGGAAGCGAGGTCCTTTTGGGCCGGCATTGGCACTCGTCGCCGTGGCGGCCGTCCTTCTTGTATCCCTGATGGGATGTGCGGGGAGAACAGATATGGAGGCCGGGGCCGACGAGCCCACCTATGTGGAAGCAACTGTGGGTGATATCGAGGATGTCGTCACGGCGACCGGGAACGTGACGCCCGAGCGGGAAGTCGCGCTGGTCTTTGATGTGGCGGGCACCGTCGTCGAGGTGGCTGTAGAGAGGGGCGACGCCGCGCATGCCGGACAGGTGCTGGCACGCCTGGACGATGACGATCTGCAGGACGCCGTGGAGCAGGCGGAACAGTCGCTACGCACGGCGCAAGCCAACCTGGAGCGCGTGCGCACGCCCCCGACCGAGGCAGAGATCGCCGCAGCCGAGGCGGCGGTGGCCAGCGCCAGGGCAAATCTGAATAGACTGTATGAGGAACCCACAGAGAGTGAGCGCCGGCAGGCCCAGTTGGAGGTCGACTCGGCCAAGAATCAATTGTGGTCCCAGCAGGCCACTCGAGATGCTGTATGTGGTCGTGAGGGACGCGGGGCCACGGAGGCGGATTGTGACAGTGCCGAGGCCGCTGTATTGAACGCTGAGGTGGGTGTCCAACAGGCCGAATTGAAACAACAGATGATGGACGAGCCTCCCAAGGCCTCCGATGTGGCCCAAGCACAGTCTCAGGTGGATCAGGCCCAGGCTAACCTGAGAAATCTGCTGGAACAGCCACGCCCCAAGGATATCGCCGTACAGGAGGCGCAGGTGGAGGAAGCAGAACTCAACCTGGTGCAGACAAAGGAGACACTGGCCGATGCCACGCTTGTAGCCCCCTTTGACGGCACCGTCGCCGCCGTAAACGTGGAGGAAGGAGAGAGGGTTTCAGGCTCTGCCCCCGCCGTGGTTTTCGTGGACGATGGGCAACTCTGGGTACATGCCCCGGTCGATGAGATGGATGTCGCACGGGTGCGAGAGGGACAGGATGTACACCTCTCGTTCACATCCCTGGGCGATGAGACAGTCGATGGCCGGGTGACCGACGTGGCTGTGGTCGGCACAGAGACCGCCGGTGGGATGGCCTATGAGGTAAAGATCGTTCTTTCGGAGACGACCGCCCCTGTAAAGTTGGGCATGACGGTTGACGTGGAAATCGTGGTGGAACGGGCTGAGGATGCCGTCCTGGTGCCCAACCAGGCCATCACAGAGGATCGAGAGCAGGGTGTATACTTTGTCAACAAAAGGACACCCACAGAACCACAGCGCGTGGAGGTGGAGTTGGGGCTCCGTTCCGATACGTACAGTCAGGTTGTGAGCGGTATCGAGGAGGGCGATCAGGTACAACTCATCGTGCCCACGCAAAATGGTGATGAGGACAGGCCCGGGGGAAGGAGGCCCTTTGGTGGTCCTCCGGGAGGCGGTCGATGATAGAAGTAAAGCATGTCACGAAACGGTACAAAATGGGTGAGGTGGATGTGCACGCCCTGCGTGGGGTGTCGCTGGAGATCGAGGCGGGCGAGTTTGTGGTCATCAGGGGCCCCTCGGGATCGGGGAAATCGACGCTGATGAATGTATTGGGATGTCTGGACAAGCCCACGTCGGGCACCTATCGACTCAAGGAAAAGAATGTCGACGACATGTCACGGCGCGAACTCGCACGGATTCGCCTGCAGGAGGTCGGTTTTGTATTCCAGACCTTTAACCTGCTTCCCCGGGCCAAGGCCGTGCGCCAGGTAGAGTTGCCCCTGGTCTATGTGGGCATGGGGCTGCGTGAGCGGCGGCGACGCGCTGCGGAAGCCCTGACGCAGGTGGGATTGGGGCATCGCCTCGACCATCGCCCCGACGAACTCTCTGGAGGGCAGCAGCAGCGTGTGGCCATCGCCCGCGCCCTGGTGAACGAGCCCAGCATTATCCTGGCCGACGAGCCCACGGGGAATGTCGACACCGAGACGGGGCATCAGATACTGGATCTGTTTCAGGATTTGAACGAGCAGGGCATCACGGTGCTTTTGGTGACCCACGATCCCGAGACGGCGCAATGTGGTCGTCGCGTCATCTACCTACGCGATGGTCTTATCGAGCGGGACGAGTTGTCAAATTAGTGACGGGAGCGGAAACGGATGAGCATGTGGGAGAACCTCCGCACTTCCTTGGAGGGCATATTCAGCAACAAACTGCGCGCGGCCCTGACCATATTGGGTATCATCGTCGGTGTGGGCGCCGTGGTGGCCCTGTCCAGCCTGGGGGAGGGTGTATCGCAGTTTGTGACCGGCGAGATCGAGGCCATAGGGGCCAACATGATCGCCGTAAGCCCCCGTACTCCTCCAGATGCCACGCGCCGGGCCGTTCTGACCATGGGCGATTACGAGGCCCTGGCGAATCCACTGAACGCGCCGGCCCTGTCCATGGTAGCCCCCCAAATATCAGGCAATATGAGGGGCAGCCATGGTGGAGAGGGGGACACCTACACGGTGGTGGGAACGAATGAACACTTTGACGAGATTGCAGTGCAGAAACTCGCTATGGGTGGATTTCTCACAGCCGACGACGTCAGGGATCAGGCCCGGGTGGCCGTATTGAGTTGGGATACGTATGAGGAATTGTTCGCCGATGAGGCCTATCCCATCCAGCAGCGCATCAAGATCGAAAATACCGACTTTCGCGTCGTGGGCGTGTTGGATGACAGGGCGGACATATTGACCCAGGGCAACGATATCTATGTGCCGGTGACCACGGCCCATGCGCGGCTTATGACCGATCGCACCCTGGCCGGTGAGAGAACCCTCAATATGATTTGGGCCTCGGCGGTGGACAGGGAAGCAAGCGAAGCCGCCGAGGTGCAGATGGAGGCCGTCCTGCGCCGCCTCCACGGGATCGATGCGGGGGAGGAGGACGACTTTGACATTCTCACCCAGACGAGCATATTGGAGATGACCGCAGAGGTGACGGGTACCCTGACTATATTCCTCAGTGCCATCGCGGCCATCAGCCTCGTGGTGGGAGGCATCGGCATCATGAATATCATGTTGGTGACGGTAACTGAGCGTACCCGCGAGATCGGCATTCGCAAGGCCATCGGCGCGCCCGAGATGACCATCTTGATACAGTTCCTCACCGAGGCCACCATCCTCTGTCTGTTGGGTGGCGTGTTGGGCATCGGCCTGGGAGGCGTGGCCGCATATCTGGTGGGCCCCATCATCGGTGTGGCGCCGACCGTCTCACCAGGGACGGTGGGCCTGGCTTTTGGCGTGTCTGTTGCCGTCGGGCTGATCTTTGGCACCTATCCGGCACTGCAAGCGGCGCGTTTGGAGCCTATCGAGGCTTTACGTTACGAGTAACGCCCCGTGCGTGCGGCTGCCTGGCTTCGGCCCTGGAATGAATTCCAAGTCTACTAGGCCAGCGTCGCTGGGCGTCAAGCCTGTTTTTAAACCGC
>JBKHJO010000073.1:0-9778 GCA_046538105.1 Anaerolineales bacterium | reverse complement strand
CACTATGCCCGTTCCGAGCACATCTTTCAGATGCCAGGCACTTGAGAAGTGCCTGGCATCTGCACTCCTAATGATACCTCCTCTTTGACCCCACGCGGGCGGACATATATAATTTTCGTGTCCAGTGTGGTAGGAGATGCTATGTATCAGGGCGTCACGTCATCCAGGCTCCAAAAAGTAAAAGGATCCACCCCCGTCGTTCGATGCATACGACACACGACGAGGGCTTAGCGTGTCACGCGACCGCCGCAAAGACCTGGGCATCCTCCTCGTTCTCCTCGTGTTGGCGATCCTTTTTTTCTGGCCCGTCACCCTGGGCGGGAAGACGATGCTCCCGGCAGACAATGTCTTTGCCTGGGAGCCGTGGAAGAGTCATGCCCAGGAGGCGGGGATCACCACGCCGCACAACCGCCTGTTGAGCGACCTCTACCTGCAAAACTATGCCTGGAAACGCTTTATCCGCCAGTCGCTTCGGGCAGGGGAATTGCCCCTGTGGAACCCCCATATCTTTGCCGGCGTGCCCTTTCTCGCCGCCGGCCAGCACTCGGCCCTCTATCCCCTGAGCGTCATATTCTACGTGCTGCCATTGCCCCAGGCCTACGGCTGGTTCGCCGCCCTGCATCTCTTTCTGGCCGGCGCTCTCACCTATCTTTTGGCCCGCACGTTAGGCGTGCGTCGCGGGGGCAGCGCCCTCGCCGGCGTGACGTTCATGTTCAGCGGGTTCATGGTCATCCGCAACGTGTTTCCCATGATCGTGGCCGCTGCCGTGTGGCTGCCCCTCATCCTCACAGTCATAGAGCGCGTCGTTTGCCGCGCAGAGGGAGGTGAGGCCGGCTTTATACCCCACATCCCCGACGTGGCCCTGGGCGTGGGAGCCTTTGGCATGGTGTTCCTGGCCGGCCACCCAGAGATGTACTACTATGTGGCGCTGGTCGCCGGGGCCTATGGCGCCTGGCGCCTGGTGGGCGCCCATCTATCCTCCACCTCGCGCGCCTCCCTCATCAGCGGCGCCTCGGCCCTGTTGTGCATGGCCCTGTTGGGATTGGGGCTGGGAGCCGCCCAGTGGCTCCCGCTGCTCAAACTGGTGCGCCAGAATTTCAGGGGCGGCACCACAACTTTTCAAGAGGTTCTGAACTGGGCCTATCCTTCACGGAGGGTGATCGCCCTCCTGCTGCCCGACTTTTTTGGGAACCCCTCTCACCACAGCTACTTTGATCCGCTGGTCTTAAGAACTATACCCGTGACCATCAACGCCCTGGGGAAGCGCATCGATACCATATATTGGGGCATCAAGAACTATGTGGAGGGGGCCAGTTATGTGGGCACCCTGCCCCTGCTCCTGGCCCTGGTGGGCGTTCTCTGCCGAGGAGGCAAGCGCAAGGGGTTTTTCATCCTGCTCGCCGCACTCTCCCTGCTCTTTGCCTTTGGCTCTCCCCTCTATATCATGATCTATAAACTGCCGGGGTTCGATCAGATCCATTCCCCTTTTCGCTGGATCTATGCCTACACCCTCTCCATGGCCCTCCTGGCCGGCATGGGACTTGATGCTCTGTGCGACCACACCATCATCGACACACAACGCATCAAATATGATAGGTTGCGGCGAAGAAAAGAGGATGCCACTGAGTGGCTGGCGCGACGCTTTCTCCCCCAGGCGGCCCTGTGGGGCGGCCTCCTGCTTCTGGGCACCCTGGGGCTCAGCCTGTACTTTGAGGAACAGGCCGTGGCCCTCAGCGCCAGGGTCATGCACCGCCTCTCCCTGGCCCCGCAGGCCTTTGCCGACGGCCGCATGTTCTACGCTTACCAGTTCCGCAATGTGGCCCTGCTGGCCACAGCCCTCTTTTTAGGCGGCCTGGCCCTCACCCTCCGCAACAGACTCCCCCGCGCCTTTGTCATGCTGTCCATCAGCGTTGTCGCGGCCGAACTCTTTATCATCGGCCATTCTTTCTTCCCCGCCGTCGATCCGGCCCTCGTGGGCTATACCACGCCCGAGATAGATTTTTTGCGAGAGGACGATGATCTCTTTCGCATCACCACCTATACCGAGGGCGGGGAAAAGACCTTTCAGGCCAATGCGGGGATGTTCTACGACATCGCCGACGTGCGCGGTTATGATTCCATCATCCCCCGCCAGTATGTGGAGTATATGCGCCTCATCGAGGAACAGCACGAACTAAAGTATAACCGCATCGCCCCCCTCTCGGAGCGCCAGTCCCTGGAGTCGCCCCTGCTGGACATGCTCAACGTCAAGTATGTGCTGACCAACCGAAGACATACCATCGACAGTGAGGGCTATGCCCTGGCCTACGACGGCGAGATACGCATCTATCGCAACCAAGAGGCCCTGCCCCGCGCCTTTTTGATAGATCAGGCCACGGTCCTGCCCGATGAGGAGGCGCGCAAGGAGGCGCTGCGCAACTTTGATCCCCGTCAGACGGTCATCCTGGAGGAAAAAGTACCAGATCTCTCCACAGGGGACGGGGATGCGACCTTTCGAGGGGTGGAATCCGTCGACCATGGACAGAACGAAGTCACTATCACGTTCGAGACGCCCACGGCATCGTTCCTCGTGCTGGGAGACAGCTATTTCGATGGGTGGCTGGCCTTTATCCGGCCCGTCGACGCCGCGGACCCCTCGCTGGAAGAAAAGGACCTACACATCTACCGCGCCAACGGCGACTTTTGCGCCGTGCGGGTGCCGGCAGGCCGCCACGTGGTACGTTTCAAGTATTCTCCCGACGAGGTCAAATTCGGCTTCTATATCAGTTTTCTCACGGGAATCATGGTCCTTTTGGGATTGGGATTGTGGGGATGGCAGCGAGTTCGTGCCCGGCGCGAAAGGGGCGATGACAGCATCACCCGCCGCGTGACCAAGAACACGCTGCTGCCCATCCTGCTCTCCCTGATCAACAAGGGCATCGACATGGCCTTTGCCATGCTCATGCTACGCATCCTGGGACCCGCCGACGCGGGCAAGTACTATTTGGCCGTAGTGGTCATCGGCTGGTTCGACATATTCATCAACTTTGGCCTGAACACCCTGGTGACCAGGGAAGTGGCCAAGGATCGAAGGCATGCCAATCGCTACCTGTCCAACGCCATCGCCCTGCGCATCGGGCTCTGGGCGGCGGCCATCCCCACCATGGCCCTCTTTTTTCTCACCCGCCGCTTTACCAAACCCCTGGACCCACGCACCATGCTGGCCATCGGTCTGTTTCTGACGGGGCTACTGCCCAGCAACATTTCGGCCAGCATCTCGGCCATCTTTAACGGCTACGAGCGTATGGAAATTCCCGCCTCCATCAGCACTCTCACCACGCTGCTCAAGGTTGTGCTGGGAACGGTCGCTCTGATGATGAACATGGGATACGTGGGGTTGGCCGGCGTCTCCATCGTCGTCAACGTGGCCACCCTCATCGTCGTCTACAAGTTGTTGCGCGACACGCTTTTCCGCCCCCGCGCGGCCCTGGACCTTGGCTTTCAGAGGCGAATGCTGAGGATCTCTTACCCTCTCATGCTCAACCTCCTCCTGGCCACCCTGTTCTTCAAAGTGGCCGTCCTGCTTCTGGAGTGGCTGACGGGGGATCCGAGGGTACTGGGATGGTACAGCACGGCCTACAAGTATGCTGACGCCGTGCAGATCATCCCCTCCTTTTTCACCATGGCCCTCTTCCCCATCCTCTCCCGCTACGCCGACGCGGCCAGGGATTCCCTGCTGCGCACCTATCGCCTGGCCGCCAAGCTGCTACTCATAACCGCCGTGGTGGGGGCGCTCCTCGGCTGGGCCCTGGCCAGGGAGTTGATCGCCATACTGGGCGGATCCCAATACCTGCCACAGGCGGCCAATATCCTGCGGGTGATGATCTGGTATATGCCCATCGGCTTTATGAACTCCCTTACCCAGTACGTGCTCATCGCCCTGGATCGGCAGCGCTTTCTCACCAAGGCCTTTGCCATCGGTCTGGTCTTCAACGTCATGGCCAACATGATACTGATCCGCCAGTTTGGCTATATGGCCGCCGCCTATGTGGCCGTGGCCTCCGAACTGGCCCTCTTTATCCCCTTTTATGCAGGCATTCGTCGTCACCTGGACACGATGCCCTGGCTGCGCATAGCCTGGAAGCAGGTGCTTTTGTCGCTGCCCCTGGTGCTGCTGGTGACCCTGCTGCCCCGTCGCTATCTGGGACTGTCGGTCCTGGCGGGGTTGATCTGGTACGCCACGGGGCTCGGGGCTGTGAAAATGTTCGACAAGAAGGAACGGACCCTGATCGCGCGCATCCTGCCCGCGGGGGTTCTCAGGAGCGCCTTCGATCACCTCTGGGGCGGACCTTTTGACGTAGAGACCAGCGAAAAGTAGAATAGGCCCAATTGTGAGCGATTTCACCCCCGAAATGGGATAATCACAGTGTAAGCGTGATGGAACTTGTAGGAGGAAAAAGGTGCCCGAAACGGTACGTATCGAGGATATAGCAGAACACGTGGGAGAAGAGATCTCCCTCAAGGGCTGGCTCTATAATCAGACGGACAAGGGGCGTCTGCAGTTCCTGTTGGTGCGTGACGGCACGGGAATCATACAGGCCGTGGCCTTTGAGGACGACATCGATGCAGGGGTTTTCGAGGCCATCACCGGACTCACCCAGGAATCCTCGATCATCGTCTCGGGCACAGTCCGCGCCGACGAGCGTGCGCCTGGTGGCCACGAACTCTCCATAAGCGATCTGGAGATCGTGCAACTGGCACAAGAGTATCCCATCACCCCCAAGGACCACGGCATCGATTTCCTCATGAGCAATCGCCATCTCTGGGTGCGTTCCACCAGCCAGTGGGCCATACTTCGGGTGCGCGCCACGATCATCCGCGCCATCCGCGACTGGCTCGACGACCACGGCTTTCTTCTGGTGGATACGCCCATCCTCACCCCGGCCGCCTGCGAGGGCACGACGACCCTGTTTGAGACCGACTATTTCGGGGACTCGGCCTACCTGAGCCAGAGCGGCCAGCTTTACAACGAGGCCACCATCATGGCCTTTGGACGGACCTACTGTTTCGGGCCCACCTTTCGCGCGGAAAAGAGCAAGACGCGCCGGCATCTCACCGAGTTCTGGATGGTGGAACCCGAGATGGCCTATGCGGATCTGGAAGAATGCATGCGGGTGGAGGAAGAGTTCGTCTCCTACATCGTGCAGCGCACCATGCAGGAGCGTGCCGAAGAACTGGAGACGCTGAAGCGGGACACACAAGAACTGGCCAAGATCGTGCCCCCATTTCCCCGCATCACCTACGACGAGGCCATAGAGCGGCTCCATGAGGAGGGGTTGGAGGATATTCGATGGGGCGACGATTTTGGCGCCCCCCACGAGACGGCCCTGGCCGAGACGTTTGGCAAGCCCGTCTTTGTCCACCGCTATCCCACGGCAAGCAAGGCCTTTTATATGGAGGCCGATCCAGAGAATCCCGAGGTCTGTCTTTCGGTGGACCTTCTGGCGCCCGAGGGGTATGGGGAGATCATCGGCGGGGGGGAGCGCACGGCCAGCCTGGAACTGCTGGAAAAGCGCATCGAGGAACACGACCTGCCCCGCGAGGCCTTTGAATGGTATCTGGACCTCCGCCGCTACGGCTCTGTACCCCATTCGGGATTTGGACTGGGTATCGAGCGCACCGTGGCCTGGATATGCGGCCTGCACCACATCCGTCAGACGATCCCCTTCCCCCGGACACTGGGACGCATCTATCCCTAGAGAGCATCAGATTATAGGCGGGCTTTACCTACGACGGACCCTGTTTGCTTGGGCAATCAACAATCGAGCATCTAGAGAAAGGACACACCAGATGACAGAACCAATTCGCGTGGCCGTCACGGGGGCCGCCGGCAACATCGGCTATGCCCTCGTCTTTCGTATCGCCAACGGCGACCTTTTCGGCCCCGACCAGCCCGTGACCCTACAACTTTTGGAGATACCGCCGGCCATGGACGCCCTGGAGGGCGTGGCCATGGAACTGCGGGACGGGGCCTTTCCCCTGCTGGCCGACATGGTGCTAAGCGACGAGGCCAACGTGGCCTTTGAGGGGGCCAACTGGGCCCTGCTGGTGGGCGCCAGGCCCCGAAGCGCGGGCATGGAGCGTGCCGATCTGCTGGAGGCCAACGCCTCCATCTTTGCCACTCAGGGCGCCGCCCTGAACGAGCACGTGGCCCCGGACATACGCGTGGTGGTGGTGGGCAACCCGGCCAACACCAACTGCCTCATCGCCTCCCATCACGCGCCCGACATTCCCCCCGAGCGCTTTACGGCCATGACCAGACTGGATCACAACCGCGCCATCAGCCAGTTGGCGGCCAGGGCAGACGTTCCCGTCACGGAGGTCAAAAAGGTGAGCATCTGGGGCAACCACAGCAGCACCCAATATCCCGACGCCTACCACGCCGAGATATCGGGGCACCCGGTCCCCGCCGTCATCGACAACGATGCGTGGATCAGGGAGACCTTTATACCCACCGTGCAGCAGCGGGGCTCGGCAATCATCGAGGCGCGGGGACAGAGCAGCGCGGCCAGCGCGGCCAACGCCCTCATCAACCATGTGCAGAGTTGGTATCACGGCACGCCCGAGGGCGACTGGGTCAGCATGGCCATCCCCAGCACCGGCGCCTACGGCTCCCCAGAAGGCGTGATCTTTAGCTATCCTGTGACCATCGAGGACGGCATGTACAGCATCGTGGAGGGACTGGAACTGAGCAACTTTGATAGGGAGCGCCTGGCCATCACCGGCGAGGAACTGGTACAGGAACGGGAGACGGCCCTGGCCCTGTTCGACTAGGGGTTTCACGAATCGACGGATTCGAATAGCAGAGGAGCCGAGAAAACTTCTCGGCTCCTCTTTTGTATTCAGAAGCAAGTCGCTCCGCCCTGGGGAGGCGGGACTGGTGAGCAATCCGTCTCATGGACTATCCCGTCCTAGATTCGCCAACCAGCGCCGGCCATTCACGACGGTGAGACGGCCCGCCTATCCCTCGCCTCCCGCAGCCACAGCCGCCTCTGCCTCCTGAATCTCCTCCTCAAGCAACCCCTCGGAGTGGAGCACCTCTTTCAGAGCGCGAATACTGACCTCCAGCATGCTCAGATCGGGTTCACGGGTGGTAAGGTGCTGCAGAGCCAGCCCGGGCGCAAAGATGGCGCGCACGATGGGACTCCTTTCATAGTAGCGAGCACTCAACTTGACCAGTTCGTAGGATATACCGGCCACGATGGGGATGAGCACGATACGCGAAAGAAGACGTATCAAAAAGGGCGGTCGTCCTATAACCGTGGATATCAGCACAAAAACCACCAGCACGATGAGCAAAAAACTCGTCCCACAGCGGGTGTGGATACGGGGATACTCAACCACCGCCTGGGGCTCCAGGGGCGCGCCATGCTCATAGGCGTTTATCGTCTTGTGTTCCGCACCATGGTAGGCAAAGACACGTCGGATATCGGGCATAAAGCCGATACCCCCCAGATAGGCCGTAAAGATACCCAGACGGACGACGCCCTCGGAGAGGTTGCTCAACACGGGAGAGCCTATATGGCGATCCACCAGGGTGATAAGGAACATGGGCAGGAGAAAGAACAGGCCAACTCCCAGGGCCAGGGAAAAAGCCACCGTCGTCCAGGCCAGGGGGCCAGAGAACTCGACGTCCTCCTCCTCGCTCATGGCAATATCGGCGGACCAGGTCAGGGCCTTGAGCCCCAGTCCCAAAGAATCCCACAGGACGACCAATCCCCGGAAAAAGGGCCACTTGAGCACACGACTGCGATAGATGGCCTTTGGCAGGGCCTCGCGATGCACCACAATCCCTCCAGAGGGATCGCGCACGCAGACCGCCCATTCGCGCTCGCCGCGCATGAGCACACCTTCCATGACGGCCTGTCCCCCATAGTTCAACTCGTTCATGCTCCTACTCTCCGTTAACCGAACGATAACACGTCCAAAATAAGCAAAAAGGCAGAGCCTCAATGACTCTGCCCCCTCTGCCCTATGGCCAAAAAATACACGTCGGTGCGTCTATTCTTCTTCCGAAGATTCTTCCTCTTCTTCCACCGTCTCTTCGATCTCTTGGGATTCCCCGGCTACTCCCTCGATGGGCTCGACCTCGTCCTCGTCCATGATCTCGACCAACTGGCGTTCCTTCTCGCGCTGTGTTTTAGCCGTCGCACGTTCCTCGGCCTCTTTTTGCAGGCGCTTGGCACGTTCGACGCGCCTGGTAAAGCGCTCCACCTGACCAGCCGTGTCCACGATGCGCTGCATCTCACCGGTAAAGAAGGGATGGCATTCGCTGCACACCTCGGTCCTCAACTCTTTTTTCGTCGAGCCGGTCGTCCAGGTATTGCCGCAAGCACAGGTAACCTTAGCATCCGGATAGTATTCTGGATGAATATCCTTTTTCATATCCTCACACCCTTTCCGGATACACCGATACCTGTTTACGATCCCTGGAATGCCACTCAAACTTGACATAGCCGTCGATCTCGGAGAATAGCGTGTAATCCTTGCCGCATCCCACGTTATTTCCGGGATGAATACGCGTTCCCCGCTGGCGTACCAGGATCGACCCCGGCTTGACGACCTGACCGTCGAATCGCTTTACACCTAGAAATTTTGGTTGACTGTCGCGATTATTCGCTGTACTTCCGCCGCCCTTTTTATGAGCCATTTATCGTTCTCCTCTCGTCGAAAGGTCTATACTTCTATAGCGTCGATGTGCAAGCGGGTATAAGGTTGACGATGCCCCTTGAATCGCTGATAGCGGTTCTTGGGCTTGTACTTGAAGGCGATGACCTTCTCGCCCCTGCCATGCTCCATGACCGTAGCCGAGACCTTGGCATCCTGAAGGAAGGGTCGCCCAATCTGAACATCGTCCCCATCGGCCACCAAAAGTACACGGTCCAACGTCACGGCATCGCCAACGTCGGTGTCCAAAAATTCCACATCGACCGTTGCACCAACTTTTACTTTGTACTGTTTACCACCAGTTTTTACGACCGCGTACACGCCCTGTTACCTCCAAGATCCAGAATACGTTCAAATTAAAAGTCCTTCGCAAGCATCTGATTATACCTTTTCTGGGATATCCTGTCAACTTTTTCATGATGTCTCGCGCCATCTCCCAGCGAGATTATCATTTGCAGGAACAGGTCTTCACCTTCCATCACACACCATCATAGCCAGCGCATGATCCGGTGGAATATGATTTTTTCAATCTTTCAAGTATAATATGTGGTGTCGGGGGCGATTTCCAAGCGTCCATCCCATCTCTGGTTCCCACAGATTCGGCAAGTATGGATGGATATCTCTCCCCTGATCCGTGACACTACCCCACCGGGCGAAAAATGCCATGACAAAACGCTTTGAGGAAATCGATCATACAGCCGACATCGCCCTTTATATATGGGGCAAGGACCTGGCCGAGCTCTTTGCCAACGCCGCCTATGGCATGGCGTCTCAACTCACCGATGTCGAGAAGGTCTCTCCCACGCACGAGGAAGAGATCGCGTTGGAGGCCGAGGACACGGAAATACTTTTCGTCGAATGGCTGAGCGAACTCCTCTATCTGGGTGAGCGCGGAAATCGCGTCTATGTGGAATTTGACATGCAAAAGGTGACGGAAAGGGAGTTGCGAGCCATCGCGCGTGGAGGGACGGTGGCAACGTATCACACAAACATCAAGGCCGTAACTTTTAATGAGCTGGAAATCATACAGACGGAAAAGGGGTACGAGACCGCGGTCGTGTTCGATGTCTGA
>JBKHJO010000072.1:0-9914 GCA_046538105.1 Anaerolineales bacterium | reverse complement strand
CTTTTTACAGAGATTCCTCTATGATCCCAAAGAAAATGCGGGGTGTAGAGTCTAGAATGCTCCAAATCCGTGGTTTTCATGTAAAAGTGCCAGAGACCGAACTCTTGGCTCCCAAAAGGGCCCATCGAAAGTATCGGTCTCTTACAACGCGCATCAGTATCTTACCACACGCTCCACATCAAGGACGAACACGATGGCCCCGCCGACTTCTACTTCCATGGGCTCCGACATATACAGTTCTCCCGGTTCCGCTACGGGGGGTAGCGGATTGACATACTGGGTCCGCGTGTGACAATTGCGCTCCATGATCTCCAGAACCTCGGAAATGTTCGCCTCGTCCGTTCCCACAAGCAGGGTCGCGTTACCCTCCCGCAAGAATCCACCAGTGGAGGCGACCTTTGTGGAGGAATATCCTCCCTCGCGCAAACCGGTAACTAGATCGTCCACATCGTCATTATGGACGATGCTGACAAGCAACTTCATGCTCATCCTTTTATCTCCTTTATAGTTCAAGCCTCAAAGGTTGTTGTATCTGCGCTGTCATTCCTGGGAAGGAGCCCCTCAATGTGCCCCAACACCTTCTCGTAAAGGGCCTCGACGGATTGTGTGGCATCAAGAATGAGCCAGCGGTCGCCATCCTGCCGTGCCATCTCCAGATAACCCTCTCGCACGCGGCGGTGGAAAGCGAGGGCCTGCTGGTCCATGCGATTCCACTCGCCTCGTCCTTCCCGTTGGTCGCGTCGCTTTCTCCCCAATCCCTCGGCAGCGGCCAGATCGAGATAGATTACCAGGTCCGGATAGACCTTTCTCGTACAAAAGTCCGTGATACACTTGAGCATGGGCAGTTCCAGACCATGCCCGTAGCCCTGATAGGCCAGGGTCGATTCCGCATAGCGGTCGGAAATGACGATGGCCCCGCGCTCCAGGGCCGGAAGGATAATCTCCTCCACGTGCTGTGCCCGGGCCGCCGAATAGAGAAGCACCTCCGTCTTGGGCGTCATGCTCTCGTTGGCCACATTGTGCAGGATATGGCGTATCTGTTCTCCGATGGCCGTGCCTCCAGGCTCCCTGGTCTGGACGACATCCCACCCCCGTGCCTCCAGTGCCTGGCATAACAGCCTGGCCTGGGTCGTCTTGCCGCTTCCGTCCGGCCCCTCAAAACTGACGAACATCTGGTCGCAGATCCTTAGCGCTTTCTATACAACGTTACTGCGCGAGCGGATCCATTCCCCGAACTGCGCGAGAGCAGTTCCGCGTCGCGGGCGAACTCGTGCTGCAGACGACGGACGTACGATTCCTGTGGAGATAACTGCACGGAACCCCGTTGACCGGTCTTGATCAGGCTGGCAGCCCGACGCGCCTCCTTGAGGGCTGTCTGCGTCGAACTCTCCTCATCACTCAGGCCAAAGATCTCCAGGAGATACTTTTGCATCTGTGTAACGGTGTTGTTGCGCAGGACATAGATGGGGACGCCCTTGCGCTCAGCGTCCTCCAGGATCTTGGGCCGCTTTCGGTAATACGGACGCAGTGTAAAGACCACGTCGGCGTCCAACAGTTCGCTCACCAGGAGCACAGGCAAATCGAGACGCTGACCGGCCTCGCGGAAACGACTCTGATTCAGTCCATAGGGATACACACGCAGCGTCGAGTTCCGTCTCTTGTGCAGATGTCTGACTTGCTGCTCGCCCGCCGCCGTTTTTTGTAGCGGCGGTTTCACGGTCTCTTCCTTCCCCGTAAAAGTCTTTACCTCGCCCTCCGGATGGCGCACGCGGATCTCGGGGGCCAGGCTGCGCCCTCGTAGGAGGGCATCCACCGCCTCGGCCACATCCTCCTGCACGGCGACCCGATCCCAGTCTTTGATCTCCACCAGCGAGTCGAACGTCGGCGGGGCCTTGCGTTCCAATACCGATTTTTGCGTTCCCCGTCGGCGCGCCTCCTCATCGCTCAGGGTGACCGACTGAATGCCTCCCACCAGATCACACAGGGTGGGGTTCATCATCAGGTTGTCGAGGGTATTGCCGTGGGCTGTCCCCACCAACTGTACCCCTCGCTCGGCGATGGTGCGCGCGGCAGCGGCCTCCAGTTCGGTGCCGATCTCGTCGATCACGATGACCTCGGGCATGTGGTTCTCCACTGCCTGGATCATGATGTTATGCTGTTGGGAAGGCGTGGGCACCTGCATACGTCGCGCCCGCCCGATGGCCGGGTGGGGGATATCCCCATCGCCCGCGATCTCGTTCGATGTATCCACGATGACCACCCGCTTTTCCTCGGCCAGGATGCGCGCCACCTCCCGCAGCATCGTCGTCTTGCCCACGCCCGGACGCCCCAACAGCAGGATGCTGTTGCCAGATTCCACGATATCGCGGATGATGTCCACCGTACCATACACGGCACGTCCCACGCGGCAGGTCAGGCCGATGATGTGGCCCTGCCGATTGCGCATGGCAGAGATGCGGTGGAGCGTGCGCTCTATTCCCGCTCGGTTCTTCCCACCAAAGTCCGTGATGTTGGCGACGACGCTGTCGATCTCCTCCTGTGTTACCTCCCTGTCGATAACTTTTGCTTCACCATCTATATAGCGTGCTTCACAAGGTCGCCCTACATCCAGGATAACTTCCAATAAACTACCCAGCCGATCTGCATGACGCAGATTCCTCGAAATCTCTTTTGGAAGTACGTCGATGAGGGCATCAATATCGTCTGCAATTTTCAGAGACATAATCCTCCATCATACCTTACATCTCATTTTTTCCTTACCGACGGTTCAAACATCTGGCTCACTGGCGCGCCCATATCGATCCCATTTTCCAACGCCGTCACGGGGATCTCGCATCGAATAGGTGTCCTTGCTTTGGTATGCGTCACCAGCACGGCCTGTGTAGTATACGACGTGAATCCCAGGTCTTGCAAGAGGTGCCCCAGCCAGGGGGTATGCTCGGGCACAGGGCAATACAGGGGCATATCCTCTCCACATTGCGTCAGGCTCAATATATATCTGATACAGGGCAACACGTCTGCCCTGCTATCGGGATCCACGACGATATCCAACCAGTAACCGTGCGAACTCCCCTGCAACCCCAGGTAGGCCACGACGGTGTCCCCTTGTTGCCAAACATATTCATCGTTCGTGGTTCCACCGTGTAGATAGGGATAAAAGTCCAGGACTCTGTGCGGGGAGACATCCTCGGCGCCTTTGCCCAGCCGCGATTGCACGCGGTGACATAGCGCAGCAAGGGCGCTGTCGTCTCCTGCCCTGATGCCTCGCAACCCCTCGACGCGGGTTGCAGGGACCGTTTGGGAGGCCAGGACAAAGATCTCCTCCCGTCTCACGAGGGTAAAGCCCACCTGGCACAGGATCTGTTCTACCTGTACGCCTTGGGGAGCCCGCGCATAGATACGAGAGACGTTTCTTTCCCCGGCCACAACGATCAGCGTACTCAACAGGCGTTGCCAGACTTTGCCCGCTCCTCCCCCATCGGGAGAGGGCGCCACAAAGGCTAGGTCCCATTCCGGCCTGTTCACCCTTGGCCAGGCCTCGACGAAACCTTCCAGTTTCCCTGCATCCGAGTTTTGCTGGACGTAGGTGACGGCTCCTAGGTGATGGCGTGTCATATACCCAAGGGCAGCCGCCCTTGGCGCCGAGGGAGCATACAGTAACAGGCGCCGCATGTCAAAAGCTATTTGGGGTGCGTCAAATTGCTTTATATGAAATAGATCTTGCAGTCCAAAAGGACGAATCACCCATCTACCTCTTTTTGAAATCCGTCGCCAGTATTCTACTATGAATCGTTCAATTTGACAAATTACGGCCCATCTCTGTCCAGAAAAGAGGTGAATAGATATCTTGAAAAAGGATAAACAAAGAAAAGCACAAAAGCAATCTAACCCCTACTCCCGTTGTTCCTCGTCAAGGATGCGATACTCGCCCTCGACTGTCTCGCCTTCATGCGCCGCCGCCTCCTCCGCGCGGGTCAGGGCGTTCCAATGCTCGCTCACCACTTCGGATGGACATAAAGAGATGAATATCTTTAATGCCAATGCCATGACGGCCAGATCGTCCAGTTGCCCCAATCCCAACAGGGGATCGCTCAACAGGTCAAAGGGCCAGATCAGGTAGAGTATGGAAAAAAGGGGCACGACCTTGACCCAGTCGGACACGCGATCATCCCAGAAAAGGCGCCAGGCCAACCGCAGCCGCTCTATGACCCAGAGGAGATTGGACGTTCGCTTCTCCTCGTAAAGATTCCCTTTGTTCATGACATCCCTCCCACAGGGCTACCCCACTTTTAATTATATTATACGTATTTCTTTGCTTTTTTACAGCGCGAACTTTTATCGCCTGCTCGCTGCTCTTAACCTCGATCCCTTCCGGGGAGGCCTGGGCCGGGGCGCCTTTCATCTCGCTTGTCTCCGGGAAGCATTTTCAGTATACTTTTTTTGATGCTCTTCTATGACCTTTTTGATACTTTTGCTCGACATAAAAACGGTATCAAAATGGAGACTTATGAAGGATCTTTACCGCTGTCTTGATGAATATACGCCCACCATGCTCCACGCCATCTCGGATCCCTGGCAGATCCCTCTGGCCAAGGATGAGCCGAGACAGATGGCCGTGTGTCTGGCGGAGACCATGCAGACATCCCCCATGCTGAAACCCCTCGTGGAGGGGCTGTCTTCGGAGGCCGACGAGGCCCTGGTCCATCTCTTGCGTCAGGGAGGTTCCTCGCCCAGTCGCCGCCTCTCCGCGCGCTATGGCAATATCCGTCGCTTTGGCCCCCTGCGTATGGAACGGGAGAGGCCCTGGCTGCGGCCGGATAACGCTCTGGAGGAACTGTTCTACAGGGGCCTTCTTTATCGCGCCTATGGCAATGTGGATGATCGCTACGGCGAGATATTGTTCATCCCCCAGGAACTCCTGGTGCGCCTCTATACCCTCAAGGGCGATGAGTTGGAGGTGAAAGCCCAGGCCGTGCCCACTCCCGAGCAGGTCGAGGGCGATGGATCAGCGATCATGGAGGATCTCCTTGCCATCCTCGTCCATATGCGGCGGGAGCAGCCCCCCGTTCCCCCCAGGGGACAGGACCCGCTGACGACGCTGGAGGAGATGAACCTTCCCCCCCGGCTGCTCGGCGCCCTCACGCCCCATCGCCCGCGCTTTTTGTGGCATCTCATCTGGAAACTCGATCTGGCGCTGGAGGTCGATGGCCTGCTGCAGCCCAGCCTCTGTGCGCGGGAATGGCTGCAACTCTCCGACATCCAGCGTATGCAGGGCCTCTACGAGGCCTGGCGCGACGACGCGGAATGGAATGAACTCTGTCTCGTCCCGTCTCTGCGCTGCGCCGAGGTGGACCAGCCGGGCGCTCTCGCCAGCGCGCGGCATACCCTGCTTCGGGCCCTCAACGAACATGCGCCTAACACCTGGTTCTCCCTGGACGCTTTTGTGGATATCCTGGATCGCCACTATCCCCATTACTTGCGCTCCGATGCAGACCTGGAGGGCTGGGACGTGCGGGATGCCGAGACGAACGAAATCTTGCACGGCTTTGAGTCCTGGGACAGGGTCGAGGGCGCCCTGGCCCGTTACATGATCAGTACCTCCCTGCGCTGGTTGGGTGTGGTGGAGGTGGGACATCCTCAGGAATCCAGGCAGCCGACGGCGGTCTCCATCACCCCCCTGGGGCGCCGGCTGCTCAGCGGACAGGAGACGGCGCAGGAAAGAGAGAGGGGTTCTGCGCCCTCTCCCCTGGCCACCATGAACGACGACCTCACGGTAAAGATCACCTGCCAGAATACCCTCTATGAACGCTACCAGTTAGAGCGCTTTGCCGAGTGGCAAAGACAGGAGGATAGGGCCTTCTATCGCATCACCGAGGAGTCCCTCTACAAAGGGCTCAATACCGATATCAAGGTGGAGCAGATCATCCGCTTTCTCCAGCGCATCACGGAGGACGGCGTCCCTTCCCGCGTCATGCAAAGGATCCGCGATTGGGGGGCGAGGTTTGGCCGCGCCTCTATACGGGAGGTCGTTCTCTTTCAGACCGTGGACGAGGAGACCATGGACCGCCTTCAGGCCCATCCGGAAATAGGCAAACTCTTGGGCCAGATGATATCCCCCACGGCCTGTCTGTTGGGCAAGGAGCGCGTTCCGGAACTGGTGCAACAACTCAAGGCCCTGGGAATATGGCCCAGGGCCAAGCGGGCAGAGATCTTTACCCTCGCATCCGAGTCCACGCCATTCTCAGATTAGATTGGACGGCTCTGCGTCCTCGGATGCCTCATCTCCCTGTTGGGGGGGCAATTCTCCGCCGCCCGCAAGTTCGACATCGACGTCTGCCTCCCTTTCGGACGGGGTCGCGGGCTCCCCGACAGAGACCGTCTCGCGCGCGGACTCTTGCTCATCGGGCGCCTCTTCAGAAGGCGACCCTTCTTCCTCTTCCTCATCCAGGAGCAGTCCACAATAGGGGCATACATCCCATTCGGGATTCAGCAGGCGACCACACCCCACACACCGCAGGCGCAATTGCTGGTGGCAGTATGGGCAGACGATGAAATCTGCTTCCACGCTGTGTCTGCAGTTTGGGCAGGCGCGCTGCGTTTCCAGTTCCTGTACGATGGCCTCCTCGGTGAGTTCTCGCTCATATGCTTCCATCAGCGTCTCCTGGGGGCGCAGGAGCAGATAAATGAGCAGCCCCGGTACCGTAAAGAGGGCCACCAGAAACGTGGCCATGATCTGGGCCAGCAGATCTCTGGAACGCGAGCGAATGTCCCTAAAGGTCCAAACGATCAGGCCCACGTAAAGGGCGATGAGATAGGCGCCCACCACGAACATGAGGGCGGAGATATAGACGTTCAGATCAGATGGTATGGTCATGCCTCAGCACTCCTTCAAAAACCGCTTCTCGCCAGACACACCGCCGTCGATAGCAAGACGGGGATCCTGTGTCAGGCCGTGTGGTATGCATCCGCTAGATTGTCCCCCCAGTGTACCAGAAGACCTGGGAATGGCGAAAAAATCTTTCCCAGGGAGACGCCCTCTTCCCCATACTGGATATCAGGGAGAGAGGGGCGGAGAAAAGGCGGGCAGATAACTCGAACCGTCCTCTGTCAGGGGCACGGGCGTGGGCTCCGCCACACGCACCGACCATATATCGCCGCCCTCCCTCTCTCCATGGCACTCGTCGGGCTCTCCAGGCGAGAACTGATAATAGACCGTTTCTCCATCGGCGGACCAGGTGGGGTGCCGGGCCACATTCCCCCATTCGCTTTCCTCCAGGGTCGCCAAGTCGCCGTCGGTGCTGACGAGAATGATATCCGTCCTGTACTGGGGGGGCTCCCACCAGTGGCGGTAACGCAGGGCAAAGGCCACATGGCTGCCATCAGGGGACCACGCGGGCTCGGTGGCCACGGCCGTCTCCCGTTCCGGATTGGGTATCTCGAGGAGAGGATCCAGGAGATTCCCCTCGGCATCCCAAAGCCAGAGCGAGGTGCCCTCCTCATCCGACAGGGTGCCCACCAACTGATCCGACGTGGGGGACCACGCCAATCCCCTGAGCGTTTTCCCCTCTGCAAGTTCCAGGGTGCCCTGGCGTCCCTCCTCCATATCGTACAGGATCCCCTCATACTCGTACTGGCGCTCTCCCTCATCGTTCAGCGCCCACTGGTAAAAGATGCCAGCGAGGGTGCTGCCGTCGCGCGAGAGAGAAACCTGACACCACCCCTGTCCGCGGGGCTGCACCTCCACAGAGATGGGAGCGAATTCCTTCTCCCCTGCCCCTTCCTCCTCCTCTGCTTCTGCCTTGCCTTCTTCTCCCTCTTCCTCCCCCTCGAGTTCCAGTTCCACCTCTCCCTGCAGGACGTCCTCTCCATCCCGACAGACCACCCGCGCCCAGGTGCCCGAGAGGGGAACGCCCGGCAGTTCAAAGGTCCCATCCTCGTTCACCTCGGCGACTTTGGCTCCCTGGGCACATACCCGACATTCTCCCCTTCCGTCGACCACGCGTCCGCGCAGCGGGCCATAGGGGGCCGGAACCTGGGCCGGGTCCACATACTCCCCCGTGAGCATCTCTAACTGAGAGCCGTCAGGGCGCATCCGAAAGATGTTGCGCTCATTGCCGCGACTGTGAATGAACTCGTGGCTGCTCACAAAGATGATCCATTGCCCATCGTGGGACCAGGTGATGTCCGACAGATTGTCGCGCTCTGTAAAGCGGGTGACGAGTTCCCGTGTCTCCTCCTGCATGTCATAGACCATCACGTTCATCGCCCCCTCCTGGGTGACGCCAGCAAAGACGAGGGCGGGATGGTAGGGCGTCGGCGATGGGGAAGACGTCGGTGATGGAGAGGAGGTGGCGGTGGGTGAGGGAGAAGGTGTCCAGGAGGGCGTGGGGGTGGCCGTCGGCTCGCCCTCGGTGGCCGTGGGGATCGCTTCGGTCTCCGTGGCCGTGTCGGAAGGGGAGGGGGGCGACGTCGAGCCCACCTGGGCCTCGCGACGCCCACAGGAAATACAGCCAAACAATAAACTCGCTAACAATAGAATAAAACAACAACGTTTAATCATCTCATCCTCACAGGCCAGCAGGAGAATTATCCTTCTCTCTTTTGCCTCGATACATGGTGGTCGATGATACACCGCAGGATGCCCTCCAGATCCACGCTGGGCTCCCACCCGATATATCTCTTGACCTTGCGGATCTCCGGCACGCGGCGGCGCATATCCTCAAATCCTTCTTCGTATGCCTCATCGTACGGTATATATACGATCTCCGAGGAACTCTCTGTCAGGCGGACGATGCGCTCTGCCAGTTCCTTGATGGTCACCTCTTCCCTGCTGCCGATGTTGAATATCTCTCCCACCGCCGACGGCTCTCGTGCCAGGGCGACCATGGCCTCCACCACGTCCCCCACATACGCGAAACAGCGGGACTGCTGCCCGTCGCCATACACCGTGATCGGCTCTCCGCTCAGAGCCTGCTGAACAAAGCGGGGGATCACCATCCCATAGCGCCCTGTCTGCCGGGGGCCTACCGTATTGAAAAAGCGCATGATCACCACAGGCAGGGCCCGTTCCCGGACATAGGCCAGGGCCAGAAACTCGTCCATGGCCTTGGAGCAGGCATAACTCCAGCGGCTCCGCGTCGTGGGCCCCAGCACCCGATCGTCCTCCTCGCCAAAGGGCATGCTGTCCCCCTTGCCGTAAATCTCCGAGGTGGAGGCCAGCATCACCTTTTTGCGATACCTGGCCCCGATGCGCAGCACCGTGTCACAGCCCTGGATGTTGGTCTCGATCACGTGGATGGGATCGTTGACGATCAGTTCCACTCCCACCGCCGCGGCCAGATGGTAGATGATATCGCATTCGCTCACCAACCGGTCCATCACCGTCTCGTTGGTGATGCTGTCGATGGCGAACTGGAACCCCGGCCCATCCACCAGATGCTCGATATTCTCAAAACGTCCCGTAGAAAGGTCGTCCACCACCGTCACCCTGTCGCCCTTGGCCAGCAGCGCCTCGGCCAGGTGACTGCCGATAAACCCACACCCTCCCGTGATCAGCGCCCGCATGCTTCCTCTTCTCCTCGATTCGCAGTGCACTTTCAGGTGATTCTAGGTCACATCGCCGCATAGGTCAAAAGTTCCGCTTCCCTCCTCCGTCCGAGGCGTGGATAAAAGGCCGAATTTGTGTTGTGCTTTGTGTTCTCTTGGGATATACTGGCCCAGAGGAGGCTCGCGTCCGGCAGGGGCGCGAGAGGAGTTGTCATAATATATCCTGGGAGTGACCATGACGCGAGGCAGACGAGAGAGCAGTTGGTTGGTCATCCGCCGCTGTCTGGCCATCATCCGCTGCGCCCAGCGCGGGCCGGCCAGCCGCGAGGAACTGCTGCGGGCCATACGCCGCGTGGAGGACCCTGGCC
>JBKHJO010000023.1:0-38733 GCA_046538105.1 Anaerolineales bacterium | reverse complement strand
ATCCATGCCTCACGACATCATCGACAACCGCGACGAGAAACTCGTCGACCACATCCGTCGCATCCTGCCCGGCTCTCAGGCGGCCAGGTTCGCCGTGGGTTACTTTTTTCTCTCCGGCCTGGAGGCCGTCTCCGACGTGCTGGAGAACGTGGAGGAACTGCGCCTGCTCATCGGCAACACTTCCAATCGGGAGACCATCGAGCAGATCGCCGAGGGTTACCGCCGCCTGGAGCAGGTGGAGGACGCCGCCGAGGAGGTGGCCTATCCCGGCCGCGCGCAGATGGAGGAGGGGGCCCGGGCCACGGCGGCCAATATCGGCGAGACGGCGGCTCTGCTGGACCAGACCGCCGAGGCGGAGGGCCTCATCGCCACCCTCGTGCGCCTCATTCAGGAGGGGCGCCTTCACGTGCGCGTCTACGCCCGGGGGCGCCTGCACGCCAAGGCCTATATCTTTGATTACGGTCCCACCTACGATGTCCAGGGCGCGCCCCTGCCCCGCGAGGAAAAGGGCATCGCCGTCGTGGGCTCCAGCAACCTCTCCCTGGCCGGCATCAGCAGCAACACCGAGTTGAACGTCGTCGTGCACGGCAACGCCAACCACGCCGAACTGACCCGCTGGTTCGAGGAACTGTGGGAGGAGGCCCTGCCCTTTGATGCGCAACTTATGGAGGAGATGCGCGCCTCGTGGGCCCTGGCAGAGGTCACCCCCTATGAGATCTATCTCAAGACCCTGTACGAACTGGTCCGGGGCCGCCTGGAGGAGGCTGACGAGGAGGTGTTCCTGTGGCACCACGACATCATGGAGGCCCTGACCGACTTTCAGGATCGCGCCGTGCGCCGCGCCATCGGCATGGTGCGCGCGTACGGCGGATGTTTCATCGCCGATGTGGTGGGCCTGGGCAAGTCGTACGTGGGCTCGGCCATCCTCAAGCACTTTGCCGAGGTGGAGCGGGCGCGTCCCCTCATCATCTGCCCCGCCTCCCTCACCGATATGTGGGAGCGGTACAACGAGATCTATGATCTCAACGCCCGCGTGCTCTCCATGGGGCTGTTGGTAGAGGACGACGAGTTGGGACCCGAGTGGATGCTGCACGACGATCTCTACCGCCACCGCGACCTGGTGCTGGTGGACGAGAGCCACAACTTTCGCCATCCGGATACCCAGCGTTATCGCGTGCTGCAGAGCTACCTGGCTACTGGGGACAGGCGCTGCGTCTTTCTCACCGCCACCCCGCGCAACAGTTCCGGATGGGACCTCTACTACCAGATCAAACTCTTTCACCAGCGCGAGGTCACCGACCTGCCCATCGATCCGCCCCATCTGCGCGAGTTTTTCAACCGTGTGGAGGAGGGGACGCGGCGCCTGCCGGGACTCCTCTCCCATCTCCTCATCCGCCGCCGGCGGGCCCAGGTACTGCGCTGGTATGGCTACGACGCCGGGACGGACGAGCGCGTCGATCCCGACCACTTTGGCCCCTACAGGCGGGGCGAGCGCCGGGCCTATGTGCTGGTGGGTGGCGAGAAGCAATTCTTTCCCCAGCGCGAACTGACCAACATCGAATACAGCATCGAGGATACCTATCGGGGGCTCTACGGTCGGATCAGGCGCTATATCAGCGGTGCCGATGGCCATGCGCGGGCGAGGGACGACGACGCCCTGACCTACGCGCGCTACGGCCTGGGGAACTATGTGCTGGCGGCCAAGCGTCAGCGCCCTCCCTACCGGGAGTTACAGACGGCGGGGCGGAACCTGCGGGGTCTGATGCGCATCATGCTCTTTAAGCGCTTTGAGTCCAGCGTGCACGCCTTTCGCGAGACGGTGCGGCGCATGCTCGTCAGCCACCGGGGATTCTTGACTGCCCTGCAGAAAGGCATCGTGCCCGCTGGCGAGGAGGCCCAGCGGATACTTTACGAGAGCGATCAACTGGAAGAGTGGCAACTTGTGGAGGCTTTGGAGGAGACATGTCGCAACTATGAGGCGCGGGATTTCGACACCCGCCGCCTGCGGGCCGATATAGCGCAGGATATCGCCATCCTGAAGCGCCTTTTGGAGATTGTGGAGCCCATCACGCCGGGGAGGGATCGTAAACTCCAGACGCTGCTGCGATGGCTGCAAGAGCCCGCCCTCTCGCGGGGCAAGCGGCTGATCTTTACCCAGTATGCGGACACGGCCCAGTATCTGCACGATAACCTGATCGCTTTATATCCCGATGCGGAGGTAATCTACAGTCAGGAAAAGGACAAGGCCTCCGTCGTGGCCCGCTTTGCGCCCCGGGCAAACCCCCAGCAGCGGGAACGCGTGGGGGGGTCAGAGATAGATACCCTCATCGCTACCGATATCCTGGCCGAGGGCCTGAACCTTCAGGATTGCGACAAAGTCATAAATTATGACCTGCACTGGACGCCCGTGCGCCTCATCCAGCGCCTGGGGCGCATCGACCGCATCGGCTCGGAGCACGATACCATTCATGCCTACAATTTCCTGCCCGAGACGGGGCTGGAGAGGAACCTGGGGCTGCAGGAGCGCCTGGAGCGCCGTATACAGGAGATCCACGAGACCATCGGCGAGGACGCCGCCATTCTCGATCCCAATGAGCGGTTGAACGAGGAAGCCATGTACGCCATCTATGCCGAGGGTGAGGTGGGGCGGTTCGAGTCCGAGGCGGACGAGGACGACTTTGTGGATCTCAACGAGGCGGAGGAAATCATACGCCATCTGCAGGAGGACGATCCGGAACTCTTTGAACGCATCGCCGCGCTGCGCGATGGGGTGCGCTGTGGCCGTCACACCGATGATGGATACACGTACGTTTTCTGTCGGGCGGGACGCTATCGCCAACTCTACCTTGTGGATACCGAGGGGGAGGTGGTCACGCGAGAGATCCCACGCATCCTGGGCTGGTTAGAGTGCGCACCCGGCACGCCGCCAGCCCCTCTGCCCGTGGAACACAACGAGCGGATCATGGCCGTCAAGCGGCGCTTTGACGCGCAGGTGGAGGACAGGCGGGCCGAGCGTGAGCATACGGTATCCCAGACCCGCGCCCAACGCTACGTCCGCAAGGAGTTGAATATCCTCTACGACGAGACCGAGGACGAGGCGCTGCGGCAGCAGATCGGGCTGCTAAGGCGCGTCTTTGGGCAATCGATCTACCGGCCGGCGGTGCGCACGGAACTCAATCGCCTGCATCGGCGCGGTGCCCACGGGGTCCCCCTGGTCCGCGATCTGGGACGCATCTACTCTCAGTATAACCTTTCCCCAGCGGAGCAGAACGCCTCCAGGCGCCGGGATGAGAACGATGAGATCCCCCGCATCGTGTGTAGCGAGGCGGGGCTTCAGTTGCCAGGCACTTCAGAAGTGCCTGGCAACTTTACATGTTACCCAACATAATCCCCTTGACACGCCCTTTGCGCCCCTTATACTCTGAGATGCTCGTTCTGCTGACCCGGCTCGCCTATAACGTGATCACCTGGGTACGGGAGGTCTTCACGCTTACCACATGCCGCCTGAAATCGTTTGGGCCGCTCCGTATGCTACGTGATCTTTTTCACGTCAGTGGAACAATCGAGATGACCAATCAGGGTAAGCTCCTACGTATCATGCTAAACGAGGCCCATCAACTCGCACTGTTGCTCGTCGATGCTTTTTCATCGCATATGGCTCGCGATCGGACCCCACTTAATTTGGGCCGAATTTAGGTCGAAAGTCTGGTACCCCTTTTTGCCTTCCCCCGCGCCCGTGGTACCATGTGAGACGATGGAATACGTCTACGGAGGACTGCGCAAATCGATATACGATTCCCAGAGCCTGCGACGGGCCCTGGCGCGCCGTCTCGACCTGCCCGAGATCGAGACGGTGACCGTGGAGCGGGAATCCCTCGACGCCAGGCGCAAGAATAACATCGCCCACGTGTACAACCTGCGTTTCACTGTCTCCCGCGAGACGCCCCGCCTGCGCGAACTGCTGGCCTCCGGAAAGGTGGAGTCCTACGAGCCGCAACCGATTCCTCGACCAGAACCTCACATACAACTGCCCGAGCGCCCCCACATCGTGGGCTTTGGGCCGGCGGGCATGTTCCTGGGGCTGCACCTGGCCCGCAAGGGCTATCGGCCCATCATCTATGAACGGGGTGAACGGGTGGACCGGCGCGCTGAGGCGGTGCGGGCCCTGTGGGAGGACGGCGAATTGGATCCCGAGTCCAACCTGCAGTTCGGCGAGGGGGGAGCCGGCACCTGGTCCGACGGCAAACTGACCACGGGCAAGTCCTCGCCCCTCGATCGCCTCATCCTGCGAACCTTTGTGGAGGCCGGGGCGCCGGAGACCATCCTCTACAGCCACAAACCCCACATCGGCACCGATTATCTGCGCCGGGTGGTGGTCGATTTTCGGGAGCGCATCACTGCCCTGGGGGGCGAGATCCGCTTTGGACACAAGTTCGAGCAACTGCATCTGCAGGACGGCGCAGTCGAGGCCATCACCGTGTCGGGGCGCCGGCTTCCCACGGATGCCGTCATTCTGGCCATGGGCCACAGCGCGCGCGATACAGTGGCCATGCTGCAGGAGGCAGGGGTGGCCGTGCGCCCCAAGCCCTTTGCCCTGGGGCTGCGCATCGAGCATCCTGCCGATTTCATCGACGAGGTGCAATACGGGAAAAGGGCGGCCGCGATGCTGCCCGCCGCCGACTATAGACTCACGGCCCATCACAGGGGGTTGAGCGTTTACTCCTTTTGCATGTGTCCGGGGGGACGGGTCGTCTGCGCAGCCAGCGAGCCCGGCGGCCAGGTCACCAACGGCATGAGCCGCTATGCGCGGGACGGCTCCTCGTCGAACAGCGCCTTGGTGGTGAGTGTGAATCCGCAAAAGGTGGGGCTGGAATCGGCTACGGAGGCCATCGCTTTTCAGCGGGACGTGGAGCAGCGGGCCTACGAGGCCGGCGGGGGCGGCTACGTGGCCCCCGCCCAGCGCGCCCCCGACTTTTTCCATGAGCGCCCCACGGCCCCTTTGCCCCAGACCACGTACCGCCCGGCCGTGGCCCCCGCGCGGCTGGATAAACTCCTGCCCCATTTTGTCACCGATGCCCTGCGCGCCGGGCTGTCCCGCTTTAATCGCACCATGCCCGGTTTCATCGACAGGGGCGTCCTGATCGGCGTGGAGACCCGCACCTCGAGCGCCGTCCAGTTCCCCCGCGATGACCATGGCCAATCCCTCTCCACCCCCGGTCTCTACGTGCTGGGAGAGGGATCGGGTTACACCGGGGGCATCATGACCTCTGCCCGGGACGCCGTCCGTTTCGCCCAGTTGGTGAAGGAGAGGAAATAGGCACGCCATGTCCTCATATTCGCGACGCATCGGCATCGTGGGCGCGGGCCCGGCGGGTATGATGGCCGCCCTGGAGGCGGCCCGCCGCGGGACGGAGGTGTTGCTCTTTGACACCAATCCCATGGTGGGGCGCAAACTACTGGTGACGGGGGCGGGGCGTTGCAACATCAGCAACCGTCACGTGGCAGCCGGGGCCTATACCTGCGCCGACGCCGCCTTCCTGGAGGCGGCCTTTGATCTGTGGGGCCACGAACGAACCATGGATCGTCTGGAGGAACTGGGCATCCCCACCTATGCCACCCACGACGGTTGGTGCTATCCCCTCTCCGATTCGGCGGCCACTGTGGCGGCCACCTTTGCGGCTATGCTGGATCTGGCGGGCGTGGAGGTACACCTCAAGACCAAGATCAGCGATGTGCGCCCGGCGGCGGGGTGCCTCATCCTGGAGGTGGGCGGTCCCTCCCACACCCTCACCGTGGATCGCGTGGTGGTGGCCGCGGGGGGCAAGGCCTATCCCGCCCTGGGCTCCAGGGGGGATTTCTTTCCTGTGCTGGAGGGGCTGGGGCACCGGGTGCTTCCCGTGCGCCCAGCCCTGGCCCCCGTGGTGGCCGACGTGAGACGGTTGCACGAGTTACAGGGCGTACGTCTGGACGTGGGCCTGACGTTGCTGCAGGGGAATGAGGTCTTGGGCCGCACGGCGGGGAATATGATGTTCACCGACTATGGCCTCAGCGGGCCGGCGCCCATGGACCTGAGCCACCTGATCAGCACGCGCCCTCACGCCAACCTGACCCTTTCCATCGACCTGCTGCATTACACCCGTGACGCGCTGCTGCCCCTCATAACCCGTTTCCGGACGGATTCCGTGCCCCTGCGCGTGATCCTGGGAGCCGTCCTCCCGGTCAAGATCCCGCCCGCCCTCCTCAGGATGGCCGGACTTTTTGACGACGTGACCATGGACGCCCTCGGCGAGGGCGATCTGGAGGACGTGCTCGAGTTAGCCGGCCACCTTGCAGTGACGGTCAGGGGCACGCGGGGATTCGAGGTCTGTCAGCTCTCCACGGGAGGCGTGCCGGTGACGGAGGTCGAGCCGACGACCATGGCCTCGCAGGTGGTGCCCCATCTCTATCTTGCCGGCGAGGTCCTCGACGTGGTGGGACCCTGCGGAGGATATAATCTACAGTTCGCCTTTACCAGCGGGGCGCTGGCCGGCGCCGGGGCCGCCGGATAAAGGCGCCAGTCCCTGCTATCTTCCCTGGCCCCCTTCCCACACGCGTAAACCCGATCCGGCCATCTCGCGATCCATTCTCGATCAGCGACCGCCAATCAGGTTGACACATATGGGGAGAGGGCGAAGGCAAAGCGACGATCCTGTTGCAGAGGGCCACTCTTCAAAAGTACATTATAGCCCTGCTACCTGGCGTCGGGCATCAGTGTTGCTTGAACCTCGCCGCCAGCAGTTTGACAAATTCCTCGTCGGCGGATTTGGGAATGCTGATGGTGCCGTTCTCGTTCTGGATGGCTTTCAATACTATCTCTTTTTCCGTGCGTCCACCGATGCCCAAAAAGCCACCCTCGTAATGTACCTCGTAGCAGGTGACCACGTTGCCGTTCATCTCCGCCTCGTATCCCTCGTCACCTGCACGGGCGATGACCTCGTTGTAGAACTGACCCAGCGTTCCGTGGTTGGCCCAGTTCCGAATCTGGCATAGTTCCTCTTCCATGCGCTCCTTTCTGCAATCTATAGTGCCTCGTATAAGGAAAATCCCCATAGGATCAGTTACATTGGCGGCTGGGATGCGGCAGGATCCCTGTGGATCATCCGCTTGTCTCATCCTGATGCGGAAACACTGCATCGTATTATGGGCCCATTCATCGAATCGTCAAAGGGATGGGAGATGGAAAGTAAGGGCTAGGATGTATGTGTCCCGTCGCGCTGGGATACGCCGGTTTGGCTTGACGAGAGCGTTTGTTGGACTTATGCTATCCTACAGTATGATTCCTGATCGCTTGTGGAGAATATTATCTAAGGAGATGTGCTATGAAAGAGAACGCGCTCAAGCGTAAATTGGAGCGGGGCGAGATGGTGTACGGGCCCTTTATGAACTGCAAGTATCCCTCGTTCATCGAGATCGCCGGTCTGGCGGGGTTCGACTTTGCCATCGTGGATATGGAGCACGGCCCCCTTTCCGTGGAGACCGCGGAGGATCTCTGTCGTGCGGGGGAGTTGGGTGGCCTCTCGCCCATCGTGCGCGTGCGCAAGAACGACGCGCCTCAGATCCAGCGAGCGCTGGACATCGGCTCAGCGGGGGTACAGATCCCCCAGATAGAGACGGTGGAGGACGCCAAGGCCGCCGTGCGGGCCTCCAAGTATGCTCCCCTGGGCATGCGGGGCGTGTCCCTGTTCACCCGGGCCGGAGAATACACCGTGAACGGTAAGGAGGGCATCACCGATCGCCTCAACGAGGAACAGATGGTGGTCATCCACATCGAGGGTATCCCAGGCCTCGAGAACCTGGAGGATATCGTCCAGGTGCCCGATATCGACGTGATTTTCCTTGGTCCCTACGATCTCTCCCAGTCCTTTGGTATCCCCGGGCAGGTGAACGACCCCCGGGTCGTCCAGGGGATGGAGGAGGCCGTGGCCAAGATCCGCGACGCTGGCAAATGGGCGGGTACCTTTGCTGACGATGCCACATCGGCCCAGCGCTGGGCCGATGTGGGCGTGCAGTACATATCGCTGAGCGTGGACGTGGGTATCTTTGGCGATGCCTGCAAGTGGCTGCTGTCGGAGGCCAGGGGCGAGGCATAAAGTGACGCCGTCGTCGGGGGACGCAGAGAGGGCGTCCCCCGATGGTTGCTCATAGATCATCGTTCGCCTTCTTCCCTGGAAGAGGGTGGAGGGCGAAAAAGTAAACCATCGCAGGAGGCAAACTATCATGAATACCCGTGAGCGTCTGCTCGCCATTCTCGATCACAAATCCCCCGATCGCATACCGTGGATTCCCCGTCTGCTGCTCTGGTACAATGCGCGCCTGCGGACGGATACCATGCCCCCTCAGTGGGAGGGGCTGTCCCTGCGGGAGGTCGAGCGGGAACTGGGCCTGGGCACGCCAGCGCGAGAGGGGCGTGTCTATGAGGTAGAGTATGAGGGCGTAGAGTGTGTGGAGCGGGAGAAGGAGGGCAGGCGTATCCTGGAGTACCTCACGCCGGTGGGCTCTGTGCGTCAGGTGACGCGGTTTTCCGAGACCCTGGATCAGCAGGGATTGCCGGGGCGTGTGGAAGAATATCTGCTCAAGGGGCCCGAGGATTACAGGGTCTGGGAGTGGGTGGTGGAACACACCCATTGGGTGCCGGCCTATGAGGCCTATGAGGTGTACGATGCCGATATCGGCGAGGAGGGGCTGCCCCTGGTGGGGGTGGGGGATGTCCCTTTTCACGCTTTTGCTCAGGAGTTGGCGGGTTACGAGTACGCTTACTATCAACTGCACGACTATCCCGATGAGGTGGAGCACCTGCTGAACACCATGGCCGAGGTACAGAAGGAGCGGATGTGGCCCGTGGTTGCCGAGTCACCGGCAAGGTTGCTCCTGCACGGCGTGCACCTGGCGTCGCAGGTCACGCCGCCTTCTCTCTTTGAAAAGTATATCCTCCCCTACTATGAGGAGTTTATGCCCCTGATGCACGAACATGGCAAATCGGTCGCCATGCACGCCGACAACGACGTCTCGCGCATCCTGGAGATGATCGAGCGAGCGGGCTGGGATATGGTAGAGTGTTTCGTCACCGCGCCCATGGTACCACTGACCATCGAGGAGACCCGCGAGGCCTGGGGTGACCGGGTCATCATCTGGGGCGGGTTGCCCTCCACCCTTCTTTCTCCCAACGTGAGCGAGGACGAGTTTCACGGTTACATGTATGAACTGTTTGAGACCATCGCTCCAGGGGATGCCTTTATCCTTGGCGTGGCCGATAATGTGATGCCCGACTCCCTCATCGGGCGTATCGCCTGGGTGACCGAGTTTGTCGAGGAGCATGGACATTATCCCATCGAGATGTAAGATATTGATCTGCCTGGCACTTTAGGATAAATGGAAACAGAATACTCTATTCTGCACGTGAAGATAATAATTCTCGGAAGATCGACGATAAGTGCTGGGCGCTTTTTGTGGTTCTTTCCCTGCAGCCAGATATCGGTTTTCTAGAGACAGGATCATGGAGGAAATATGAAAATCAGTGACATCGACTTGATCTCGTTCACCTACCCTTCCCGAGTTGTGCGCGATGCGGAGGGACACTCGCACCCCGGTCCAGAGCACGAGGCCCAGGCCACCATCACTCACATCAGCACCGATGAGGGAGTGGATGGTTACAGCGTGGGGGGCTGGCCGGCCATGCTGGAGACGGCGCGGCAGGTTCTTCTGGGACGGGATCCCTTGCATCGCGAGTATATCTGGCAAAAGCTACGCCAGTTCCAGCGTATGCGAGGTGCCCCCCTCTATGACCGCTACCTGGGGGCCATCGATCTGGCCCTGTGGGATATAGCGGGCAAGGTGGCGGGGCTTCCCCTGTATAAACTTTTGGGTGCCTATCGCGACAAGGTGCCCGCCTATGCCAGCACCATGTGCGGAGATGAGATACCCGGCGGCCTGGATACGCCCGAGCACTATGCCGATTTCGCCCAGGCCTGCGTGGAGGAGGGCTATAAGGCCTTCAAACTGCACACCTGGATGGCCCCCATCGGCCCCGATCCCAAGCGCGACGTGGCTGCCTGTGCCGCCGTGCGGGAGCGGGTGGGGCCCGATATCGATCTCATGCTCGACTGCAACCACGATTACAGTCGGATGGAGGCCCTCTACATCGGACGGGCGCTGGAGGAACTCGATTTTCACTGGTTCGAGGAGCCCATGCCCGAGGCCAGCATGTCGTCGTATATCTGGCTCACGGAACAACTGGACATTCCCGTGGTGGGACCGGAGACGGCGGGCGGCCAGTTCTTTACTCGTGCGGAGTGGATCGTCAACGAGGCCAGCGACATCAGTCGCTATGATGTACACCTGGGCGGTCTCACTCCCCTGATGAAATGCGTCCACCTCTGCGAGGCCCATGGCGTGGCCATGGAGGTGCACGGGGGCGGGCATGGCAACCTGCATGCCCTGGGCGCCATGGGCATTCCCGGCGAGTACTATGAGCGGGGGCTCTTGCATCCCCATTATGACTATGAGGCCGCCCAGCCGTGGCTCAAGACCCGTGTGGACGGTGTCGATGAGGAGGGCTGTGTTCACCTGCCCCAGACACCGGGACTGGGATTGGATATCGATTGGGATTTCGTGAACGAGAACCGTATCTGAGTGTTTAGGCACCTGGCACTTTTTTTTCAGTGCCAGGTGCCTCGCTATATGCCTTTGGAGATGATCCATGAGCTATAGTATCGGCATGGATGCGCTCAACCTAAAACCCACGCCCCGTGTGGCCCATACAGAGTATTGTAGCAACGACGCTCTCAAGCGCGCCGTCACCGGTCTCCCCGATGATCATCCCCATCGAGAGGCCGCCTTCTATGAGCGCTGGAACTATGATTTCATCTGGTCCACGGACGATGGCCCCGAGCCCTGGGATGAGCGCGGACGCGTGACGGATATGGGCCATTCCGAGTTTCTGGAAGGGGGCGTCGACCGCCGGGAGCCCAGGCCCTGTCCCTTTCGCAGTGTGGAGGAGGTTTGGGCCTTTGACGCCGTCGCCGAGTACGGGCTCACCGATTTCGAGGACCTGGTCTCTTTTTACCAAGGGCTTTATCGCCAGGCCCGTCAGGAGTATCCCGAACAGGTCTGGACGGGAGGATACTATCGCACCCTCTTTTCGGGGGCCATCGCCATCTTTGGTTGGGAGATGCTGCTGCGGGCGGCAGCGGACGCGTCTCGCTTTGCCAGAGTTCTGGACGGTATTTTCCAGCAGAGCCTCCACCATTATAAGGCCTGGGCAAAAACCTCCATAGAGGTCTTTATGTGTCACGATGACATGGTCTGGAGCCAGGGGCCGTTTATGCATCCAGACTTTTACCGCGCCGAGATCTTTCCTCGTTACCGAGTCCTTTGGTCCATCCTTAAAGAGGCGGGCAAAAAGGTCGTCTATACCTCGGACGGGGACTGGAGCATGTTCGTGGGCGATATCGTGGACGCCGGGGCCGATGCCCTCTGCTTCGAACCCATGCTGCCCCTGGAGCCGGTGGTGGTCAGGTACGGGCAAACGCACTGTATCCTGGGCAGCAAGGTGGACGCCCGTACCCTCACATTTGGGACCAGGGCCCAGATCCGCCAGGAGGTGGACGCCAGCCTGACCCTGGCCAAAGAGTGCGCGGGTTTCATTTTCGCCGTGGGTAATCATATACCGAGCAATGTGCCGGTGGAAAAGGCACGATTTTACTATGATTATCTGCGCCGACACTGGGGGCGAGGCTGTCGATGAAAGTCCTATCGCGTGTCCGCGCCAGGCACTTTGTGGCGTTGACTCTCCTGTTCTGTCTCTGTCTGGGGGGTGTGTTGGGATGTCAGTTTGCGGAGGAGAGAAGTAGACGGGGGAGTCTCGACTGGAGCCGCGGGCAAAGGCTCGGACAGGCGGCCCTGAACGACAGGCCGGCACTGGAGGTCGATGGAGCGACGGGCGAGGCCTATGTGGTCTGGGTTGCCGGGGAAGGAGATACCTCTCGATTGCGCTTTGTGCGTCTGGATGACGCGGGGCGCATCCTCGTGCAGCGCGACCTCCCCTTTCACGTCAGCATGCCCTCGAGGGTGCAGATGGTTGCCTCGGAGGGGAAGCAACTCTATGTGGCCTGGATAGATAATCCGGCAAAAGGGCGTTCCCTTTTTCTGGCCCGGATGGACGAGGAAGGCGAGGAAAAGGCGTCGCCTGTGCAGATCTCCCCTCCCGGAATGGTGGTCGATTCGTATGCCATGGCCCGCGGGGGCGATGCGGGTATTCACCTCTTTTGGGGCGTGGAGGAAGGGGCGGGACGAGGATTCTACTATATGTTGCTCGCGGGGGGCGAGTTGGAAGAGCCCGTCCTTGTGCGAGAACGGGGGCTCGCGCCCTGTGTTCGCGTCGATGCCGGGGGAGAGATGCACGTGGTGTGGCGGGAGGAGCCGCGCGCTGGTGAGTGTGTCGTTTATTATGCCACTTTTGATGCCCAGGGAGCAATCCTACGCGATCCACACGAGATCGTCTCCTTTTCCGCCCCTTTGGGGGTCACGGTTCATGGGCCCGAACTGGGGTTGACCCGCGACGGCGTGTATATATTCTGGTCCAGCGAGGTACGGGGTGGCGGGCTGACGCCGCCCATGGCCGAGTCGTATTACGTCTCCTTTCCTCTGGGAGAACCCCAGTTGGCCCAACGGCCGCGGGATATCGAACTACCGGCAACCAACGATCCAGCCTATGAGACGCTGGAGAGCACCTTCAACGTGCACGAGTTGGCCCCGGCCGAGACGCTTTCCGGTGCCAGTTTTGTCTATATGCCCTCTACCATTCGCACCTCGGAGGAAGAACTGACCGTGGCCTTTGCCGTGGAATTGGTGGGGCGGACGAAGGAGATCATCCAGCCCGCCCTCACGCTCTGGAGGGAGGGAGCGCTGCGGGGCTATCAGATCGTGAGCAAGACGCGGAATGTCTCCATGCGGCCCAGCCTGCTGGGGGATGAGAAAGGGGATCTGCACCTGATCTGGATCGACAGTGCGGGATTTGGTGCCTATGACGTCTACTATGCCGGCACGGCCCGCGAGGTACGCCAGCATCTGAATCGTATCACGGGCCGGGATGTCATGGGTGCCCTCTTTGATTTTGCCTGGGCTGTGGCGCAGGCGGTCAGTTTCTTTCCCCTGTTATTCCTCTGGGGCTTTTTGCCCCTGACCCTGATCGCTGTCTACAGTGTCATCAGCGCCAAGGGCTCTCTGGCTCTATGGGGACCGCGTATCGTGCTGGCGCTCTCCGCTCTTCTTTACGTGGCTTTCAAATATCTGTTTCAGCCCAACTGGTTGGGAGGGCTCCCTTTGCCGGGGCGCCTGCCGCCGCGCGTTTCCAATATCCTCATGTATGCTGCCCCCTTTGTCATCTCGGGAGTGGCAGGGGGCATGGCCTGGCTATATGCGCGGCGGCAGGAGAGGTCCAGTCTCTTTCCTACCTTTTTGGTCTTTATGGTGTCGGACACGCTGCTGACGCTGTTGATCTATGTGCCCGGAATCCTGGCCGAATAGGGCGCCGTGGGGGCGCAGAGCGCGCGCGAGATCAGGGAGGAGGGATAGGGGATCTGGGATCTCTCCTGCAGGCGAAAGGCTCTATCCAGGGGGGCGTTCCCTTTTTCCTTCAGCCACAGATCGTTGATCTCTTGAGCCCGATACAGGCGCGGCAGGGTGGTCAGGATAAAGGTGACGCGCCGCAGGCTGCGGCTGGGAATGGGCGCGGGGAGTTTCTGCAGGGGCCCTATCTCGATCTTGTAGTAGAGGTCGTCCGCTCGGGGATGGTCCGCCTCGTCGGGTAGCAGTTCTCGCCGCTGCATCATGTGATAACCTTTGATGGGGGCATAATAGGTGATGGTCCAGCGCAGTTCTTTGAAGGCTTTTGGATGGTAGAAAGCCAGGTATTCGGCGGCGATGCGCCGGGGCGCCCTGGCCACGGGGATGCGATACCAGTGTTCCCGGCATATGCGCTTCCAGTCAGAGATGCGAGGTACGATACCCACCAACACCCGCTCCTGCTCAAAGGGTGTGCTGGCTTCCATCTCCCCATCATCAAAGCGCTCGCCCCACATGGCCCACCTCGTCGACAGTCTTTTATTTCCTTGCCAGTTAAAGTATAACAGAAAGCGTATCGCGTGCGCAAGGGATGTACGATCTTACTCCGCATCCATTTGAGAAAAACGACAGTCCCTGATTTTTCAGTTACGACTTTACGCTGGTGTGTGATCTTCGGGGCGCTCCGTCCAAAAGCCCTCGGCATTTGCCGCCCAAAGTAGTGTGTTGTCTGCGACTACAAAGGTCACATCCAATTCATCAGCGGCCAGCTCGTAGAGCGAGCGCGCATGATAGATGAACTGCATCGTAACCTCGCAGCGGATACTGCTGTGTATGGGCGATCACCTTTACCCTATCTTCTCTCTCACATAAGGTCTGGATCCAGGCACTTCCATCCTCCAAAGCATCTCGATACAAGTGCACTTGTATCGAGATAGTACACCTGTGGATTAGTCACCGTTCTCGCTCCTCGATCACGATCTGGCTAAGGGGCTTGCCCTCCATCGATAGAGGCGATGATTGATTTTCAAAAGTCGAGGCAATCTGCAATTCTGATATATCCTGTGAAATTATTGCTCCAGTATAGCATGCTTGAAGCAAACATTCAAGGATCATTGCAAGGGGCATGGGGCGGCGACAATGTCGCGCTACTCTCAAGGAGAAAAGGTGTGCAAGGAGGCCAGACGCGGGGACACAAACGGAAAATATGAGCCGTGCGCGATTCGAACGCGCGACACCCTGCTTAAAAGGCAGGTGCTCTGCCGACTGAGCTAACGGCTCATATGAATACTTATTATAGCAGAGTGCAGGCGCACGGTCAAAAAAAACATCCCCCTTCTTCTCGTTTGACCTCTGTGTAAGGTTATCTTACGATTCCAGGTGTATGTGTCGTATCCTTCTATCGCGCTGGAAGGGAAGAGTATGGGACAGAGTGCACAGGCACGGCGACGCCCTTATCGTTACTTTGATCTGATCATGGTTGGCTTTGTATCCACCCTCATGATCAGCAATATCGCTTCCTCCAAGATTCTCGATCTGGGTTTTTTCACCTTTGATGGGGGAACGCTGTTGTTTCCCATAGCCTATATACTGGGCGACGTGGTGACCGAGGTTTACGGATACATCCGTGCCCGCCGCGTGATATGGGCGGGGTTCGGAGCCAATTTGCTCATGGCCGTGGTGTTGATGGTGGTGAGTGTCCTGCCGCCCGCGGAGGGCTGGGAGCATCAGGCGGCCTATGAGGCGATCCTGGGTGTCACGCCGCGTATCGTGATGGGCAGCCTGATCGCTTATTGGGTGGGCAGTTTTTCCAACTCGTGGCTGATGGCCAGGATGAAGATCCTCACCCGGGGGCGGTGGCTGTGGACCCGAACCATCGCCAGTACCCTGGTGGGGGAGGGGATCGATACCCTCCTCTTTGTCCTCATCGCCTTTTACGGTCTCCTCCCTCGGGCCACCTTCACGGTCCTCATTATCTCCAATTATATATTCAAGTGTGCCCTGGAAGCGTTGATCACCCCCATAACCTACCGTGTGGTCAACGGCCTAAAACGGGCGGAGCAGGAGGACTATTACGATTACGACACCGACTTTAATCCTCTCAAGTTGAACATCTGATCCGTAGGATTTTCTTGTCTCTTTTTTCCCGGGAGGTGTCTTGAAATGGAATGGTGCCAGTTGAGTGTCGGCGAGGAGGGCTGTGATATCGTGGGGTTCACCAACGTGCACATCCAATGCGCTGTGGATCGCCTGGCCATGCTGGGCGGCGGCACGGTGGAACTCTCTCCCGGCATATTTCAGATGGCCGACGCGTTGCATCTTCGCTCCCACGTGACGGTCAGGGGAAGCGGGGTCTCCACCGTGTTGCGCAAGGCGGCCATGAAAAAGGCCCGTGTCACCACCTTTTTGGGATACGGGCATCATGACATCGTCGTAGACGCACCCGATACTTTTACCCTTGGAGAAGGTATTCTCCTCAGCGATGATACGGCGGGTGGATTCCTGCAGACGGTGGGCACCCTCGTGCGCCGTGAGGCGGATACATGGTTCACCAGCGTGCCCCACGCCCACGACTATCGTGCCCGGGACAATGGCTTGGTGCGGACCCTCTATCCCGTGGTCAGCGCCGTGGATGTGGAAGAGGTGGTTCTTGAGAACCTGACCATCGACGGGAACGCGGCCCAGAATGGGAGGCTCAACGGCTGCCGTGGGGGTGGCTTTTTCGCCCACCGGAGCGACGATGTCTCGGTGCGGGCGGTGACGGTGTGTGACTTTTGCGGCGACGGATTCTCCTTCCAGACCTGCGACGATCTGGAACTGGGGGACTGTGTGGCCCAAGAGTGTACGGGCCACGGCTTCCATCCCGGAAGCGGCTCCAACCGTTTTCACATCCATCACTGCCGGGCCAGCCGCTGTGGGGAATGCGGCCTGTTCTACTGTCTGCGGGTGCGGGACAGCCTGCTGGAGCACTGCACCTTTGAGGAGAACGGTTCCCACGGCGTCTCCATCGGCTCCCGCGACGTCGATCACCTCAATCGCGACCTGATCATCCGTCGAAACGGGGGCGCCGGCATCTATTTGCGACCGGGAGATAGGGCCACGGCGGCCCACGGCAACCGGATAGAAGGCTGTACCCTGGAGCAAAACTGCCGCGGCGATGGTGAGGGAGAGGTGGTGTTGCAGGGAGAGGCAGAGGACGTGCGGGTAGTGGGGAATACCATCCGTCGGCGGGAGGGAACGCCCGGTCTCCTGATCGAGGCCGAGATGCCGCCCTTTATCTGGGAGGATAACGTGATAGAGCCGGGAGATGAGGGGGGCATCGTCGACCGTCGCTGATGAGAATGCCGCTGAGGGCTGGCTCGATCCCCCTCAGAGGATGAGCATGCCGTCACCAAAACTATAAAAGCGATAGCGTCGCTCGACGGCCTCCTCGTAGGCTTCTTTGATGATTTCCAGGTTGGCAAAGGCGGCGACCAGCATCAACAGAGACGAGCGGGGGAGGTGAAAGTTGGTGATCAGGGCGTCCACCACGCGAAAGCGGTAGCCGGGATAGATATAGAGATCCGTGGGGCCGTCCCAGGGGCATACACCAAAATCTCTCTTCTGCGCCGCACTCTCCAGGACCCTCACCGTGGTCGTGCCCACGGCAATGACCCGGCGCCCCTCCGCCTTGGCGCGGTTGATGCGTCTGGCTGTCTCCTCGCCCAGGCGGCAGTACTCGGTGTGGATCTGGTGATCCTCAACCGTCTCCGAGCGCACGGGCTGAAAGGTATCCAGGCCGATGTGCAGGGTCACCGAGAGCCACTCCACGCCCATCTCCCGTATCTCCGCGATGAGTTGAGGGGTGAAATGCAGCCCCGCCGTGGGCGCCGCCACCGAGCCCTCGGCCTCAGAGTACACGGTCTGGTACCGTTCCACGTCCGGCGGTGTCTTGTGAATATAGGGCGGTAGGGGGATGATGCCCAGGCGCTGTATATGGGGCGCCACGGGCTTGTCAAAGTGAATCAGGCGTCCGCCCGCCTCGGTGATGGCTTCCACCGTGCCCCGCAGCGTGTCCTCTTTTTCGCCGATCTCCAGGCGTTGTCCCACGCCGACCTTGCGCCCCCTGACCAGGGACTCCCACCGCCTGGGGCCTCGCTTGCCCAGCAGCAGCAACTCCACTTTGCCCCCCGTGGGTACCTTGTGGCCATAAAGGCGTGCCGGGATGACCCGGGTCTTGTTCACCACCACCACGTCGTCGGGCTGCAAATAGTCGGGCAGATCGTGGAAATGGCGGTGCTCGAAACGCTCCTCCTCCCGATGCAGGACAAAGAGCCGCGAACTGTCCCTGGGGTCGGCCGGCTCCTGGGCGATCAGTTCGGGGGGTAGATGGTAGTCAAAGGCTTTTGTCAGCATGGGTCCGCTCTCAGCCGCGCAATAGGTACAGGATCACGTTGAGGAGCACGGTCAGGAGCGCGCTGACCACGAGGCACGTTACCAGGGGGAAATGGAGGGAAAAGTTTTCCCGTTGAATGTGTATATCCCCGGGCAGCCTGCCCAACCACGGGATCTTGCCACCCAGCACGAGCAACAGTCCCACGAGGAGGAGCAACCCTCCCATGATCACAAGTGTTCGTCCCAGACTTTCCATGCCAGATGCCATACGTCTACTCCTTTGCGGAAACTCTTTTCTGTACTCGACGGCGCGAGTGGGTGGAGGCCTTCTCGTCCCTGGCCTCCCACTCGCTGTATATGCAGCCGCAATAGTCCTGCATGTACAGATCGTGTGCCCTGGCCAGTTCATAGTGCTCGGCAAAGCCCTGGCGGAAATTCTCGAAATAGAACGTTACGCCATACGCCTTCGCATATTTCTCGCCGATCTCCCGTATGGACTCCTGATCCTGATAGGGGCTGATAAGCAGGGTGGTGGTGAAAAAGGCAAAACCCTCCTCCGCGGCCCGCTGCGCCGTTCTCTTCAATCGCAGGTCATAGCATATGGCGCATCGCTCGCCGAACATCTCCTGTCCCACCACGGCCCGCAAAAAGGTGGGCATCTCATAGCCCGCTTCCCAGATGACGGGCAGGTCGATCTCTTGGGCATAGCGGACCAGGGCCTGACGGCGGCGCTCGTGTTCGCTGTAGGGATGGATGTTGGAATTGAACCAGTACCCTGTGACCTCTGCGTCCAACTCTCGGAGGCGTTTCACTGTATACGTGGCGCAGGGGGCGCAGCAGATGTGCAGCAGGATGCGCCTGCCCTTTAGGGGATTGACCTCCTCTTCCTCCTTCGGTTCGGGGATCTCCACCACGCGGTGCAGGCGGATGGTGATGGGCTCCTCACACACCAGGTCTGCTTCGCCCTCTGCCACCAACCGTCGGGCTTTATCCCGGGAGCAGGGGGAGAGGAGCCTCTCCTGTGCATCCAATACTCGGGCCTTTTTCATGAGAAGAGGCGTCCCTGTTCCGTCTCTTCCTGATCCCAGGTACGGTCCAGGTGCTCATAGGCATTCCGCGTCGCCACGCGCCCCCGGGGCGTGCGCTCCAGGAAGCCCAACTGGATGAGATAGGGTTCATAGACGTCCATGATCGTGTCGGCGTCCTCGTTTATGGCCGCAGAGATAGTATCCAGGCCTACGGGACCGCCGTCGAACTTGTCTATCACCACGTACAGCACGCGCCGGTCAGAACTATCGAGTCCCAGGGGATCCACCTCCAGTATCTCCAGTGCCTCCCGCGCCGTTTCCGCGTTGATGACGCCATCGCCCCGCACCTGGGCATAGTCGCGGACGCGTTTCAACAGGCGATTGGCCACTCGCGGCGTGCCCCGCGCCCGGCTGGCGATCTCGTAGGCTCCCTCTTCCTCGATGGGTATCTCCAGGATGCGGCACGAGCGGCGTACGATGGCCTCCATGGCCTCCTGATCGTAGAACTCGAGGCGATAGACGATGCCAAAGCGGTCGCGGAGGGGGGAGGTCAGCAGGGCGATCCGGGTGGTGGCCCCGATGAGGGTGAAGCGGGGCAACTGGAGACGGATACTCCGTGCCGTGGGGCCCTTGCCGATGACCACATCCAGGGCATAGTCCTCCATGGCTGGATATAGCACTTCCTCCACGGCGCGGCTGAGACGATGTACCTCGTCCACAAAGAGGATATCGCCGGAGCGCAGGTTGGTGAGGATGGCCGCAAGGTCGCCGGGGCGCTCGATGACGGGCCCCGACGTGACCTTGATATTGACCCCCATCTCTGTGGCGATGACGTAGGCCAACGTCGTTTTGCCCAGACCGGGAGGGCCATACAACAGGGTGTGATCCAGTTCCTCGCCCCGTTCCTGGGCCGCCTGAAGAGAGATCTTGAGATTCTCTATGACCCGATCCTGGCCGATATACTCCTCAAGGCTCTGGGGTCGTAGGTTACGTTCGCTGGGTGCCTCGCGCGGTCTCTCCGCTGGCGAGACGATGCGCTCCGAATCCGACACAAATCCTCCCATGTTTCCGATTTTCCTCATTATAACACAGGAGGGCGCTGACATAAACTAGAGGCCGATATCCGCTCGGCCTCTAGTCCACAGCGTATGGGGGATAGGGTTATGCGATGCCGAGAAGTGACTGTACGAGGTTGGCCGCGGCGGCCGCGTCGCGGCCATAGCCGTCGGCGCCGATCTCGTCGGCATATTTCTGCGTCACGGGGGCGCCGCCGATGACAACCTTGACCTTATCGCGCATACCCGCTTCTTCCAGGGCCTCGACGGTGTCCTGCATGCTGGGCATGGTGGTCGTCAGCAGGGCGGATAGCCCGATGGCGTCGGCCTCGTTCTCTTGGGCAGCCTGAACAAAGTCCTCGGGACTGACATCGACGCCCAGATCGATGATCTCGAATCCGGCCCCCTCGATCATGATGGAGACCAGATTCTTGCCAATATCGTGCAGGTCCCCCTTGACCGTCCCCAAAACGACTTTGCCTTTAGGCTCGATATCCTCTTCGACCAACGTGGGACGTAGAATGGCCAGACCGGCCTTCATAGCCCGTGCTGAGATGAGCATCTCTGGCACATAATACTCGTTGGCCTCGAACAGGCGTCCCACCTCTGCCATGGCTGGGATCATGGCCTCGTCGAGCAGTTCCCCGGCCTTGGTGCCCTCGGCCAGGGCGGTAGCCACGGCCTCTTCCACATCCTCCATCTGCCCCTTCAAGATGCCCTGAAAGATCGTCTCCTTGTAATCCATTACCAAACCTCCTCATTCTCGGCAATCGTGACGGACGTTCCCTAACGTAGCATGGCGCTGATTTTACCACCTCATAAAAATTTGCGCAAGCCACACGGCGATGCCCGCCGTCACCGTCCCTCCCACGATGGTGCTGACGAGGTCGACGCCCGCGTCGTCGAGCCAGGGCCAGCCGCGTATCTGGCGCGTCTCCTCTCCGCAAGAGTGGACGCGTTTCTCTGTGCGCTTTTCACAGCGCTCGCAGTAGTAGATGGCCTGGGCCGTGGCTCCCAACAAACTATCGGTCAGACAGCCCACTGTGCCGCCCAGAGTGGCGGCCAGGGGCAACCAATCGTACATTCCTATCCACGGCCGCTGCGTGAGCCATGCTTGAGCCATCTGTGGAAAAAGTCCCGCAAAGCCTAAAAGTGAGGAGGCGGCCAGGGAGGCCACGAGGCCCAACAGCGAGATTGCGCCCGAGGCGCCCCTTCTCACGCGATCTCCCGTGTTGATAAGACGGGGCGGGCGGGCGCTGAGCATTCCCAACTCCCTGGCCCAGACATCGGCCGTGGCCGTGGCGAGGGCTCCCAAAAAGGCGAAAAAGATGCGTATCTCCTCCCCCGTGATGACGTGCAGGAGGACCGTGAGCATGGCCCATCCCAACCTGGCGCCCACGTTGCCGGCATCTATCGGCGTGCGGGAATCGAATTGCTCCTGCAGCACCGTCTTGTAGGGAGCGCGATAGCGTCTCCATATTCCCCAACTGAGAAAGAAGCACAGCAGTGGAATGCCCCATGTCCACCCTCCGCCTACAAAGGTCAGGAGCGTGGCAGCGGCGAGTCCCAGGGCGCCGCTGCGGGAGAGGAGGCGGACGCGATGACCGATCCAACCCAACAAGAGGCCGCTTACCAGTCCCAACAGAAGGTCGCGTGTCACGGCTTGTTATCCCCGACTCACAGGATGATGACGAGTGCTAAAACAAAGAGTAACTGTATGCCCAGTGCAGCCAAGATCAGGAGATAGGCCGCCAGGCGCTCCCGACGATGCAGGAGGATCCCCAGGCATACATTGACCGCCAATACGGTGACACCCAGGGCTGGGATGACCAGGAGGTTTTCCTTGAGCGCCACCCGTCCGATAGTACCTTGTGAAGGGAGGCGCAAGATCAGTCTTTTGGGGAGGCCCTGATAGCGCCACATGAGGTAACCGGACAGCATCAGGCAGGTCAGAAACCCGACGGCGAATATGCCCCAAAAGCGGGTGTCCTGCCATACGGGCCACTGCGCGGTCGGTCCATATTCCACATCTTCGGTGGTGGAATGGAGGGGGCCCATATCGCGCCGCACCGCATAGTCGCTCAGAAACTCTTCCGCGTCCTGTGGCGAGATGGCATAGCCCCCACCATCGGTGACGGCGATCAGTAGTTGCTGCAGCGGTTTCGTGGCATATACACGGACTTTTCCCACGCCTTCAAGGTAAAGTTGTCCCCTCCAGTAGCCGGGCCAATGGAGCCCTTCAAAGGCATCTATGGCCTGAAACTCGGTGGCCGGGACTATGCCTTCGATATTCCCCAGGGGCACGATGCATCTGTGTGTGCCGCAGTGTATCGTCAGCGCGTCCCGATCCATATGATAGCGCAGCCTGCCAAGTTCCACCGTCCAGCGGATGCCCACCGCGAGCAGGGCCACGTTGCAGATGAGCCACAGTATTTTCAGGAAAAATCCCAGGCCGATCTCCTGCCCTATCAGGCTGTACGCCACAAGGAGGGCGATGGCGGCAAGAACTGACAATGCCAGGAGGGCGATGGCAAGGCCTGATTTTTTTGGCGGTTTCCATACCACGGTTTCGATCCCATCTTTCACTACAGACAGTGGGGACATTATAGTGACTGGACAAAGTTTGTGTCAATTGTCGGGCCGTCTTCCAATGATCCTGTCTCCTTGAAGCACAGGGTGGGTTCATCTCGCCAAGGATGGATCGCATTTGACGCTTTGATCGTAGGAGAGGATAATTGGTCTTGATGGACACCTATTCTGTACGTATGATCGCTTGTCTCCTTTGATGAGGGATAGATAATGGATGCTTCGGAACTGAAATCGGTACTGAACGAGGGGCCGCTGTTCGACGAGGAACTTTCTGAGGATCATCGGAGCGGGTTCGTGGCCCTGGTGGGCAAGCCCAACGTGGGCAAGTCCACGTTGCTGAACGCCTGGATGGGCACCAAGTTGGCGCCCGTGTCCCCGAAACCTCAGACGACACGCGATCAACTTTTGGGCATACTGACCCTTGAGGAGGCACAGATTCTCTTTATGGACACCCCCGGCATCCACCGCCCCAGGACAAAACTGGGGGACTATATGGTGGAGGCGGCGGAGAGCGTCCTGCCGGAGGCCGATGTGGTGGTCTTTGTCAGCGATCTCGCTGTGCCCCCCTCCCGGGAGGATCGCGAGACAGCGGAGCGGCTGGCCAACCTTTCCCCTGATGTCACCCAGATCCTGGCCATGAACAAGATGGATCGTGTATCGGGGGAGGAACGGGAGAGCCGGCGTGCCGCCTATGAGGCCCTGGGCGATTTCGCCCACTCCCTTTGCATCAGCGCTCTGTTGGGAGAGGGTGTGGACGAATTGTTGCGGATCGTCATATCGGCGCTTCCCCGGGGACCCCGCTACTATCCGGCGGATCAACTCACCGACCGCCAGGAGCGTTTTATCGTCGCCGAGTTAGTTCGCGAACACGCCATGCGCCACCTCCGCGAGGAGGTACCCCACGCCCTGGCCGTGGTGATTCAGGAGATGAAGGAGCGTCCCAACGGCACCATATACATCCTGGCCCACATATACGTGGAAAAGGATTCGCAAAAGGGCATCGTCATCGGGCGCGGGGCGAGCATGCTGAAAAAGATTGGCCACGATGCGCGCCTCGATCTGCAGCGGTTCTTGGATAGCAAGGTCTACCTGGATCTACAGGTGCGGGTGAGAAAGAACTGGCGACGCAACGAAAAGGCCCTGCGGCAGTTTGGGTACATCCTGCAGCGGCAGACCTGACTCTCGTCGTGGGCGAGTTTCTAGGAGCGGAACTGTTCTGCGGGCGCCAGGCGGTAGCCAATGCCCCGCTCGGTGAGGATATATTGAGGATCTCTCGGGTCCTCCTCGATCTTTTGCCTGAGACGCCAGATAAAGAGCTTGGTATAGTCCACATTCTCCACGTACTCTGGCCCCCAGACCTCCCGCAGGATTTGCTCATGGGAGAGGACACGTCCTGCGTTCTCTGCCAGGTACAGGAGCAGGCGCAGTTCCGTGGGCGTCAGATCCATACGCTTTCCATTGCGCCGTGCCTCCCAGCGCTCCGAATCGACGACGAGGGTGTCTGTTACATAGAGCACGGGTTCCTTGTCCGACTCATATCGCTTGGCGCGGCGCAGCACCGCCTCTATGCGCGCCTGCAACTCCTTCAGGCTAAAGGGCTTGGGAACATAATCATCGGCGCCCAGTCGCAGCCCCTTGACACGGTCGGTTTCCTGTCCCTTGGCTGTCAGCATGATGATGGGCACCGTGGAGAGGTCGCGGATGCGACGGCAGGTCTCCCAGCCATCCATCTGGGGCATCATCACGTCGAGGACGACGAGATCGGGGCGTAGATCGTAGAACTCTTTTAATCCCTCTGTGCCGTCCGTCGCCGCATGCACGTCATATCCCGCGCGTGAGAGATAGATGCGCAGGGCCTCGATCAACGTGGCGTCGTCATCTATTACCAGTAGTGTTGTCCCCGTCGTCATCCCTTCTCCTCAAAAGCAGGTATCTGTTCTGGCATGGTTGTCTTTGCCTTCACCCCTATTATACATCTTTTGCCGGTAACATGTCTAGAGCCGGTTACAAATCTTTCCCCCAGATATTCGCAGGGCTTCCCGGTAAAGGCGTATCAGGATCTCGGTGGCGGGCTGTAAGAAGAAACCCAATCCCAGAATGCACAACTCCTGCAGGCTCTGCTTGGGCGAGGACGTGCATCGTTTCTATCTCTATGCGTGTCTATCCCCGATCCAGGCAGGTGCGGTTACGGCCCGAGTTTTTGGCCTCGTAAAGGGCCCGGTCGGCGCGCTGTAGCAGTTCGTGCGCGTCGGAGGTGTCCTCCCGTGTGGCCGCCACTCCCAGGCTTATGGTGACGGTCAGCGAGCCTTTCTCAGTCGCTATGGGGCTGGCGGCGGTGTGGCGCAGCCGTTCGGCCACCTTGTGGGCGCCCTCCAGTGCCGTTTCTGGCAACAACACAGCGAATTCCTCTCCCCCATAGCGACCAAAGATATCCACTTTGCGCAGTGTATCCCGGCAACGCGCCGTAATTTTCTTCAACACCTCATCTCCTATGGTGTGGCCGTAGCAGTCGTTGACCTGTTTAAAGTGGTCGAGGTCGAATATGATGGCCGAGAGGGTGTCCCCATAACGCCTGGCGCGATTCACTTCGCTCTGGCCAGCCTCGAAAAAGCCCCGGCGATTGTACAGCCCCGTGAGGGGATCGGTGATGGCCAGATTCTGCACCTCGGCGTACAGGCGTTCCAGTTCGGCGTTCTTTTTGGCCAGAGCGCGCTGCAGCGTCACCAGATCGTTGTTTAAGCGGCTGAACTCGTCGTAGAGGGGCGTGTCCCCCTCCTCTTCTGTCTGGGTTATCTGTCCCTTTACAGCAGCGCGCAGGACGGCTGTGTCTTGGCCGTCGACCTCCAGCGTTCCTGCCTGTGGTTCTTGACGGTAGGCAGGAGCGCGAACGCCCGTGATGATCAGCCCTTTATCATAAGCCACCCCCGATAGGCGCAGGGTGGTAACCTCACCATCACCGGGCACATTGATTTCCCAACACAGAGCCGCCCTCTCCTCCCGGGCCTGGACCAAAAAGTTGAGTAGCTTGATGCGACTCGCCGCATCCACCAGTTGACTCAAAGGCTCGCCCGGAGCCAACCCGTCCAGACCGAGCCCGTCATGGATCACCTCTTGGATGATGGCCTGCCCATCGCAGAGCAGGGCGATGCCGGTGGGCTTGTTCTCAGGCCCCATGCGTCTCCTCCACCAGGCGCGTGGCTACTGTCACCGCCTCCTGGGCGTTGGGCGCATACCCGTCGCTCCTCACCTCTTGCCATAGACCGGGGGAGATATTGAAGGGATGGCCACCCACCATTATCCTGACTTCTGGATGGCTCGAGGAGGAGCGGATGCGTTCGATCAGCGCCCGCACGTTGCTCACGTGGAAGGATATGGTGGCCGAGATGGCCAGCACGTCCGCCTCGCGCTCCTCCACGGAGCGCAGGACGCTTCCTGTGGGCGTGTTAGCCCCCACATAGTAGGTGTCCCACCCCTTCATCTCCATAAAGTCGGCCACCATGCGCATGCCGATCTCGTGGAGTTCGCCACTCACGGAGGTCGCCACCAGGCGATGGCCCGTCTTTTCCGTGGCAAAGATCTGAGGATATAGCTGGGACATGATCAGTTGCGTGGCCGCCGTGCAAAAGTGCTCCTGGGCCACGCTCACCTGGTTCATCTGCCACAGCCGGCCCACCTCCCACTGGCAGGGCTGGAACACGTGCAGGTAGATCTCTTTGACGCTTATCCCCTGATCCACGGCCTTTAGGATCAACGCGCTGGCCGTAGAGCGTTCTCCCCGCAGGAGAGCCTCCATGTACTGGCTGGCCAGTTCATACAGCGGCGCCCCCGGGCGGATATGCGACTCGTGCGTGTCGGGCATGTGGGGCAGGTGTTCCTGTGCCGTATGGATGTAACGGCGTGCCACCTCTGCCAACTTTGGCTCCAACGTCTCCTGCAGGGCCTGATCCATGCATTCCAGGGCCCCCATCAGTGCCTGTGGGGGAAAGTCGAGGCCGGCAAAGAGCACCTTGGCCCAGCCGACATAGTCGAGGAAGAGGGAGGCGTCATCTGCGGCCAGCGCCTCGGCCAGATAGGAGAAATGGTAACGCCCATCTCGCACGCTTTTCTCATAACCGGCCTGACCGTACGATTCCCAAAGGTCGGGCTGCAGCGCATACTGGCGGTCCACGGCATTTCGCGCCAGCGCGCCGATATGCTCGCGGATCCCTCGACTGGCCTTCTTACTGCTATCGGTCACGTGACTCCTCTCCCATCATTCTCTTGATGATCGGGCTCGCGCGGTTCCCGGCCAAGATCGCGATGCATGATCCTCGAGTTTCTCTATGCCCAAGCTCGTCACGGTGCTTTGATTACAGTCTATACCGAAATGCGTGAAGAGCAAGTGCGGCTGACCAGAGTCCCACAGGGAGACTGCTCCTCGCCTCCTAACCCTCTACAGTGCCCTGGCGTTTCTGGACCGGGCGATGATCTCCCCGACCTCTGGCAGATGGCGGGCGGTCTCGACGACGCCCAGGGTCGTGAGGTCAAGTAGCGGCTGCTCCCCTGTCTCCGCTGGCTTTTCCTGGATGCGCTCTATCGCCTGCTGCTGGCTTTCCATCAGTTGCCGCAGTTCCTGCAGCGTGTCCTCCGATCGCTCCAGTGCGTTGTCCTTCTCCGAGGCACGCTCGGCATAGTCGCGCTTCAGCCCCAGGATTCCAAGATAGCCGGTCCAGCCCGCGCCGATGAGCAGGCCCTGCAGCATATCCTGGGCCAGGAGAGAGGCGAAAAAGGCGCCCAGCACGGCGTAAAAGATGGCCGCGATGAGAAACTGACGCCACCGTTCCTCCCGCAGGTCGTCCCGCAGATTGTTTACTACCTTCTCCACGGCCTCCACGTCGTCGGTCTCCACCGAGGAGGCTTCTATCAGTTCCTCCAGGTGATCGTACAGATCCTTGAGGCGGGCGGCCTCGGCGTCGATCTTGGCCTGGCCGGCGGAAATGGGCGATCGTCCTCTCCTCTATCCCCTGCGGGACGTTGCCCAGGCTGCCGGCGATATTCTCCGCCAACTCTTCCTGTTGTTCTGGAGACATCAAGCGCTAGAGGTTGCCCGGGATGCCGGTTGTGGCAATTGGCTTCCGGTAGGTGTTGAATCTGAGTTCCCTGTGCACCCTGGTCGGATTATCGATCCGATCTACGCACCTCGCACGTCGGTCCCCGGGAGAGCGCTGCCTTACTCTTCTTCCTCCTCTTTCTTGGGGAACCACGGCACAAAGGCGCTGGTGGATTCCACGTAATCCTTATATTTGGGCTTGGTCTCCTTCAGTGTCTTTTCCAGCAGGGCCACCCCCGAGACCTTGAGCAGGAGCCCGGTCATGATGATGGGGCTAAAGATGGTCCACAGCCCCCCGCCCGTGGCCGCAGCAATGAGATAGTAGGCCCACCATTGGGTGGCGTCGCCGAAATAGTTGGGATGGCGCGTGTAGCGCCACACGCCGTAATCCAGCACCTTACTCTCGTTCGCGGGGTTGGCCTTGAAGGCGGCCATCTGCAGGTCGCCCACGGTCTCGAAAAAGAAACCGATGATCCACAAGGGGATGGCGATGATGTCCAACACAGTGAGGCGGGCCGGCGTGGGGCTGATCTGGGCCGCCAGCAGGGGTGCCGAGATGAGAAGCATCAACACACCCTGGGTCAGGAACACTTTTAAGAAACTGCGCCACCACCAGTCGCTGCCGGCCTCCCGGCGCCATTTGCGATAGCGAAAATCCTCCCCCTTGCCCCAGTTGCGGTACAGGATATAGAGCCCCAGACGCAGGCCCCAGATGGTCACCAGCGTGCTGATCAGGCGCTTGCGGGGCAGAAAACCGTTGGGTGTCAGGCTAAAGTAGATCCAGCAGGCCATGACAAAGCCGGGGCCCCAAAAGATGTCCACAATGCTGGCATCTTTGAGGATCAGGCTGATGAGCCACAGGGCGGTCATCAGGCCCAGGATGGCCAGGGCGCCGATGCTGTAAATCTCCAGGAAGGTCATCTTGCTCCTTTCACGATAGTGCTATTCCTTTTGCTGGGCCGTGACGCAGGCAAAGCCCACGGCACCGGGGCCCAGATGCACGCCAAAGATGGGCGTGATGTCCACTGAGAGGGTGTCCTCGGGGAGCATGTGCGCTGTCTTCTCCCGCAACTCCTCGGCCCTTTCCAGCGCGTGGGTGTGCACCAGGGCGGCCTTTTCCAGCGGCGCCCAGTCCCTCAGGAGGTCGACGAGGCGCTCCGTGGCGTGGTCGGTGGTGCGTACCTTCTGGACCTTGGGCGCGCCGTCGTGCATGGTGAGCAGGGGTTTCATCTGCAGCCACTCTCCCACGAGGGCCAGGGGACGGTTCATGCGTCCGCTTCGCCGCAAAAACTCGAGGGTGTCCAGAGCGGCAAAGACGAACGTGCGCTGGATCTGTTCCTCCAGCAGGGCCAGGATTTTCTCCATAGATTTTCCCTCGGCGGCCGCCTCGGCTGCCCTCCAGGCCAAAAAGCCCGTGCCCATGCTGAGGCTGCGCGAGTCGAGCACGGTCACGGGCACCGACGCCTCTCGCGCGGCCAGTCGCGCCACGTTAGGTACCGCGCTCAGTTCCTCCGAGATGTGGATGGAGAGGATCTCTGTGGCTCCCTCGGCAGCCAGCCCGTCATAGATCTGGACAAAACGCTGTGGTCCGGGTGCGGCGGTGGTGGGCGCGGGATCCAGGTCGGGCAGGCGGGCATAGAATTCCTCCCGGGAGATGTCGACCCCATCCAGATAACTCTCGCCAGCGATGTTGATGTAAAGGGGTACGACGGCGATGTCGTGGGTGGTCACAATGGTCAGAGGCAGATCGCAGGTGCTATCGGTCACAATGCTGATGGGCATGGGGTCTCCTTTCCGTTCGTATCGATCATCTGTGGCTCTTTGTCGTCGATTATCATGGCCCAGGTTTGCAGGTCGCTCAGCGCCGTAGAGTGCAGCAGATAGGTGACATTGTGCGCCAGGGCCAGACATCCCACGATCTCGCTCAAGGCTATGGGATCCTGGGGTATGGGCAGGCCCTCCTCCCGTGCGAATTCACTCACATAGCCCCACATGTGTTGCAGGGCGTTGATGAGACCTCTCTGGGGCGGCCGCTTTCTCAGGTACTCGCTCAAAGAATGGACTAGTTCCTCAAAGGCGGGGGCGCTTGCGGGACGGACGAGACTGCGCCCGATCTGTTGATAGTGGGCCACATCCCGCGCCAGCACCGAGTATTTGTGCTGCGCCCACAGTTGTTGGGCGTTCTGTGGTAGGGGGATGCGCCCGGGCTCCCGGTTCTCGTACTTTTTTTCCAGGATGCGAAATTGCTCTGCGGGCGGATTGACATAAACATGGGGCCAGTAGGTGGCGTCCTGTATGGCTACGGGACTGTGATGCCTATAACCCCGCAGCGCCATCTCCGAAACGACCATGTTGTGCCGCAGCCCGAGAGCGCCCAGATGGCCCCTCCAGCGCAGCGTTTCCGGGTGGTGGGCGTATCCCTTTTTATCGTTGCTGACGATGGAGAGGATAGCGTGGATTTCCCGGTGTTCGCCCAACAGGCTGCCCCGATTCAGATAGCCGGGGGACACGTCCCACACGCGCATGCTGCTCCCTACAGTACTAGGATGATGCCAAATACGATCTCCACCACCAGGCTGATGATGTTGGACTGCACGACGGAATTGTCGATGAACATGGAGGCGGCGCGGACCGCGCCCACGGTGAGATAGGCGATGCCCAGCATCCTGTATGTCTCGGGTGCGCCCAGGATGAGTGGCACGGCGCCCAGGGCGATGAAAAAGCCCCCGAGCACGGCGCGAATCTCAGAGACACCGCGCCCGCCCTCCACGGTGAGGCCGATAAAACCCTGAGCCGAGAGGGGGGATACCAGGGCGTAGAGTCCGGTGACGACGGTGCCTACACAGGCGATGATCTGGAGCACGCGGATGACCATGGGGGCCTCCTTTCGCATGACTTACGATTGCAGGAATTATACGCTGTGGAGAAGGAGGATGCAACCGGATCCTGGTGATCCCCCTGGGCCGCTTTACGAGACATCCCTTATCGGGTAATATCGAATGCTGTAGATGGTGTAGATGCAGGCTGGATCAAGAGGAGATACAGTTATGGTGGACACATTTCGTGGCGTATTTGCCATCGTGCAGACCCCCTTTGGCAGGATGGGTGACCTGGATTGGGCGGACTTTGAACGAGAATGTGACTGGATCGTGCGCGCGGGAGGACACGGCCTGGTGTGGCCCGTCATGGCCAGCGAGTACACGGTGATATCCTATCCCGAACGCGTGGAGGGCATGGGTATCGCCGTCAGGGCTGTGGCCGGGCGCATCCCCGTGGTCATCGGCGTGGCGGACACCAGCAAGGCCGGCGCGGTGGGGCTGGCGGAGGAGGCGGGCAAGGCGGGAGCCGACGGCATCATCGCCATGCCCCCCTGGGCCACCAAGATGACCTCCCAGGCGCTGGTGGAGGACTATTACCGCGCCCTGGCGGACGCGGCGGGGATCCCCGTCATCGTGCAGAATTGTGGGGGCAACCTGGGGTCGTCCCTCCCCGGCAAATTCGTTGTGGAACTGTGCGAAAAGATCCCTTTGGTACAGTATCTAAAGGAGGAAAAACCGCCCCAGGGACACTCTATAAGCGAGGTGCTCTCCTTTGCGACCTCGGAGGTCAAGGGGGTGTTCTCGGGCGCCTCCTGCCGCTGGCTCATTCCCGAGTATCAGCGCGGCGTCTGCGGCAACATGCCCGCCTGCACCATCACTGACATCGATGCGCAGATATGGGACCTTTTGGACGCTGGTAAAGAAGAGGAGGCACGTCGTATCCACAACGCCAAGCTCGTCCTGGAGAACTCGTTGGCCAGCATGCCCCGGCGCAGGGGTAGAAAAGAGGTCCTGGTGCGCCGGGGCGTGATCTCCCATCCCTATGGGCGCAACCTGGGGCCGGAAGAACTGGACGACGTGGATATGGCCGAACTGGACTATGCCCTCGACTTTGTAGAACCCTACTTTACGGTATAGAAGGGACTGCACCAGAGAAAGCGTTGGCTTGTCAGGTGACTGACAAAAAAGTACGCTATATGTCTGTTGTATCATGTGCCAGTCATCCAACCGTGCCCTTTTGAAGCGAATTGCGACTCCCTTGAAGGAAGATGTTAGACGTTTAGTTGTGTGGCATTTTTGCGAGAACTTTTGGCAGAAAATGTACTTTGCACGTAATATAGATTGCTGGAGTATGGTCATCAAGCGCCACACAACGCAAGTGAAATCGTTTATAGAAGAAGGAGAACAATGCCTGAACAATCGATCAGCGAGGCCTGGCTAGACCTGGGCAACCCCCTCAACCTGACCCGTCGCGGTCACCTGCGGGCCATGGGCTACACCGATTTTGACATGCAACGCCCCATCATCGGCGTATGCAACCCCTGGAGCGAACTTAACCCTGGCCACTGGCACTTTCGCCCCCTGGCGGACGCCGTCAAGCGTGGCATCTGGGCCGCTGGTGGGTTTCCCCTCGAGTTCCCCACCATCTCCATGTGTGAGGTGTTTCACAATATCTCCACCCTCATCTACCGCAACCTGATGGCTCTGGACACCGAGGAGTTTATCGACTCCATGCCTTTTGACGGCGTGGTGCTCCTCTCCACCTGCGACAAGGACGTGCCGGCCCAGATGATGGGGCTGGCCTCGGCGGACAAGCCCGCCATCATCGTCACAGGCGGCACGCGTCTGGCGGGATATGGCGACGAGGGAACTCTCGCCTGTTCCACGGATACCCAACGCTATTCGTGGAACTATAAGGCCGGCGTCATCGGCGAGGAGGAGATGGATGAGGTGGAGCGGAACGCTTTCTTTAACACCTGTGGGGCCTGCGGCGTCATGGGCACGGCGAACAGCGTGCAGTCCATGGCCGAGGCCCTGGGCATGACCCTTCCCGGCTGCGCCTCCATCCCCGCGGTCTATGCCCAGCGCATCCAGATCGCCGAGGCCACGGGCATCCAGATCATGGAACTGGTGGAAAAGGATATCCGCCCTTCCCAGATACTGACCCGGCCCGCCTTTGAGAACGCCATCCGCATGTTGATGGCTGCCGGAGCCAGCACCAACCTCGTCATCCACCTCACGGCCATGGCCAGGAGGGCGGGGGTGCACCTGACCCTGAGCGATTTCGACCGCATCAGCAAGGAGGTGCCCTTTATCACCAACGTCAAGCCCAGCGGCGATTATACGGTGGAGGAACTGTACCATGCGGGGGGCATCACGGCGGTAATGAAGGAATTGGAGCCCCTGCTGGACACCTCGGTGATGACGGTCACGGGCAAGACCATGGGAGAGAACCTGAGGGATGTGGAGATCAAAGATCGAGATATCATCCGCCCTCTCTCCGATCCCATCGAGCCGGACGGCGGCCTACGCGTCGTGCGGGGCAGCCTGGCCCCCGATGGTGCCATCATCAAAACGGCCGCGGCCTCACCCGGACTCATCAAGCATACGGGTCCTGCCGCCATACTGACCAGCCGCAGGCAGGAGGACATCGACCGCGACCTGGCCCATGTCACTCCCGATCACGTGATTATCAACCGTGGCATGGGGCCCATCGGTGCTCCGGGCATGCCCGAGACGGGACCGGCGGGACTGCCCCGCCACCTGCTGCGGCAGGGCGTGCGCGACATGGTACGTATCACCGACTCGCGCATGAGCGGCACCTCCTATGGCACCATCGTGCTGCACGTGGCGCCAGAGGCGGCCATTGGTGGGCCGCTGGCCATCGTGGAGGACGGTGACATGGTAGAACTGGACGCCAAGCGGGGTGTTCTCAACCTGCAGGTCGAGGAGCGAGAGATTCAGCGGCGCCTGGAGCAATGGGAGCCCGAGCCCCCGGCCTACACCAAGGGCTACAGAGCCCTGTGGATCGATCAGGTGCTCCAGGCCCCCGATGGATGCGATTTCGAGTTCTGCGCCGATGCGGACTGGCTCGCCAAGCGGCAGGCCAAGAAATAGAACCCGATTGTACAGCCACTTTTTCTTGGACATGCCTGGGAAGATGGGTATAATGAGGGGAGTGAACTCTTAAGCATAGTATGCTAAGCATCGGGGAACGCCCCCGATGCTTATTGCAGAGGAGGTTAGAATTGGCCGCAGTATCCGAACAAAAGACCCAAAAGATACGGAAATTGCAGCGGTCGGGTGTCATAGAGTATGACGAAAAGGCCTGCCTGACGTGTAGAGAGTGTGAGGTGGCCTGCTCACTCTATCACGAGGGCGAATGCAATCCCGCGCTGTCGAGGATTCGCATCGACTTTGACGATTTCGTGCCGGGGTTTCCCGACATCCGTGTGTGCAAGCAGTGCGAGTGGCCCGCGTGCTACTATGCGTGCGCCGACCTATGGGACGACCCCGCTTTTTCCATCGACGAGGAGACGGGTGCACGCTACATAGATCCGGAAAAGTGTCGGGGGTGCGGCGTCTGTGCCCGGGCGTGTCCCCTGACGCCGGAAAGAAAAGTCATCTTTTCAAAAAAAGGAGAGGGAAAGAGAAGCGTCTACTACAAGTGCGACCTCTGCATGGGGCGCCCCGAAGGGCCGATCTGCGTTGAGGTATGCCCCGGCGATGCTCTGATCTTCGTACCTGCAGAGGAGAGACGAAGATAGTATGACAGCATTGCACGGTTGGACGGGGAAAATACTGCGGGTCGATCTCTCCACGAAAGAGATCTCGACCCTGGACACGGATCAATATGTGCCGAAATTCGTCGGGGGTATGGGCGTCGCGGCCAAGATTGCCTGGGATGAGTTGAGACCGGGCACAGGTCCCTTTGATTCGGACAATATGCTCTTTATCATGGTGGGTCCCCTGACGGGCACCCTGGCCTCGGGTGGTGGCAGGGTGCTGGTGGCGGGCGTCGCCCCACAACAGCGTCCCTCCATCTTCTCCCGTTCTGGAATGGGCGGCCACTGGGGCGCCGAACTAAAGTACGCGGGCTTTGACGGCGTCATCGTCACGGGCAAGGCAGAAAAGCCCGTGTATCTTTGGATCTATGACGGCGAAGGGGAGATACGCGATGCGGGCCATCTGTGGGGCACAGGGACCTTTTCCACGACCAAAGCCCTGAGAAACGCCCATGGTCCCAAGACCCGTGTGATCTCTTGTGGACAGGCGGGGGAGAACCTGTGCAGGATCGCCTGCATTCAGACCGAGACGGGCAACGCGGCAGGCCAGGGTGGTTTCGGCGCCGTGATGGGTTCCAAGAACCTGAAAGCCATTGCCACACGGGGTACCCAGGGCGTTTCCATCGCCGATCCCGAGGGCTTTATGAAAGTATGTCTGGAGGCCAGCCGCGAGGGGCAGAGTCCCCAACAGGACAACGCCAGTCCTGGCGCGCGCGAGGCGGCCAGGGCGACGGCCAGGCGCCGCATGCGCAAATGCGGATTCTGCAACACGCCCTGTATGATGTCCCTGCACATGAATGTGCCCAAAAAAGAGGGCGAGGGTACGGTAAACGTGGCCCGACAGTGCTGGGGATACAGGGCCGAGGACGAGCGCGCTCACATGGAGGGGCGGGCCATCACCAGCGACCATGGACTCAATGGCTGGGAGATCTCCTACGGCATCATCCCGTGGCTGCAGATGTGCAAGCAGCATGGGCTCATCGAGGAGATAGATGGAATGGAAATTCCGGCGCCGGATGAGCCGGTGGAGTACAATCGCGATCAGGCGGCGGTCTCTTCTGGATTTCTGAATATGCTTCTGCACAAGATCGCCTTTCGCGAGGGGGAGATCGGCGATGCCCTGGCCGACGGCGCCTGCTATGCCGCCGATCGCCTCTTTGACGGCCGGGGCAAGCCCCTGCTGGATCACATCTATCCCCGGCACGCCGGCCAGACGAACCACTGGAACGGACACTGGGGCACGGGGGGTAACATCTATTTCCCCTTCTGGCTCGTGCCCATCCTGCAATGGTGTGTGGATACCAGGGATCCCGCCAGTGACTCCACTCACCAGTTCACCGAACATGTCCTGCGCTACCTGCCAGAACACGGTCCCAATCGGGGGCCCCTATCCTTCGAGACGGCCCGCGCCGTGTGTGCCAAGGTCTATGGGGAATCCGAGGTATGCAATCCCGATCTGGCATACGAAAAGCCCGAGACAAAGGCCGTACCGGCCATCTTTCATCACAACAGGGGCATGCTCGTGGAATCCCTCGTCCTGTGTGATCGCGAGCATACCAGGATCTTTAGCATGCAGAGCGAGGACAAAGCGGCCGATACGGCCCTGATGGCCAAACTCTTTTCCAGATGCACGGGCTATGAGATGACGGAAGAGGAACTGGACGCGGCCGGAGAGCGCGTCTTTAACTTGCTGCGAGCCATCGACGTGCGCTATTTCGACCATAGTCGCCAGATCGACGAGCAGGTTGCCGAGGATCTGACCCATCCGGCCTTTACCGATGGGATCGAACTGGACCTGAAAGAGTTCTGGCCCATGCTGGACACTTACTATGAACTCAGGGGCTGGAATCCGGCCAACGGCTGGCCCACGCGGGAAAAACTCGTCGAATTGGGGCTTGACGACGTGGCCGATGAACTGGAGGCCGAGAATAGATTGGGATAGTCCCCCATCATCTCATAACCGCACAAAACGGAGAAAAGGAGGATTTTATGAGGGAAGGAAAGCGCGTTCTGATTATCCTGGGTGGCATATACCATGACTTTGAGGGATTTACCTCGGTCGTAGCGCCACTCCTGGAGGATGGCGGTTACACCGTCGAGGCCACCTATGATCTGGACAAACTGATCACCCTACAAGAGTCATCCTACGATCTCGTCCTGAGCTACACCAGCCTGTCTCGCCACCGTGAAGGAGAAGACGACACCCATCCCGAATACCTGACATCCGACCAGACGGCGGGGCTGGCGCATTGGGTGCGCACTGGAGGCGCTTTCCTCACCGTCCATTCCGGCACGGTGACGGGCAGAGATAATCCCGCCTTCAAGGCATTGGCCGGCGGCGTCTTTGTGGAGCACCCGCCCCAGTTCAGTTTTATGGTCTATCCCATGTACCGCGACCATCCCATCATCAAGGGATTGGAGGCTTTTAGCGTCAAGGATGAATTCTACATCCAGGATTATGAAGCGGGGCTGGACATACACATGGTAGCCGTGCACGAGGGACGAGCCTATCCCATGGTCTGGAGCAAGCAGGAATGCTCCGGCCGCGTGGCCCACATCGCCATGGGGCACAGCGGGGCCGTATGGAGCCTGGCCCCCTATCAACAGTTGATGCGCCAGACGGTCGATTGGCTCACGCAATCCCGCTGACCAGTATGGGCCAGGGGACGCTGCGTAGATCGAGGGAGACGTAGGCGCTCTCAAAAGGGCAGACGAACTGGCCCACATGCACGTCGGCCATGAGACTGAGGAATATCCGGCTGCGATCCCGCTCTCATCCCGAGGCCTCAGACACGATACGCGCCAGGTTCTCCACGGCCATCTCGCAGGCCCGCGTGAGATCCGACGCCACCCCCCACGGTGCTCAGGATGTCCTGACGATAAAAGTAGGGAGCGTCGACCAATCCCTCGTCGAGAACCTCTACGCGCAGAACGATTTCTCCTCCTATCTCTACCCCCGTACCGCTGGATTCGCCGTCGGCCTGCAGTGCGTGTACGTCCCCCATGACTACGTTTGCGCCATCGACTTGTATGGGTATAAAGATGGTGGTGTCTACGGCGAACTCTTTGATGTCGAAATTGCCGCCCGACACGGTCACATCCTTGCCCGTGTAATTCCCTTCCGCCGGCGCCAGGCCCAGGACACCGACCATGGGACGGATGGGCAACTACACGTCGGGCACGAACTGCACCAGGTTGCCCTCACGCGATTGACCAGCCCCGATGGGCTACGGGACATCCAGCCCTGCTCATCCACCGCGATATCCAGTACGTGAATTGCCAGCGTCTGTCCCCGTCGCGCACCCCCGCATGCGGATGGGGCCAGTCATGGGATTGGCGCGGCTGTCGTCGACTTTGACGCAACGTCCCTCTGCCGGGATCTGCCCATCCATGGCATCCTGGGTCCGCACCACAAAAATCTCCCCTGCCTCGACCTCATAAGCCAGCAGGGCTATTTCGTTTCCTCCCAGGCGGACGACTGGTCGCGAGGCCTCTGCAAAAAACCTTGAACAGCACACTTTCCGCCCCAGTCACAGGTCAGATCTGGCATTTGACATCCTTGAGCATCTCTATATAATTAGGCTTACCTAAAAAATAAAGCGATTTATTTTATGGTTACCAAAAAGATACGCTGAAATGATTCCCGCCTCGCTCAGTGACACAGTACAGATGTATTTGGTGAGCATCGCCCGTCTGCGAGAGGACGCCGATCCGGTGCCTCTGTCGGCGCTGGCTCGCGAACTTTCCCTTGCCCCGGTTTCGGTTAACGAGATGTGCCGAAAACTGCAGGATCGGGGGCTGGTGATCTACCGACCCTATGAGGGGGTGTCGCTCACGCCGGAGGGCGAGCGGTGGGCTCTTGCTATCTTGCGTCGGCATCGACTCTGGGAGGTCTTCCTGGTGAAAAAGCTGGGGCTGACCTATGAGCAGGCGCACGAGGCGGCTTGCGGACTGGAACGTGCCACCTCTGATCTGGTGGCCGACCAGCTGGACCTCTATCTGGACAGTCCCATGGTGAACCCCCTGGGATACCCGATCCCACGACCCGATGGTGATTCACCTGGACGCCTGCTCCCGCTCGACCGGCTTGCTGTCGGGGAAGGTGGCCGGGTGGTGCGCTGCGATGTAGACGGAGCGGTGGGAACCTTTTTAAGGGAACAGGGGATACAGCTGGGAGCATCGCTGACAGTGGTAGCCGCTGCGGAAGCGGTCTTGTCGGTGCGGGCCGCGGGTGGGGAAATCTCCCTGACACTGCCGCTGGCAAGAAATATACAGGTAAAGTCAGAGACGAGGGTGAAAAAAAGAGTTCTGGAAAAGGAGGAAAATGGCGTGAAAGCAGAGAGCAGGACATCGGTAAGGCGCGTTCCTCTCCATACGTTGGAGGAGGGACAGAAG
>JBKHJO010000003.1:0-106483 GCA_046538105.1 Anaerolineales bacterium | reverse complement strand
GGGAGTATACGGGGGTCAGTGTGACGTCGGTGATTTGCATGCTGATCTCCTTGTCGGCCCATTCATGATGACGAGATCATTCTATCCGGGAGAAGTCGAGGGTGTCAAAGAAGTATGCAATAGAGAAAAGGCAAGGGAGGCAAAATTCACATCGATATCTCGCCCCCCCTCATAACCGACGCACGAAGCGATAGATGCGCTCCAGGGCCTCCTCGAGGACGCCCGCCGGTACGGTGTAGGCGATGCGCACGTGTCCCTTTCCCGCCTCGCCAAAGGCCTCGCCGGGGACCACGGCCACCTTTTCCTCCCGCAAGAGCCGCTCGGAGAACTCGGCCGAGGTCAATCCCGTCTGCGCTACGGAGGGAAAGGCGTACATGGCCCCGCGCGGCTCGACGCAGGGCAGGTCGATATCGTCCAGGGCCTGCACCACGATATCCCGCCTCTGGGAGAATTCCTGAATGATCCGTTCGGAACAGTTCCCGGGATGACGGAGCGCCTCCAGGGCGCCGGCCTGGGCCAGGGTGGGCGCGGACATGATGATGTACTGATGCACCTTGTGCATGGCCTGAATGATATCCCGAGGCCCACAGGCGTACCCGATGCGCCATCCCGTCATGGCATAGCACTTGCTAAAACCTCCCAACAGGACGGTGCGCCCCTGCATATCCGGCAGCGCCGCAAAGCACACGTGATCCACTCCATAGACAAAGCGATCATAAATCTCGTCCGAAAGCACGACCAGATCGCGTTCCCGGGCAAAGCGGGCCACGTCGCGGAGGCGTTCCCGCGACATGACGGCGCCGGTGGGATTGTTGGGATAGCTCAGCAGCAGGGCCTTGGTCCGCGCATCCACAGCGCCCTCGAGCGCCCCTCGGGTCACCTGAAACCCGTCCTGGGCCCTGGTGGTCACCGACTGCACCACGCCATCGGCCAAGCCTACACAGGGAGCATAGGCCACGAAACAGGGCTCGGGCACCAGCACGCCGTCACCCGCATCGACGAGGGAGAGGAGGGCAGCATGGAGGGCTTCCGAGACCCCCACAGTGACCAAGATCTCGGTCTCTGGATCATAGTGCACGTCGTACCGCGCCGCGAGATCGGCGGCGATGGCATCGCGGAGATCGCGCGTCCCCGCGTTCGATGTATATCCCGTCTGCCCCCGACGAATGGCCTCGATACCCGCCTGGGCAATGGGGTCCGGTGTACGCAGATCCGGTTCCCCGATCCCCAGAGAAAGGACATCATCCATGGTAGCCAGAATATCAAAGAACTCGAGCAAGCCAGAGGGGGGGATGGAACAAAGACGCTGTGCAATGCGCTCAGACATGGGGAGTTCTCCCAATCGACCTCGATGAAATATATGCAGCGGTCATGGCTTCAATCAAATGTAATCGAAACGTGAACGAATCAGGCGTATTCGCGTACATATGGTCTCGACGAAAAACGATTCGACATCATTATACTCTTGAATGTGTCACGACCGAAAAAAAACGCCAATATCAAAGGGTCACCCCGGAGGGGAATTGACGCTCCGAAATGTGCCTCCTACAATAGGAGCACATTTGCAGAATGGAGGCGGGAAGATGAAACTGGTCAGCATAGAAAAGATGGGACAGATCGAGGAGGCGGCCAACGCCGCCGGCTTGAGATACGATATCATGATGGAGAACGCGGGCAAGGCTGCCGCCCTGGCGACGAGGGAACTCTTGCGCCATACCGCATCCCACGTCCTCATCCTGGTCGGTCCGGGCAATAATGGCGGAGATGGCCTGGTAGCCGCCCGCTACCTCCGGGCCTGGGGGCATCGCGTCACCGTTTATATCTGGAAGCGGGAAAGGGAAGAGGATCCCAATCTACAAAAGGTTCAATCTATGGACATGCCCCTAGTGAGAGCAGATGAGGATCCCGAATTCGAGGCCCTCGAGGCCCTGGTACGGAATGCCGACGTGGTGCTCGATGCCCTGCTGGGCACCGGGGTACAGGGCAGCCTGCGAGGAGACCTCCCCGCCCTCCTCATACATGTATCCGAGGGCCTGAAACCCCGCCAGGAAAAGAGGATGGTGCCCTTTTTCCACCTGTTGACGCCTTCTGGTCCTTCCCTGAGGGGCGCATCATGGAGAAAGAAACCCTCCACCAGTCGCCCCCTCGTGGTGGCCGTGGACACGCCCTCCGGTCTGGATTGTGATACGGGGCAGGTGGACGAACACACCCTCCATGCAGATCTGACGGTCACCTTTGCCGCTCCTAAACCGGGGCTGTTCCTTTTCCCCGGCGCCGCTCGCGTGGGCGAACTCCTGGTGGCCGACATCGGCATCGCCCCCCAGTTCGCCGCCGACGTGCCTTTATGCGTGGCTACGCCCCAGCGCGTGGGACAGAGCCTGCCAGGACGCCCCGCGAATGCCCACAAGGGTTCCTTTGGCAAGGCCCTGATCGTGGCGGGGTCGATCAACTATGTGGGCGCGCCCTGCCTGGCTGCCGAGGCAGCCTATCGCGTCGGCACCGGACTGGTGACCCTGGCCGCCGCTAATGCCATATATGATAGCGTCACGGCCAAGTTGACGGAGGCCACCTTTCTCGTACTGCCCGACGACATGGGCGCCCTGACGCCAGCGGCCCTGCCCCTGATCGCCGAACAAGCAGAGGAGTATGACGTGCTCCTCGTGGGCCCCGGGCTGGGCACGGAACAAAAGACCGGTGCATTCGTGCAGGCCCTCCTAAGGGGGGAGACGCAGATACGGCGGCCCTCGCTGGGATTCGAGGTCTCGGAACCCGAGGCGGAAACGACTTTTACACCACCGCCCCTCGTCATCGATGCTGACGCACTGAATCTCATAGCCGACAAGGGCGAATGGTGGAAGGAAATCCCCACGGGGAGCGTGATCACGCCCCACCCTGGGGAGATGGCACGTCTCTTGCATTGCGAGATCGGGGATATCGAATCGGACCGCATCGGCACAGCGGCAGACACGGCAAAAAAATGGGGATGTACCGTGATTCTAAAGGGAGCCTACACTGTCGTGGCCTCCCCCACAGGGCAAGCCACGGTCATTCCCTTTGCCAATCCAGCCCTGGCCACAGCAGGCACGGGAGATGTACTGGCCGGCACCATCGCGGGATTGATAGCCCAGGGCTTATCGGGCTATGAGGCCGCCGTATGCGGCGCCTACGTACATGGTCTGGCTGGAGAAAGGCAGCCGTACGGAAGCAGCGGTATGATGGCCCGGGACCTGCTTTCGGAATTGCCCAAGATATTGGAGCAATTGCGCGCCGTATAAACAAAGGGACAAAACGCAGAAGCAACGCGTTTTGTCCCCGCTATTGAAAATGAAATAGGTGAGCATCCCCCGGATACAGAAGACAGGGCACATCAAAGGAAGATGAGAACTATATGGCTGGATGGGGCGACCACCTCCAAAAGCGAACCTGAATTAGGCCTCGCTCTCCTGTTCTTCCAGATCGATGCCCGCTTCCGATTCGAGTTCTTCGATCTCGCGCAAGAGTTCTTCCTTTTTGCGCTCGGCCGCCTTTTTGCCTTCCTCCATCGCCTCGCGGAAGCGGGTCTTTCTTTCCTCTACCACATTCTCACCCTTTTCCCGAAGTTCGCGGGCCCGCTCCTCGGCATCGGCAGAAAGTTCTTCCGCGCGCTGTCTCAACTCGATACTCTTTTCGCGAAGTTTTTCCCGCGTCTCCTCACCGGGAGCAGGGGCAAACAGGAAAGCAAGAACTACCCCCACAAACGTCCCAAACAAAAAGCCCGCCACAAAATCCCCAGAACCAGAATTCCTTGCCATCATTACCTCCTCGTCTGTTCCAATGCCCATCCCCTTTGAAGGGGGAACCTAACCCTATACTTGCTTCTCCCCCCCGTCGATCTTGGCCAAATTACGATCAAAGAGTTTCCCTCAAGATATGCTCTCAGAGATCACGTTCAACCGTCGTCTCTCGATCCACCGTGGAGGAAACCCCCGTGTCTTCTTTTGCTTCGCGGGCGACGGCCAGCAGGCTACGCAGGGCTTGCCGCGCCCCCGCCGCATAACTGCTCACCTCGACCACAGGCTCAACGATAGTACGGGTAACCAAATCCGCTGTGCCATGCACCGTCCTCGCCGTATCATTGGCCGAATCCAGAATAGGCGCGACCTCCTCGCGCAACAGTTTCAAAAGTCTGCGCAACTGAATCAGCATAACAGCCAGCAGGATACCAAGCACCAACGATTCCAAGGCCAATAGCAGAATGGCCACGTCCCGCACAGCCGTAAGCCAAGTCACAGCGCCTCCCCAGATGAGTGATATTCTCGACACTTCTTATCTATTATATCATACTTTTAGCCATCGTGCAACAAACATGGCAAGCCAGCAACCCAATGTGCCCTCCACGACATGTACCTGGCCCACCAAAAGCCAGGGCAGACGAAAAACGTCTGCCATCGCCTGTCCCACGGCAAAGCCCACCAGGCCAATGAACCAATACAGAATCAAATCTATCAGATTCCTGCCAAACAGCAGATGAAATATAGCCGCCCAAAAGGTGGCCAACGCAGAGGCGAACAGGAATAATGGCGAGGAGAACATAAACCAACTCCCTACTCTTTTTTATGGGGTTCTTTTAGAACACGCGCAACGATTCCGCCCCCCAGGACACGGTCTCCATCATATAATACCGCAGCCTGTCCCGGCGTGATATCCCGAAGGGAATCGCAAAAGACAATGCGGGCATCCCCCTCGGAACCATCCCAGATCCTTGCGAGGACCGGGCGCGCGCGATAACGAATCTGGGCTTGCACGCGGCGGCCAGGGGCAAGGGGCATACCGGAGACGTAGGACATCTCCTCGACCAGACACGCCCTTTGCCCCAGTTCCTCTGCAAAACCGACGATGAGCGCGTTGCGCTCCAGGTCCCATTCCAGAACATAGAGGGGACGTGGCGCAGAGATTCCCAACCCCTCCCGCTGTCCCACGGTGTAAAAGGGCAATCCCTTGTGCTGTCCCAGGCGATTATCCTCTCTATCATAGATGGGCCCTGGCTCTATAGCCTCGGGAGCCCGGCCGGCAAGAAACCGCCGATAATCGCCATCGCATATGAAACAGACGTCCTGGCTCTCTGGCCGCTTTGCCACCGGAAGATGGCGCTCGCGGGCCAAGGCATATACCCCCTCCTTGGTCCACGTGCCGAGGGGAAACAGGACACGATCAAGTTCTTCCTGGCCCAGCATGTAGAGAAAGTAGGATTGATCCTTCTCCTCGTCCACGCCCCGCAACAACTGGTAGTACCCCCCCTCCCTATATCGACGGGCATAGTGCCCCGTGGCCAACAAATCCGCCCCCCATTCGCGCACGAGATCCAAGAGTTTGCCAAACTTTATGAAGCGATTGCACTGCACACAGGGGTTCGGCGTGCGTCCTCCTGCATACGCCCGCACAAAGTACTCGACCACGCGATGGTAAAAGGGCTCCCGCAGATCCACCACCCTGTGCTCAATGCCCAATTGCTTGCAGACGGCGCGGGCGCTGGTCACCGCACCACACATCCCCTGGTCACCGGCCTCCTCCCGCCACAGCCGCATGGTCACTCCCCGCACGCAATAACCGCGCTCTACAAGGAGCGCGGCTGCGACAGAGCTATCGACACCACCACTCATGGCAACATAGACACATCCCGGGGAAGACATCCTACCCACCCCAAAAGCCTGACAACGATCTATAATCTGGTCTCCGAACGCGCCTCCGGATGTTTCTCATAATAATCCTCCAGGGCCTTGTGCAGGGCGCTTGCGGCCAGAATAGAACAGTGGCGCTTGGTGTCTGGTAATCCGCCCAGGGCCTCCACGATCTTCTCATCGGTCATCTTCTCGGCGACCGCCAAAGATTCGCCCTTGATCATCTCCGAGGCCATGGAACTGGAGGCGATGGCGGCAGCACAGCCAAAGGTGCGGTACTTGACATCGGAGATTCTGCCATCCTCGATCTCTATGTACATCTCCATCAGATCTCCACAGGCGGAACTCTCCACCTTGGCATAACCGTCCGGGTCCTTCATGGTGCCCACGTTGCGTGGGTTAGAAAAATGTTCAAAAACAACGTCTGTATACATCAAACCTCCTGAAACAGCCCTCTCGGAAAAACAGAATTTGCACGGCTAGTCATAGAACGGCGAGAGTTCCCGAAGATTTTCCACAATGTCGGGCAAGACGGCAAGTACGTAATCCACATCATCCTCCGTGTTCTCGCGGCCCAGAGAAAGACGCAGGCTGCTTTGCGCCAGTCGATCCCTGATGCCCATGGCTGAAAGAACGAACGACGGTCCCTCCTCCTCCGACGTGCATGCCGATCCCGTGCTCGCCGCCACCCCGACACGATCCAGATGCACGACGACAGACTCTCCTTCTACCCCCTCAAAGACAAAACTGGCATTATTGGCCAGTCGCCGCGTGGGATGCCCCGTCAGGCGAACGTCGGGGATACCATCCAGGACACCCTCGATAAGACGATCACGCAGCGACGTCACATGAGCCACGTTATCTTCCATATCCTCATGAGCCAGTTCTAGAGCCCTGGCCAGTCCTACGATATAGGGCACGTTTTCCGTGCCGGCCCGACGGCCCTGCTCGTGATCGCCGCCCGTCTGTGTGGGGAGCAGGTCCGTACCCTCTCGAACGTAGAGAACGCCCACCCCCTTGGGGGCATAGAATTTGTGTCCCGAGAGGGAGAGCAGATCGACGCCCAAGGCATCCACATCGAGGTTCAGATTGCCGGCCGCCTGGACGGCATCTGTATGAAAGGGCACACCCCTTTTACGGGCGATCTCGCCAATCCTGGCGATGGGCTCGATGGTCCCCACCTCGTTATTGGCATACATGACGGAAATGAGGCAGGTGTCCTCGGCAATGGCGCGTTCGACGTCTGCGGGATCGATGGCGCCATGCGCATCGACGGGCAGATAGGTTATGGAAAAACCAAACGCCTCCGCCAATTGCTGGCAGGTATGCCCCACAGCATGATGCTCCATGGGCGTGGTGATGATATGTTTCCCGGGACGGGCGTGTCCGACACCTCGCAGGGCCAGATTGTCGCTTTCGGTGCCACAACTGGTAAAGATAATTTCTGCAGGTTTGGCATTCAGTATCCCTGCCACTCGCGCCCGCGCCGACTCGACGGCCCCGCGTGCCTCCGTACCCAGCCGATGAACGCTGGACGCGTTGCCGTATTCTTCATTGAAATAAGGTCTCATCGCCTCCAAGACACGGGGATCCACTGCCGTCGTGGCCGCATGATCCATATAAACAAAAGGTGATTCAGAAGGCATATCCACTCTCCATCCTTGTCAACTCTCCTCCCGCTAATCCTGCTGCAAGAGATCAGTCAGGGATGTGTTATCAAGGGTTTCTTCCAGGCGTCTGGTGACCGTCTGCCACACGCTACGCGCCGCACAATCTGACACATTGGCGCACGTGCCCCCCTCTCCACCCGTACACTCTAGCGGGACGATGGAGCCCTCGACGGCACGAAAGATGTCCCCCACACTTATCTGGGAGGGGGTGCGACTGAGCATATATCCGCCATGGGCGCCCCGCACACTTTTTAGCAGCCCAGCGCGCCGTAGGGCCACGGCGATACGCCCCAAATAGGGAAGAGGAAGTCCCTGCGCCTCGGCCACTTTGCGCAACGCCGTGGGTCCCTGTCCAAAGCGACGCGCCAACTCTTCCATGGCGCGTAGGCTGATGCGTTCCCTAGCAGATACTTTCATCGCAGACCAATCCTTACTCAAATGTAACGTTTAGTCTAACACGATCAGCCCGCTATGTCAAAGAAGTGTGACATAGGATAAGAGGAATGAAAAATAAGACAGAGGATCAGACGAGTTGGAGTTCGGGCCACAGGGTGAGATGTTTCTCATAGACCTCGGCGATCAGTTCCCGCTTGTGGACATCGTAGGGTTGGATCTTAACCGTCATATTCTCGATGCGCTGCACGATCTCGGCGGAATCATAATCCAGCGTCAGGGTGGGCAGATCCTTTTTTACAATGAGTTCGCGGATGCGATCCGCCAATCCTCCCACATATTTGCAGGAAAGGATGACGCCCGACAAACCCTCACCATCTTGATGAACCAGACGTTCGTGATGGAGGAACGTGGCCAGTATGGCGTCGTTGGCATTTACTCCAATGACAGCAGCATCGCGGGGTTTCAGGAGGGGCTCATAGCCAAAATCCAGACTGATGACGCGCAGAGCCCCTATCAACTGCACGGCCACCGTGTCGAAATTCTCGGGAGCCACGATCTCCATCCCGCTATCGGGCCGTTCAGAGAACTCTTCGGCGATGAGACGCATGGTAGGCGCACGCAACGCGGACACGGAGGGGATAAATCCCAGGATGGGCGGAGGGGATTGCCCCTCAAGATGTTCTCCATACAGGGGCACAAAGACGCGATCATAATAACTCTCAAGATAGTGTACGATCTTGTCCATCTTGGAAATATAGATGCCGTTGACGATGAGACCGTCCACGTGCGCTCCCAGATGCTCCATGGCCATGAGATAGGGGAAGACTTGATCCAGGGTACTGCCGATACCCCCCTGGGTCACCATGATGACAAAGAGGGGCACCCCCATATCGCGCAGCGTATTGATGACATCGGCATTGGAAATACCAGCCACCGACCCCACGCCGGGCTGCCCCGTCCCCTCGACAAGCACGACGCGTTTGTCGGCACAGACGCGCTTGTAGGAAGTGCAAATGCGCTTCAAAAAAGTCTTTCTTGCAACCAACGGGTCACCATTCACCGCCTCGTCGATGTAGGAAGCGGTGACCCCTCCGCGCAGTACCACCGGACTTATGTATTCGTAGCCAGCATGCTGGATGCCCATCAGCGAGGTGATCAGGACAGCGTCCTTGTCGACCTCTATGGATTCTCCCATGCTATCAGTAACCCGGCGCGTCTGCTGGCCGACGGGTTTCATATATCCGATCTGCTCGCGCGCATAGCCATGTTCATCGGAAAGAAGGTTGCTTATGATACCCATACAGGTAACTGTCTTGCCGATGTTGCGCGCGGTCCCCAGGACAAAAATCGTCGGCGGATACGTCGTGCCCATCACAGCCGCCACCCCCTTATAATTCCAATCTTGCAGCACAGAGTATAGCCCATATCGCGCCCGAATCAAAGTCGATCGGGTAGCAGGCCAATCTTTGACGGCATGGCACAATTGCGACAAAATGGGTCTATTGTAAATGATAAAAGTCAAGAATTACCCGTCAGCCTCAGATTTCACTTTTCAGCAGATAAGGAGCAAGATATGTCTCTACCCTCACAAGTGGCCCCCAGGCGATCGGGTTGGATCATCGCCTGTCTACTGTCATGGATACTGCTATCGACCCTCGCCTGCAATGGCGGCCGGAGCGCCCTATCGCCAACGGCAACCTCCATCATAAAGGCCGAGAACCCCGGATCACAGGTGACTTTGACACCGTCGCCTACACCCTCCCCGCCTCCCACATCGACCGATACCGCCACGCCAACGCGCACCTCGACGGCTACCCCGATATCGACAGCCACGCCTTTGCATCCCCTGGCCATCGAGGCGATGCGACAGGAGTCCTATCCCGGCAGCGAACTGGTGATAGAGGAAACCCTGCCCCCCGAATCCAACTATGACCGCTACGTCGTTTCCTATCAATCCAAAGGGCTCAAGATCTATGCCATGCTGACCGTACCTCAGGGAGAAAAGCCCGAGAGCGGCTGGCCCTTTATCATCTTCAATCACGGGTACATTCCACCCGATCAATACCGCACCGCCGAGAGGTATCTGGCCTACGTGCACGAATTCGCCAGTGAGGGATACATCGTCCTCGCCCCCGACTATCGCGGACACGGGAATTCAGAGGGCGAGCCGGCCGACGCCCACACGGTGGGAGATTATACCGTCGACGTGCTCAACGCCGTCACCTCGGTGCAGCGCTATCCGGATGCCGATCCCCAGCGGGTTGGTATGTGGGGGCATTCTATGGGGGGCGCTCTTACGCTGCGGGCCATGGTGGTGAGCGATCAGATCGACGCTGGCGTCATCTGGGCCGGCGTGGTGGCGCCTGTCGAGGATGTATGGGAAAAGCGTCCCAACTGGATCGTCCGCAGCCTAAAGGCAACGCCCGACGGCGATGAAACCCCCGAACCACCTACCGAGGGCATATTCGCCTATGGTATGTTCGACGAGAACCCCACATTCTGGGCCTCTGTCGATCCCACCTTTCATCTTGAGAAACTCTCGGGCCCCCTGCAGCTTCATCACAGCACAGCGGACGACTCGGTGCCCGTCGAGTGGTCAGAGGATCTTTACGCGCGCCTGCAAGATGCCGACCAGTCGGCGGAACTGTACCTGTACGAGGGCGACGATCACAACCTTTCCAACAGTTTTGTGACCGCCATGGGGCGCTGCGTCCAATTCTTTGATCGACACGTCAAGGGCGCGGATTAGTCATCAACCCGTCCGTTTATCCACATCTGGACATTTTGGGGCAAGCCGGTATGGTGAAAACTGAGGGTTTTTGTTCCGACCAATAGATGAAATTACCTACATGAACTTGACAGGTCGAGCGATCCAGTGTTATACTACCGCTGCTTCTAGGGAATTCCCTCATTAAGCGCTGATCACAAAACCATAATAAGGTTACAGGACATTGACCGTATAATATCGCGATGCTGCGATAAAAGGCTTTTGTTCTCGTTAATGGGAATATGCCAAAGGAGGTGCCTGTCGGGACAAACCGCGTTTCCTCACTAATTGTCGGTTAATATAAACCAAGGAGGCTTCATAATGTCCGTTAAGTCTTATTCTCGTCGCAGTTTTCTCCGCTTTGCCGCCACGGGGGCAGCCGCTTCCCTTCTCGCGGCCTGCCAACCCAAGACGGTGGAAAAGGTCGTGAAAGAGACCGTAGAGGTCGAAACAGAGGTCACCCGCGTCGTCGAGCAGGAACCCGCCCCCTCTGGCGTCAAGGAGGTCCGCGTCATACTCAGCCCCTGGGCCGTGGGAGAGATTCCCTTTGACAGGACGGCCCGCGAGTTCAACGAGGCCAACGAGGACGTGGAGGTCAAGATCGACACCACCTCTGAGGGATGGGATACCAAAATAATCGCCCAGATCAGAGAGGGTACCCTGGAGTGGAGCGCTGCGGGCATCCTCACCCCCTTTCTCGTCATGCAGCAGTGGGTCGCGACGGAGATGATTCAACCCATGGACGAATATATCGCCGGCTCGCAGCAGGAGGGTGCCGACCAGGTTCTCTCCGACATGATCGACACCATCAAGGAGGACGGCAGTTACCAGGGAGAGTTCTACAGCCTGGCTTACAGTTTCGAGAACATCACCTACAACTGGCGCGTGGACTATGCCAATGAGGTAGGATGGGAAAACGCCCCCGAGACATGGGACGAGTGGCTGGAGATTGCCCTGGAACTCAAAAACTGGGGTGCCGATGAGCAGATCTACCCCACATCCTTCGCCGAATCGCTTTGGACCGATGTGGGCGCCCTTATCTGCTCCGCCGTGGACGATACTCCCTATACCGATGAAGGTCTGATCGATTGGGAATCCGATGAGATGCTCGAGTCCTTGGCCTTCTATAAAAAGTTGATCGTGGAGGAGGAACTGACGCCGCCCCACGGCAGTGATGGATGGCTGGATGCCTACTATGCCGGCAAGGTGGCCTCCGTCCAGGCCCAGAGCTCACGCGGCGTGTGGGGGCAGAACGCCTTTGGTACCGATAAGGTATCCACCTCCCCCATTCCCACCAGGGAAGCGGGCGGTGGCGTGGGATCCGTCTACTGGGGCAACGGCGTGGCCATCCTGAACGGGGCCCCCCATCCTCAAGAGGCGATGGACTATCTCATCTACACCATGGGCCCCCAGAATACGGGCTTCCAGAAAACGGTGATGCAGACGGGCAAGACGCCCATCTATCACTCGGCCTATGACATCATCCAAGAGGATCCCCAGTTCCGTGTCTACGAGTGGATGCTGGACATGGTGGAGGACGTCCAGAATTCCGTTCCCGCACCGCGTAACAACTACTATACCATCCAGAACACGGTCTTTCAGAAGCATCGGATACCTTTTACGGAAGCGGGTTCGGAAATGACGCCGGAGGAGTGTGCCCAGCTCATCCTGGAGGACAGCCGGGAAGAGATCGAGAAGCAGCAACTGTAACAAGGAATTCTCCTTCCGCGCGTGTGTTCCAAGCACATGCTCCAAAATAGTACGTGCTCACAAAGAGGGGGAGGGTTCTCACACGCTCTCCCCCTCTTTATGCTTATGATCCATCTCATATATTTCAGCGCAGTGCGAAGAGGAGTGTGTATATGGCCTCTCTGAGCCGAACGATCAAACGAAACCTGCGACGACCGGATGCGTGGATCATCAACGCAGCCCTTATTTTCATCTGTGCCGTCTGTCTACTCCCCGTGATATGGACAGTTTCCTCCTCCCTAAAAGGGAGACAGGAACTCTACATGGCGACGCCTAGCCTCATCCCCAAGGATCCCATCCTTGCCAACTACCGCTGGATGTTCACCCGGGCCGATATGAGCCGCATCCCCCTCAACCTGTGGAATAGCATCAAACTCTCTGCGGGAGCGGTGATCATCCAGTCCATCACGGCCACCATGGCCGGGTTCGCCTTTGCGCGGCTCGACTTTCGGGGCAGGGACCTGCTCTTCTATACGTTGATCATGCTCATGTTTATCCCCCGGGCCGGCGGTTTGATGGCCACCTATGAACTCATGTCCTTCCTGGGATTGCGCAACTCTCACCTGGGCCTCATATTCCTGTACCCCAGCGCCATCAGTGTGGCCCTGTTCATCATGCGGCAGACCTTTTTAACTGTGCCCCACGAACTGGAGGAGGCCGCCATCATCGACGGCGCAGGCACGTGGCGCATATTCCTGAACGTGGACCTGCCCTTTGCTCAAGGGGGCATCGTCGTCGTAGCCATCTTTGAGTTTATCTATGTGTGGGGCGAGTATCTCATAGCCCTCACCCTGCTCGATTTTCCCGAACTCGAGACGATCTCCATCGCCGCGACCAAGCTCAGTGGCTGGAGTGCCCACTTTACCTCAAGTATTCTAGCGGGCTATGGAACCGAGTGCGCGGCCTACACCATGGCCATGCTACCCGTGATCCTGGTCTTTATTCTCATGCAAAAATGGTTCGTGCGAGGACTCACCGAGGGTACCATCAAGATGTAAAGGGACGAATACTCCCATAGAAAGGAGAAAGAATGGCTGAACAAAGGCAACAACGGGTCGATGAGGTGCGCGCCCAGGGCAAGGCGGCCGTCGTGGGCGCCTTTTTTCAGGAACTCCTAAACCTCCGCCAACAAAAGTGGGGAAACCTCTGGGGCTATTTCTTTATCGCGCCGGCCGTCATCATGTACATAGTTTTCCAGGGCTATCCCATCATCCGAGGGTTCTTTATGGCCTTTTCCGACTATCGCTGGCTCATACCAGAGACGCAGGGGATTATCTCTGGTTTAAATGGCGTGGCCAACTGGATAGAGATGATACATGATGCTACCTTTTGGCGCAGTTTTGGCATCGCCCTCAAATTCACCGTGCTTTTCCTGCCCTTCACGGTGGTCTTTTCCCTCTTTGTGGCGGTGATGATCTCCAAAGTCCAGAACAGGGCCGCTGCCGCCGTGTACCGCGTGATCGCCTATATGCCCGTGGTGCTCCCGATATCGGTGGCCATGATGGTATGGGCCAAGCTCTACGATCCCAGGTTCGGCTACCTGAACGTGATGTTGAAGAACATAGGGGTACAGAATCCGCCGAACTGGCTGGGATCTCCTGACTGGGCCCTCTATGCCATGACCATACCCACCATCTGGAAGCGGTTTGGCTACTGGACACTTTTGTTCCTCATCGGCATATACAATATCAACACCGAGGTATACGAGGCTGCCGTGGTGGACGGCGCCAACGGATGGCAGCAGTTTCTCTACATCACCCTTCCCCTGCTCAAACCTACCTTCACCCTTATTCTTGTCCTGGGATCGGGCGTGATCAGCGCCACGGTGGAATCCATGACCCTCTTTCAGGGTACGTCCGGTGGGCCCGCCGAGTCCTGCCTGACGGCCGGCGTCTATCTCTACCGCACGGCCTTTATCCACGGGGATATGCGCATGGGATACGCGGCGACCATGTCCCTCTTTTTAGGGATCATCAATATCATCATCACAGGCATCGTCTTCAAGACCATGCGCTCAGAGCGCGCATAGGATAAAACTTTGGAGGTACATATGAGAATAGAATCCACCGACATCTGGACCGTGGTCGTTCCCACCATACCGGGGCGGGTGCATTCCGAATGCTATGGCCCGGCGGGCTGGGACATGGTCCCCAAGCACATCATCCGCATCCATACCGATGAGGGCATCGCGGGTATCGGCGAGACGGGACGGGGCACCCCCCTGGAATCGGTGCAGGAGATGGCCGCCAGGATCGAGGGGCTCGACTCACGGGAACTGGTCATCCAGCATCTACCAGCCGTGATGGGCACCCTGGACGACCGCCCCGAGCGCTCCACGCTGGATCGCTGGTGGGAGGGGGCCTCGGCGGGCCCCAGAACCCCTGCCTACCCGGCCTTCGAGATGGCCATCATCGATCTCTTGGGGAAACTATACGATCAGCCCGCCCACTGGTTCCTGGGAGGTGCCGTGCGGGATCGGGTCCCCGCCGACTATTGGATCGGACACCAGACCCCCGAAGACGCAGCGGCGAACACGAAACTGGCCGTGGAACGCGGTTTCAAGGGAATGAAGATGAAGTGCACAGGGGACGAGCCCCTGGTGGAACGCTGTCGTGCCATCTGGGAGGTGGCCGGGCCGGAATTCGAACTCACCATCGATCCCAACACCCGTTTCTGGCGCCCCACCGAGGCGTTGGATATGGCCCGCGAACTGGTCAAGTACGGTACGGTAAAGGTGTTCGAGGATCCCATGCAGAAATGGAACCTGGACTGGTACCGCCTGCTCCGGGAGCACGGCGTCGTTCCCGTGGCCCTGCATCTGGGCTCGCCCCAGGACATCGTCAATGCCATCAAGGCCGAAGCGGTGGACTATTTGAACCTGGGCGGAAGCATGGTGCAGTTCGTGCGTAACGCGGCCATGGCTCATGCGGCGGGGATCCCCTGCTGGCACGGGTCGGGCAACGACCTGGGTATCATGGAGTTCTCCTATCTCCACGCCGCCTCAGCCGCCCGCAACTGTGTGCTGGGAAGCGATTTTGTGGGGTCGTGGACCCGGGAGGATGACCTGGTCGTGGAGGGTATCGAGTTCGAGGGTTCATACGCCCTGGTGCCCGACAAGCCCGGCCTGGGATGTGAACTGGATATGGATGCCCTGGAACGCTACCGCGTGGACTGACCGCCAGACAGGGCACATTTTACGAGGAGGCAGCCTTCAAGGATTGCCTCCTTTTCTTGCATGTCCCGAACAAAGGCACTACAATGGCATACAAAATGACGACACATCTACAGGAGGTATGATAGATGTCCCCAAGTACGAGCACTACTGCCACCACATCGCCGCCTTCCTTTGAAGACCTGGGCGTTCAACCCCTCATCAACTGCATGGGCACCTATACCATCCTCAGCGGTTCGCGATTGATCGGGCCGGCCGCAGAAGCCATGGTGAAAGCCTCCAATCATTACATCAACATGGATGAGTTGATGGAAAAGGTGGGGCAAAGATTGGCCGAACTTACCGGCGCCGAGTGGGGCTATATCACCTGCGGATGTGCCGCCGCTCTCACCCAGATTGCCGCAGCAGCCATGGCGGGCGCAAACCCCGAAAGGATGGTACGTCTGCCCGATACCACGGGCATGAAGGACGAGGTCATCATCCAAAAGGGGCACCGCAACGCCTACGACTATGCCGTGCGCATGACGGGAGCAGAGATGATCGAGGTGGAGACCCGCGCCGACCTAAAGGCCGCCATCAGCGAACGGACGGGCCTCTTTCTTATCACCGGCGACCTGGAAGAGCGAGGCACCATTCCGGTTCCGGAGATGATCCAGGTGGGCAGGCGACACGGGATTCCCTCCTTTGTGGACGCCGCCGCGCAGCGGCCCGATGTGCCCAACCGCTACCTGGAGATGGGCGCCGACGCCGTGGGCTATAGCGGCGGCAAATGTCTGCGTGGCCCGCAAGCCTCGGGGCTCGTCCTGGGACGCAAAAACCTGCTCAAGGCGGCCTTTCTGAACGGTGCACCCCATCACGCTCTGGGGCGACCCATGAAGGCGGGCAAGGAGGAGGTCATGGGACTCCTGGCGGCAGTCGAAGCCTGGATTCAGGGCCGCGATCACGAGGCAGAATGGGATATGTGGGAGGGATATCTGAATCGCATCCGCTCCGCCGTGGCCGATCTGCCCTCGATGACCTTCCGCACAGAGGAACCGGGAGTAGCCAACGTGGCCCCAACCCTCATCCTTTCCTGGGATCCTCAGGTACTCAATGTGGATCCAGAACAGGTACATGCTGAACTGTTGGAAGGAGATCCTCCCATCGCCATGCATTTGCTGGATGAGGGGCTGCGTGTGATGCCCTATATGATGGAAAAGGGTGATGCCGAGATCGTGGCCGAGAGGCTTCACGAACTGCTCGATAATAGGCCCTCCCGAGAGCCCGAGGCGGAGCGACCGCCGGTCGCCGACGTCAGCGGCGTGTGGCACATCGAGGCCGAGTACGTCTTTGGCCAGAGCAGACACTCTATCACTCTGCAACAGGAGGAAACAGAACTGACGGGTCATTATCGTTCACAGTACAGCCGCACAGACGTACAGGGCAACATCAAAGGCGACGAGATTTCCTTCTCAACCGTGCTGGGTTGTCAGGCCAACAAGACCACTTACACCTACACGGGCACAGTGGAGGATGACGACACCATGAGCGGCCGGCTCGACCTGGGCGAGTTCGGCGAGGGTACCTGGCGCGCCGAAAGGATCGGCTCCCTGTTGCCATAGGGTGGCAACGAGACTTCCAAAGTCTGTTTCGAGGCTGTTATCGTGACAAGAAATCGCTTGGGAGATCGAGCAGGCGAATCGGCATTAGGTCTTTGGAGATTTTGGAAGTCTTTCCAGAGTCACAGTCAAAGTAAGCCAGGAGGGAGAACGCATTGTCCACAGACTCTGAAAAGATCACAACGGAGGGCCGCATTGTGGTCGATCCCGACCTGTGCCACGGGTGCCAGGCCTGCATGGTGGCCTGCTCTCTGGTGCACGAGGGGCGCGTCATTCCCAATCTGGCGCGCATCCAGATCGTCCTCGACTCCTTTGAGGGGAAACACCGCATCCTCTACTGTCACCAGTGCCGTCGGGCACCCTGCGCCCGCGCCTGTCCACAAGAGGCCATCTACTGGGTCGAGGAGGGCGGATACTGGGCCGTGGATGAGAACCTTTGCACGGGCTGCGGGATCTGCGTGGACGCCTGTCCCTTCGATGCCATATATCTGAACGAGGGGCGGGGAGTGGCCTACAAGTGTGACGTCTGTGAGGGACAGGCGGTCTGTGTACAACGCTGTCCTCGGGGCGCCCTGACGTGGCAAAGTATAGAGAAAAAGGGGAACGAAGGATGAAGAGGGAGATGGCCCCGTGGACGGGACACATCCTACAGGTCGATCTCACAAGCGGTGAGGTGGATACTCTACCTTCATACCCCTACGTCTCCTCCTACCTGGGCGGCAGGGGGCTGGCGGCGCGGTTGGCCTGGGACATGATCTCGCCAGGGATCAAGGCCTTTGATGCCGAGAATCCCCTCTTTTTCATGCCCGGTGCCCTGGTGGGTACCCCGGTCCCCAGTTCTGGCCGCGTGACCATAAGCGGACTGAGTCCCCAGGCCTGGCCCCACGAGTGGTACACCAGGGCCAACCTGGGAGGCCATTGGGGCCCCACCCTCAAGTACGCCGGATACGACGGGCTGATCGTGCGTGGCAAGGCGCCCCATCCCGTCTATATCCGCATAGAGGATGATGACGTGGAGATAGTGGATGCCCGAGGACTCTGGGGCCAGGGACTGGTGACCAGTCAGAAAGGCCTGCAACAGGAACTGGGCCAGGCATGGCGCGTCCTGGCCATCGGCCCGGCCGGCGAGAACCGCTGCCGCTATGCCGTGGTCGCCACAGGCACAGAGAGCGCGGCGGGACAGGGAGGTTTTGGCGCCGTGATGGGCAGCAAGAATCTCAAAGCCATCGCCGTACGAGGTTCCCAGGGTGTGGCTGTCGCCAAGCCCGCAGAGGCGCTGCACAGATCGCAGAACGTCTTGGAAGCGCTGAAAGCGCGCTTCGGAGAGGCGCCCATCGGCTACGGAGGCGAGGGAGCGCGCCCAGAGAAGCAGCGGCTACCCCCCTGCACGTATCAATGCCCCGGCGCCTGTGGGGAGTTCTATCATGATGTGCCCGGTACCGTATACCCCGATCGGACCTACAGCGGGCAGATGTTCTGCTGCGCCCCCCGGTTCAAGGGCGGGGACTGGCTGGGCGCGGATCTGGGCCTGGAGGCGGGATTCGAACTGGCGCAGATCAGCAACGATCTGGGCCTCAACCACTGGGAACTGACTTTCGGCCTGGTCCCCTGGATATTGCGCTGCCAGGAACGGGGGGAACTGGAAACCATCGATGGGGAGAGACTTGACTTTAGCAACCCCCATTTCTGGGCACGCTTTATGGAAAGGGTAGCCCAAAGGGAGGACTGGGGTGATCTGTTCGCCGAGGGCGGCCCGCGCGCGGCAGAGGCGTTGGGCGTGGGCAAGGATCTCATCGACGTCTTCTATCCCGCCTGGGGGCAGGCCTCCCACTGGGATGGGCACGGGTCCTTCCCCAGTCCCTACTTTCCCTACTGGCTGGTGACGGCCCTGCAGTGGGCCATGGACACCCGCGATCCCATGGGTGGTGGACACGGCTACACGACCAACATCTTTGGGCTGATCAGAGCCCTTGATCCCGATGCGGAGGATGATGAGACATGGCAAAAGATAGATCGGGTCGGAGAGCGTCTCTACGGATCGGCGGCCGCCGTAAATCCCTGGAGCGGCTACGAGGGTAAGACCGTCCCGGCCATCTTCCATCAGGATCGCGGCGCGCTCAAGGACACCATAGGCATCTGCGATAACATCTTCCCCCTGTTGACGAATCCCAAAGCGGAGGATCTGCTGGTGTGCGTCGACAGCGTGGGGGGGGAATTCCTGGAGCATTATCTGTTCGAGCCCACCTCGGACCTAACTTTTTCACGCGAGACGTTCTACCGTGTAGGGACGCGCATCTTTACCCTGGAGCGGCTGCTGGCCATGCGTAATTGGGACCGCTCCCGAGCCACCGACGAGACCATCGTCCCCTACCTGCACCATCCGGAAGGTGCGGAAAGCCCCTATCTGGAGGATAAGGGAAACTTTTCTCCCGAGCGCTTTCGCTCTCTGCTGGACGAGTTTTATGCGCTGCGGGGCTGGGACCCTGAGAGCGGGACTCCCCTCCCCAAGACGTTACGCGAACTGGGGCTGGGGGAGTTCAAATATCCAGAACCTCCAAACAATTCGAACACCCCACGCTAGAAGAGAGGATCCGCGAATGTCCAGATTTGCTGCCATATGGAGTTATCCCTGGGACCTCCTGGATGAGGGATTGGGGGACAGCCTGAGCCGCATCGCGGGCATGGGCCTGGACGGCATCAGCCTTGCCGTCAGTTACCACGCCGGTATGCTGCTCCTGCCCCACAATCCCCGGAAAAAGATCCGTTTCCTGGAGGACGGCGCCCTCTACTTTCGCCCCCACGGTGGCCACTTTGACGGGTTAGCCCTGCAGCCACGGATAAGCCGCCTGGCCGCGGATGGCGATCCCCTGGCGGCGATCTGCGCGGCGGCGGAACGAAAGGATCTGGAGGTCGTGGCCTGGACCATCTGCAACCACAACAACCACCAGGGGGAATCGCACCCCGATGTGGTCATGCGCAACGCCTTTGGCGATCCCCTCCTCTATGCCCTTTGCCCCAGCCATCCCGATGTACAGGCCTACCTGCAGGCTCTGGTGCAAGAGTTGAGCGATTATCCCATACGCACGCTGCAACTGGAGTCGTGCGGGTTTATGGGCTTTCCCCATGACTATCATCACGAAAAGATCCGCATGGACCTGGGAGCCACCGGACGTTACCTGATGGGACTCTGCTTCTGCCCCGCGTGTCGGAAGGTGGCCCATAAAGAGGGCGTGGCTTTGGACGCCGCGCAAAAGGCCACGCGGCGATACCTGGAGGATGTCCTGGCAGGACGCATTCCCCCGACGGAGACCCTTTCCGAGGAGTGCCTCCTGGACGAACTGCCCCAACTGGCGCCCTATCTCCGCATGCGAGAGGAGATCGTCGGCCGCCTGATCGGGCGCTTACGGGACACTGCCGAAAAACCGTTGAATCTGTTGGACATGGGGGGAATGCCCGATCCTGATCTAGTCTCGCGCGTTCATGAAGTGACGGTGTGCGCCTACAAGGTCGGCGCGGACGAGGTGGCCACCACCACCCGGGCCGCGAGAGAAAGCATAAAGTCTCCCGTAAGGCTTGGGATAGGGATAGAAGCCTGCCCGCTCCTATCGCCCAACGAGGAGAATATGGTGTCCAAGGTCGGCGCCGCCTGGGACGCCGGCGCCGACGCGCTGTATTTTTATAACTATGGTCTGGTACCCCTCAAGAGCCTGGATTGGATAGCAAAGAGTCTGAGAGCATAGTCTACAAAGGAGTGACATGCACATCTACGAACTGGACACCCCCGCGCTGGTGGTGGACCTCGATATCCTGGAGCACAACATCCAACACATGGCCGCCCACTGCGAGGAACTGGGGATCGCCCTGCGCGTACACACCAAGACCCACAAGGTGCCCGAGATCGCCAGGATGCAGGTAGACGCCGGCTCACAGGGCATCACCTGCCAGAAACTGGGCGAGGCCGAGGCCATGGCTCGCGCCGGGATCGACGACATCCTCATCCCCTACAATATCGTGGGCAGGACGAAATGCAGACGCCTCACCGCCCTATCCCGCATGGCCACCATCACCGTGGCCGTGGATTCAGAGGTGACGGCCCAGGGAATCTCCGATCAGGCCGTGACGGACGAGTGCACCATCCCCGTGCTCGTGGAACTGGACACGGGAGGAAACCGTTGCGGCGTCCAGTCGCCGCAGGCGGCGGTGGAACTGGGAAGGCGCGTGCACGCGCTCCCTGGACTGGCCCTGCGGGGCGTCATGACCTATCCCAGCCGCCACGAGGCGGAGCCCTTTATCCGGGAGACGGTGGGTCTGTTCAACAAAGCCGATCTCCCCTGTCCCGTCATCAGCGGTGGGGGCACGGGCCACGAGGCCATCTCCAAGGGAATAGGATGCACGGAGACGCGGAGCGGTTCCTATGTCTACGAGGGCATGACGCGCATCCACGGACACGAGGATCTGAATCCCGAGCGCTGCGCCCTGCGCGTCATCACCACCGTGGTCTCAACGCCGACCGACGAGCGCATCATCATCGACGGCGGGCAAAAGACCTTTGAAAGCTATCCCCCCAGGCCCTACGGTTTGATCATCGAGCAGCCAGACGCTAAAATATATGCTATGTCCGTGGAGCACGGTCACGTGGATGTGAGCGCGTGCGATCACCGCTTCCATGTGGGTGAAAAACTCTCTGTCATCCCCCTTCACCAGGGCAAGGTCAGCAATATGCACGATGAACTGGTTGGCGCAAGAGAGGGGGAGGTGGAGATCATCTGGCAGATCAGGGGGCGCGGAAAGGTCAAGTAGTATACGGAGAGACAGCCCCCGATCACACAGCGGGCCAAGCGGACAAAGTAGAGTGTTTGTTTAGGTCTGAAGGAGGTAACGATGGAAAAAGAGATCATTCTTACCGAGGGCACCGATCCAGAGACCATGACCTTCTCGCCTGCAGTGCGCGTGGGAGACCTGGTCTACACCTCGGGATCGGCGGGTATCGACAAAGAAGGCAACATTCCCGGTACCGATATCGAATCGCAGGCGCGCCAGGCCTTTGAGAATCTGGGCGAGATGTTGGAAGCCGCGGGCACTTGGTGGGACAGGGTGGTCAAGGTAAACTGCTATCTGACCCATCCGGCAAGGGATTTTCAGGGCTGGAACACAGTCTTTAAAGAGTATTTCCCCGAGGATCCACCGGCGCGCACGACCGTGGGCGCCTCCCTCCTACGGGAGGAGTGGCTCCTGGAAGTGGAACTGATCGCGCTAGGCTAAAGAATTGTTGAGAACTATAGCAAACGAGTAGAGGAGGCATCATGGAAAAGGAACTGATTCTGACGGAAGGAACGGACATAGAAAAGATGGTCATTGCACCGGGCGTGCGCGTGGGCGACGTCATCTATGTCTCGGGATCGGCCGGAGCCAAGGACGGCGAACTGGCGGGCGATGACATCGAATCCCAGGCCCGTCAGGCCATGGAGAACCTGGGCGAGGTTCTGGAGGCCGCCGGTTCCTCCTGGGACAAGGTCTTCAAGTTGAACTGCTACCTGACCGAGGCGGCGCGGGATTTTCAGGGCTGGAACAAGGTCTTTAAGGAATACTTTCCTGAGGATCCGCCAGCGCGTACCACGGTGGGCGCGCAGATCGCCATGGAGGGCGCCCTTATTGAAGTAGAAGTCATCGCCCTCGCCTAGGAGAACATATCGACCCTAAGGGTTTAGCAGGCAGAAGGCTCGATTTCCCTTTGTCAAGCCTTTGATGCGTTCTAGAAAAGAAAAAAAAAGAGTCTGTCAAAACCCTTAGGGTCTCTAACCTGCTTTTTTCCACAACCAATGATAACAGAAACAAAGGAGTTTAAGCCATGTCCCTGTACGACCTATTAATAAGGGACGGCGAGGTTTTCATACCCGAGCGGGGTTTCCAAAGCGGATGGGACGTCGCCATATCGCAGAATAAGATCGCCTCCGTGGCGCCGAGTATAGACGCCGATCAGGCCGAACGCGTCCTCGACGCCGGGGAGGCGATGGTCGTTCCCGGCCTCATCGACCTGCACACCCATCTGGGCTTTGAGATCCATCGACAGGTGGTCTATCCAGAAAAAGTATGTCCCTCCTCAGGTGTGACCACCGCCGTGGACATGGGAAGCACCGGCGCCTTCACCTTTCCCTGGTATAGAGATCGCATCCTGGAAAAGAGTGCCGTCAGGCTGTATGAATTCATCAACATCGCCTCTCTGGGTACCATAGCCATCCACACGCCTTACTATGAGGAACATTACAGCGAGTATATAGACGTCCAGGATACTGTGAAGATGATCGAGGAGCACCGCGACTATATCCGAGGGATCAAGGTATTTGGCACCTCCGCCATGGTGAACGAGCCCGTCCTGGAAGGGATACGGGCGGCGGTGCAGGCCGGCCAGGCCGTTGGACTCCCCGTGGCCGTGCACGTCTCGGTAAAGCCCCCGGAAATCTCTGATATCCTTGCCCTATTGCGCCCCGGCGACATCGTGACACACACCTATACGCCCTACGATCAGGGCATCCTCGACGAGGAGGGCGTGATCAAATCTTCTGTCTGGGAGGCTCGGGAGCGGGGCGTCATCTTTGATCTGGGACATGGGGCGGGAAGTTTCACCTTCCACGTGGCCCGCAGGGCCATGGAACAGGACTTTTTGCCCGACAGCATCAGCACGGACGTCTATGCCGCCAATACAGAACAGGTGGTCAAGGACCTCCTCACCACCATGAGCAAATTCCTTAACCTGGGGCTCTCTTTGGAGGAAACCCTCCAGAGGGTCACCATCAATCCGGCCCGCGCCATCGGCGAGAAAGAACTGGGCACGCTGGCACCGGGCGCGCCCGCCGATCTGGCCTTGCTGAGGCTGGACGAGGGCTCCTTCACCTTCTATGACAGCCGCCGCGAGACCCTGGAGGGCACCAGGCAACTGACGTGCGAGATGACCATACACAACGGAAAGATCATCTATGAAAGGAAAGATAAATGACTGACGAGTTGATCATCGAAGAGATAGAGAAGAGATGGGTCTCTGTCCCCCTGAAGGAGCGCCATGCCCGCCATCTGACACGGGAGAACTGGGACTGGACCGTCTTTGAGATCCTGGAGATGCGGACGAATTCGGATCTGGTGGGCTACGGTGAGACCATGGTCTACTATACGTGGAGCCAGGTTCCCGAGGAGCAGATAGAGCGTGTCAAGGGTGAGTCGCCCTACAAATTCCTGTGGGACGACGACCTGGGCGCGGGGCTCCAGATGGCCCTGTGGGACCTGGCGGGAAAGGCCCTGGGAATGCCCTGCCATAAACTGATGGGTCCCAAGGTTCGCGATTGGTGCCCCGTCTCCTGGTGGTCCAACGATATGTCCACCGACGACTGGGCCCAGGAGATACGGGAGGCCCTGAGCCTGGGTTACAGGAGCGCCAAACTCAAGGCGCGCCCCTGGCGAGACTTTGCCGCGCAGATCGAGACCCTCGCCGACATCGCGCCCGGCGATTTTTGCTTTGACGCCGACTTTAACGGCCTGCTTCTGAACACGGGCAAGGCGGTTCCCTACCTGCAGCGCCTGGAACAGATCCCCGGCATGGCCATCTTTGAGTCGCCCATCCCCCAGGAGGATGTGGAGGGGAATAGACTGCTTCGCCGTAAGGTGAACCTGCCCATCGCCATGCACTATGGCAATCCTCCCATCGAGACCACCTTGCGCGAGGAGGTCTGCGACGGCTTTGTGGTGGGCGGCGGTGCAAACCGCATCCGCAAGCAGGCCGCCGTGACCGAGCAGATGAACAAACCCTTCTGGCTGCAGATGGTGGGCACGGGCATGACCACGGCGTTCATGCTGCACTTTGCGGCTACCCTGCCCCAGGCCCGCTGGCCGGCCATCACCTGCCACGAGATCTATGAGGATGATCTGCTCCAGGAGCGTATAGAGGTACGCGAGGGCTATGCGCATGTGCCCGAGGCTCCGGGCATCGGCGTGGAACTGGATCAGGAGGCCATCGCCCGTTATGAGGTGGAGGAGGGTTATGCGCCGCCACCGCCCCGCAATCTCTACCGCGTCGTCTGGCCCTCGGGGGCCAGCGTCGTCTATCCTGTGGGCAAAAAGGGCACTTCCACGCCCTACAAACTGGGGAATCGGGGTGTATGGGACGACTTTTCCGCGGGGAACCAGCCCCTCTTTAGCCAGGGCGTGCGCCTGGAGATCATCCCCGACGACGGTAGCCCCGAGTGGGAGAAGTTGAAGGCACGCGTGGAAGAGGCCCCGCTGCGCGAATAGCCAGTGAATTGACGTATATTGTGGTTGTGCCTTGCACAACCACAATATACGTTCCTTATCCCTTCTCACTGCCCTTTTCCAAAATACCCAACAATTGACAAGGAGTCAATCTCATGAAACCTCTACAAAAAGTGCTGTGGACGGAGCACACGCGCAACGAGTTCTCGGATTGGGCGGAGCGCGGCACCGTGATCGTGGTGCCCATTGCCTCCACGGAACAGCACGGCCATCACCTTCCCGTGGACACCGACTGCCGCACGGTAGAGTACGTGGCGGCAGAGGCGGCCCGCAGCCTGGACGACGTACCCGTGCTGGTGACGCGCGTCATCCCCTTTGGCATCTCCCCGCACCACATGGTCCACAACGGGACGATCACCCTGCGTGTGGTCACCGTGATAAATATGTTGCGGGATATCTGTGAATCGATCGCCGCCCAGGGCTTCGAGCGAATCCTGATCCTGAGCGGGCATGGTGGAAATGGCGACACCATCAGAGCCGCCGCTCTGGAATTGAAGCACACCCTTGGTATGCAGGTGGAAGCCTGCAGTTGGTTCGATCTCATGCAGGAAGAGATCGATGCCATATGCGAGGGTCCCTGTCATACCATCGGCCACGCCGGCGAGGCGGAGACGTCTGCCATCCTGGCCCTGGCACCGGACTCTGTACACGAAAAAGAATACGAACTGGTGGAGAATATCAGCGACGCCTATCCGGGTTCTGCTGAGAAGGGAGAACGCATACTGCAGGCGGGCGCGAAAGCGGTGGCGGCGTTACTGCGCGACATGGCCACCAGGCCGGGCAAAAAGGTGGTGGGCATCCAACGCGCCGAGTGAGCTCCACTACTCGTGTCCCTTCTACTTTGTGACACAGAATCGAGCACAAAAACTCCTTTCTCAGGGGAACTGCAGGAACCCCCTGAGAAAGGGTCTGCGGCGGCACAGAAGATTTGTCAAAGAGCGCCCACATGTTATAATGTCATAAGTTAGGCGAGGTAAACTGAGGTCAATGTGTTTCAAATTTTGAAAAAACGGGACTTGAAGGCGGCACTGGCTACCCTTTTAATAGTTCTTCTCATAGCGGGCGCCTTTTATTCTGGCTATCTCTTTTTCTCTACCGTGCGAGCCCTCACAGCCCGCGCGACGCCGCCCTTTTCCTCTCCAAACGTTCAGGCGGGTACGACGGTGGGAGGTACGCCAGAAGAGGAACTCCCCGACGTGGTCGAGGAAAGAGAGCGAATAAACATCCTCTTCTTGGGCATCGATCAGCGGAACGACGAGACCGGTCCCTGGCGCACCGACACCATGATCCTCCTCTCCATCGATCCCGCCACTGACTCGGCTGCCATACTCTCCATCCCCCGCGACCTGTGGACATCCGTCCCCGGATTTGGAGAGACCCGCATCAACACGGCCCATTTTTTGGGAGACCGCCACGATTATCCCGGCAGCGGCGTGGCCTTGGCAAAAAAGACCGTCTCCCAAACATTCGGGGTCCCCGTGCACCACTATATACGGATCAACTTTAGCGGTTTTGAAAAGATAATAGACGAGATCGGGGGCATAACCATCGACGTGGAAAAGGCGATCTATGACCCCGAATATCCCGACGGCAATCGTGGGACGATGGTCGTGGATATTCCCGCCGGCCTCCAACAGATGGACGGGGAGACCGCGTTACAGTACGCCCGTTCACGACATGGCAATAGTGACTTTGACCGCATGAGACGTCAACAGGCTGTCATCATGGCCGTGCGAGATAAGGTACTGAGCCTGGATATGCCCGTATCGCGTATTCCCAAATTGATCGAGGTGGCCGGCGATACGGTGAAAACGGATCTGACCCTCGAAGAGATGCTCGCCCTGGCCAAGATAGCGAAACGCATCGATCGCTCCAACATCGAACAGGCCGTACTCGATGATTCTATGACCACCACGGTGGTCACACCAGAGAACTGGGTGGTGGAAGTGGCCGACTGGGACAAGGTACAGGAACTGGTAAAGGAACTCTTTCCTTCCCCCGTCCCCTCGGAGGCGCCGACGTCCAGCCCGTCAGAGTCTCGTCCGGAGGTCAAGGAGGCCCGTATCGTACTGCAAAACGGCACCCTCGTGCCCGACCTGGCAAAGAGAACAAAAAGCCTTCTGACGGCGCGAGGATTCAATGTGATACGCTATGAGACCGCCGAACGGCTGGACCACGAGAAAACGAAATTTGTCCTCTATGGTGACAACCCCTACGCGACGGATGCCCTCTCCTCCGTTCTAGGGGTGGATCCTCAAGAGGCTTCCCAAAAAGAAGGTCGCTATGACGCCGATATCCGTATCATCCTGGGCCAGGACTATGCCCAGATAGAGACGGATTAGAGATTTTTTCATCGGGCAGATAGCACATCATACGAAACCGCGCGCAAATTCGCGCTTCCGCACCAAGCATCGCGTCCGCACCTCCTCATCAGCATCAGGCCGCCCCTCAGGTAAAAGGGGCACAGTCCCTTCTCCCAACCCACATCCGCTTCTCATGCCCCTGGGAACACGGAACGATTGTCAGACGGGGGCACTTGCAGTAAAATAGACCAAGTTTCAACTGACGTAAAGAACCAAAGGAGAAACATTCATGATACTCGACAAATTCAAACTGGACGATAAAGTAGCCCTGGTGACGGGGACCAGTCGCGGCTTGGGTCAGGGGATAGCCATCGGACTGGCGGAGGCAGGAGCCGACGTGGTGGGCATCTCCCGCAGTTCCTGTGCAGAGACGGCGGAGGAGATTGAGGCCCTTGGGCGCCGCTTTCTCCACATCCCCTTCGATCTATATAAAGCCAGCGCCAAGGACCTCCGGGATCTCGTCCAGGATACCGTGGAAGCCATGGGTGGCCTCGACATCCTGGTGAACGTGGCCGGCGCCATCGCGCGAGAGCCCACCCTGGAGTGTTCCGAGGAGGCTTGGAACAGAGTGTTAAAGATAAACCTCACAAGCCTCATGTTCCTCTCTCAAGCGGCAGCCCGCTATTTCGTCGAGCAGGGTGCTGGAAAGATCATCAACGTGGCCTCCATGCTCTCCTACCAGGGTGGCCTCGGCGTGCCCTCCTATACAGCCTCCAAACACGGGGTGGCTGGCGTGACCCGGGCCATGGCCAACGAACTGGCGAGCCAGAATGTCAACGTGAACGCCATCGCCCCAGGATATATGCTCACCAAACTGACGGCTGTTCTGGAAAAGGACCCCGAGCGCAATCCGGCCATCCTGGCCCGTATCCCGGCGGATCGGTGGGGCACGCCGGAGGATCTCAAGGGGGCCGCCGTCTTTTTGGCCTCAGAGGCCTCCGATTATTGTCATGGCACCATCTATCCCGTGGATGGCGGCTGGTTGAGCCGCTAAAAGACCCCACGCTACCGTATGAGCCATAAGAAAACGCCGATGAACGAACCTAATCCCGGGGCTGCCATGGCCGATTCGGCGGCGGCCCATGTTACGCCCCAGATAAAAGGCCGGAAACTCAAGATCACGCTCTATGTGGTGGTCGTCTTTTTATATTGGATAGGCCTCTATCTCTATGCGCCCACCCTGCCAAGTTATGTAGAGATGAAGACGGAGAATCTGGCCATGGTGGGGATCATCCTCTCCATGTACGGACTGTGGCAGGCTCTGATACGATTGCCCCTGGGCATCGTGTCGGACTGGATGGGGAGAAGAAAGCCCTTTGTGGTAGGCGGGTTTGGGCTCGTGGCCCTGGGAGCCTGGCTTATGGGTATCTCCGATGGGGCAAGGGGTCTTTTGATCGGCAGAGCCATCACGGGCCTCTCAGCAGGAACCTGGGTTCCCCTGATCGTGCTGTTCAGCGGGCTCTTTCCCCCAAAAGAGTCTGTGCGCGCCAGTTCCCTGCTCACCCTGGTTGGCTCGGTGGGCCGGCTGCTGGCCACGGGCGTGACGGGCTCACTCAACGCCTGGGGGGGATACAGTCTGGCTTTTTTCCTCGCCGCTGGAGCGGCGGCACTGGCCGCCCTCGTGATGATCCCCACCAGGGAGAAGGAACTGGAGCATAAACGTCCCTCCTTTAAGAACATCGGCGGTCTTTTTGCCCGGCGCGACATCATGCTGCCCACCCTGATCAGCACCCTATGCCAATACGCAAACTGGACGGCGACCTTCTCCTTCATTCCGCTGCTGGCAAAAAGTCTGGGAGCGACCGGCTACACCCTGAGCGCCCTACTGAGCATGAATATCGCCGTCTTTACACTGGGAAACCTGGTAGCCACGACCCTCGTGAACCGCGTCGGTGCCCGGCGGTTGGTATTTGCCGGGGTGACACTTTTGGCCTGTGGTATAATCGTGGCGGCCCTCGCCCCCAATCTGACTATCATCTTTATCGCCCAATTCCTCATCGGGCTGGCCCAGGGGGCCAATTACCCCGTCCTCATGGGCATGAGTATCCGCCACGTAGAAAACGCCGAGCGTAGCACGGCCATGGGGATCCATCAATCCGTCTATGCCATCGGCATGTTCGCGGGGCCTGCCGCGAGCGGCGTCATCGCCGACGCCATAGGTATTCGCCCCATGCTGGGGATAACGGCCCTCGGATTCCTGGCCGCCGGCCTGTTCGCTGCTAATCTGTTGGGATCAAGTAAAAGGAATAAAAGGAGGAAATCATGAAAACCTAAATATTTCACGTCTCCATACCTGGCACGGGGCGGGTGTGGCGCAAGGTCGAGATAGGCGCTGAACAAACGTTAGAAGACCTGCACTATGCCATACAGCACGCCTACAATTGGGGCGCCGACCATCTCTACTCCTTCTTTATGAGCGGGAGAGCCTGGGATGGGGACAGCGAATATCGCCCGCTTCGTAGAAGCAGTCCATGGGATTTTGAAACCGAAACGTCCGAGGAGGACGTCGAGGCTTCGGAAGTCTTGGATATGTTTGGGGAAGAAGGGGATATGCTGGAAAGTCTGGGCATCACCACCGACGATGTCGAAGAGATTCTTACCAACCTCGCCGCATCGGAAGAATCTCGTGACGTACGCACGACAACCATAGAATCGCTGAACCTAAAAGTGGACAAAGAGTTCCTGTATCTCTTTGACTATGGCGACGAGTGGCATTTCAAAGTGCGGGTTCACGCCATCCATGAGGACGCCGACCCCGATGTCGGGTATCCCCGCATAGTGGAATCGGTGGGCGACGCACCCTCTCAATACGGCCCATGGGACGATGGGGTATAGATTCTTTTGCCTTATCCACGACGCCATAATATCCCGCCAGCAGGCGCTCTTATGGCTGTTACTCATCGGCATCCTCTTCCGTGGGCGCCCGCTGCCAGCCTCAGCGCCCACGGCGGGGGTTCGCCTCCACCTTCCGCTGCTGATGAACGCGAGACCTTGCCGCCCCGTCTTGTTTGACAGTATATTTATCCCTCCCTATAATGACCTGGCATAAGAGTTGTGATACGATTAGATCGAATATCAGGAGCATGCGCGTGACCCGAGTCGTCGCTAGAGAAGGGGAACACTTTGAGGCGCTTCTGAGGCGCTTCAACAAGGCAGTACAAGAGGACAGGGTACTATCTGAGGTTCGCCGGCGGCGCTTTTACGAGAAGCCAAGCCAGGTACGCAAGCGTCAAAAGGCGGCCAAGCTGCGCAAGAGCCGCAAGACGACCCGTCAGCACCTGTCCCGCAGGTACTAGGCCGCGCTTTCTTTTTTGCCACACGCCAACCGAATATCAATCGCTAGAGGAGACTATGAGCCTTAAAGAACGCTTAATGTCGGACCTCAAGGATGCCATGCGTGAGGGCGATCAAATTCGCAAGGACGCCATCCGCATGGTTCGGGCTGCTGTCAAAAATAAGGAGATCGAATTACAACAAGAGATCTCGGACGAAAAAGTCATCGAGATCATCTCCCAAGAGGTGAAACGCCGTAAAGAGGCCATCGAGATGTTCGAAAAGGGCGGGCGGGACGACCTGGTGGAGAGAGAAAAGGCCCAACTCGAGATACTCCTCGCCTACATGCCCGAACAAATGTCCAGAGAAGAGGTCAAAGAGGTCGTGCAGGAGATCGTGGAGGACATGAACGCCACCAGCATCCGCCAACTGGGTCCCGTCATGGGCAGGGCCATGGAAGAACTCAAGGGACGTGCGGAGGGAAATGTGGTCAACGAGGTGGCTCGCGAGATCCTCAGTCGCTAGCCCTTTTATTATACTCTCCTGTGTCCCGCTTAGATGTAAAGTGATGCCATGAAAAAAGGCCGCACAGGCGCCGAATCCACAAAGAGACACAGTGATCGCGCACGCGAAACTCCCCTCAGAAAAAAAGTTCGCGCGATCCTCTTGGCTCTGCTGCTCTGGGCGACGTGCAGCGCGACGTACATCTTTGCGAGCCCCGGTCACATCAGGGTGACCATCGGAGAACCCTCACCGCGTGATATCAAATCCCCACGCCAGATCAGTTACACAAGTGAGATCAAAACCGAAACCGCCCGACTGGAGGCCACCGCCAACGTCCAGGAGGTGTACACGGGGCCCAATCCCTATATCGCTGACCAACAGATACGCCTCTGGCAGGAGACGGCCAAAGAGATATCCTCGCTGCGCCAAGAGAAGGACTTGGCAAGGGAAGAAAAAGTCGCTCAATTCGAGGAACTCCTCGATAACGGGATCTCCTCCGATATCGCTTCCGACATCCTCTCGTTGGATGAGAAGGCGTGGCAAGAAGTCGAACAAGAGACCCCGCGTATGATCGACCTCATCATGCGAGAGGAAATCCGCCCACATCAGGTGGCCGGAGCCAGACGGCGCATCCAAAATCTGACCACACAGGCACTCTCCGATAGGGAACGCCGCATCGCCGTCGCCCTGGCGCAGGCGTTCATCGTGCCCAACAGCACCCTCAACGTGGAAGAGACGGCTACCAGACGCAAGGAGGCCCAAGAGGCTGTAGAGCCGGTACAGGTGACCCTTCGTCAGGGAGAATCGATTCTACGAGAGGGGGAGATCGTTTCCCCGCTGGCTATGGAGAAATTGCGGATCCTGGGACTTTTGGAGATGGGCACCGGTTGGCAAGAGATCGTCGGGGTCGCCCTCCTCTTTCTCGTCATCATCGTGGCCATCAGTCTGTACATCGTCAAGAGACACCCTCTCCTGTTGCACCGTCCTCGCCGCGAACTGCTGCTTGTCCTGATACTTCTGATCATCGGAATTAGCGCCCGTCTTACGATCCCCCAGCACACCCTTTTGCCCTACCTCTTTCCCACAGCAGCGGGCGCCATGCTGGTGGCCATCCTGCTGGACATCGACCTCGCCATCATAGTATCCCTCATCTCCGCCATCATGGTGGCCTTTGACTCGGGCGCATCCATCGAGTTGGTCGTCTACGCCTCCATGGGCGGCATCGTTGGCGCCCTGACCCTCTGGCGCATGGAGCAACTGGGGGCCTTTGTGCGTGCTGGAGCGTACGTCTCCCTGGTGAACGTGGGAATCATCCTGGGCTTTCAATTAAATAATCAGATGTATGACACGCTGGGATTGGTTCAACTGATCTTTGCGGGAGTGGCCAACGGTGTCCTTTCCACCAGTCTGGCCTTTGTGGCCTTTTCGCTCATGGGGCGGCTTTTCGGCATTACCACCTCCCTGCAACTTTTGGAACTCGCCCGTCCCAACCATCCCCTCTTCCGTCGCGTGCTTACCGAGGCCCCGGGCACCTACCACCATTCCATCATCATCAGCAACATGGCCGAGCGCGCGGCAGAAGCCGTGGGAGCCGATCCGCTGCTGGCCCGTGTGGGATCCTATTATCATGATATTGGCAAGACAATGCGCCCCTACTTTTTTGCCGAGAATCAGAGTGAGGGGCAAAATCCCCACGACAAGCTGGATCCCAAGACGAGTGCGGAGATCATCATCTCCCACGTCGAGGAAGGTCTTATCCTGGCGCGCAAACACAAACTGCCCGAAAAGATTCGTGATTTCATTCCCGAGCACCACGGCACCATGCTGGTGTCCTACTTCTATCATCAAGCACAACAAGAGAACCCTGAGAAGGTGGACGACAAAGACTTTCGCTACCGGGGGCCAAAACCACAGAGCAAAGAAACGGCTATCGTCATGCTCGCAGATAGTGCCGAGGCCGCCGTGCGAGCAAACCGGCCACCGACACAAAAAGACCTGGAGGCCCTGATACACAGGATCGTCGACGAACGCCTGATGGATGGCCAACTTGACGAATGCGACCTCACACTGAAGGACCTGGACAAAATCCGCCATGCATTCAACACTGTTTTACAGGGAATCTTTCATCCCCGCATCAAGTATCCCGAGAGCGAAGTCGATGCGGAACCCGAGGCCATCCTGGAGCCAAGTTCACAGACGGAGGCCTAGATGACGAATCGGCGACCAAAACCCAAATTGCTCTGCAGCTTTGGTTATGCCTGGGAGGGCCTATGTTACGTCATCAGAAGCGAACGTAACGTGCGCATTCACTTGTGCATCGCCACGGCGGTACTTTTCGTGAGCGCTTGGTTGCAGTTGTCGACCATCGAATGGGCCATTATCATCATGGCCATCTCCCTCGTCTTTGCCGGGGAGATGATCAACACGGCGGTGGAACTCACCATCGACCTGGTGGTGAGCGATTCCAACACGCTGGCCAAAGGGGCCAAGGACGTTGCCGCGGCGACGGTGCTGGTCACCGCACTGGCGGCCGCTATCATGGGCTTTCTCATCCTGGGGCCCCGACTGTGGCGAAAAATCTTGGCTATGGGCACACAGGCGCATCTGTACCTCTCGACCACAAAGGTTTAAGGAAATGGAATTACGACACTATTGGCACATCATAAGACGCAGGCTATGGATCGTCATCGTCCTGCTGGCGGCTTCGGCGCTGAGTTACCTCCTCTTCGCCCCGCCCCAGACCGTCTCCCATACGGCGAGGATGCGCTTTGTGGTGGGCCTGGAACCGGAACAGAAACCGGGCGTCTACACTTATGATCGCTATTACACCTGGATGACTGCCGAGTACCTTATCGACGACCTGGCGGAAGTGGTCAAGAGCCACGCCTTTGCCCAGGATGTGAGCGCACTGTCCGGGATGAGTATTCCCCCGACTGCTATTCAGGGGGCTACCGCATCGGGGAAACTCCATCGCATCCTGACCGTCAACATAACCTGGCCTCATCGAGAACAACTGGGGACCATCAGCGAGGCGATCATCGAGGCCCTGAGCGACCACGCGGACGAGTATTTCGGCCAATTTGGTGGGCAGGAGATCGTGATCTCTCTCATTGATCCCCCCCAGATTCAGTCCGTGGGGCCCTCGCTACGCCAGCAAATAGACCTGCCCCTGAGACTGCTGCTGGCCGGCGGCCTGGGTATCGCCCTTACCTTTTTTCTGGATTACATGGATGACACGATTCGTCACCGGGAAGATCTCGAGGAACTGGACCTGCCTATTCTGGGAGAGATCCCAAAGACAAGAGGAATGATATCCCTCTGGCGACATCATTCCAACCCCTGAGTTGCTCCAGCAAAAGTTTGTATCAGCCCTTGAGCATGGTATACTGTCATAACTTGGACTGGATAGGAGATATCCTTTGAAATTGCGAGATTATTTGGTCATTCTGCGAAAGCGCGGCTGGATCATCCTTGTCGTCATGGTCATCACCATGGCCAGCGCTTTTGTATTTAGCAAGTTACAGACGCCCGTCTATCGTTCCTCCGTGTACCTCAACGTCATTCCCGCCCGCCTGGATTGGGGATTGCAACAGACGGTCAAGGGACTTATGCGCAATTACGCCGGGAACATCACCTCCCGAAAGACAGCCATGGAGGTGATCACGCGCCTGGAACTGGACATCACCCCCGGCCAATTAAGCGAGAAAGTGACGGTCAGACCCGTCGAGGAGGATTTTCTGATCCAGATCGATGCCGAAGATTATGATCCGCGCATCGCGCAGGACATCGCCCAAACCACGGCCGAGGTCTTTGTGGAGGATATCAATGTACACATGCTCGATCAGGACAAGCGCGACCGTGTGGACGTGACGCTGCTCGATAATGCCCTGCCGGGCACCCTCCACAAGCCCAAGATGAAGATCAACCTTCTGGCAGGCGCCATATTCGGCGCGCTGGTAGGCGGTCTGGTCGTCTTTTTCCTCGAATGGATAGAGGCCGATATCCTTCGCACACGCGACGATGTGGAGAACTATACGGGAGTTCCCGTTCTGGGAGTGATCCCCACACTGCGTTCCAGCACCACGCGCGCAAATCAAAAAACCAGTCAAGCATAAGGAAACTCAAAAGTCTACAGGGAGTAACAAATATGGCCGAAAAACTCGGTCTTATCACCGCAACAGATCCCATGTCCACGGCCAGCGAGGCTTACCGCACACTGCGTATGAATCTGGAATTTGCCGCCCTGGATGAGGATCTGCACACATTGTCCATCACTTCGCCGGGCCCCGGCGAGGGGAAATCCACCACGCTGGCCAATCTTGCCGTTACCATGGCCCAGGTGGACCAACAGGTCATCGCCGTGGACTGTGACCTGCGTCGGCCCCATCTCCACCACCTCTTTGCCCTGGACAACGATCGGGGGATCACGACGATGATGCTGGAGGATGAGGCGTTGGACGATCCCCCCTTGCAGGACACCCCCATCGCCGGCTTGCGTTTCCTGGGAAGCGGTACGTTGCCCCCCCGCCCCGCCGACCTCCTGGGATCAAAGCGAATGGAGGAGATCATCGAAAAGTTGCTCCAGGACGCGGACATCCTCCTTTTCGACACGCCTCCCGTACTGGCGGCCACGGACGCCGCCGTGCTGGCCACCAAAGTCAACGGCACTCTCCTGGTATTTAGCGCCGGCGATACGAAACGGGATCATGCCCAGCGTGCCATCGAGCGTCTGGAAAACGTCAACGCCAATATCCTTGGTGCTGTGCTATGCGATGCCCCCCTGGAGATGATCTTAGAGGGTTACTACAAATAGTTTGGTGACGACGGGTTTCCCACCTGTGTGGAAAACCCTGTGCAAGAATCCACCTACCTGTGGATAACTACTCCATAATCTGTGGATAAAGTCCCTTAAAAGTGGACAACTTTTGTCCTTATCCACACCGCCCACCGCGCTAATCCCACAATATCTAGTGGGGGCTACTGTACCCCTACTAGATATTGTCATTTATACGTTATGCATTCACACAGAGAGCCCTTTCTTCCATAAAGTTATCCACAGATTCTGTGGATCAATACCCACTATATGTGGACAAAAGATTTTTAAAATGCCCACATCTTGGGATTCGGCCCCGTTATACACTTTTACACAGCCCCTATTACTACTACTATCTTATAGATACTTATAAGATATGTGTATATATATATCTAACCTATCATAGAGGGAATATCTCAAAAGGGTATAACCCTTGCCTATCTGGCGCTTTCAGTGTTTGTTGGATTGCATGGTGCATGCTATAATAAGTTTGCTTATGGATCATGAGCGGTGGATGCGAGAAGCACTTGAGGAGGCTGAAAAAGCCGCGGCGGCCGGCGAGATTCCGGTGGGCGCGGTGGTCGTCTTTGGGGAGCGCATCATCGGTCGCGGGCGCAACCGCAAAGAGGCCATGAGGGATCCCACGGCCCACGCCGAGATCCTCGCGCTGCGCCGCGCGGCCCACGAACGGGGTTCGTGGCGCCTTACCGGGGCTACCCTCTACTCCACGTTGGAGCCCTGCTCCATGTGCGCCGGCGCCATGGTCAACGCGCGGATCGACAGGTTGGTGTATGGCGTTGCGGATCCCAAGACGGGGGCAGCGGGTTCGGTGTACGATATCGTGCGTTCCCCCTGGTTGAATCACCGTCTAAAAGTGGTGCCCGGGGTATTGGCCGAGGACGTGGAGGAGGTCATGCGCGACTTTTTTGAGAGCCTGCGTAAAAAAGGGACCTGACGTTCCGGGCTTTGGATTCATAGCGCTTATTCGGAGGGGTGCCAGAGTGGTTGAATGGGGCGGTCTCGAAAACCGTTGTAGCGTTTAGCGCTACCGGGGGTTCGAATCCCTCCCCCTCCGCCTTGTGCTTGCTGTGTCGATGATCGCACGCCGGCTGATCTTTCTACTTGCTGGTCTCCGCCTGGGCCGTCGGGGTTGGTCCCCGAACCACAATCTCTACTGAGAGGGCGGGCCCGAAATACTCCCTCTCGCGACAGAGGCGCCATCTGTTACCGCATGTTCCCTCCTTCTCCGGGGCCCGCATGAGGATGCGAAGGCTGTACTCCTCTCCTGGTTCAACGTCGGGCAGTGGTATGCGTCCTTCGGTGCCCAGAGCGTCCCCGCCGGTACGGGCAAGGGAGATCTCTTTAGACCATGGGCGCTCGCCCGTATTCTTGACGGTCCAGACTTTTAGAAAGAACTGGCCGGGCCTCTTTTCAGTGCCTCTTGGAATCATCCTCTCTTCTACAAGGGTGGCATCGAAGGGTTGGCTCTTGAGGTGTTCGCCCCTACGCAATCGGGCCAGTTTGTCGGCGATGCGCTCCCGCGTCCGGGCCGTCTCCTCCTCATCTATCTCCATGTTCACGATGCGTCGTTCGTCGTCCAGCTCGACGCGCAGCCAGTGTCCCTCGCGCGCGCCGGAAGGCAGTTCGTCTCGCGGCACGTTCACGCGTCGCTCCTGTTCACCGACGAGGAGCACGGCCCATTCCTCCTCAAAGCGGTCGATCACGGCATTTTCTGTCACGTACCCTCCTGCCCCTGTCTTTTACTCAGTCGGTGCCCGGGGTTGTCCCTGCCTGGCCACGTCGACGATATAGTTGGTGCCGTCGGACGTGATCGTCACAGTCCCATTGACATCGGTGCCGTAAACCTCTGCCCCCACATCGGCCAGGGCGGCCAGCGTCTCGGCATGGGGATGGCCGTAACGGTTGTCCAGACCGCAACAATATATGGCGACCTCGGGCTGCACGCGCTCCAGGAACATGGGACTCGACGAGGTACGGCTCCCGTGGTGTCCGACCTTGAGTACCGTTGCGCCGAGGTCCCGCCCAGAGGCTATCATGCTTTCCTCGGCCTCGCGCTCGGCGTCGCCGAGGAACAGAAAGACCACGTCCCCGTGGACGAGACGCAACACGAGAGAGTTGTTATTCAGCCCCTCCCCTGCAAAGTCGCCGGGTGGATGAAGGACATCAAGGGTCAGGTTTCCTACCTGCAGGGTATCCCCTCGCCCGACCTCTGTATAGATCGCTCTGGCTGAAGCGATGGCGTCCAGGAACCGCTCGTAGGTCTGGGTGGTGTGCGGGTGGCCGTTGGTGACCACCTCCTCCACGGGCATGGCCTCCAGGACATCCACGAGGCCGCCGATGTGATCGGCGTGGGGGTGGGTGGCCACCACCATGGCCAGTCTCTCCACACCCTGGGTCAGAAGGTACTCGACGACCTCGGAGCCCGCGTTCCCCCCGTCGATCAGAATCGCCCCATCATCGGGCGGCAGGATGAGGATCGCATCCCCCTGGCTCACGTCCAACACGTGTACCTGAAGACCTTCCAACGTCTCGACGGTTGGCGTCGGAGTGTCTGTGGGAATGGGCGTGCCTGTCAAAGTGGGGGTGTCGATGGGAACCGGCGTACCCGTGGGGATGGGCGTGGCGGTCGATCCCGTCCGCAGCACGACCATGCCAAAGGCGAGGGTGGATACACAACAGGAGAGTAACAGGAGCACCAGCACGAGGAGTACCACCCCCAACGTGCCCCAGCGTTCCCTAAAGTTGCTCCAGGTTTTTTCGATGGTTTTCATAGCATTCCTGTCTGCAGTGCAACAGTTTGGATGCTATCATGGGACACTGGCGCTGCTGTCAAAATCCAAGCGGGTGCACAAGAATGTTGTGGACAGAACCACTTTGCGCAAGCGCCGCCTCGCGCAGGTGTGATGTAGATTAGGAAAACAATCAGGCAATAGGAGTTTTGTGCACCGTCGGCTCAAAGCCCGACGTCTAGTCTCATCAAGTGCGCTAGAAGCGCACTAAACCACATATCCTCTTCCGGCAGAAATCATTTCAAAAGATTTTGTTTATCGGACGCGGATCGCAGTCCCCAGCTGAGGACGAAGCGAATATCCTGACCAAATTCTCAAGCCGCATAATCCTGAGACTACAAGGAGCCGGTCTATTGGAAACAAGATAACACGTACCAGCGTCGCGACGAGAGTAGCCGGAACCTTTGCACCCAAGCAAGGTGCTACGCATCTTGCTAACCTGCTTTTAGCAGGTTTGGAGGCCACTAAGGAAAGCCACTTTATAGCTTTCCCGGTGGCCTAGCAGCCTGGGAATTCGATTCCCAGGCGCGTGAGAGCTGCCCCGTCTATTTTGGCATATCACGAATGGCGTAGAACGCGGGACGCGGCTCCCAGTTCTCATACACGATGCCAAAGGCGGCCTTTTCGTCGTGGACGCCGTCCACGGGGGCATAGTTCAGGTTCCACAGGAACATGGGGCCCACCAGCCAGTCCCACGACCTGCCCATCTCGTAGGCCTGCACGATGTACTGGGCCTGCTCGGCCTCCGTATTATCTTCGGCGTATCCGTATCCCTGGACGGGCTCCACGCCCAGGCCATCGACGCTGGCCCAGCCGAACTCGGTGGGCCAGATGCGCTTGTGCCCATCGCCGTACCGATTCATGATGTTGCGATAGTCCTCCATGGTGTTGCGGAAAAAGAAACTCGGATGTCCCTTGAAATTCGGCGTGGTTGGATCGCCGCTGTAGGTGGCATCCGGAGGATTGTTGTAGCCACTCGGGTGTGCGCCGACGGCGTCGCAATAGTGCGTCAGGCCTGCCCAGTACATCTGCTCCAGGTAACGGCGATCGGCGATGGCGATGTCTCCGACGTCGCCTGTGGGCGTGAGGCCGCCGCTGACGACGATGGCCTCCGGATCTGCGTCCTTGATGGCATAATAGGCCACCCGTAAGAGATCCACATATTCGCCGGCGTCCATCTCACCTTCTCCACCCCATTCATACCAGAGGTTCTGCTCGTTCCATATCTCGTAGGCCTTGACATCGCCTCTGTAATGCGTGGCCAAGTCGCTCAAAAAGGTACCATAGGTGTTCGGATCCGCCGGCGGCCCGGCAACCCCATAATCTGTATCTGCCCGCGCCCACGCGGGGGCCTTGACCACGCTGAACAGCACGTTGACATCGTTGGCCTTGGCGGCGTCCACTATGCGGTCCAGGGCATCCCAGTTCTCATATACCCCTTGTTTGGGGTTGTAATGGAACCATTCCACCTGCTGCTTCACCCATCCCAGTCCCATGTCGTTCACGTGGTCAAAGATGCGCTCGTGGTCGCCATCGGCGACCATGGCGGCCTGTATGCCATAGCCAAAGTCTTTAGACGCTATTCTGGTGGGCGTGGGGGTTGGCATCGGTGTAGGGGTGACCGTTGGCGTGGGGGTTGGAACGGGTTGGTACACCAGTGGCAGGTGTAGAATATCCGATGCCAGCGTGGTCGCGGTGGAGACCGGCGCCCGAACCTGTGACACCAGGAGGAACAGCGTCAGGGCCAGCCCCAGAAATATGATGACAGCGCGCTCTCTTGTTTTCATAAGCGTCCTCCCATGCAACGCGGATATAGATCAACCACAGGGCGCGCTCGGCGCCGGCGCCCTCACTTTTTCCTCGTATTACTGCTTTCCTCTATCATCGATTGCCCGGGCGCTTTCGGCTCCCCCGTCAAATCCGGGCGATGATGGGGTCGGCTCAGCGGATGGCGCCTCGGGCGGCGATGGGCCACACGGCCTCCACGACGCCGTCGCGCGTCACGTAATATGCGTCGTGCAGGTTGATAGTCGTGCAGCCATGGGAGGGGATCAGTTCCACCACGTCCCCGGGCTGTAGTGGTTCCCCCTCCTCTCGCTGGAGAAAGCCGTGCTCCTCCGAGAGTTTCGTGGCCTTCCAGCCCTGGGGGTCGAGAACGCCGGGCATGCCGAACTCGGGGGTAAGGGTTTTCATACCGGCGTCCGTTATGGCCCGATCTCCCCGGGTGCTGATGACCTGGGCCACCACGGTGAGGGCATGACGGAACTCCATTCCCACCCGGTGGTAGCGCCCGTCCATGGTGGCATACGACCCGGCCTGGATCTCGGTGACCCCCGGATAATTCCCCGTGATCTGGTAGGTGCCGGTGCCCCCGCCGGAGACGATTTCGACCTCGATCCCCTGCTCCTGGATGAAATCTCGCGTGGCGACCAGTTTCGCCATGGCTTCGTGGGCCACCTTCTCTCGCTCCTCGAAATCCTCGATCATGACCGCGTGTCCCTCGTAGCCCATGATGCCCTCGAAACGCAGTCCGGGCAGTTCCACGAGGCGCTGGGCCAGTTCAAAAGAGGGCTCCTCGGGCGCGGTGCCGCAGCGGCCCATGCCCACGTCCACCTCGACCAGGACGCGCAGTTCCACGCCCTTGATCTGGGCCGCCTCCGAGAGGGCGAGGGCGTTGCGCTCGTCCTCCACGGCGACCATGACGTCCGTATGGGCGGCCAGATTGACGAGGCGCGTGATTTTGCGTGTGCCGACGATCTGGTTGGCGATGAGCATGTCGCGGATGCCCGCGCAGGCCATGACCTCCGCCTCCCCCAGTTTGGCGCAGGTGACGCCGATGGCCCCCGCCTCGATCTGCATTCGCGCGATGAGGGGCGTTTTATGTGTCTTGGTGTGGGGGCGCAGGGTGGCGTCCCTGTGTGTAAAATAGTCGGCCATCTCCTGGATATTTTTCTCCAGTGCCTCGATATCCAGACAGAGGGCTGGCGTGTCCAGTTCTTTTTTGGGCAGGCCAACAGCGTAGTTATCCATTCACTATCTCCTATGCCATAATCTCTAACATATCCTGTGTCACCCGATGCTTCAACGGTTCTCCCGCCAGGTAGCGGGCTATCTCGTCGACCATCTCCCCCATGAGGCTGCCATGGGAGTCGCGGGTCAGGCCCGCCACGTGGGGCGTGAGAAAGACATTATCCATATCGCGCAGGGGATGATCCACGGGGAGGGGCTCCTCGTCGTAGACGTCCAGGGCAGCCCAGATGCGGCCCTTACCCAGTTCCCGCACCAACGCCTCCTGATCCAGGATCCAGGAGCGGGCGGTGTTGATGAAAATGGCCCCGTCTTGCATCTGAGCGAACTCGCGCGCGCCCAGCATATGGTGGGTCTCCTCGGTGCTGGGCAGGTGCGCGGAGACGATCTGACATGTGCTGAGGAGTTTGTCCAGTTCCGCGCTGTGCACGCCAAGGGTCTCCGCCTGATTGGCGGGAAGGTAGGGATCGTAGGCCCACACCCGAGCACCCACGCCCTGAAAGAGCCTGGCCGCCCGCCGCCCCACATAGCCCATGCCCAGGAGCCCCACCTTTTTTCCCGCTATCTCGTACAGGGCCAGGTCGCGGCTCTTGGGCCATTCCGCCCCCGCCTTTAACTGGCGATCGAATTCGTGGGGGCGGCGCAGGCCGATCATGGCCAGCAGCAAAGAGAACTCGGCCACCGAGTCGGCGATGCGGTGGGCGGCGTGACAGACCACGACGCCCCGCTCGTAGAGGGCGGGGGTCACGAACCCCCTGACGCTGCCCGCGGCATAGGCCACGATGCCCAGACTGTCCGCCCCATCCAGAACCTGGGATGTCATCCTGGCCAGTCCCCAACTGGCGAGGATGGCGTCCACGCCGGCCAGTCGTTCGGCCAGTTCCTCCTCCGTCCAGTCACGCCCCTCCTCATTCATGGTCACCTTTGCCATGCCGCGCAGTTTACTCTCCGCTTCCTCGCTCAGGATATAGTCTCGCAGCGGTCGCGGCACGGTGACCAGCACGTTGTATGCGGCCATCTATCCTCCTCAACATCTTGGTACACGATGATTCCCTGGAAGGATAACACGCTTGAGGTTCGCGGTCAACCGAATCCGCAAGAGGCAGGAATCAAGTCCGTCAGAATCGTCAGACCTGTCAGAAAGGAGAGTCTGGCGGGGCATAAGTGACGCAAGCGTAGGCGTGGATACTGCCGAAACGCGTCGACGCAGGTCGACGCCCGGCGCCAAGTGCCTTTGCGCTGGCCTTTAGGCCGAGCACGTTCGGCAGGGACGTTCGTTCTTCGGGCTTTGCCGTCTGAAGCCAGTTCGTGAGGCCTATCGGCCAGATGGGCCACCTTCGGTGGCCTTGCAGAATGGCCACGCAGTCTGGAGCCCTAAAACGGTCTGCGCGGACAAAGAATGGCGAATCATCCACAACTTTTCCGTGCCCCCCTGCGCCCGTCGCGCCTTGTGGATGTGAAGGAGATGTGTTAGCATGTGGCTGTTCAGCATTCAGCAGGAGATTGTTTGTGATGCACTCTGCAACCCCCAAACCGTTTTTCGATCCCCATAGATGGCTCGACGCCGTGCTCGATCTACTGTATCCGCCCCACTGTGTGGCCTGTGGTCGGGCCGGCGCGTGGCTGTGCGAGGAATGCCTGGAAGGCGCTCCCCTATTTGAAGGGCATACTGCCCGTTATACGTGGTGCAGCGAGGAGAAAGGCCGAGAGGGTGTCGTCTACTCGGTGGGCCCCCACGTCCCTCCCCTGCGTCAGGCCGTGCACGCCCTCAAATACGAGGGGGCCCGCGTGCTGAGCGAGCCCTTGGGAGAACTCATGGCCGCCACCTGGCGCGGCAGGACGATCCCCGTCGATCTTGTCATCCCCGTGCCCCTGCACGTCCAGCGCGTGCGCCGGCGGGGATATAGCCAGTCGCTCCTCCTGGCACGGCAAGTGGCCCGATGCCTGGACCTGCTCCTGTGTCACGAAAGCCTCATTCGGGTGCGGGACACACGTTCCCAGGTGGGGCTGTCCCCCCGGGAGCGGTGGGACAATGTATGCGGCGCCTTTCGAACCGTCTCTGGGGAGCCAGCGGGGGCACGGATCCTCCTCGTCGACGACGTGATGACCACGGGGGCCACCCTCAAAGCCTGTTCCCTGGCGCTGAGGGAGGGCGGGGCCAGGCAGGTCGTCTGCCTGACCCTGACGCGCGCAGTGGGCGGCATGTAGGGATGGGGGCTCCGCTCATGAGAACCTCTATGAAAAGTTATACTCAGATCGCTGATGGGTTCGCGCCTGGGAAGAGACTCCTCTCTTCTCATTGACCTTTTCCGTCCCTTCACGTAAGCTATACGGGACGTCCATTGGACAGCGAGGGACCTTGATGGAGCAAAGGGGCCATCTACACAGCGGCATAGCGCTTGTCTCGGCCGCCATACTGATGTTCGAATTGACCCTCACCCGCCTCTTTGCCGTGGCCCAGTGGTACCATTTCGCCTTTCTCAGCGTCAGCGTGGCCCTGCTGGGTTATGCCAGCAGCGGGACTCTCCTCTCCCTGATCCCTCCCGAGCGCCGCGACGGGCTGGATGTGGTGGGGTTGGCCTTTCCCCTCAGTATTCTGGCCTCTTTTCTTTTCGCCAATTATCTACCCTTTGATTCCTACCGTCTGGCCATGGAACCCGTGCAGTTCGTCTACCTCATCCTCTATTATCTGGCCCTGATCCTTCCGTTTGGTTTTGGTGGCTGGATCGTCTCCCGCTGGCTCTCTGCCCTACCCCAGCAGAGTGGTATGGTGTACGCCGCCAATCTGGCCGGCTCGGCCCTGGGGAGTCTGGCCCTGCTTGTGGTACTTCCCCTCTGTGGCGGGGAGGGCGCTGTGGCCCTGGCTGCCAGCGTGGGAGCCCTGGGTGTGGCCCTCATTTTTTGGGCCAGGGGTTCGCGGGACGCCGTTTTGAGACGGTCAACTTGGGTGGCCTTACTGATGTGCGTCGGCAGCCTTTTACTGGCCTGGGGGCAGCCCTCGTGGATGACCCTGAGGATATCACCCTACAAGAGCCTGAACCAGACCCTGCGCGCCCCGGATACGCATCTGACCTATCAGGCGTGGAACGTCTATTCGCGCCTGGATGTTGTGGAGGGAACGGGGATCCACTCGGCCCCCGGCCTCAGCCTCGATTACCGGGGCGGCCTGCCCCCTCAGCATGGACTCACGGTGGATGGAGGCAACCTCAGCCCCATCACGCGGCGGACCGCTGCCGAGGATACGGCCTTTCTCTCCCATCTTCCCTCCAGTCTGCCCTATACCATCAGGCCTGATGCCCATGTCATGATCATCAGGCCCCGTGGGGGGTTGGATGTGGCCGTGGCCCTGGAACATGGCGCTCACGATATCGTGGTGGTGGAGGATAATCCCCTCATCACCGAGATCGTGGGGCAGCGCTACGCGGATTTTGTGGGGGGACTTTTTGATGATGTCGCTGTGCGCACCGAGGCGGGAAGAACCGCTCTCTGGCGGGGGCAGGAGACCTTTGACGTCATTCAACTCTCCCTGGCCGAAAGTTACCACCCCCTGACCTCGGGCACCTACAGCCTGTCCGAGAATTATCTCTATACGGTGGAGGCCTTTGAGCGTGCTCTGGCGCGCCTCAATGCGGATGGGATTCTCGTCGTTACCCGCTGGCTCCAGGATCCTCCGACAGAATCGGTGCGGGCGGGCGGCCTGACGGTTGTGGCCCTGGAGAGGATGGGCATAGAAAACGCCGCAAGCCATCTGCTGGCCTTTCGCAGTTGGTCCACCATGACCATCCTGGCCAGCCCCTCTCCCTTTGGCGATGGGGAGATCGCGGAATTGATATCCGCCTGCGAGGATCTGGGCTACGACCTGGTACACTATCCGGGAATGGACATCTCGGAGGCCAATCGCCATAACGTGCTCCCCGAGCCCGTCTATTACAACGACTTTCAGAAGTTGTTGCAGCCATCGGAGCGGGAGGCTTTATTCGCGGACAATCTCTACGACGTCACACCACCCACGGATGATCGCCCTTTTTTCGGGCACTATTTTCGCTGGCGGCAGATACCCCGCATTATGGCCCGTATCGGCCGGACGTGGCAACCCTTTGGGGGATCAGGTTTTCTGGTCATTCTCGTGCTTCTGGCCCTTGCCGTGGTGGCCTCTGTGATACTCGTCATGCTGCCCCTGGCCTGGCGCGGGGAACGCTCTCCCATGGGGCCGCTCCGCTGGCGTATCATCCTTTACTTTGCCGCTCTGGGCCTGGGCTACCTCTTTATCGAACTGCCCCTCATGCAGCAATTCATCCTCTACTTGGGACACGCCACCTTTTCCTTTATCCTCGTCCTCTCGGCGCTGTTGTTCTTCTCCGGTGTAGGAAGTTTCCTCTCTCATCGCGTGTCCTTACGATTCGTCCTGCTCATCCTGATCGGCCTGATAGTCGTCTACCCCTTTGGGTTGCGGTGGCTTTTTCGCACCACACTATCGCTGCCCCACCTGGCCCGCACGGGGATCGCCATCCTGTCGCTGTTCCCTCTTGGCGTGTGTATGGGAATTCCCTTTGCCGCCGGGCTGCGCCGTGTGGAGCAGAGCACTCCGGGCATCACGCCCTGGATATGGGCCATCAATGGCAGTGCCTCGGTGATCAGTTCCGTGTTGGCAGCCATCCTGGCTCTGTCCTGGGGGTATCACGCCGTCCTTGCAGCGGCAGGACTTTGCTATCTGGGCGCCACGTGGGCCTTTTGGCCCTTGATGAGGGGGGAAAGCGAATGAGGGGTCAGTGCTCGCCGGTGAGGGGCACAAATCGTACCCCCATGAGCCGTTCCGTCCTGACCTCCTCTCCCTCTCTCTCCACGAGCCACAGGGCCTGGTAGGCGCCTGGCGGGCCCACGGGTATCACCATACGTCCGCCGTCGGCGAGTTGTTCCACCAGGGGCTGCGGGATATGGTCGGGGGCGGCGGTGACGATGATTGCGTCATAGGGGGCGTGTGCTTCCCAACCATAGTAACCGTCGCCGTGTCTCAGGCGAACCCTATCGTATCCCCGCTCGCTTAGCGTCCGGCGCGCCCGCTCGTACAGTTCCTCGATGATCTCCACGCTATACACGTGGGGCGTGATCTCTGCCAATATGGCCGCTTGATAGCCAGAGCCAGTGCCGATCTCCAGCACCCTTTTTCCCTCTTCAAGATGCACGATCTCGGTCATATAGGCTACGATGTAGGGTTGGGAGATGGTTTGACCGAAACCGATGGGTAGGGGATAGTCGGCATAGGCCTCCTTCACCTGTTCGGGGGGTACAAAGGCATGCCTGGGAACAGTCTCCATGGCCCGGAGGAGGGCGTCGTCCTCCACGCCCCGCGCTTCTATCTGACGCTCGACCATCCTCTCCCGTTCCGCTTCATAGAGACCGGGCGTCAGGGGGGGACGCGTAAGAGTGGGGGATGCCTGTCTGGAGGGGCCTCCCGGCGCGCGGTATACGTAGATGGCGGCGAGAACCACCACCATGACAAGGAAAAGCACTATGACCAAGAAATTTCGTCTCTGGTCTTTACGCACGGTTTCCTCACAGAAAGGAATATAAAATGACCCTCATAATCAGTCTAGCATGATTCTAAAGGGGAGACAAGGTGAGGTCAAGAGCACGGGTTTTTGGGAAACGAACAGGGGAAACCATCCTGCCTGTGCTCCTGATAACATCACCCTTTTGACCTGGCACGTCCTCTGGACAAATAGGATGTCAGTATATATAATGCCCTCACCGTTGGGATGTTCATGGGTTGTGGATCGAGTTCCATGTTGAGGAGGTGGGTTGATGCTGGTAAAGGAACGAATGTCCAGACATCCTATTACTGTCAGGCCCGATGTATCTTTGCACGACGCCCTGAGAATCATGCGTGAGGAAGGCGTCCGTCGCCTGCCCGTCCTGGACAAGGATGGTGAACTGGTGGGTATTGTGTTGGAAAAGGATCTGCTCTATGCATCCCCTTCTCCGGCCACCACTCTCAGCGTGTATGAGATGAACTATTTGATCTCCAAGATCACGGTAGAGAAACTCATGACCCGCAATGTGATCGTGGTGGAGGAGGATTGTCTCCTGGAAGAAGCGGCGCGTATCATGGTGGACAATGATATAGGGGGACTTCCCGTGATGCGCGGTGATACCCTGGTGGGCATCATCACGGAAAGTGATCTTTTCAAGATCTTTGCCGAACTGTTGGGCTCCCGGGTGTGGGGGTTGCGGGTTACCATCAAGGTTCAGGAGGGGCGTGGCGTTCTGGCCCGCCTGACGGAAGCTGTGGCCTCGCACGGCGGGAATATCGTCGCTTTGGGGACCTTTTGGGGGGACGATCCCACCAACCGGGAGATCGCTTTCAAGGTGCAGGGTATCGAGCGGGACAAGATGGAGGATATCCTGCGGGACCTCGACGCCGAACTGATAGATCTGCGCGAGACGTAGCGATTTTTAAATTCAAGGATGCTCAGAGACCAGACTCTCTGAGCATCCTTGAGCCTTATTCCCGAAATGCCCTGAGCACCTTTTTCGCCTTTACAGCGGCGCGTCCCCGATGGCTTATACGGTTCTTGACCTCCATGGGCAACTGGGCCATCGTTTTGCCTTTTTGGGGCACATAGAAGATGGGATCGTAGCCAAATCCTCGCTCCCCGCGGGGCTCTCGCAGGATATGTCCCTCACACTCGCCTTCCACTACCTCCTCGCGCCCCTCGGGCCACACCAGGGCGATGACGCAGCGAAAGCGGGCCGATCTCTCGGCATCGGGCACATCGCGCAGGTGGTGCAGGAGGAGTGTGTAGAGATCCTCATCGCTGGCCTCCGGGCCGGCATAGCGGGCCGAACGGATACCCGGCGCGCCATCCAGGGCATCGACCTCCAGCCCCGAATCATCGGCCAGCGTCAGCAGTCCCGTGAGAGCCGCGTACCCTCGTGCCTTACGCAGGGCGTTCTCTTCGAACGTCGTTCCCGTCTCCTCGATCTCCACGTCGATGTCCAGATCCGTCAGGGTGATCAGTTTCAGAGGTAGGTCACCCAATATGGCGGCGTATTCTGCCCTTTTTCCCTGATTGTGGGTGGCGATAAGCAGTTTCACGATATTTTTGGAGCTATACTTTTTTTACGTCAAAGGCATTCAGCCCGGGAAAGTAGGCCGTCTCACCCAGCGATTCCTCGATACGCAGTAGTTGATTATACTTGGCCACGCGGTCGCTGCGGCAGGGGGCGCCCGTCTTGATCTGGCCCGTGTTGAGCCCCACGACGATGTCGGCGATGGTGCTGTCCTCGGTCTCGCCAGAACGGTGGGAGACAATGCTCGTCCACCCAGCGCGATGGGCCATCTCCACGGCCTCGATGGCTTCCGTCAGCGTGCCGATCTGGTTGACCTTGCATAGGAGCGAGTTGGCCGCGTTGCAATCGATGGCCTTCTGGATGCGCTCCACGTCGGTGACCAGCAGGTCGTCCCCCACGATCTGGGCCTCGTCGCCCACCATGGACATGAGCTTGTTCCACCCCTCCCAATCGTCCTCATCCATGCCGTCTTCCAGAGAGATGATGGGATAGTCTTCGATCCACTGTGCCCAGAAATCGGCCATCTCCTCGCTGGATAGGGTCTCTCCCTCTCGCGCGAGAACGTACTTGTTCCCCTCATAGATCTCACTGGTGGCGGGATCGAGGGCGATCCAGATCTCCTCTCCCGCTCGGTAACCGGCCTTTTCGATGGCCTCGATGATCAGTTCCACGGCCATGGCGTTGGAGCCGAGGGAAGGAGCAAAGCCCCCCTCATCGCCCACGTTGGTGTTCAATCCCCTGTCGGCGAGTACGCCTTCCAGGGTATGGTACACTTCGGCACCCCAACGCAGGCACTCGCAAAAGGAGGGAGCACCAGCGGGCACAACCATGAATTCCTGAAAATCGGTGCTGTCCGTGGCGTGTTCGCCACCGTTCAGGATGTTCATCATGGGCACAGGCAGGGTATGAGCATTCACGCCTCCCAGATACTGGTAGAGGGGGAGCCCCACCGCCCGGGACGCCGCCTTGGCTGTGGCCAGAGAGATGCCCAGGATGGCATTCGCCCCCAGGTTCTTCTTGTTGGGCGTCCCGTCAACCTCGCGCATAAAAGTATCTATCGCCACCTGGTCCGTAGCGTCCTTGCCGACCAGTTGGGGTGCCATGAGGTCGTTGATATTCTTTACCGCCTGCAGAACGCCCTTTTTTTTGTAACGGTCGGGATCGCCGTCGCGTAACTCTATGGCCTCGTGTATGCCTGTCGATGCGCCCGAGGGGACGGCGGCTCTGCCCATGGTTCCGCAGGCAAGGGTCACGTCCACCTCCACGGTGGGATTCCCTCGCGAATCCAGAATTTCCCGTCCTCTGATGGCTTCTATGGTGGTCATGCTGAAGACTCTCCTTTTGAATTGATACGTCATCATGCACGTTTGATTGGTTGCGAAAAAGCCCCTCGATCTTCGAGGGGCTTTTTCCTGCGTCTCGCCCCGCACACCCTCAACAGCCGACGATGGCGGTTTCGCGACGTTACGAGATATCCAGTTGACGCTCCACTTTATCCTAGTCGAGAATCAGGCGCATGTCAACTGCGACGGCGCCCTCGCCCTCTTTTCTCACAAAGAGGGGGTTGATGTCCAGTTCGGCGATCTCGGAAAAGTCGCTGGCCAGTTGCGCGATGCGCAGGATGGTGTCGACGATGGCCTCGCGGTCGGAGGCCGCCTGCCCTCTCACCCCCGTAAGCAGGGGATAGGAGCGTATTTCCTGGATCATCTGCTTCGCCTGTCCCCTGGACATGGGAGCCACGCGGAAGGTGACGTCTTCCAGCACCTCGACATAGATGCCTCCCAGGCCGAACATGATCAGGGGGCCAAACTGGGGATCGCGGTTCATGCCGACAATGACCTCCTGCGCGTCGGTGATCATCTCCTGGATCTGGATACCCCAGATCTCGGCCTGAGAGTCATAGTCCTTGGCCCGTTGAATGAGGGTGTCAAACCCCTCCCGCACCTCTGTCTCGTTCTCCACGCCCACCAGGATGCCCTCCGCGTCGGACTTGTGCAGGATATCGGGGGAGGCGATCTTGAGGACAACGGGGTAGCCGATCTCCTCACAATAAGCCACGGCCTCGTCTTTTTTAGCCGCGACGGTGGATCTTGGTGTGTTGATCCCGTAGGCTTTGAGAATGGTCTGGGCTTCGGCATCGCCGATCTCCTGCCGCTCGTCTTCACGTACCTCCTCAAATAGCTTTGAGACGGCCTCCCTGTCAACCTCAAAGGTCTCTATCTCTGTCTCGGGTTGCTCTTTCCACTTGTTATATCTGTGCATGGCTCCCAGGGCGGCGATGGCCCGCTCGGGGAAGGGATAGTTGGGCACGTGATTTTGGGAGAGGTCATAGATCCCGGCGGCGGTCTCCTGTTTGCCCATCCAGCAGCCCATGATGGGTTTCTCCGAGTCGATGCCGGCCGTGACCACGGCTCTGGCGGTTTCCACGATCTCGGTGGACGTCTGAGGGGTGAGGATGATCAGTATGCCATCCACGCCCTCGTCCTGCAGGACGGCGCGCAGGGCGGCGCCGTAGCGTTCGGCGGGGGCGTCCCCCAGCACGTCCACGGGATTGTGTGTGCTGGCGGCTGCCGGTAATGTCTCCTTGAGCCTCTCCTCAGTCTCTGATTGGAACTGGGCGAGTTGCAGCCCTTGTTGTTCCAGGGCATCGGTGGCCATCACCCCAGGGCCTCCAGCGTTGGTCACGATGGCGATGCGGTTGCCCCGCAGCGAGGGCTGATAAGCAAAGGCCGTGGAGAGATCGAACAGATCCTGCACTGTGTCCGCGCGTATTATCCCCGCCTGTTTGAAGGCGGCGCTGTAGGCCTGGTCGGAGCCGGCCAGACTTCCTGTGTGGGAGGCCACGGCCTGCGAGCCCGAGGCCGTCCTGCCCGACTTGACGGCGATGATGGGCTTCTCATGGGCCGTTTTCCGCGCTTCCCCGATAAAACTGGGCCCGTCCTTGATGCCCTCGATATAAGCGATGATGGCGTCGGTGTTCTCGTCGTCGCGCCAGGCCGTAAAGAGGGCCACCTCGTCCACGTCGGCTTTGTTTCCCGTGCTCACAAAGTGTGAGAAACCTATATGTTCGGCCAGGGCATAGTCCAGGATCGCCGTGCAGAGGGCCCCCGATTGGGACATAAAGGCGATGGTCCCCTGTTCCGGCGTGCCAGCGGCAAAGGAAGCGTTCATGGGAATATAGGTGTCGATGATGCCCAGGCAGTTGGGGCCGATGAGGCGCATGTCATATCGGTCGGCGATATCCAACAGTTCCTGTTCCCGCTTTTTGCCCTCGGGGCCCGCCTCGCCAAAGCCGGCGGTTATGATGATAGCACCCTTTACACCCTTCTTTCCCGATTCCTCCAGTACATCGGCCACGAACTGGCTGGGCACCACGATGACGACCAGATCGACGGGATCGGGGACATCCACTACAGAGGGATATGCCTTGAGGCCCAGAATCTCCTCTTCTTTGAGGTTTATGGGATAGATTCCTCCTTCAAAGCTGCTCTCGATGAGATTAACGAGCACGGCGTTGCCCAGCTTTTGAGGATCCGCCGAGGCGCCGATGACGGCTACAGATTTGGGATTTGAGAACATCTCCAACATGCAATTATCTCCTTTGATAGTGGTTCATCCGTGTAATGTTATATCGCTTCGATGAAATTTGGAAATCTGGCCGGTTAGAGTCCCTCCGTGGCCGCCGAGCGGGTGGCAGCGACACAAGAAAAAAAAGCCCCTCGACAACGTTCGAGGGACTCGTGAGCGATGGAAACCGGGTCGCCTTCGAGCATTACTGCTCGGCCTCCTGGGGATAGAAGTAGCGATATGGAGGAAAAAACGAGTTCACGAGACGGACATTCTCCCCTTTTCCGGGGCATCTGCGATGATTCCTCCCCAGGCTGACCCACGTTGACAAATGGGTACGGTTTCTATTTATTCCGCCTTCTCATCGAACCGGAACCATACCTCGACCTCGCTGTGCTCCACGTCCGTATGCACCACGCAGCCGCTCTTTTGAAACACGCGCATCATGGCCGTGTTACCCAGCATGACCGTGGCCTTGAATCCTCGAATACCCTTTTCCCTGGCGATGCGCATGAGAAAGTGGAGCAGGTGGGTGCCGATGCCCTTGCGCTGGTACTCGTCGGCCACGGAAAAGGCCACCTCGGCCATGTTGTCATCGTAATCCAGCATCCAGTGCCCCGCGGCGACGATGGGCGCGGTGTCCGACGTGCCCTCTGTGCATATCATGCCCAGGTTCTGCTCGTAATCCACGGACACCAACTGCTGCGCCAACTCGTGGGGGAAGGCTTTACGCACCTGGAGAAATCTGAGATAGACGGAGCGTTCCGATAGATCGTACAGATACTCTTGGAATAGCCTCTCGTCGGCGGCCTTGACCGGCCGACAGAATAGTTCTAGCCCGTTCGTCTCCAACGTATGTTCCAACTCGACCGGATAGACGCCCCCCTCGGGGATAATCTGATCCTCAAAGAGATATTTGCGTTCTTTGGCGGCCGCCAAGAGTTCCTCGCGGAAGCGGGGATGTGCGATCTGGATCAGGGCTGTGGCCCGTTCGCGCAGGCTCTTTCCGTGCAGGTAGGCCACGCCGTACTCTGTCACCACATAGTGCACGTCGCCGCGCGTCGTCACCACCCCCGCTCCCTCGCTTAGGTGGGGGACGATGCGCGATACGGTGCCGTCCCTGGCCGTGGAAGGAAGGGCGATGATGGGTTTTCCTTCTGGCGCCAGCGCCGCCCCTCGGATAAAGTCAGCCTGCCCCCCGATACCGCTGTATATATTATAGCCCAGCGAATCGGCGCAAACCTGGCCCGTGATATCCACTTGCAGCGCCGTGTTGATGGCTACCATCTTGCGATTTCGGGCGATATTGATGGGGGATGAGTTATAGTCCACCGTACGGAACTCGAACATGGGATTGTTATCGATATAATCGTACAGCCGGCGCGTTCCTACGCAAAAGGTTGCCAGTATCTTGCCCGGATGGAACGTCTTTTGAGAGTTGTTCACCACACCCTCTTCGATCAGGTCGATGAGGCCGTCGGAGAACATCTCGGTGTGTACGCCCAGATCCTTTTTGTCGGACAAGCCGTACAGGATGGCATTTGGAACACTTCCGATTCCCACCTGAATGGTGGAGCCATTCTCGACCAGACGCGTGGCGTGGCGGGCGATGGCCAGAGCCACATCGTCAGGGGCGGAGGACTCTACTTCCAGGATCGGCTCCTCGTAATCCACAAGGATATCTATGTCCTCCATGTGCATGAAACTGTCGCCCAGGGTGCGGGGCATCTGGGGATTCACCTGGGCGATGACGAGATCTGCGGCCTCGGCGGCGGCCTTTACGGCTTCCACGGAAACGCCCAGGGAGCAGAAGCCAAATTTGTCCGGTGGCGTGACCTGAATGAGCGCCGTATCCAGAGGCATGCGACCGCTCTTGAACAATCTGGGTATCTCGGAGAGAAAGATGGGCGTATAGTCCGCCAGGCCCTCGGCGACGGCCGAACGGACGCCCGGACCGACGAAAAGGGAGTTGTGGCGAAAGTGACGGTCATAGCGCTTGCGCGCGTGGGGAGCAGAGCCGATGGTGAGCATATGCACGATCTCCACGTCGTTGAGGCGTCCTGCGGTGCCCCCTAGATCCACGAGTTCGTTGAGCAGATGCTGGGGTTCCCCACAGCCGGGACTCAAAAAGATCCTGCTGCCACTACGGATCTGGAGCAGGGCCTCCCGTGCACTCATGGTCTTATCGGCATACCTCTCGGGCCACTCCTTTGCAGCCTGCATTCTCACTCTCCTTCTATGTGGTGTGGTTTGATCACTTGATCGGACTCTTTGTCGATGATAGTTCAGCCCAAGGACATGGTCAAAAATAAAAGGGCGTATCTGGCCGCTATTTCACACAACGGAAACCGATGGTGCTGAATGCGAACTCTGGCTTGGCGCTGTTGCGGCGATTCATCCTCTTTGCCCTCGTCACTGCCAAAGATAAACTCCCCGCCCGGTACATGGACCATGCCGGGATCGTCCACCGGCGCCGGGGTAGGGGCCTGTGTGGGCCACAGAGTCTTGGTGGGGCGTGGCGTAATGGTTGGACCAGATGTGCTCGTGGATTGGGAGGAATCCCCTTCTCCTTCCGGGGAGAGTGTTGTAGTGGCGGGCAGATCCACGCAAAAGGCGGCAGTCGGTCCTTCTTCCTGAGATGCCTGTGATGCTGCCTCCTGCTGTGGCGTACGGCTACTGGCCATCATCAGCCCCGATGGGTGCATAAAAGAGCAACGATGAACAACGAAAGACAAAGGGATCGACGCATGAATCATTTCCTCGTATTCAAGAAAATTCTCTACATATTATACGCTTTGCGCCCTATTCTGCAAACGGCTTTGACACAGAGAATTCTATATTAAACCGGCGCCGATTTATAACTTGTCCCTGGAGGGGGCTTTGGGGCATTGTGTATTTTGCGGGCGCGGGAGCGCCAGTTCCTTTCCAGGACTAGTCTTCAGATGCAGACGAGAAAGGAGGGGGAAATCTCAAATGTAGGTTAGCGAGCCCGAATGTTCTGAGGAAAGGAGAGAGATCGTGAAGATCTATCGCATTGCAATGGTTTGTGTTCTGCTGGCGACCTCCCTGCTCGTCGTGGCCCCCGTGGGTGCACAGGAAGCGCAGGATACGTACACCGTCGTAGCAGGAGATACGTTGTACGAGATCGCATCCAGACCGCTGGGAGATGGCGATCGCTATTTCCTGGGGCTGGGAGCACAACTCCCACGCCAGAGTGGGGAGCCATGCTGGGGCAGGGACGATATGCCATCTTTAGCGCACCCCACATCGTGCTCTTTCCCAGACTGGCCATCATGTTTACCGTCTTGGGCTTTAACCTGCTGGGCGATGGCCTGGATCCCCGCCTGCGGCTGTAAAGGCCGTGCTATCACCTGACAATCACAGCAAGACCCTCAAGAATTACTTGAGGGTCTTGCTGGAAAACAGCATATTCGTATACCTGCTGCGAGATCGGGGTAGGGCTTTTTTTATTCCTCTTCCGCTTTCTCTATGGTTATCCTTGCGCCAGAGGAGACCTCGCCGAATATCGTGGCGTCCCCATCCACCTTGCCGAACACGTTCACGGGACTTGCCGGCCTGATCTCGCTACCTCGGCTGGCAGGCGTCTGGCCGAAAAAGATACAAAAGGCGTGACCAGGGGACCAGTATCCCAGATCGCCCTCCTCCACGACAGCCTGGCCGTCCTCTTCGCTTAGGTGCACGGGAATACCAAAATAGATCTCGTCGCCCCATGTGCTGACCGACGCTTCTATGGGCAACGCATCCCATATCTCGTCTGCCGTGTGCGTATCGTTCAGGCTGGCTGTGATCGAAACATCGCCAGCGGTGATGGTGATCTTGCGCATGGCTGCACCTCCCTATCGTTTGCTATGATGAGCGTGCATGGAACTGTCTACCAAAGGGAATATTACCCCATCCTTTTTGGGGCGTCAAAGTGTGCTTGCTCCATGGAGCGATGTGTCACGTGGGAGTTGTAGCCAATACGATATCAACTGGCAGCCCCCACAACAAAAGCCGCTCTGTATCAAGTGTTTGAAAACCGGCCTCGCCAAGGCTTCTCTGTGTGTATATGGGCCGGCAGTCGAGGAGGCGAGGGAATTGCTTGTGGGCCCACTCGTATAGTGGAACCAGAGGATAAAAGTCCTCTGGTTTGGCCAGGGAGACGACGCAGATGCGCCCCGATCCTCTCAATACTCTTTTGCATTCGGCAAGGACGCGGGGAATCTCTGGGGTATCGAATAGTTCCAGGGTAAAGCTCGTGAACAGGGCGTCGAAAGAGGCTGCCCGAAAGGGCAACTGCGCGCCGTCACCGCAGATCAACTGTCCCCACTCCAGGAGATCGTGTGTGCGGAGCCGATCCTGAGCGATGCGACACATACGGAACGAGAGATCAATGCCCCAGACTTTACCTCTCTGCCCAACATCACTTGCCAGGGAGACCATACTGTGTCCCGGTCCAGAACCGATCTCCAGCACCGTCTCGCCCGCCTGGATGTCCAGCCTTGCCAGACCGCGTCGTCTCGTCCGTCTCTCCCAGAACCCGGCAATGGCCTGGTAGTAAGGGGCGATCCTATCGTAGGTTTCGCGCGCTTTCTCTTTCGACCGGCGGACGCGTGTTATCTCCCGAGCATCGTCCGAGATTCCCATCTTTATCTACCCTCTACCTATGGACGCATGTTGAAAGACACGGGCATCCCCCGTTCCGAAACGCCTACACGTTCTTGACGCCCTTTATTCTGCTTGGACGGTGTCGGTTCCGTCGGACGAAAAGTCGGATGCCCAGTCGACCAATTCGGCCACCGGGGTTACCACGATCCAGCCCCACTGTTCCGTACTCTCCACCCATTCGGGCATGAGGATATCCTCATAGGGTTGAAGATCTGGTTCATTTCTCAATCGCTTCTTTGCGGCCTCGTAGCCGTGCAGTTCCTCAAATCGGGGGTCCATGCTCACAGTAAAAACTCCTTCAGGGAATAACGATCATGCAACGTTGGAGATCGTGATCTTCACTGTTAATCTGGCGGATAAACACGCCACAGTCCCAAAAAACAAACTTCCGAGGGAGGGCCCACCCCCAGTCGCGGGCCCTCCCTCGGAGGCTTGGCTATAGATAGAGCGGGTGATGAGACTTGAACTCACGACCCTCTGCTTGGGAAGCAGATGCTCTGCCAACTGAGCTACACCCGCGTATCTATTCTCTATTATAGGCCATGGCCTGGGAATGTCAAATCACAAAAACTCTTTTTTCCATTCGGTGAGGTTATCGGGCTGGCGAGCCTTCACTTGCTCTCTCGCTTTTCGCGCCTCCTCCACATTGCCAACTTGTTGCCCTCGATATAGAATGCTCTCAGATAATGAGGCAACGAGGAGGGAATATGCGCGTTAGCGACGTCAAGCCGTTTCTCGTCTCGCCCGTCAGCCACAGGGCGGGGATGACGGGGGGCAAGAACTGGTTGTACGTCAAGGTGGAGACCGATGAAGGCATAACAGGTTGGGGGGAGGCCTATACCCAACTCGACCGCGACCGCAACATCGCCCAACACGTGCAAGATCTATCGCGCTATCTGGTGGGACGGGACCCGGGGCGGATCAAGGAGTTCACACGGCTGGCGTATGAGGACTTTGCCGGGCGCCGGGGCTCCATGGACCTTTACAGCGCCCTCAGTGCTTTGGAGCAGGCCCTGTGGGATATCCTGGGCAAGGCGTTGGGTGTGCCCGTACACCAACTGCTGGGTGGCACCTGCCGCGAGGAGGTACACGTCTACGCCAACGGCTGGTACGGCCATGCCCGGACGCCGGGGGAGTATGCCGAGCGCGCCCTGGCCATGGTCGAAAGGGGCTTTGACGCCCTGAAATTTGATCCTTTTCCTGGGCCCTGGCGACTCTTTGTGGACAGGGCAGTGGAGGCGCGGGCTGTTGAGAACGTGCGTGCTGTGAGAGAGGCGGTAGGCCCCGACGTGGCCCTGCTCATCGAGGGGCATCGGCGGCTGGCACCCATGCATGCCTTGCGGGTAGGCCATGCCCTGGAAGCCTATACCCCCTTTTGGTACGAGGAGCCCGTGCCCGCTGACAATATCCCCGCCCTGACCGAGGTAAGACGCCAACTGGACATTCCCATCGTCACCGGGGAGACGCTCTATACCAAAGCGGCCTACCGCGAGGTGTTCGAGCGGGGCGCTGCCGACATTATCAATCCCGACGTCTGCAACTGTGGCGGTATCCTGGAACTCAAAGAGATCGCGGCCATGGCCGAGCCCTACTATGTGGCCGTAGCGCCCCATAACTATAACAGCACCGCCGTGGGTTTGGCGGCCACGCTGCAGGTCGCCGCGTGTATCCCCAACTTTTGTATTACCGAATACTTTGTGAATTTCGAGGAGACGAGTGCGGAGGTGGCTGTGGAACCCCTTCGGGTGCGGGATGGGACTATACAGGTGCCCACGGCACCGGGCCTGGGTATCACCCTGAACGAGGAGGCCATGGAGGCCTATCCTTACCAGCAACAGGCCAAGCGTTCCTGGCCCGATTTACACTGATGAGGACTATAACAGGACCTCACTTCCTTTTGCCATAGTCCCTCGGGCTGTGTACAATACCCTCATTTGAATAGGGGAGGAGGTACCCTTGACGGATAATGGTGATGATCGAGAGTCGCGAGGTTCCGATGGTATGAACAGGAAATTGCTTTATGTGCTTGTCGGGGTGGCCATCGTCGTGGCCATCGTTCAGGTCGTGTCCCTGTTTCTGCCCCAGAGGGCAAGTCGCGTGGCGACTGTACCCACCCTTACCAGGCGTCCACGGCCGACGGTCACTTTTACGCCGACAGAGGTTCCTCCCACGCCGACCGAGACACTCACGCCCTCTCCCACGGCCACGTCTCTCCCTCCTACAGCGACGAATACCCCCACAGAGACAACTGTTCCACCAACCGACACGCCAGAACCCACCGATACGCCGATGCCGGCGACCGATACCCCCGTGCAACCCACGGCCACGCCCCAAGCTCCCACGGCGACCCCTGCCCCCGTCACTGTGCTGGAGAGCGTACCCATCGATAACGGCGAGTGGGGAGAGAATAACATCTATTGTAACGTCACAGAGGAAAAGTGGGTCGAGGGCAGCGATGGGCATCAATATCGCGTGGGGCTGGGCTTTCTGTCCCGTCCAGAATCGGTGGCCAGGATTCAGGATTTCTGGAGTTATGCGGCGCGTGGCGGTGGAAACTGGAAGATGGTCATCGAAGTACGAGCGGAGCAAGCCTGGACCGACTGCCCCTCAGATCGCGATGTCTGCTACCAGACATCTGTCTCCCCTGGCGAGCCGCGTGTGAGCCTCGAGATCTATTTACAGGATCGGGTGTGGAGTTCCCTGTTGAACGATTGGATCAGCGGAGGCTGGCAGGCCACCACGAATAACCAATACTATCAGGAGGTACAGGCGGCCGTCTTTAAACCCATGTGCAACTGTGACGAGGTGCCCGCCGAGCCCTGTGTGGGATTCACCTTCGCCCGGGTCGATTGATACCCTCCACCTGCTATCCCGCGGCTTTGTGCGGCTCGACGGAGATGGCCTTTGCCAGATCGCGGGCCAGGGAGATCTGGCCTTTGGGTGTTTCGATCAGCATACTATCTCCGGTTGTAATCAGCACTTTGAGAGGGCTGCCCAGATAAAGTCCCCTATCGCGTAAAAAGTCGCGTGGGATCGAACGGCCATTCTCATACTTATCCTCATACTGTATCACGTGCCCCTCCCGTCCCACGGACATCTCGGCGAGGGAGAGGGTCTTGCGCAGGGGCATTTCGCCCTCCAGACAGGGGATGGGTTGCCCCAGGGGATTTGTTGAGGGATGGTCCAGATATTCGTCGAGGCGGTCGGCCAGGAGATCGGACGTGCCGTGTTCCAGTTGACAGGCCGCCTCGTGGGCTTGGTTGTAGGCATAGCCCAGTTTCTCCACCAAAAAGACCTCCCATAGGCGATGTTTCCGCAGAACACGATGGGCCTGGCGCTCTCCCTCTGGTGTCAACGAGGCCCCCTTGTAGGGACGATAGATGACCAGGCCCTGTTCCTGGAGTTTGCGACACATCTCGTTCACAGAGACGGGGGATACAGAGAGTTCCTCGGCCAGACGCGACAGGGGAACCGGCGCGTCCCCATCTCGCAGGCGAACGATTTCCAGCAGATACATCTGTGAACTTTCGGTCAACATTTGCGCACTCATTTTAGGTACATCCTAAATATATTACCGGTAAATTCTAAAGGAAACCTAATTATAGGAATTGGTGGCCCCTTTGTCAAAAATCGTCGCTTTGCAGTCTCGCCCATTGTAACAGTAAGATCGCATACAGCAAATCCGTTTGGGGTTTGGCATGGGCCTCAGTATAATCTCCAGAGGTTATGAATTGGGTCGTTCTTGAGAGGTGCCCTTTGGAGATTGTGCGAGTCGACACGAGAGATCGGCGGCAGGTTCAGGCGTTTCTGTCCCTGCCCTTTACCCTCTATGAAGACGTACCCCAGTGGGTGCCCCCTTTTGCTCGCCAGGCGCGCCTTGTCCTGGACCGCGTGCGCCATCCCTTTTACGAGCATTCGGAGGCCGCCTTTTTCCTGGCGCGGGATCGGGGCCAGGCGGTGGGACGCCTGGCCGTGTTGGATAATCGACGCTATAACGAGGCCCACGGGGACGCAGCGGCCTTTTTTGCCCTGTTCGAATGTAGGGACGCTCTCGAGGCGTCGCGGCCCCTGTTTGGGGCGGGGTTCAACTGGGCGCGTCAGCGGGGGCTGCATAGTATCAGGGGGCCGCGTGGTTTCAGCCATCTCGATGGCCTCGGGCTGCTGATCAAGGGATTCTCGCATCGGCCGGCTCTGGGCATTCCCTATGCCCTTCCCTATTACCAGAACTTGGTCGAGGATGTCGACTTTCGCAAGGTGGATGACATCCTCTCTGGATATCTGCCGTGCGATGTCCGTTTTCCAGAAAAGATACATCGCCTCTCGGAGCGCGTGCAGGAGCGACGTGGCCTGCGGGTGATCTCCTTCCGTTCTCGGCGTCATCTGCTCGCCCTGGCGCCCAAATTCCGCCGCCTGTTTAACGACTCTTTGGGTAGCAACGACGACAGTATCCCGTTGACAGAGAAGGAGATCACCATGCTGGCCCGGCGCCTTTTGGCCTTTGTCGATCCCCGCTTGATCAAGGCGGTGGCCAAAGGGGAGGAATTGGTGGGCTTTTTGCTGGCCTATCCCGACGTATCGGCGGCTCTGCAGCGCTGCCAGGGGCGGCTTTTGCCCCTGGGCTGGTGGCATCTGTGGCGGGAGAAGCGGCGTACCAAGTGGATCAACATCAATGGCATGGGAATCGCAGAGAAGTATCGCGGCGGCGGAGGCACGGCGATTCTCTTTAGCGAACTGGCCAGGAGCGTCACGATGGGAGATTTCGAGCACGCCGAACTGGTGCAGATTCGCGGTGACAACGACAAGATGCTGCGCGAGCTGCAAAAACTGGGCGTCGACTTTTACAAGGTGCACCGTCTGTATGAACGAGCGTTGTAGCCCTCTCACCCCTGCCCCATCTCCGCCCATATCTCGGGCAGGCGCGCGAGAGCTTTTTCCGGCAATGGCCCCTTTTCCACATACCGCACGGCCTGCTCCACCTGCTCCATACTCGAAAAGCCCACGAGGGCCGTCGAGAGTTCTTCCTTGCCCATGGCAAAGCGGATGGCGGCCTCGACCAGGCTCTCGGTGTGACCCTCCTCCACGAGAAAATTGAATCCTTGAGCGAGGCGTACGTCCTCTCCATAGTCCTCCCCCGTGGCGATGGGAGAGACGGATTCGGCGCCCACCGGATGCCGCGTGCTGGTTCCCGTCAGGGCGCCGCCGGCCAGGATACGTATGGCGATGGGGCCTATACCCCCTTCGACAGCGCGGTCGATGAGCTGGTCGTAATCCTGAAAGGGAAAGCCCTCTGCCACTTCCCTGCCCGCTGTGGGATTCAGCAGGTTATAGCAGGTCTGGATAGTGCAAGTCTTTGTGGTGGTGATGGCTTGATGCAGGGCCTCGGTTTCCCCCAGGCCGTTGATGCCCCAGGCGCGAATCTTATTTTGGGCCTGCAGGGAACGGAAGGCGTCCACGACAGCGGCCACGTCCTCCACGCTCACCCAGCCGCGCTCGGGATGGCACTGGGCGACGATGCGGTTGTGTAACTGCATGAGGTCTATACGTTCCCGTCTCAATCTGTGCAGGCTCGTTTCCACCGCAGCCGGCACTGCCTCGTCGATCTGCGCCATCTGTTCCGCTGTGAGCTGTACCTTGGTTCCTACCACCACGTCGGCGTCCAGTTCCTCCAACACGCGTCCCAGGTTAGCCTCCGAGGTGCCGTCGCCGTAGGCCTGAGCCGTGTCAAAGTAGGTGATGCCCAACTCGATGGCCCGCGCCACCACGCGCACCATCTCCTCCTCGTCGCCTCGCACCAGAAGCCCGCCTACGGCCCCGCAGCCGAAACCCAGCTCGGAGATCTGGATTCCCGTTTTCCCCAGTTCTCTGTATCTCATCTTCTCATTTCTCCCTCGTCACAAAACATGCCCAGGTCATTTTCTCAGGGCCGTACGGTGTTGTCAATCGGATGTAGAATGCGTTATCCCTTCCACACACCATGCTGTATAATACCCACCGTCAGTTGCTGTCATCTTTATCGAAAGGAGATGCTCTCATGCCCGCGCAGGGACCGAATATCCTGTTCTTCGCCACCGACGAACAGCGCTACGATTGTCTTGGCTGCTATGACAACCCCGTGCTGCGCACGCCACACATAGATTCCATCGCCGAGGAAGGGGTGCGCTTTGACCGCGGGTATGTACAGAACCCCATGTGCATGCCCTCGCGCATGTCCATCATGACGGGACGCTACTGTTCCGAGCACGGCTGCAACATCAACTGCACCGGCATTCCGCCCCATGAGCAGGAACAGACGTTTATGGAGTACCTTCGCCGTGCCGGCTACTATACGGCCGCCATCGGCAAGATGCACATGATGCCCAAGTGGGGCCCCTTTGGCTTCTGCTATCTGGATTTGGTGGAGGGGCAGGCTGACCGTAATAACCAGTACACCGATTATCTCAGGGCTAAAGGGCTTGACGGCAGGCAGCACGACGCCAAAGGAGAAGAACTACCCTTTGGCATCTATACCCAGGCCCTGCCGGCCGAGGAGAACATCGACGCCTTTGTCGGTCGCCGGGCCGTCGAATGGTTGGAAGCGTGGGACGGCGATGAACCTTTCTGCCTTTGGGTTTCGTTCTGTAATCCCCATTTCCCCTTTGATCCCCCGGAACCCTACGACACCATGTACGATCCAGATGAGGTGCCCCTGCCGGTGTGGAAAGAGGGGGAATTGGAGAACAAGCCCACCCAGCTTCAGTTCCAAAAGGAGCGGGGCTATGACGAGGCCACAGAACCCCTGATGCGCAAGATGGTGGCCAACTATTATGGGCTCATCTCCCTCATCGACGACCAGGTGGGCGAGATCCTGCGCGTCCTCGAGGGAAAAGGATTGACCGACGACACCATGATTGCCTTCGCAAGCGATCATGGCGATCATCTGGGCGATCACAGGCTCCTCTACAAAAGCGGCGTGACCTTTTACGAGGGTTCGGTGCGCGTGCCCTATCTGATCCGCTATCCCGAACGCTTTCCCCAGGGGGTGGTCTGCGAGGAGTTGGTGGAGGCCATTGATCTGCCGGCCACCTTCCTCGACGTGGCTGGGGTGGAGAGACCCCCTGGCATGCAGGGACGCAGCCTGGTGGGCCTCGCCGAGGGCGAGGTCGACGATTGGCGGGACGACGCTTTCTCCGAGATCGATCTGCGCATCAATCCGCAGATGCATGGTCCCCGGGATCCAGATTCGCGGGATTATGTGGCCATGATCACCACCAGGAACTGGAAGTATGTCCACTTTCCCAACCTGGGGATCGGCGAACTGTATGATCTGACCAACGATCCCCACGAACTGGACAATCTGTTCTATGACGCGCAGTATGCCGACAAGGTGGCAGAGATGCGCCTGAGATTACTCAATCGCTTTATGAACAACCAGTGTCCCTACATCGGCGCGCGCACCGAGTCCTTTCGCGAGCACTATCTCAGCGACCACCGTCCGCCCGGCGGCAGCCTGCCCGGCGTCAACTACGCAGAGCCCGCTGAGACATAGCATAAGGCGCCGGTCGTACATGAGAAGATATGATCTCTAGGAGGAAGGACATATGCGCGGACCGGATTTTGAACGCCCCAGCCCAGAGACTATCGATGTCCTGCGCCGAGCCAGCACGGCGACCCTCACCACTATCTTTTCACGGCAGGGCATCCGCGACATCTGGATGCCCCTCAAGCCCTTGCGGCGCGGGTCCAAGATGGTGGGCCCGGCCCTCACCATCCGCAGTGTGCCCCATCGCGGTGATATCGGGCGCGATATCGCCTACGCCGAGGGAACGGCCTTCCCCGGCCATCCCGATGACGCCATCGATGCCGTGCAACCGGGCGACGTGGTCGTCCTCGACGGACGGGGGGCCACTGATGAGGGGCTCTTTGGCGATCTGCTGACGTTGCGTATCCAGGAGATGGGGGCGGCCGGGCTGGCCTGCGACATGGCCGTGCGCGACAAGCCCCATATCCTGGAGCGCGAGTTGCCCGTCTTCTGTCTCGGCGCGGCAAGCCCCGGGGGCACGGTGTATAACGTGGACTATAACGTGCCCATCGGCTGCGCCGGGGCCCTGGTCTGCCCGGGGGATATCATGGTCGGGGATGACGATGGTCTCGTCGTCATCCCCCAGGGCATGGTGGATCACGTGGTGGAGGAGATCCTCGAGTTCGAGGCGCGAGAGAATTTCATCCGTCTCATGCTGGCCAGGGGCCACTCCCAGCGTGGTCTCTATCCCATGGGTCCCGAGATGGAGGAGCGCTTTCAGGCCTGGTGGGCGGAGCAGAGGGAGCAGGGCTAGCCCTGCTAGATGACCAAAAAGAGATGTGAAGGGTTTTCCTATCCACTGAAAGACTCTCTTCCGGCGGATAGGAATTCTAGTCGCCCAGCGGCCGGCGCTCCCCCTCCAGCGTGCGGATATGGATGATGTCCTGTATCGTCTCCAACAAGTGTCGATATGTGTACGACGGTAGGCCGGGCGGCGGGCGGTGACGATGAGGTTGGGACTGCTGTCGGCATCGAAAGGCGAGCCCTTTATGTCGCCGTAGCAGGTGATGGTTTCGTAGGCCGTCTCTGTCAGCGCGCTCACTACTTTTGCCTGGCGCAGTGCCCATAACTCTGTCGAGATCACATGCTGGCTCCAGTCCCCGTCCCCCTCTCTTTACAGGGTTATCGGGTTAAAGCGGAGCCGTTCACGGGGTTCAAAGTCATAGAAGCGTAGAAAAAGCCATTCCTTATTCCCCTCGCCACGGGACCGCGGTCCCATCCAGCGTTTTCGATCCGCCAGTACCATATCAAAATTACGATTCTGAATCAGAAGCAGCCCGCCAGGGTCGCGGTGAGATCCTCGGACGTCAACACGTGGGGCAACGAGTTACCCAGGCAGAGGAGGGCATCGAACCCGTTCTCCTTTATATCTAAGGTTCGCGCCAGTTCGCCAAAGCCCGCTACCCGAAAACGCACATCGCTTCCCTTGATGGGAAAAGCCACGACACGTGCCCCCTCGATGCCGGCGTCGATCAGGGTCGTTTCCAGGCCCTCACTCGCGACCGGGTCCGGTGCCCCAGGATATTCTTCCGCACTTGGCGGTAGCAGGCCGGCTACCCGCAGGGCAACCGTGGCCAAAAACCACAGGCTGACCACTGCGACGATGATGATAACGAGGACTAGCAGGCAACCACGACAGCCCCTTTGGTTATTGCTGGGTGCCCTGACTTTTCCCCACCATATTCCCCCCTATCCCAGGATCCTTTTAACGCGATACCAACGTTGCATTTTTGAACCGGCTCATCTCTACTTCGAGCACCTGCAAAAGCCGCTACTCAGCCAAGATCCTTTACCGATGCGGTGGAATGATGGGTCTCAGTTCCGACCAACATGTTTGACCACCCCGATTTTAACACAGAAACGATCATTTGGGTATGATGAGACCAGTCTTGTAGGCTATTCACACATGCTCTACCTGAGCGGGACACCGCATGTGACATCATTTTCGCCCCAGGGCCCTTTTTGGTGATTTGACAAAAAAGGGATCCTCCCGTATAATATAGGGCTGATGCCTTTGCTGCATTCATGGTGCCGAGGAAAGTTTTGCGCGGCTGGCAGAGTACTTTTTATGTTCTGTAAAGTACTTGACGAAACACAAAAAATATGGTATAATAGTAAAGAATTAAAAACCGTTGATAGGGAGCGTTTCTGTGGCAGCGCATTAGACAATCCTGTCGGCATATATTGAAGATTCGTTTGCCTCCGCCGATGGCTATGCGTCGGCGGTTTGGTTTGGGAAGCAGTGCCGTATTATATAGTGTATACTCATAGTTTACCCCGGGTGGTTAAATAATGATGGAAACGATTGTAGACAAAGAGTACGAAGAGCTTTTGGAAAGGGCCAGAGAGCAGGGTTATCTTACCCTCGATGATCTCATGGAACACTTTCCACATGCAGAAGACAATCTTGACGAGATCGAGGAGATATTTGCTAGCCTTGAAGAAGAGGACATCGATGTCCTGTATGACGACGAGGGGCGAGATGAGGACTCGACATCCTTTGAAGATGAAGATGAGGATGAAGAGGACGAGAAAGACGATGAGTTCAGGGCACGTGTCCAGCCCAAGAAGCCGGCCAAACTCAGCGAGATTTCCACAGAGGACAGCATCAGCCTCTATCTGAAAGAGATGGCGCGCGTTCCCCTGCTCACTGCCGAGCAGGAGGTGACCCTTGCACGTCAGTACGAGGAGGGACGCGAGGCGCAGAAAAAACTGGAAGAGAATGGCGATCTCTCCGAAGAGGGGAGGCGGCGCCTCTACGATCTCGTCGATCAGGGTGAGGTGGCGCGTTCTCACCTGATCCAGGCGAACACGCGGTTGGTGGTGAGTATCGCCAAGCGATATACAGGCCAGGGAGTGCCCTTCCTGGATCTGATTCAGGAGGGTAACCTGGGGCTCATCAAGGCGGTGGAAAAGTTCGATTACCACCGTGGCCATCGCTTCAGCACATATGCCACATGGTGGATTCGCCAGGCGATCACGCGCGCCCTGGCCGATCAGGGTCGGGTGATTCGTTTGCCCGTACATCTGAGCGATCGTATCCGCAAGGTGTACAAGGTCGCCCAGCAATTGGAGCAGGATTGGGGACGACAGCCCACGGCAGAGGAGATCGCGGACGAGATCGATCTTCCGCCCCACAAAGTGCAGTGGATGCTCAAGGTCTCCCAGCGGCCTCTGTCCCTGGAAAAGCCCGTTGGCGAGGAGGAAGATAGCGAGTTGGGAAGTTTTATCCCCGATGAGGAAGCACCCTCTCCCTCCGATTCGGCGTATCAGAATCTGCTTGAGGACAAGATGGAAGAGGTCCTGAGCACCCTTACGCCCCGTCAGGCGCGCATTCTGCGCTTGCGCTTTGGCCTGCACGATGGGCGCAACTATACGTTGCAAGAAGTGGGAGAAAAGTTCGACCTGACGCGGGAGAGAATTCGCCAGATCGAACACGAGGCCCTGGATCGCCTCAGACATCCCAGACGCAGTCGGCAACTGCGCGACTATTTGACCTGATCTCACGCGTCCCATCGTGGGTCTCCAGCCCTTCTATACAATACGATAAGGAACCAAGAGTTGAGATATTCTTCCAGAATATCTCAACTCTTTTGTTGTCTTGCTCGTCAACTTTTTGCTTGATCCGTGGAATGGTTTCGGCTATTCTACAGGCGTGGCTATCCCTGACTTTTTTTTCTTGCTGGCCTTGAATCGTGACCGCCGGCAAAAAAAGATCGTCCCGCCGGGCACTGATACCTCCCGTACGGACAGATGAGAGGGGTGTATGTTATCAGAATTTTCGTCTGGGCGAGGGCTTGTACGGCTTGGTTTTTCGGTGCGCGTATACGGAACCCCCGACCTCCCTTCCCATGATGGCCGTCCTCCATATCGCGAGCCCAATCTGAGCATGAGCCTGGCCTATCTCCGTGATATTCTTCATTATCTCCATGTCAACGATATACACATGTACCGCATGCATGGGGATCTGCTTCCCGGCGCGCTGCGGCTTTCGGAGGACGAGATACGGACGCAAATCGCCGCCTCTCGAACTGAACTGGCTGCCCTGGGAGATATGGCACGTGAGTGGGATATCCGTCTTTCCTTTCATCCCTATGGCATCGCCCTGAACACCCCGGACGAGGACCGTCTCCATCGGGCGGTGAAATACCTGGAAATGCAGGCGGATCTCCTCGACGCCATGGCACTGGGACCAGAGGCCGTGATCGTCGTGCACGTCGGCGGTGTGTACGAGGATCCACAGACATCGCGAGAACGCTTTGTGCGTCGCTATGAGGCGTTGCCCTCGTCGGTGAAGGGACGCCTCGTCTTGGAGAACGACGATCATCGTTTCGCCTTTGCAGATATCTGGGCTATCTATAAGGCATGTGGTATTCCTCTGGTCTTTGATAACCTGCATCACCTTGTCCTGAACCCTGAACGCATGCCCATGGAAGAGGCCGTGTGTGGCGCCCTGGATACGTGGCCGGCCGATGTCAGGCCCAAGATTCACTTTAGCAGCCCGCGTACCGAGATGCGTTCCCTGCCGGGAACGTCGCGGACCAAGGCGCCCACGTGGACGGAGCACAGCGATTTCGTCAATCCCTTTGAGTTCATCTGGTTTTTGACGTTGACCGAAGGGTTTGTATCCTTCGATGTCATGTTGGAGAGCAAGGCGCGGGACCTCGCCCTCCTCAAATTGCGCGAGGATGTCGTACGATTTGCGCCAAAAGTGGCCGAGCGCCTGATGTGACCATCCTCGTCTCTATGGTAAATGCGATTGCTTGACAGCATGGGCGCCTTATGTCATACTTTTGGCAAATAAAGAATTGAGAAGACTCCAATGAAAAAAGAGATTGCAGTCAGCGGAGCCTTTCGCCTGCTCGCACCGCGTCCCGTCTGCCTGCTGACGACAAGCTACAAAGGTCAGGTCAACGTCATGTCCTTCGGTTGGTCGTCTGCCGTAAGCCAGGAGCCACCCCTGGTCATGCTGGCCATACACCCCTCACGCTATACTCATGGGATGCTTGAGCGCAGCGAAGAGTGCGTGCTTAACATCCCAGGACGGCCCCTCATGGAACATGTCTGGACGTGTGGTACAATGTCGGGGAAGGATGTGGATAAAATCGAGTCCACAGGCTTGACGACGGAATCGTCACAGGATATCGATACTCCTTGGATCGACGAATGTCTGGCCCATATAGAATGTGCCATCGTGGATCTTTTCACGCCCGGGGATCATTCCCTCTTTTTCGCCCAGGTGGTTAGCGTGTGGGTGGAAGAGGAAGCCTTTGATGGCGTCTGGCGCGTACCGGACAACGAGGAGTTGCTGCCGCTGCAACATCTGGGGGGGAAGACCTTTGCGTTGATGGGAGAGAAAATCATCCTCCCCTAGTCCCATTTGGTTCTACAGACGCATACAAGCCATACTAGGCCGTCCGCTTTTGCCAACGAGAATGAACATGGAGATCAAGCGTGAGTCCAATTCTGACCGATCGCTCATTTGACATTATCACCCACAGTGCAAAGCAGACGCGTCTCATCGGCGAGAGATTGGGCTACCTGCTTGAACCTGGTAGCGTCGTCTGCCTGCAGGGGGCGCTGGGGACGGGCAAGACTTGCCTCACCCAGGGCATCGGCGCGGGGATGGGCGTCAAGGGCGTGATACACAGCCCCACCTTTGTGTATATAAATGAGCATGCCCCCCGGGGATCGGGACCCTATCTGTACCACGTGGATCTCTATCGCATTCAGGACTATATGGATGCCCTGGCTCTGGGAATAGAGGACTATATATACGGCAACGGCGTGACTATCATCGAATGGGCCGAACGCGCACAGGACATCATGCCCGAGGAACGTCTCTGGATCACCATATCCTATCTGGACTATGATAGCAAGCGCAGGATACAATTCGAAGCCTCGGGCGAGGAATATATACAGATCCTTCTTTCCCTCAAAGGGATACTATGGGGCAAGGAAAAGAGTCGGATACAGATAAAAGAGGCTGAGGAGTAATGTTACTAGCTATCGACACGGCCACGCGTTATGCCAGCATCGCACTTTATGATACGTCGGGCGTTGTGGTGGAAAAGAGTTGGCGTTCGGAAAACAATCATTCTGTGGAGGTGCTGTCGGCCATCGCGTGCTCCTTGTCGCAACAGGGGATGATTCCCGACGACCTGACTGCCATAGCCGTGGCCAAGGGTCCCGGCTCCTTTACGGGGTTGCGCATCGGCATGAGCATCGGCAAGGGACTCTGCCTGGCGCTGGATATTCCCATCATCGCCATCCCCACGCTGCATGTCGTCACCTATGCTGCAGGAGACCCGGGGTATCCGGTATATGCCGTGCTCCAGGCGGGCCGCGGGCGTATCTGTGTAGCGCCCTATCGCTTTGAGGAGGGCCTTCCTGTACAACTGGACGCCGTGCGGATCGTCAGCGCCTCACAATGGGAGATCGAAGAAGAAGAGCCGATCCTCGTTGCCGGAGAAGTGGACGACGCCCTGGCCGAAAGGTTACTGGGCCGCTCCAATGGGCCAGAGATCTATATCACGTCGCTCTCCAGTTCGCTGCGGCGTGCCGGGTACCTAGCAGAACTGGCCTGGGAGAGGCTACAGGAAAGCGAGGTCGACGATCTGGACACCCTCGGTCCCATCTATGCTCACAATCCCTTCACCTAGAAATTTGGAAAAGGCTGCATGAACCTGGATGGGCTTCCCTACGTGATCGAACCCATGAAGCGGGAGGATGTGCCCACCGTCCACAAGATCGAACGGCAGGTGTTTCCCCTGCCCTGGTCGACGTACGCTTTTTTACACGAGATAACGTACAACGAAAACTCGGTATACCTCGTGCTGCGCTACGAACCCTGGATTGACGAGCACAGAGAGGGTATTCTTCCACAACCCGTCGCCCGTCTCCTGGGGCGTGTCGGCGATGATCCCTCGCTTCTGGGATACGGAGGCTTTTGGATGATCGCCGCCCGGGCCCACATCAGCACGCTGGCTCTGCGGCCAGCGTGGCGAGGGCGAGGGTTGGGCGAACTTTTATTGGCTTCCCTCTGCGAAAAGGCCCTGCAGCGGGATGCGCGGATCATCAACTTGGAGGTGCGTGCCAGCAACACTGTGGCTCAGAACCTGTACAAAAAGTACGGCCTTGAGATTACCAAAACCCACGAGGGCTACTATTCGGACAACGATGAGGACGCCTATATCATGAGTACGCGATCCCACTCGGTGCGGGCGTACCGCAAGCACCTGGACGCGCTCCTTCGCCGGCTGCGAAAACGCCTCGCATCTCAGAGCCAGGAACCACCGAAAAATGGTCCACGACCCGTTCAGGATAATGAAGGGAATGACAGGTGAGACCGCAGAAGCATCAAGAATGCTCTCATATCCTGCTCACCAACGACGACGGCATCCAGGCCAGGGGACTATTGACCCTGGTGCAGATTCTAAAGGATAAACTCGACCTCTCCATCATCGCCCCCGAGCATAATTGGTCCGCCGCCGGACACTCCAAGACGATGCACAAACCACTGCGCGCCTGGGCCACGACCCTGGCCGATGGCACGGAGGCGCTTTGCACAAACGGCTCTCCCTCAGATTGTGTGGCGCTGGCCCTACTCGGCTTGTTGGAGGAGACGCCGGATCTCGTCATCTCGGGAATCAACCTGGGTGCCAACGTAGGCCACGACCTCACCTACTCGGGGACGGTGGCCGCCGCCATGGAGAGCGTCATAGGAGATATCCCTGCCATCGCCGTGTCGCTGGATACCTTTGGAAAGCCGGACTATGGTTCGGCAGCACAATTTACGGCCTCCCTCGCCTCCCGTGTGCTGGAGGCCGAGGAGGATGAACCGCTGCTTCTCAACGTCAACGTGCCCAGCCTCGCTGCAAAAGAGATCAAAGGCGTGCAGGTCACAACGTTGGGGCACCGCCTCTACCGCGATGCGCTGGTCAAGCGCACCGATCCGCGAGGAAGAGAATACTACTGGATTGGGGGTGATCCTCCAGCGGGAATACCGAAAGAGGGGACGGATATCGGCGCGCTCGCGCAAGGGTACATCTCTGTCACCCCTTTGTTGCTCGATCTCACCGACTATTCCAGATTGGCTCAACTACGGACCTGGGATTTGGATTTTCAAGCGCCATCGGGCTGACGCTAGAGTGCCAAAAGGATACAACTCCACCAGGCGACAAAGTGGGGGAGCAAGAGGTGGCCGCTTGGTTGTTCAGTCGGTATCTGGGGGCCAAAGGGCAACTCAACACCGCACATCTGCAAAAGGCTTATCAACAAGAATACGGCGATGGCCACATAGAGCCACGTCTGAGCCCTTTTGCGGGGATTCCGCTCCTTTTCGGGCTCGGGGTTGGGTAGTGGTTCGTCGCATCGCCAACATGTCTCGCGGTCCTTGGGATTATAGGTTCCGCAATTTGGACACTCCATAAGGTAAAGGCTCCTCCCGCTCCTATGTGCAGGACATCCATATTTTATTGATCATTATAGCATGTATCCCCGGTTTTATCAATAAAATTCCAGACCAAAAATCCTTTCTCCAGATTGTATGGCCCCGGCGGTTGTGGTATACTTTTTTTAGACGACACTATAGATAGAAAGGGGGCGTTCCAGAGTGATTGGGATGAGCGTACATGCTGTGCTCTATAGCCTGCTCTCTCGACATCGGATCGTCCTTCTCAAAGAGAACGACGGTGATCGCTATCTTCCCATCTGGATAGGTTCCAACGAGGCCGAGGCCATTGCCATGCGCTTGCAGGGGGGAACTGTTCCCCGCCCCCTCACCCACGATCTGCTGGCCAACATGATCTCGGAACTTGGAGGAGAGGTGCAACATATCGTCGTCAACGATCTGCGCAACAATACCTTCTATGCCAGGATCGCCATAGAGCAGGAAAATAGACTGAACCTGGTGGATTCGCGCCCCAGCGATGCCATCGCCCTGGCCGTGCGCACCGAGGTGCCCATCTATGCTGAAGAAGGCGTTATGGAGAAGGCGGGTATCGTGCCTTCTCCCGACGTCCGCGAGGAGATGGAAGGGATGACGGGCGAGGATCTCGATGTCTTCCGAGACTTTGTGGATGGTTTGGATCTCGACGACCTAGAAGAGGAATAAATGTCTGCAGACCGTCTTCCGCCCCAAAATATCGAGGCAGAGCAGTCCGTATTGGGAAGCCTCCTCATCGATCCTGACGCCATCGTCAGGGTCTCCAGTTTTCTCAGAAGTTCGGACTTTTATCGCGAGGCCCATCAGGTCATCTATCGTGCCATGCGCTCGCTGCACGAGCGGCACCTGCCTGCCGATTTTGTCACCGTGGTGGACGAACTTGAGCGTCGCGATGAACTCGATCTCATCGGGGGATCGGCTTACCTGAGTTCCCTGATCAATATGGTCCCCACCTCCGTCCACGTGGAACATTACGGACATATCGTCGAACGCACCAGTCTCATGCGTCGTCTGATTGACGCGGCGGGTGAGATCGCCGCCCTGGCTTACGGGGATCACAAAGACGCGGATGAGGTCATCGATCAGGCGGAGCGCATACTCTTTGAGGTATCGCGTCGGCGCATCAGCAGATCCCTGGTCCCCATCAGCGAGATCATCAAAGAGTACTATGACAAGGTCGAGTTCTTGGTGGAACACGGCGACGAGTCGCTGGGCGTGCCCACCGGCTTTTCCGACCTCGACCGCCTGTTGGGCGGTCTGCAACCCTCGGATCTGGTCATCATCGCCGCGCGCCCCGGGCTGGGTAAGACGAGTTTGGCCATGAACATCGCCTGTAACGCCGCGCTGGACAGCAACTCGGTGGTGGCCATGTTCACCCTGGAGATGGCTGGAGAGCAACTCGTACAGCGCATGATTGCCTCCAATACGGATATCGACTCGCAGCGCCTGCGCTTGGGCCGTATAGATGAGATAGAGTGGGAGAAATTCACGCGCATGAGCGGCACGCTCTCAGAGACGGCTATGTTCGTCGATGACACCCCGGCACCCTCCCCCATGGAGGTGCGCACCAAAGCGCGGCGTCTGGCAGCCGAATACGACCTCGACCTCATCATCATCGACTATTTGCAGCTTATGCAGGGCGGAGGACGACACAATCAGAACAGGGTGCAAGAGATATCCTATATCTCTCGCTCCCTCAAGGCCCTGGCCCGCGAGCTCAAGGTCCCCGTCGTGGCTCTCTCACAGCTCTCGCGCGCTGTGGAATCGCGCCAGGATAAACGCCCGGTCCTCTCGGATCTCCGTGAAAGCGGTTCCATAGAGCAGGACGCCGATGTGGTCATGTTCATCTATCGTGACGAGGTGTACAACGAGGATACGGACAGGGCGAACATCGCCGACATCATCATCGCCAAGCACCGCAACGGTCCCACCGATACCGTATCGTTGCGATTCGATCCCTCCAGAACACAATTCTCGGATCTGGAACTGCATAGTGTGGAGGAGGAGTACTTTAGTGACGTCGACTTTGGTCCATTATGAAATCGTTCGTCGGCTTTCCCGTGGGCAAGGTTCGCTTTACCTCCATCCCCAATCTCTTTTATACGGATCTCCTGCCCAAGATCGATAATCTGGCGGAACTTAAACTCACCCTGTTCATGTTCTGGTTCCTGCATCGACAGAAAGGATACCCCCGCTATCTGACCCTGAAGGAGTTAAAGGCTGAGGGGCTGCTCCTTTCCGCGCTGCGCTGTGTCGACGAGGAGAAGGAGCAAGACCCGGAAAAGGTGCTCGAAAAGGCTCTGGAACGTGCCGTGAGGCGGGGCACGCTGCTGCAACTCGATATCTCTGACGAGGAAGGCACATCACACTACTTTTTCGTCAATACAGCTCAGGGGCGCAAGGCCGTCGAGGAGGTCAAGCGGGGAGAATTAATCCTGGAAAAGGCGGGCTATGTGGATGAGCCCCATATAGAGCGCCCCCGACCGAACATCTTTGAACTTTATGAACAGAATATCGGGCTGTTGACACCCCTGCTGGCCGAAAGGTTGGAAGAGGCCGAAAGGGATTATCCTCAGGATTGGATCGAGGAGGCCTTTCAGATCGCGGTGGAACGCAACGCGCGGAACTGGCGTTACATCGAGGCCATCTTGGAGCGCTGGGATCGGGAGGGCAAGACGTGACACGGTGCCCGAGTCAGAGACGATGGCAAGCGCCAGCCAGTTTCTCTCACTCTTTCCATGAGGATCATCTTCACGAATGACTTCTCAAGAGCCTGAAAGAACCGGGAAAAACGAGGACTGTCCCTTTTGTGGAGGGGCGGGCTATGTGCGCCTGGATGTGCCCGTGGGGCATCCCATGTTTGGCAAGGCCGTGCCCTGCGTCTGTAAACGCCGGGAGATCGAGAACAAGCGGTTGAAAGAACTGCGCAAGACGAGCAACCTCGAACAGTTGGAGGGTATGACCTTTGATACCTTTGAGATAAACGAGGATGCCTCTCCAGAGGTGGCCTTTAGCCTAAGAGACGCGCTGGAAACGTCCCGAGAGTTCGCTGAGAATCCTTTGGGATGGCTTCTCTTGACTGGGCCCTATGGCTGCGGCAAGACGCATCTGGCGGCGGCCATCGCCACCGACCGTGTGAAAAAGGGACGGCCCGTTCTCTTTGTCGTGGTACCCGATCTCCTCGATCATCTGCGTTCCACCTACGCTCCTAACAGCCCTGTCACGTATGATGAACGTTTTGAACAGGTGCGGAATGTGCCGGTGCTCATTCTCGACGATCTGGGCACCCACAACGCGACGCCCTGGGCCGCGGAAAAACTGTACCAGATTCTCAATCACCGCTATAACGCCGAACTGCCTACCGTGATCACCACCAATCAGTTGCTCAACGACATGGACCCCCGCCTGGCCTCCCGGCTGCGGGATCAATCGCTGGTCAATCGCCTGCCCGTCTATGCCTCCGACTTTCGCGTCAAGGGCAAGGACGAGACCTTTGGCAGCCTGAGCCTCTATGGGGGGATGACCTTTGAGACCTTTTCGGCGCGTCGGGGGGAGATCGAGCCCCAGCAATCGGCACACCTGCAAAGGGGTATCCGCACCATACAAGAGTATGCTCAACATCCGCAGAATTGGATACTCCTTCGGGGCGATTACGGCGTGGGCAAGACCCATCTGGCTGCAGCGGTGGCCAACCGCGTCAAACAGAGCGGGATGACGGTCCTCTTTGTCGTGGTGCCCGATCTGCTGGATCATCTGCGGGCGACCTTTCGCCCGGGAAGCCCTGTCTCCTACGACCAGCGCTTTAACGAGGTACGGCAGGCCTGGCTGTTGGTTCTGGACGATCTGGGAGTCCAGAATGCCACCTCCTGGGCCCAGGCGAAACTCTTTCAGATCCTCAACCACCGCTACGTGGGCGGGTTGCCTACCGTACTCACCGTCTCCAACAAGGCCTGGGGGAAACTGGACGACCGCCTCAAGAGTCGCCTGTTGGATACCTCCGTCTGCACCATCCTGGATCTAAAAGTTCCCACGTATCGTGGGAAAGAGAAACCAAAGCGACCGCGGCGCAGCACGCGGCGCCGTCCCGAGTAGCCGTAGGTTCGCCCCCATAGGCCATGGTCGACCATAAAGCCCCCAGCAAGAACACACACGACACGCTGCACGAGGGAAACGGTATGTTTCACGATGAGCATCGCCGCGTCTTTTTCGTCGTCGGCCTCCTGTTGATCGCCCTCGTCGTGCCGGGGCTTGCCATCTCCCAGCATACACAGGTCATTCGACGTACCCTCTCACATTGGACGGGAGAGGAGGATCTCGGGGAACAGATCAAGGGCACGGTGATCCTTGCCTATCTAAAGTTGACCCGCAAAGTGCCAAAAACTGATCCCTTTACGCCCATGCCCCACACGGGGGTCTCACCTTACGGGATCAACACCTTTTTGGAACAGGAGGTGGAGCGCGCCAAGGTTGATCGCTCGCTTCGGGCCATCTCCGACGCAGGCTTTTGCTGGATACGGCAGCAGTTCCCATGGGAGGATATCGAGATCGCGGGCAAGGACGACTTTTGGGACCATCGCTGGGACAAGAGCGCCTGGGAAAAGTATGATTATATCGTCGATGCGGCGGACGCACACGATCTGGAGATCATCGCGCGATTGGACAACCCGCCGGCATGGAGCCGCAGCATGGGCGACGCCCCAGGTTGGGAACTGGCGCCCCCCGACGACTATGCCGACTTTGGGGACTTTGTCTATGCCGTGGTCAGCCGGTACAGGGGGCGCGTGCGCTATTACCAGATATGGAACGAGCCCAACATCCATCCCGAATGGGGAGAACAGGACGTCGACCCTGAAGCGTACACGGAACTGCTAAGAGTAGCCTACCTTCGCGCCAAAGAGGCCGATCCCAACTGTGTGATCCTCGCCGCCGGGCTGGCCCAGACGACGGAAAGGGGAGGGCGCAACATGAGCGACCTGCTCTACCTGGAGCGCATGTATCGGGCGGGAGCCAAGGACTATTTCGACATCATGGGAGCCATGGTCTATGGGCTGTGGACGGGTCCCTATGACCGTCGCGCCGCGCCACGTTATACAAACTTTTCGCGGGCCCAACTGATCCGCGAGATCATGGTGCGCCACGGCGACGTGAGCAAACCCATCTGGGCCACCGAGGTGGGCTGGAACAGTGTTCCCGAATCGTTCCCCGACCTTCCCTCCTACGGACGGGTGACCGAGGAACGTCAGGCCATATACGCCCTGGAGGCCTATCGCCGCGCCGAGCGAGAGTGGCCCTGGATGGGCGTGATGAACTACTGGTTCTTCCGCCGCCCCTCCGACGCCGAAAGGGATCAGGCCTGGTATTATTTCCGCATGATGGAACCCGACTTTACCCCCCTTCCTGTGTACGATGCCATGTACCAACTCGCCAGTCGCCCGCCCGTCCTCAACGTGGGCTACCATCAAGAGAATCACTGGGCCCTCGACTATGGTAGCGAGGGCGAGGAGGGTTGGCAACGGGTCGCCAATAAAAAGTCCGTGCTCGGCGCCTATGCCCTGGGAGGCGAGGACGCCGCTCTCGATTTCTACTTTGAGGGCACCGATCTGAGCCTGGCCGTACGGCACGCTGGTTCCCCGTCCGAAATATTGGGTGGGGTGGAGATCCTCATCGACGGGGAGGAAAAAGAGAAGATCTATGGTATTCCCTCTGAACTTCTCGCAAGCATCCGTGATCACGACGCCGACGGCGAGAAGACGCTGGTCATCCCCATCGCGCGGGGATTGGCCGACGAGCGCCACCATGTCCACCTTCGTGTAAAGGAAGGGACCCTGGCGCTGGACGGTCTGATCGTCCAGCGCAATAATAACGCGGGTCTGGGGAAAACCGTGGGCATGATCCTGGGTACCCTCATCATCGGCGGCGCGGCTCTCATGGTGGCCAGCCCCCTGCACAGGGGAGATGCCCCTGCGCGCAGTGACCCGGCGGGAAGGACGCCATAGAAAGATGATGCGCATTCGGGGACAAAAGGGATGCCACAACGCTCTGATCCTGCTCGTCATCCTCCTTCTGGCCCTTGCCCTGCGCTTTCACAGGCTGGGAGCCCAGAGCCTGTGGAACGACGAGGGTACGAGTGTGGCCCTGGCCCAGCGCGATCTGACCACCATCACGCGCAACGCCTCCCACGATATCCACCCCCCCCTCTACTACTATATGCTGCACTGTTGGGTAAGGCTCGCCGGCACCAGCGAGCGGGGCGTCCGTGCGCTCAGCGCCCTGGGGGGGGTGGCCCTGGTGGTCGTCGTCTATCTCCTGGCCCGCCCCTTTGGCACGATTTCCGGCTTCCTGGCCGCCTTTTTGGCCGCCATCTCCCCCTTTGCCATCTACTATTCCCAAGAGACGCGCATGTACATATTCCTGGCCCTCTTTGGCGTCCTCTCCATGCTAGCCTACGAGGGCCTGGCTAACGCGCTGCTTGGCGACCGTGAAGGAAAAGGGGAGACGGGCGCGATTATCCTCCGGGCTATCGGCTATATCTTGATCAGCGCCCTCCTCGTTTACACTCACTATTTCGGGTTCGCTCTACTCTTTACCCAGAATGTGGCCTTTTCTGTACGTTGGCTATGGGGCACTACCCGCAAAGGGGAACAAACTATAATAAGAAAGAGATGGCCTCCACTCCTTTATTGGGGTGCTGTGCAGTGTATCGTGATTGCCATCTATCTCCCCTGGCTGGTTATGTCCTGGCAGGCACTATGCGGCTGGCCCGCCGTGCGCGCGGCCTTTTCTCTGGACTATTTTGCATCCGACGTGTGCCGGGTCCTTTCCCTGGGGGTGACAGTCAAAGGGGGGCTCCGTACCCGATTATACGCCGTAGGACTATGTCTCCTCGTCCTGGCAGGCATCCTCCACCGTCCGCATGGCGAGAAAGGACGGGATATTGCCCCCCTGCATACAGACATGGCTCTGTACCTGCTACTTCCCTTGGGACTGATCTTCATTCTCTCCCTGAGACGCCCCATGTACAAACAAAAATTCCTGCTCCTGGTCGCTCCGGTATATCATATCCTACAGGCGCGGGGCATCTTGGCTTTGGGGCGACTGGTACGGCGCGCGGTCACAGGCTGGCGTTGGGTGGAGGGAGTAGTGGCCGCCTTTCTCAGCCTTGCCGTCTGTGTCGCATCGGCCCATTCTCTGGCCGGACTGTACACGGACGAGACCTTTTTCCGCGATGACTATCGGGGGGCCGTGGCCTATATCGAGGCCACGGCGTCCTCCCAGGATGCCATCGTTATCAACGCTCCCTCCCAGATCGAGACCGTCGATTACTATTATCACGGCGATCTTTCCCTGTATCCCCTGCCCAAAGAGCGTCCCCTGGACGAGGTGCGCACAGAACGGGCTCTGCAGGGTATCGTGGCGCAACACCGACGCATCTATGGCATCTTTTGGGCCACGCGGGAAAGTGATCCCCAGGGGTTTGTGGAGGGCTGGCTCGATGGTCACTGTTACAAAGCCATGGACAGTTGGTTTGGCAACTTGCGCTTGCTCGTCTATGCCGTACCCCGAGAAGCGAGCGGGAAACTCTGGGAGCGAACTGATTACATATTGGGGGAAAAGGTGCGTCTGCGAGGCTACACGCTGCTCACGCCGCAGCCCGAGAGTGGAGAGATCGTCCAACTGTCCCTCCTTTGGGAGGCACTGGCGCCTCTGGCGGAGCGTTACAAGGTATTCCTACATCTGGTGGACGAACGGGGCAACATCGTGGCCCAACGGGACACCGAGCCCGTAGGGGGAAGACGCCTGACCACCGATTGGGAGGTGGGAGAGGTGATCACGGACAACCACGGCATCCTCATCCCCCTGGGGACGCCCCCCGGCGCGCACCAACTGCGCGTGGGACTGTATAATCTTGCCGATGGAGTTCGCCTGCCCGTCAAAGGAGGGGATGAGAAAGGGGACACCATTGACCTGCAGGAGATCGCCGTACAGGCCCCCTCCCTCCCACCACCGTCGTCGGCCCTCGATATGCAGCATGATATACCGATGCGGGCGGAAGCGCGATGGGGTCGGTTACGCCTTCTAGGATACAGCCTCTATCGCCTGGGACATGAGCACGAGGGGGAAGCCGATGCCCTACATCCAGACGAGACGGCCACCCTGATCTTCTTTTGGACCCGAGAGGCAGAAGGAGATACCGCCCCCGGCGAGATGATCCTGAATCTGAAGAAAGATGATCAGATCCTGTGGGAAAGGGACTTACAGATAACGGGAGAAAGATTCCCCCCGGAGGAGTGGCGGGAGGAAGAAAAGGTGCGGGATATCCATCGTTTTCCCGTGCCCGACATCGCGCCAGGCACTTATGATCTCATGCTGCACCCCAAGGACGGGACGAGTCGCGAGGAATATCGACTAACACGTCTTACCATCGCCGCCAACGATCACTGAGCGCGCAGCCGCTCGGGATGCGTGTACACTGTCATGCGCCGTCTGCCCAGGTAGCCGATCATGGTCAGGTTGAACTGGTCGGCGATCTGCACGGCTAACGAGGTGGGAGAGGACATGGAAGCCAGCGCCGGTATATCCATGCGGATGGCCTTGGTGACCATCTCGTAACTGAGGCGACCGGAGCAGAGCAGCAGTTTGTCCGAGAGGGATATCTCGTGTAGGAGACAGTAACCGATGACCTTGTCCACCGCATTGTGGCGCCCCACGTCCTCGCAAAGCACCATTCGCTGCCCCGCGACATCATAGAGAGCCGCGGCATGGACACCGCCCACGCGTTTGTGCACTTGCTGGGCGTCGCGCATGTCCCTCGAAAGACCAAAGAGTATCTGATAGTCGATTTCAGGACCATCGCTCACCGTGGGCAGTGGTAGTTCGGAGCGATCCACATCCACGGCGCCACAGCCCGCGCGGATCAGGCGCACGACTTCTAGGCGGGCCTCCTCTTGCAGGGCCTCCGGACGCACCACGACGTGGGCGCGGTTGCGCGATATGACCGCTTCATCCTCCGAGCCCTCCTCAGCAACGATCGAGGTCCGATCACAATGCTGAATGGTCAGCACATCGGAGAAATCTTTGACCAGCCCCTCGCTGATGCAAAAGCCGGCCACCAACTCCCTTTCCCTGCCAGGCATGCGCATTAAAAGAGCCGCCTGTCTTCCGTTGATATGCAGGGAAAGGGGCTCCTCACGCACTATTTCGATCTCTTTTTCCTCACCCCCATCCTCATCGAACGACCAGGCACGCCAGGGACGGGCGAACGCTACTTCTGTCATCTGCAAAACTCCTTCTGCTCTGAAAGCGAAGGCTACTCCTTGGCGTACAACCACCAGTAGAGCACACCGACGAGGCCACTGCCCCCGATGACGTTGCCCAGGGTCACGGGCAGCAGGTTACCGAATAGAAACTGCAGGACCCCTACTGCGGCGCCGTTCATCATTCCCAGAGGGATAAAAAAGATATTGGCAATCCCATGCTGAAAGCCTAACAGCATAAAGGCGACGATGGGAAGCCACAGACCTGCCAACTTGGCCAGGAGGTCATCGGTAGCAAAAGCCAACCAGACGCCCAATCCAAGAAGCCAGCCGCACCACACACCACGGAGGAGCAGCGCGCCCCAACCAGGCGTCAGTTTGCTCTCTGCCAGCACTGCCGCCGCGGCCCCCGCCTCTGCGCCTGGACCGCCGGCATTCACGTTGATGATTCCCGTCCCATAGGCCAGAGCCAGCGCCGAGAACAGAGCGCCTAGCAAGTTTCCCAGGTAGACCCAAAGCCAGTTGTGCAGCATCTTTTGCCAGGGAACCGCCCCCACCAAACAGGTGGGGGGCATGACGACGCAATTGATGGTAAAAAGTTCGGCCCCGGTGAGGACGACCAGCAGGATGCCCACGGGACCAAGCCCGGCAAAGGCGAACGCCGGCAGAGTGAGCCTCACATCTCCCTGGCCCATGATGGCCAGCATACCCCCCAGGGCAACAAAGGTTCCCGCCAAGAATCCTAACACCACTTCCTCGACGATGGATAGATCTGCCTTGCCGCATCCGGCATTGCAGGACGCGGCGATAATCTCCTGCGGCGATTTCATCGACATATCTTTTCCCCCCATTCGTGGGAATCTCTATCTCTCCAGAGTGTAAAAGACACGGCCCTTTACGTCAAAAGGCCGTGTCTTTTTGGCAATGTGCACGTATCCGATATCAGTCGCGGTGGAACTGCTTTACGCTTTCGCCTTCCGCATTGACGACATCGATGACTATGGGCATCTGGCCCAGGGCGTGGGTGGAACAGGAGAGACAGGGATCGTAGCAGCGGATGGCGGCCTCGACGCGGTTGAGCATGCCCTCCGTCAGATCGTTGCCATCCACAAAGGCCTTGGCCACCATATCCACAGATTTGCACATGGCCCAATTATTGTTGCCTGTGGCCACAATGAGGTTGGCCTTCTGTATCACGCCATCATCGTTCACCCAATAGTGATGCCACAGGGTGCCGCGGGGCGCCTCGATAACCCCCACACCCTCCTCTTGCATATCGACGCGCGTGTTGAGGATATCCTGGGAGAGTATATCCTCGTCCTCGCACAACTCGCGTACTCGCTCTATGCAATAGAGAGCCTCGATGAGACGCGCATAATGATAGTAGAGAGAAGGCTCCACGGGTCCGTCGGACAGGGCCTTGAACGCCTTGAACTCCTCGTTCGCCAGCGGCGTCGAGATACGCTCCGCGACGTTCAGGCGCCCCAGGGGCGCCACGCGATAGGCCCCCTCCGGCCATCCCATCTCTCTATAGTAGGGGAACTTTAGATAGGTCCAATCCTCGACGCACTCTTCGATATAGTCCAAATAGTTTCGCCCGTCAAACTCTTCCAGTAATTCCCCATCCTTGTCCACCAGGCGCACAGGACCATCATACACTTCCAGGGCGCCGTCGTTCACCATACCCAAATAGTTGGAGGAGAAATTGGCAAAGTTCTTCACCACGTCCTGGTTGGCCTCCAACCAATCCTTGGCAATCGCGATCCCCTCCTGAGTATACCCGATCATCTCATCGACCTGGGAGAGTATGTAATCTCGATCCTCCTGTGAGAGGGGAGCGCTCACGCCGCCGGGCACGGCCCAGTGCATGTGAATCCGGCGCCCGCCCACGCGCTCGATGATCTCCTGACCGTACTTGCGCAGTTTGACCGCTTTCAGTGCCAAATCAGGATTCACTTCCAACAGACCGGCCACGTTGCGTACGGCCGGATCGGCGTCAAAGCCGAGGAGCAGATCGGGCGAGGCCAGATGGAAAAAGTGCATGGAGTGCGACTGTATCAACTGTCCCTTGTGGAGCAGTCTGCGCATTAACGTGGCTGGTCTGGGAGGTTCGGCCCCCACCAGCTCATCGCACGCCTTGGCCGAAGTCAGATGATGACTCACGGGGCAGATACCACAGATCCGTGGCGTGATCACGGGCATCTCATAGTACATACGCCCCTCGGAAAACTTTTCAAAGCCCCGAAACTGATCCACGTGCATGTAGGCGTGTTCGACCTGACCGTCGTCATCGAGGTGTACCGTGACGCGCGCGTGTCCCTCAATACGCGTTACTGGTTCAATTGCTATTTTTCGACCCATTATCTATCTCTCCTATTTAAAAAAGCCTGTGAAGCAAGCGGCTTCCACATCTATCAATCATAGGTCAACAACTCTTCTGGAATGACGGGAATACGGCCCTCCAAGAGTTCGGTGAGAACGAACCAAATCCCGTCGGCCGGCGGGGGACAACCCGGAACGTGCAGATCGACCTCCACCACATCGTTTACAGCCTTGACGCGGGGGAACAGTTTAGCGATCTCGGTCGAACGAGGCACCCCTTGCCCGGGGGCCGTGCTTTCTGTATCCACGTAGGCCCTCTTTAACACATCCTCCACGTCAAAGAAATTGCGCATGGTACAGATCCCGCCAAACACTGCACAATCTCCCAGGGAGATGAGCAGATCGCATCGCTCGCGCATCTCTTCGGCCACCGCCAATTGGTGGTCATTACTCACCGCTCCCGTCAGAATACCTATATCACATCCTTCTTTGGGGGGATGTTTCAGGTCCGTGATGGGCGATGAGAGAAGTTGTATATGCTCCAATAGCTGCACAAGGCGTTCGTCGACGTCCAAAAGTGACATATGGCAGCCGGAGCAGACGTCCAACCAATCTGTGCAAACTGTTACTTTTGCCACTATGTATCCTCCTCAAAGATCACTGCCGGATTGCTTTATACTGGATTTATATTCATGTTCAAGGCCACAGATCCGACGGCTATTCCCCGGCAGAGGGAGCGGCCGCCCGAATGTGCCTGTTGATCCTCTCGATAACTCTTTCCTCACCGGGCAACGACCTGTCCACGCCGGCCACTATTTGCCCGACAGTCCCTTCCGTATTGATCATCGTGCCATCCTTCTCCGAGGTGATGGGAGAGGGCAGTATCACGTCCGCCACCTCTTCCCAGGGCTCCCGGAAAGAAGCCTGCACGATCACGAAATCGGCCTCGTCCAGAGCACCTGCCAGGGCCTCATCCATCTCTGGCGCCTCAGCAGCCAGTACATAGTATACAGATGCCTTTTCGCTTTCTTCAAAGGCTCTCTCTATGCCCGCTTCCTTCAGACCAAGGCTGTTTCCTCCAGGGGCCATAACGACCAGATCGGCATCGGAAAGACCTGCCGATAGGGATTGTGCCAACTCGACACCCTCCATATCGCAGATGATGACGGGATACTCTGCGTCCTCGGCCCTGTCCAGAACCTCTTTCGCCTCTTGCAAAGCGAGTTTCTCAGAAGCCCAGGGATCCAGCCCATTCTCCTCGTCGTCTATGATGACAAGTCGGGCGCCCCTGTGACGAAAGCCCCGCTTTATGGCAAAACCCGCCACCTGATAATCGACGGTGAGATCGGTATCGACCACGATAAAGAGATCGGCCTCATCCAGCGTGGACAGTGGTGCGCTCTCCACGCGCGGCGCGGGGCCGTCCATAGCCACCTGCTGGCCTGGCAACTGATCGACTATGGCTTCAGCAGCCTCCATAGAGGCAAAATCCGAAACGACCGCAACGAGATCCTCGCCCGCACCCTTTACCTTCTCGGCGGCCAGGACCACGGCCTCCTCCCAATTCGTCTCTTGCAAGCCATCTTCCCCGTTGACAAGGGGCTTGTATACCCGCCGACGTTGCTCATGCAGGGGATGGAATCGCCCTATCTCACAGAGCAGACCGTCATTCGGCTTTGCATCCCAATCACCCTCGATGCGAATGACGCGATTGTTGCGCACGATGAGTTCCACGCCGCAGCCTATGCTGCAGGCCACACACCGCGACTTGATCCTGTCTATCTCGTCCTCGGCGCCCATATAGGCGCTGGCGCGGTCGGCCAATGCCCCGGTGGGACATACCTGAAGGCAGGTACCACACGAAATGCAGCTCGATTCACCAAAGGGGATATCCAGATCGGCGATGATCATGCTGTTGGTTCCACGGTTCTTGATGCCCAACGTCTTGTTGCCCACAAGTTCATCGCATACACGGATGCACCGCCGACACAGAATGCAGCGGTTGTGATCCATGATAAAGTATTCGCGCGAGGCATCGACCGGAAGCTGGGGAAAGGGCCTCTCATACGTCCAGTGATCCAGATTGTACTCATACGCGAGATCCTGGAGTTCACAACTGCCACTCATCTGGCAGTACATACAGAAATGGTTGCGTTCCGAGAAAAGCAACTGCAGCACAAAACGACGCGCTTTGATCACCTTTTCCGAGTGCGTGTGGACAACCATACCATCCGATACGGGAAAGGTACACGCGGGCTGCAACACACGCTGCTTTTCTATTTCCACGAGACACATGCGGCAGGCACCGATGGGTTCTACCGCCGGATGATCACACAATGTAGAGATCTCGATCCCCGCAGCCTCTGCCGCTTCGAGAACGGTGCTTCCCGCAGGTACCGAAACCTCCTTACCATCGATCGTGATACGTACATCTGGCATAATCTTGGTTCCTCCTACAAAAGGGCCACCGGGCAAATACGATCATTATCGCATTATACCGTCTAAATCTACGAATTTAAAGAGTATTAGTAAGATTTTTTCGAATTTCGCAATATCTAAAATAGCATGCTCACGTCGGGGCCAATCCTTCGGACTGTATCAAACCCAGTAGAAAAAACACCGCTTCCTGGGCCAAAGGTAAAGTATTCGACGATAATTCCTCACCAAAATCGAAATCGTGTCCCAAAACGGAGAGCGTATAGCCCTTTGGATGGCCCCCGTAAAGGGAATGGCTCAATGCCAATACGACACTGGGTTTGAGGTGATGACTGACGATCCCCGCCTGATAGGCGGGGGATATCTCCTGCCAGGCCACAGGCTCCCAATCCGCAGCCGCCACGTGAGCATCGATAAAGATGACGGCATCGTACTGGGCTGCCAACTCGGCCAACTCTGGAGCAAGTTGATGCACACAGATCATGGCCAGCGGCTTGTACGCCCCGTCATGGGGACACAGTATGGTGCCGGCCTCCCACTCGTCCAGCAAAAGTCCGAGGCGTCTCCTCAGGCAGCGGAGGATGTGCAGGGCCACCCCATCATCGCGGCGGCTGGTGTTGCCATAACCGACGAGAAGAAGGGAGGATATATTCAGCGCCAGGGATCTCCCACGAGCAAATGCTCCCTGCACATCCCGCTCCACCATCTCAAGCGCCATCGACATCTCCGTTACTCTTCCTCAAGATCGCACCGCAGGCAACGATTGCACTCCTCGCGACAGACCCTCTCAGCAAAACCCAGTTCGATCTGCCTCCAGTCGTTGCGACGGACGGACGCCTCTCGAACGGGCATCTCGGGGCGGGTCGCCTCCGCATACTCTTCCATCTCCCACGTCAGGGGGATCTCGTCATATGCCAGCCAGTCATCTTTGGGAAGGGCCAGACCATTCTGTAGGTACTTGTCCACGGCCAGAGCCACCTTGTTGCCCTGATCCACGGCCTCCACAACGGTCGCCGGCCCGAGGACGGCATCGCCAGCGGCGAACACGTCATCTCGCGTGGTGCGCAATGGGCCTCGTTGCGAGCCCACATCGCTCACCTTTACCGTGGCATTGCGCTCGAACTCGATGCCGCATTCCTCATCCACGCAGCCAATATCCACACCCTGCCCGATGGCGGTGATGACCACGTCCACGGGCATGACGTACTCGCTGCCCTCTTTTGGATGGGGGCTGCGGCGGGCGCTGTTATCGAACTCGCCCAATTCCTGCTCTACAACTTCCATGCCCTCGACCTTTTCATCGCCCAGGATGCGGGTAGGGTTGGTCAGCAGATGCAGTTTCAGGCCCTCTTCCTGGGCCTCTTTGATCTCTATATCCTCCGCGGGCATGTCCTCACGGCGGCGGCGATAGACCAGGTGCACGTCCAAAGCCCCAAGGCGAATCGCCGTACGGGCCGCGTCTATGGCCGAGTTTCCTCCGCCCACCACGGCCACACTTTTCCCCACAAGTTCGGGGGAATTCCCCAGGGCTACATCCTTGAGGAAATCGGTACCGCCCCATACCCCCTCCAGATCCTCGCCGGGAATATGCAGGGAGCGGCTGACGTGGGCGCCAACTGCCAGTATCACGGCATTGTAGCCCTGATCCTCAAGGAGGTCTTCGATGGTGAAATCTTTGCCTAACGCGCTGTTGAGGACGATCTCCACGCCGGCACGCTTGATATTCTCGATCTCCATCTGTAATATGTCCCGGGGCAGACGATATTCTGGGATGCCCACAGCCATCATCCCCCCGGCCACGGGCAGCGCCTCATGCACGGTCACCTCGTACCCCCACTGAGCCAGGCGTAGTGCAGCCGTCAGCCCGGCTGGTCCAGCCCCTATGACGGCCACCTTCTCGTCCTTGTCGGGCTCTAACTGGGATGGCGTCCAGGGGTTCTCCATCTCATGATCGGCCATAAAACGTTTGATATGTCGGATGGCCACTGGCTCGTCCAACTGGCCGCGTCGGCAGCGATCCTCGCAAAATGCCGGACAGACACGCCCACAGATGAGGGCAAAGGGATTTCGCTTGCGGTGTATCTCCAACGCCTCTGCATATTCACCCTGCGAGACCAGGGAGACATAACTGGAGACGTCGACTCCCGCAGGACAGGCGTTCACACAGGGGGCGCGCACCAGATCGGGGCAAACCCCCGCCGGACAACGCTTCTCCAGGATGTGGGCCTCGAACTCGTCGCGGAAGTAGCGCAGGGCGCTCACGACAGGTCCCGGCGTGAGTTGCCCCAGGGCACACAAAGAGTTGGAAGCCATACCCTCCGCGATCTCCTCGATGGTGTCAAGGTCCTCCATCTTCCCCTTGCCCTCGGTGATGCGGGTCAATATCTCCAACATGCGCCTCCCGCCCACGCGGCAGGGCACGCACTTGCCACAGGACTCGGCGACGGCAAAGGTCAGAAAGAACCTGCTCAACTCGACCATGCAGGTGTCCTCGTCGACGACGATCATGCCGCCAGAACCCATCACCGCGCCGGCTTGTTCGAGCGAATCAAAGTCCACGTTCAGATTCAATCCCGAGGCGGGCAGACAGCCTCCCAGGGGGCCGCCGGTTTGCACAGCCTTGAATTGTTTCCCGTCGGGCACGCCCCCGCCAATATCAAATATGATCTCTCCCAGGGTGATGCCCATGGGAACCTCTACCAGGCCCGTGTTTCTCACTTTGCCAGTAAGGGCAAAGATGGCTGTTCCAGGGCTCCTCTTGGTGCCGATAGAGGAGAACCACTCTGCACCATTGGCGATGATCTGGGGGACGTTGGCGTAACTCTTGACATTGTTATTGTTCGTCGGCTTGCCCCACAGGCCCGAAACGGCGGGGAAAGGCGGTCTGGGACGCGGCTCCCCTCGCTTGCCCTCAATGGAGGCGATGAGCGCCGTCTCCTCACCACAGACAAAGGCGCCAGCCCCCTCTTTGATGCGGATGGTAAAGTCGAAATCTGTACCCAGGATGCCCTCGCCCAGCAATCCATACTCCTCGGCCTGTGCGATGGCCATATTCAAGCGCCTGATAGCAAGAGGATACTCGGCGCGGCAGTAGATATAGCCCTCATGGGCGCCGATGGCATAGGCCGCGATGGTCATGCCCTCAAGTACCGAATGGGGATCTCCCTCCAATACGGAGCGATCCATAAAAGCGCCCGGGTCTCCCTCGTCCGCGTTGCAGACGACATACTTGATATCGCCGGGAGCCTTTTGCGCGAACTCCCACTTGAGTCCTGTGAGAAAGCCGGCACCACCGCGTCCTCGCAGACCCGAACTCTTGACTTCGTCGATCACGTCTTCAGGGGTCATGGAACTCAACACTTTGCCCAGGGCCTCGTATCCGCCCCGAGCGATATACTCCTCGATGCTTTCGGGATCGATGAGGCCACAGTTGCGCAGCGTAATACGGCGCTGTTTGCCATAGAAGGGTATATCATCGTAAAAAGGAACGCTCTCATGGGTGCTCGGCTCCTCGTAGGTGAGCCGTTCTACCACGCGCCCCTTTACCAGCGTCTCCTCGACGATTTCTTCGACATCCGAGGCTTCTATCTGACAATAGAAGATGCCCTCCGGATAGATGATCATCACCGGACCCATGGCGCAAAAGCCACGACAGCCCGTCTCTACCACGTGAACCTCTTCCTCCAGACCCCGGCGGCCGATCTCCTCTTTCAGGGCCATAAGCACCGAGGGTGCTCCCGAGGCCGTACAACTTGTACCACTACATACCAGAACATCTGCCCGATATACGGGTTCCGACATCACTTGTCCTCCAACATTCTCTCTATCACGTATATCCGTCATATTACGCTTCTCGCAATCTACCCAATACCCAGTCCTCAACGACGTTCCCCTGAATCAGGTGTTCTTCTATCAACTGAGGAACTTTTTCTGCCGTCAGGTTTCCGTAGGTTATACGCGGCTCGTCGCCTTGTTTGATATCCACCAGCGGTTCGTTTGCACACATGCCGATACATCCCACCGTCTTGACGTGGGCGTCTATATCTCGGGCTTCCAGTTCCCTGAGGATTGCGCGCATGGTCTCCCGGGCGCCCGCCGCAATGCCACATGTGCCCATGCCCACCGTGATGACTGCTTCTGTCTCTCCGCGGACCGTCATCTCCTCCTGCACCTCAGCGCGCAGGGCACGTAAATCTTCCAGTGATTCCAATCTGGGCATATCTCATCTCCTCTCAAAACGCCACTAAATAGGACCAAGTGGATTCACTTACTCTGAAAATAATGTCAAAAAGAGGGGTTCCCATGTAACTCCGCGAACCCCTGCTGCAGAAAATCTTCCATCCACCGTCGAACGCGGGGGTGCGTTAGCGGAACGCCCCCCAGAGTCTCACGTATCTCCCGCGTGTCGAAAGTAAAGGTACGCCCATCGATGCGATGCGTGTAGCGCATGTCACACGCTTCCCCCTTTGCCGGAGAGGTAAGAATAAACCCCGAGAGGGTGCTGACCATATCGCCCAAGGGCGCCCTGTCGATATGATCCCGCTCAAAGTGCGCCTCCACCCGGGTTCCCACGGCCATTTTCGACGTGACGCTTACATCGCCGTTGCAACGTCTGGCGGCTGCTTTGAGCAACGGGATCCCCAATCCCACACGCCTGCTCCTGCGCGTGGTGAAGAAAGGGTCATCGATACGTGCTAGGGCTTCCTTACTCATTCCCCGTCCGTTGTCCTCTACAGATATGGATAGGCGATTTTGAGCGATATCCTCTACAATCTCAAGTTCGACATAACTTGCTCCCGCTTCCAGGGCATTCTGTAAAAGATCCAGGATATGAAGCGAGAGTTCGCGCATTATTCCAGTTCGTTCACCAGTTCCACAGCCTTTTCGGGAATCAGCCGGCCGATCACATCGCCGTCGATAACGGCGACCGGCGAGAGCCCACAGGATCCCAGACAGTACACCACTTCCAACGTCACCCGATAATCGGGCGTCGTCTCGCCCGCCTCAATGCCCAACTCTCGCTCCAGGGCCCTGATGATTTTGGGTGCTCCACGGACGTGACAGGCCGTGCCATCACAGACGCGCACCGTGTGTCGTCCCCTTCGCTCCAGATAAAACTGAGCATAAAAAGTGGCCACCTCGTAGACCTGACTGAGGGACGCATCGAGCCGCTGGGCTATCCGTCGCAAAATAGGCTCCGGAAGATAGCCGTATAACTCCTGGGCTGTCTGAAGCGCGGCGATCAGTGTCCCCTCCTCCTCTGCATATGTATCCAGGGCCTCATCAAGCGGGGCCAAATCCAGTTCTTCTTCGTAGGTCTCGGTCTCTGTAACGTCTGCTACCACGTCAATTCCTCCAACAGATGTATGATCATTCCTACATTCATCCAAAAAGCCAACGGGCAATTTGGCCTTTGAGATCAGGCCAGCACCTCGGCCCGGCGTCCCTCTCTCTGCTCTAGAGCCAACTCTATCTCGTGGACAGATGGCTCCCGCAGGCGAAAGCGCATATTGGCGGACAACTCGCTCAAGCGATGTGCGTCGCTTGACACGATCATGGGCCACCCTCGCAACTCCTCGTGTGCGCCCAGAAAATCCTCTGGAGCGCTCTGTCTCGAAATCTCCAGAGCCGCCACATTCAACCCTTCTGGTACGACGCCCAAATTGGCTAACAGGCTGTAGGCGCGTCGATCCACGTGCGCGGCGATGGGTAGTCCTCCCATCTCGCGCACTCTTTCGACCGCCTCGTCAATGGACAGATCCGCGGACGTTAAAAGTAACCGCTCGTTTCTGCCCAGCAGATCGCCCGTCTCGTCGACGAGGAGTTGCACGCCAAAAAACTCTGGTTCGTTCTTTCGCGCTGAAAGATGTGCGAATACAATCTCCTGCCAGGCAAGTGCCTGTTCCGCGGTGTCAAAAAGGCACAACAGATGTACCTCTTCCTTCGTCTGCAGTTCCATACCGGGAATGATGGTGATGCCGCTGCCTTTTGCTGCACGCTCCACGGCCATAACATTCCCTGCTGCATTGTGATCCGTGATGGCCATCATATGCAATCCCAGTTCCTGCCCTCTCTTGATGATGAGGGGGGGGATCATCTCGATTTCCGCACAGGGAGATAGAACCGTATGCACGTGTAGATCCGCCAGCAGGATCTGCATACTCTATGCCTGATCTGTATCCTCCGACTCGCGAATGCCCATCTGAAACAACTCACCGACCAGAGTAAAGGTGCTCTTCTCGGAGAGCAGGATAGGCATATCGCTCTCGTTCGCCCGTCCCAACGTCTCCTCGTCGGGTTCCATGCCCTCGCTGACGACGATGCACGACAGTTCCAGCAAATCGGCCACGGCGACGATGTTAGGATGAGCCTGCAAAGTGATCCAGATATTTCCCTTACTGGCGCCCGCTATCACACAGCTCAACAGGTCCGAGGCATATCCCCCTGTAACCTCCCTGTGCAGGCCAGATGTGCCAGCGATAACTTCCAGTTCTAGTGCCTCAACGATCTCTTGAACTGTCACCTTGCTCCTTTACCGGCTATTCCAGATCAAAGATTATCCTCAACTGCGTGCCAACTCCCACCTCAGACTCCAGGTGCATCTCATCCGAGCACGCTTTGATATTACTCAAGCCCATGCCCGCCCCGAATCCCAACTCTCGAATCCAATCCGGTGCCGTAGAAAACCCCGGCTCCAACGCCTTTGCGACATCGTCAATGCCAGGGCCTTTATCAGCCGCTGTGATCTCTATGCGATCGGTCCCTATCTCGGCGACGATCTCTCCCCCCTCGCTGTGAATCATCACGTTCATCTCTGCCTCATACGAGGCCAGGGCGACGCGCCGCACAAGTTTGGGCTGTGCCCCCAGGCGCTTCAGGGCGCGCTTGATCTTGCTGGAAGCCTCACCGCCGCTGACAAAGTCGTGGGGCTCTACATGGTACTTGAGGATCAGCGTCGTCTCGTCAGAGTCTATATCCTCAAAGATATGGCTTGCCCGATACTGCTCGATCTCCTCGGCCTGCCAGCGCACGCCCATCTGCCAGAGCAGGCCACGAACGATATCGCTCTTGGTCAGGACGCCGACGAGTTCTCCCTTTTCGTCGACAACGGGCAAGCGACCGACATCGAACATGCTGAACAGGTTAACCGCTTTTACCACCGTCTCGTCGGCACGTACGGTCTGCACGTTGGTGGTCATCCTCTCGGATACAGGGTCTGCAAAGGCTCCCTCTTCCAGGGCCTTGACCACATCCTCCAGATCGACTATGCCCACGAGATCGTCGTCTTCCATCACCGGTACACCAGAGATGCCTCGCTCACGCAGAATGCGCCTCAACTCCCGCATGGAAGCGTAGGGAGTCACGGTGATGACATCTTTGGTCATGATCTGGTCAATTTTAAGCTCGTAGACCAGTTCCTGGACCTTGCTAAACTCTGTCGGCACCCGATCCACAGATCAACTCCCGCCCCAAAAAGCGTCCCATCGCCAGAGCGGCGGGCGAATATCAAAGATCATGACCCCGGTCCTGGCTAATCCCCATCAAAGGCTTGACGCCATCTCTCGGCGGCCTGATTGGATATAGCCTCTCCTCTCAATCCTGCCTGATAAAGGCGCCCACAACTCTCATACATGGTGTAGACGGAGGAGAGCAGGGTGATCCCTTTTTCTTCCGCCAGGGCAATTGTCTCGGGTGGGGGATACTTGCCCCGCACAAAGACCACGGCTCTTATATCTGCCATCTCTGCCGTCCGCACTACTTGTGGGTTGGTCAACCCGGTCAGCAATAAGGCATTCCTGTGGCTGATGGCCAGCACGTCACTCATGAGATCCGCCGCAGCCCCTCTCTCCACATAAAGGGTTGGGTCCACCTCATGTGAAATGGATTTACAGTCAAGAACGGAAAGCACCTTTTCCAAAAGCATGTGTCAGATCAACCCGATAACACCTTAGGATAAACGATATAATATTATGCAAAATGAACTCTCAGACATTGTGAATTATATCACAGACTATTTCCCTGTCAAGCGGGCTTTTTCGCATCCATGCCATATACGTCGCCACCGCCGCGCGCAGTACAGCAAAAAGGGGATGCCCTCAATTCTCCTCCATCCCCAGAAAACGTTCTCGCCCCTGACGCAGATTGTCCAGGATGCGTTCTCCCAGGGAAAGGCTCTCGTTATTGGACGGCCAAGCCCTCAAACAGGGACTCGCATCCCTGGGAAGGAACGATAACCTGCAAGGCCTTGCTTGCCACCGAGATCGTGACCGGCGTGTAGCCCGACGGATCGCCATCCACGTGTACGGGCAAGGTCTCCTCGCCTTGTACCGTTATCTGCTTTCCGCGGTACACGTCGATCTCGGGGTCCTCCAACTGCTTGCCCTGCAGCACAGAGATCACGTGGCGCGCCACATCCAGAGCATTTCCCCCCTTGAAAACATACACTTCTAAAAGGCCGTCGTCCAGTTTTGCCTGGGGGGCAACGCGCCAGGTCCCTCCATAAAACTGCACGTTGGTCACCAGAACGAGAATGGCCCGCTGCTGCACCGTGTCCCCATCCACGGAAATTGTCGTCCGGGTGCCGCGCAGTTGCAGGCCGAGGCTCAGAGCGGATATGAAATACGCCAGATTGCCAAGTTGACGGCGGAGTTCCCGTTGTGGTTCGACTTCGTGAGCGATCTGGGCATCGAATCCCACGCCCGTCCACAGGACAAAGTAGCGATCTTCCACCTGCCCCAGATCGATGGGAACCCTCTTGCCCTCCACCAAGATATGCGCCGCTTCCAACAATGCCGAACGATGGTTGGGGGTCCATACGGGAATCCCCAACATGTGTGCCCAGACGTTGCCCGTGCCCACCGGCAAAACGCCAAGTGCACTGTTGGATCTCGCAAGACCCGTGGCCACCTCTCCCAGCGTACCATCCCCACCGACGGCCACCACTATATCGCTACCCTCATCCGCGGCCGCGCGGGCATAGGCCGCGGCGTCTCCCGACTCCCGCGTGCGGGACACAGAAACTTCTGAGCCCTGGGATTCGAGAAAATTGACAACCTGCCGCAGCGGTTCCTCCACATCGTGTTGCCCGGCTACCGGATTGTATACAAGTCGTAGATTCATACCATAACTATACCGTGAATGCAATCACCTGTCCAGAAACTTGACAGTGTAACGCAGTCGGGGGAGAATGAACGTATGCGAATAATAGATTGTCATACGCACATCTTTCCTCCCGACATCATCGCTGAGCGTGATAGATATCGGAAATATGATCGCTGGTTCAATCAACTGTATGCCACTCCCCAAGCCCGCATGGCTGACGTCGACGACCTGTTGAGGAGCATGGATCAAGGGGGCGTCGAAAAAGCCATCACCTTTGGGTTCGCCTTTGCAGATCTTGCCCTGTGCCAGGACTGTAACGCGTACGTGCTGGATGCTGCGGCCGAACACAAAGAACGCCTGATCCCCTTTGTTCAGGTGCCCCCTCGAGTTGGTAGGAAGGCTATAATGGAGGCGCGCCGCTGCCTGGAACGGGGCGCCAGGGGCATTGGGGAACTCTTGTCCGATGGGCAGGGATTCGATCTGAGGGATTTTGACCTCCTGACACCCCTCATGCGCCTGGCAAAGACGTTTGAGGTGCCGGTACTGTTCCACGTGGCGGAGCCGGTGGGGCATATATATGCGGGCAAAGGCAAACAGGGCCCGCGAGAAGCCTTTGCCCTGGCTAAGCGATTTCCGGATAATGTCATCATATTGGCCCATTGGGGAGGGGGACTGCCCTTTTACGAGATGATGCCCGAGGTCCGTGATGCGCTGCGGAACGTCTACTACGACACGGCTGCCTCGCCCTACCTCTATGAGGCCGATATTTTCAGGCATGTCACGCGATGGATTCCGAGTAAAATCCTCTTTGGTACTGATTATCCCCTTATCGGGCCGCGGCGCTTTTTGCGCTATATGGAAAGAGCGGGATTGGATCCCGTAGCAAAGCGCAAGGTGTTGAGAGAGAACGCTATCAACCTGTTAACCTGAAGGGAAAAAGGAGTCGTCCATGGCCTCTATTCGAACCTTTATCGCCATCGAACTCACAGAGGACGCCCTCGACGCACTGGCAAGACTGCAGGGGCACCTCAAGCAGAGCCGGGGAGAAAGGGCCGGACGCTGGGTAAGGAAAGGGAGCATCCACCTGACCCTCAAGTTTCTGGGGGATATCCCGGAGGAAAGGATAGATCAGGTCTGTGAAAGAGTGCGCCGCGCATGCGAGAAATATTCGCCTTTTTCTGTGACCATAGCGGGTTTGGGATGCTTTCCCGATACCAGACGTCCTCGCGTTCTCTGGGCCGGCGTGGAGGGAGAGGTGGATGCGCTATGCAACCTGCAGCAGGCGGTGGAGCGCGAGATGGTGGCCCTGGGATTCCCCGAGGAGCGGCACGCCTTCACCCCCCACCTGACCCTCGCCCGCATCCAAAGGGGTGCGCGCTTTGAGGACGTCAGGGCCCTGGGCCAGATGGCAGAGGAGGCCCCTTCCGAGAAGATAGGGGGAATGCGGGTGGACGCCGTGAGCGTCATGAAGAGCGATCTGCAACCGACGGGAGCCGTCTATACGGAACTCTGCCACATCCCCTTAAAGGGACGGCGAGGCTAGCCTTCCTGTCCAGTACCTGCCCCGCAAACGTGGCGCCTCTCCCTTTTTTCCGTGGTCAACCGCGATCTCCTGGCCAGTCTCCTGGCGGAAGCGGCGATGGTATGCAGATAGCCCATGCGTACCCTCTGCCAAAGGGTCAGGGAGAGGCCCCGTTGCCGCAGCCGTTCGCGGGCGGCGCGCTCTCGCTCAAGGGCCAGGGCGCGTTCCCTTGCACGCTCACCAAGATCCTTGGGCAGGGTCTGCAGGCGCACGATGAGCACTAGCAGCGCGCCGGGCAACAGGAGTGAAAGACACAGAAGAGAGCCCGCGCCGACGAATTGGGCATATATCTGCCCCGCTCTTTCTGCACCGGGGTGCGCGAATAAACCCACGGCCAGGACGCCAACAAGAGCGCAGAAACCGTGAACGCTTACGGCAGCGCCCCGATCCTCCAATCTCCAGATATGCCCCACGAGATACATCACGGGTGCCAGCAGCAGCCCGCCCACGAAACCGACGAGCGCGGCCTGCCATGGGGAAAAGACCAAAATCCCGGCGCTGACGGCGATCTGCCCCGCCAGCATCCCCCGCGCCGTCAGCCCGGGGTCCGCCTCTCCACGGGCAAACCAGCCGTAAAGGAGGGAGGCGAAAACCGAACCTGTTATGCCCCACAGGACATTCAGGAACAGGGTCCAGGGAGAGGCCGACGACGCGATTAGGGGAAAGGAGAGCACAGCGGCTATCCATCCCACGAGGGCCAGCAGAGCGCCGATGAGCAGCACGAGCGGCAGATGGACGGGGGGCAATTGGGGCGCATCCTCGTCCCTCGCCTCTGATGGACGAGGCCGAAAGGCGACAAGCCCCGCCAGGGCCAGCCCCGCACCGATGAGGTGCGCCGAGGCCAGCCCATGGTCCAAGAATCCCTGTCCCCAATCCAGCGTCTCTCCCATCTGCGAAAGCCAGCCCCCACCATAAACCCAGTTGCCCATCAGCGGATAGCAGAAGCAGGCGGCCAGTAGGGCGAGGCAGAAGCGTACCAGACCACCGACGCGCTCATAGAGGGTGATGAGGGGAATGAGCACCGTAGTGGTGAGAAAAGCCAGTTGAGAGGTAAAGAGGATGCGCTCCATCGTCGTGCTGTTATCCGGTGAAAAAAGAAAACCCCTCAGGCCCACCAATCCCCAGCCGGGACCCAGATGCCGATCCAGTGGGGACCATTCAGCGATGAGTTCCGCCACATCGGGATCATCGACGATCAGTCCCACACCACCGAACTGAAAGGCATAGCCGCACAGAGTATAAGCGAGCAGCGCGACGGCCAGGGCCAGGGGCAGCGAGTTGATGACGCGGCGCGTTCGGGAGGGCGCGTTGAGGCCGATGGCTACCAGGGTAATGCCCAGAGGCATAAGCCAGGAGAGGAGAACATAGGTGAACGTGGGAGCCTGTGCGGCCCGATCCAGCGTATCGGCGCTGGCGACGCCGGGGAAAACGAGGAGCAAGATCAGGATCAGAGACAACATCGCGAACAGGCGATCTCGCATAGGGATGGCCTTTCCACCGCCGTGACCATGCGCCAATTTAGGAGACAAAAACTTCCCATTACATGATAACATTCCTCGCTATCTTACCCCGCACAACAAAGGGCGTCAAAAAAGCACCAAGGGGGTTTGCCCCCCCATGTCCTCTGTGCTAAAATAAAGAGTGGCTCTTTGAGATGCGGTCATGGAGCAAAGGAGCCCGTAGCATGCGATGGCGAGATCAGCACGCGACGAACACTCGCTACGGTGTCATCCCCCGCACACTGAGTTTCCTCACTCATGATAGGAATCTGTTGCTTGTACGCCGTGGCGCGGAGAAACGGCCCTGGCCGGGGAAACTAAATGGCCTGGGGGGACATGTGGAGGCGAGGGAGGACATCCTGTCCAGTGCACACCGCGAAACTCGCGAGGAGGTGGGCCGTGAGGCAAACGACCTCTCGTTGCGGGGCATCGTTCACGTGTGCGGTACCTCCAATTCAGGGGTAATCCTATTTGTCTTTGTGGGTAATCTTCCCTCGGCCGACCTTGGCACCGGTGCCGAGGGAGAGTTGGAATGGTATCCTCTGGATCGCCTCCCCTGGTCAGAGATGGTGCCCGATCTCCCCATGCTCCTGCCACGTCTCCTTTCCCGTTCCGAGGGGGAAGAACCGTTGTATGCACATTATACACCGTCCTCCTCGGGAGAGATGATCTTTTGCTTTCATGAGACAGAGGCGACAAAGCGATAGCCCATCATCTGTCGGGCGCACATCGAGAATACAACCGGCATCCTATCCGAATGGAGAGAAATGCCTATACGTTTTCCCATAGCCAAAGTTAACCATTATCTATTTCACAAGCAACATCTGACAGTAAAAGCAGACGATAGACACATCTCTTCCCTGGTACGGGACATAGGCCCCATCGGGGCCACCCGTCCCACCGTCCCCTATCTCTCCCTCTGGGCCCGTATGAGGGATTTCAGACGGGAGAATCTGGACGAGGCTCTGTACGAGGAACGCTCTCTGCTGCGCGTTCCCTGCATGCGGGGACAACTATACTTGGTTCCCGTGGAGGACTATCCTGCCTATTACCAGTTGACAAAACCCTTTTTCCAGCAGGGGCTGGAGGATCTGACCCGTTTCTTCTCCAGGACGGATAAAGAATGCGAGGTCAACTATGATCTATGCGACGAGACGCTGATCCAGCGTGTGCTGGAGGTAATAAGTTCTCAGGGTGGGCATACCATCGCCGAGTTGACAGAGCTCCTGCCCGTCCTGGGAACCCGAGTCTATCACGACCCAGATTACCCCGAACTGGGCTACAGCAAGTTGGGAACCCAACTCATTCCCGCCATATGTGCCCAGGGCATACTGGTACGCGCCAGGCCACGCGGCGGATGGCGCAGCCAACTCTATACCTATGAGGCGCTGTCCTCCTGGTTGCCGGGGCTCGATCTGGAAGGCCTTTCGGCCAGAGAGGCCCTACGGTACGTTGTAAGTGGCTATATAAAGGCTTTTGGTCCCGCCACCGTGGGGGATATATCGTTGTGGTTGGGGGGATACGCCAGACGCCAGGTGGTGGGGGCGCTGATGGCCCTGGGCGATGAATTGACCCGCGTGCAGATGGCCAAGTCCCAGAGAGTGTACTTTATGCACGTGGAAGAGGTGGAAGCGCTCCAGTCCTATACGTATGAGGAACACGACGTGGCGCTGCTGCCGCCACACGACACATATCCCACGGCTTACAGCGACACAAGCCGCTTCCTCAGCCGGCGATACCGCGAGCGCGTCTTTGATCGGGTCGGCGAGCCCCTGGGCACGGTGTGGTTGGATGGATACATCGTGGGTATCTGGAATGCCCAACCTCAGGACGAACACATCCAGGTGCGGCTGTTCGAACCGCTGCCGCCCAACATTGTGGCTCTGGTGGCTGAGGAGACCCGCCGGTTGAGCAGGTTCCTGGAATATGCCTCGTTCGATATCGAGACGCAAGGGACCGAGGAGGAGCAACTTCCAGAGATGGAGAGGGCCCTGGCCTAACGAGCACGCCATTCCTCAGAACCAACAGGAGACGAGAAAGGAGCACTTATGCAATACCGCGATTTGGGAAAGACGGGATTAAGAGTATCGAATATCGGATTTGGGGCCATCAAACTGCCGGATGTGAGCGAGGAACAGGCCTACGAGACCCTCAACTATGCCCTGGATCATGGAATCAACTTTATCGACACGGCGCGAAACTATAACGACAGCGAGCAAAAGATCGGCCTGGTGCTGAAGGAGAGGCGGGACGACTGCTACGTCGCCACCAAGACGGGCACCCGCGACGCCGACGGGGCCATGCGTGACCTGGAGACCAGCCTGCGGGAACTGCAGACCGACAGGATTGATATCTGGCAACTGCACAACGTGATGAACTGGGACCTGTGGCAGCAGGTCACGCGGCCCGATGGGGCGCTGGCAGCGGCCAAGCGCGCTCGGGAAGAGGGCATGGTGGATCACATCGGCATCAGCATCCACCGTTCCCTGCGCGTCATGCGCGAGGCCATCCGCTCGGGAGAATTCGAAACTATCATGTTGCTGTACAATCCCCTGGACGAGGAGGGAGTCAGGGCCGGCGGCATCCTCGATCTGGCAGATGAACACGATGTAGGCGTGATCATCATGAAATCCCTCTCTGGTGGCGCGCTGACCCTGCACCTGAACGACGGGGAGCGAGAGGAAAGACATCGCGCCTCGAACGGCGAGTGGTTCGATCCCGTGGTGCGGGGGAGCATCCGCCATGTGCTTTCGCAACCCCAGGTGGATGTGGTCATCCCCGGCATGCGCTGTGTGCGAGAGGTGCGGGAGAACCTCCCCATCGGCGACATGCCGCCCATGACCGATGAGGAGGAACGGGAACTCGTTCGGGACATCGCCGACCTGCAAAAAACGTTCAAGTATGAACAGGACTGCCTGCGCTGCGGCTATTGTCTCTCGGTCTGTCCCCAGGATATCCCTATCCCCGAGGCTTTCCGTGCCGAGTACGTTTACAGGCAGTATTCGGAGGACACGCGCGACATGGGATTGGAGATCTATGAATCGCTGGAGGTCTCCCCCAAAGAGTGCATCGCCTGTGAGAGCTGCATGGAAGAATGTCCGGCGGGCATCGCCATCCCCGAACGTCTCCAGGAGGTCGTGGCCCTGTTTGAGGGCATCAAGCAGGAGCAGTAGCGGGGCAAAGCGCGGCGCCGCTGCAGGTCACAGAATGTTCTGACCAAGGGCCTCCCCTCCCCCTCTCCATATAAGTAGTAGAGGGGGAGGAGTGTTGCATGGAATAACTATCCGTAGGGCTCAAACGCCAGCACATCCTCATGAAGCAGTCCGTTGGAGGCCAACCAATCGAGGCCGTGGAGGTCGTATGCCTCGCCCCGTAGATTCGTGACGGTACCCCCCGCCTCCTCCACGATGAGCAGCCCGGCGGCCACGTCCCAGGGATAAAGGGTGAACTGGTAGTAGACGTCAGCCCAGCCGACGGCCACGTAACAGAAACTGAGGGCCGCGCTGCCCCGAGAGCGTACGGTCCCTACCCTGGGGACCAGTTTGCACAAAAAGCGAGCGCTCTGCTTGCGATATGACTGGTCCCGGGGCCAATCCAGAAGGAGGATGCTCTCCATCAGCGTGTCCTGCGCGCTGACGTGCAGGCGCTGGCCGTTGAGAAAACTCCCCTCCCCACGCTGGGCGTAGAATAGATGATCCAGTTGGGGATCGTAGACGGCGCCGCACTGTACTTTCCCCTCCTCCACCATGGCCACGGAGCAACTAAAGGTGGGCATACCCCGCGCATAGTTTGTGGTGCCGTCCAGGGGATCTATATACCAGGTGGGCACATCTTTCTCTTCCACATATTCGTCGTGCGACTCTTCGGCCACGATGCGTGCCTGGGGACAAGCCTCCAGTATGATCTCGATGGCCGTTTGCTCGGCCCGCAGATCCACCTCTGTGGCGATATCCCGCACCCCCTTGACGGTGATATCGTGGGAATCCCCCAACCCATCCAGCAGTATCTTCCCCACCTCGCGGACCGCCCGTATGGCTATATCCAGCATACACTCCTTTGACATATACCTCCTAGATTTGCAGACGTTTCTTTTTTCACCATGACGCTCCCTCCACAGTGTAGGCGGGAAAGGACAGGGGGTCAAAGAAGCGAGGGGATTCAATGACAAGGAAATCTCTAGGGTTGACACGGCAAAGGGGCCATTCTACAATGGCCTATATCAAAGGATATATGATCGCAGCAGAAAGGACAGGCAGATCATGAGCGTCCCCCGTCCCGAGTATCCCCGTCCCCAACAGGTGCGTCCCAAATGGCTGAACCTGAACGGCCCCTGGGAATTTGCCTGCGATCCCGGCCTCAGCGGCAGGGAGCGGGGGCTGCCGCTGAGGGATAGCCTGCCGGACGAGATCGTGGTGCCCTTTTGCCCCGAGAGCGAACGCTCTGGGATCGGCGACGTCGATTTTCATCCCGGCGTCTGGTACCGTCGCCAGGTGTCCATTCCCTCGGATTGGCCGCAGGAGCGCATCCTCCTGCATCTGGGGGCGGTGGATCACGACGCCCATGTGTGGTTGAACGGTGACCTGGTGGGCGTTCACGGGGGCGGCTACACGCCCTTTACCCTGGATGTCACCCCCCACCTGCGACGGGGCGACAACAACCTCGTCATCCACGCCCAGGATGAGACGCGGTCCAGCCTGATAGCCAGCGGCAAACAGTGCCCCGACTATTATTCGCGCCGCTGCCACTATGCGCGCACCACGGGCATCTGGCAGACGGTGTGGCTGGAGCCGGTGCCCCAGACCTATATCCAGGATATGCGCCTGACGCCGAACCTGGCCGCTGAGACGCTGCTCATCGAGGCCACCCTGGGCGGAGGCCCCTCCCGGGGCACCCTCACCGCTTGCGCCACGCTGAAAGGGGAGCCGGTGGGCGAGGTGGAGATACCCTTTACGGGGCACCACGCCGCCGTCACCCTACCCCTCCAGGAGATGGAACTCTGGGCGCCGGGGCATCCCACCCTCTACGACCTCACCCTGACGGTGCGCGCCAAAGACGGTAGTGAGGATATGGTGGAGAGCTATTTCGGCATGCGCTCCGTCTCCCTCTCGGGCCGGGCGATCCTGCTCAACGGCGAGCCCCTCTTTCAGCGCCTGGTGTTGGACCAGGGGTTCTATCCCACAGGCATCTATACGGCTCCCTCGGATCAGGCTCTGCACGACGACGTGCTCATCTCTCAGGAACTGGGATTCAACGGTGCCCGCCTCCACCAAAAGGTCTTCGAGCCCCGTTTCCTGTACTGGGCGGATCGCGAGGGCTATCTGGTGTGGGACGAGTTTCCCAATTGGGGTCTGGACGTCAGCCAGGCAGTGGCCCTGCAGATCATGATGCCCCAGTGGATGGAGGTGCTGCGGCGTGACTATAACCATCCCTCCGTCGTCGGCTGGTGCCCCTTTAACGAGACCCAGCGCGATCAGGATCCGGAGGTGATCCGGCAAACTCACCACCTGACCAAAGCCTTTGACCGCACCCGGCCGGCCATAGATACCAGCGGCTATCAGCATGTGGAGACGGATATCTACGACGTGCACACCTATGAGCAGGATGTGGAGACCTTTGGGCGGCTCTTTGCCGACCTGGCCAGGGACGGGGAACCCTTTCGCAATCGCCCGGAACTGGATGCCCCCTATCAGGGCCAACCCTATTTTGTCAGCGAATACGGCGGCATCTGGTGGAACCCGGACCAGCGGGACGACAGAGGCTGGGGTTATGGCGACCGACCACGATCGAAAGAGGAATTCCTGGACCGCTATCGGGGCCTGACGGAGACGCTCCTGGAGCACCCGCGCATCTGCGCCCTCTGCTACACCCAACTGTACGACATCGAGCAGGAGGTGAACGGCCTGTATACCTACGACCGCCAACCCAAATTCGACCCGCGACATATTCGTGAGATAAACGAGCAAAAAGCCGCCATAGAGAAATAGGAGGTATCCCATGGCCCTACTGGATGATGAGGATCGCCAAGTTGTAGAGGATCACCTGGAAGACTCGCTTTTCTCTCCCGTCACGCTCCTGTACTTTACCCAGGAGACGGCGTGTCAGTTCTGCAGGGAAACGGAGGAGGTGCTGCGCGAGGTGGCCTCTCTCTCGGACAAGGTCGATCTGGAGGTGTACAGCCTTGTCGAGGACGAGGACGTGGCCGAGGAATACGGCATCGACAAGATACCGGCCACAGTGGTCATGAGCGACGTGGACTATGGGGTGCGCTTTTTCGGCATCCCCTCTGGCTACGAGTTCACCTCCCTGATAGAGGCTATCGTGGACGTGTCCCAGGGCACGACTGACCTGGCCGAGGAGACGCGGGAGGCCCTCAAGGAGATCATGGAGCCGGTGCACATGCAGGTCTTTATCACCCCCACCTGCCCCTACTGCCCGGGGGCCGTGCGTCTGGCCCACAGCATGGCCGTGGCCAGCGAGTGGATCCAGGCCGATATGGTGGAAGCCACCGAGTTCCCCCAACTGGCCAACAAATATCGGGTACAGGGCGTCCCCAAGACCATCATCAACGAGGAAGTCGCCGTGGAGGGCGCCGTCCCTGAGGCGGTACTCGTGGCCCGCATACTGCAGGCCTTGGAGATCATAGCCGCCGAGGACGTGGAGGAGTTGATCCAGGACCTGGACGCCGAGCCCCAGTCCTCATAGGAAGCGGATGATGGACCAAGGACAGGACATGAAAGCCGTCATCAACGGTACCGTCTATACGCCGCGGCGCCTTATCCCCGACGGCGTCGTGCTTGTGGAAGGGGCGCGTGTTGTGGACGTGGGTACCCCCCGACAGGTGCCGTTGCCAGAGGGAACGGAGCGCATAGACGCCTCGGGGG
>JBKHJO010000022.1:0-39117 GCA_046538105.1 Anaerolineales bacterium | reverse complement strand
ACCTCGAGGGCCTCCCGCCGCGTCTGGGGGATCATGATCCTTCGATCGCTCGCGCGCCCCCTGCCAATGTCGGCTCTCCGCATCCATCTTTATGGTCTCCCGAATGATCGTCGAGGGACGTATTTTCCCTTGCTGACAACTGCTTGGTTACACTATATGACCCAGCGCCTCCCCACGCAAATGGCCCGGTGCCTATGGAAACGCGCTCTAGCCCTCGAAGTGAATGTCCTCCGTGCTTTGCACGACACTGCCCTTGTAGAGCCACGAGATCTGATGGAGGGCGAGGGCTTGGTCAAAGTCGTTGAGGGCCGAGATGCCGTTGGCCGGCACGACGACGTGAAAGTAGCGCAGGCCGGCCGAGGCCGCGGTATGCAACACGCAGATGTTGGCCACCGTGCCCACGATCACCAGGTGCTCCACATCCCACACGCGGCTCAGGAAATGATCCAGCCAGGTTCCATAGAATCCGTCGTAGCGGTTCTTCTGACAGATCAGATCCTCTGGATGGGGTTCCAGTTCCTCGATGATCTTCCAGCCCCACGTACCTTTCAGGCAGTGCTGGGGCCAGATGTCGAACTCGGGATCGTCCTCCGCCATGGTGTCCTGGGTGTAGGCGATGTGCACGCCATGCGCCCGGGCCGCCTCCAGCAAACGTTGAATGGATGCCACCGTGTCTCCAGCGGCCGGTACGATCAGGTTGCCCCCCTCCTTTACGAAATCGTTCTGCATATCCACGACGATGAGGGCGGCATTCTCCGCTGGCAGGTGCACGCTGTCTTCAAAGGATATCTCGGGCACCTCGACGGTGCCTCGGGGTACAAACGCGATGCTCATAGGCCACCTCCGCTTAACATAACCTAGCCCATTCTATTCAGCCCGGTATTCGATGAATGATGCATGCGGTCGGAGCAGCCGAGATAAAATGTCGTCCTCATCCGGTCTCCTGAAGGTTGCTAAAGGCGGCGGCGATCAGTTCCGGCATGGCCGGATGGATGTGCATGGGACGGGCGATGGCGCTGACGGTGCCATCGTCGGCCATGACGTCGATGACCTCCTGGATGAGCATGGGAGCATAGGGGCCGATGATGTGAAAGCCAAGAATCCTGCCACTTTTTCGTTCCACGATGGCTTTGGCGAAACCGTCGGTTTCCATCATGGCTTCTCCCTTGGCCACTCCCCAGTAATCGGCGCGTCCCACCAGGATATCGAATTCCCTCCTCGCCTCCGCCTCCGTCAGTCCCACCGAGGCGATCTGGGGATAGGAGAACACGGCATGGGGCACGGCGGTATAGTCCATGGGAACGCGGTGATCGTGGGCAAAGTTGTGCCAGACGATGGCGGCCTCGCGATTGGCCACGTGCTTGAACATGTGTTCCCCTGTGGCGTCGCCCAGGGCCCAGATGTCCTCCACGTTCGTCTCCAGGTATTCGTTGACCTTGATATAGTTCCCCTCGTCGGTTGCGATTTCGGCATTCTCGACCTGCAGCAGGTCGGCGTTGGATTCTCTTCCGGCGGCGATCATGATCCGCTCGGCGCTGAAAATCTTTTCCTCTCCGTTTTGTACGTTCCTGCAGACCACATGGATGCCGTCCTTGTCCTCACGTACCTCGGCAGCCTCGGCGCCGGTGTGAACGTCCATACGCTCGGACATCTTTTTTGTTAGCAATTCCGAAATCTCGGGTTCCTCACGAGACATCAAGCGATCGTTTCGTTCTATGATCGTCACCTGGGTGCCCATGGCAGCGAAAAAGTGTCCATATTCGGCCCCAATATATCCGCCACCGACGATGAGGAGACTCTCCGGCCTTTGTGTCAATTCCAGCACGCTCTCGTTGGTGAGATATGGCACGTCCTCGATGCCCTTGATGGGCGGAATGAGGGGTCTGGCCCCGCTGACCAGGAATATGCTGTCGCTTGTTATGCGCTCATCCCCCACCCGAAGGGTGTATTTGTCGACAAAATACCCCTCCGTCTCGTAAAAGTCGAGATTGGAGGCCGCTTCGATTCCCGCCCGCACCTTTTTCTGGCCTTCCCGTACACCTCGCCGCATGCGTTCCATGATCTCTTTGAAATCTATGTGAGTGACATCCACCTCAACACCCAACTTTTCCGCTTCCCTGGCCTCCATCACCCTGTCCGCTGGAAAGATGAGTTTCTTTGAGGGGATACAGCCCACCATCATACAGGTGCCTCCCAGCGGTCCCCGATCTACCAGGGCCACATGCATTCCATGGCCTAATGCGTCATCCACGATCCTTGTCCCGCTGCCAGAGCCGACAACGATGACATCGTATTCCTTTACTTCACTGCCCATCATATCTCCTCAGAAAATCTACAGATCAGATCGGCATCCTCCCGACCGGCCATCTCAGAGCCGCCGCGTGTGAAACCTATCGTGGCAGAGGATTATACATCGATGTACAAACTACTCGACTCCTCAAATATGCTTTATTGTCCCTGCCACACGCTTTGCGCAGGGTGCACGCAAAGCGTTGTAGGTCGTTAGCCATTGTTCGTTCGCGCAGTTCCTAGGATTGCAGATGGCGGCGCCATTCTGCAAGGCCACCGCCAGTGGCCCAATGGCCAAAAGGCCTTGCGATCTGGCTTCAGACGGCGAGAGTCGGGTCACGAACCCGAATATGCTCGGCCTAAAGGCCAGCGCAAAGGCATATTATTATTTTTCCATCGTTCTGCTCTTTTCTCTCGACTTTTTTTTTCGAAAGACATCATACATTCTGTCGAGCATCTGTCCATCATACGGCCGCACCCGAATATACATCCTGTCCTTGTAGGGGAAATGGTTCATCCTAAAGACGTTAGTCTCTGGCCAGCCCCCACTGTAATAGGCCATATACCACCAGTTCGTCTCGCCGTTGATGGAATCGATGACGTGGGTATTCATGGTCTCGTCAAAATGGTAGGCCATTTCGATATCGTCCCGGTTAGCAAGATGGACGACAATATCAAAGACGGGAAAATGGTCCTCTTTGAAGATATCCGTCCTCGTCGTCTCAATTTCTTGTGGATCGAAACTAAAGGTGTCCACACCTTCGATCATTATTTCCCCGAGAGCATCGGCTCGCGTGTCGCCTACGTTCCCCACCCCCCCGACCTCGCTCTCGTCCTCTAGTTCCTCGCTCGGAGGAGAGGCGCAACTCGCCAAGAACAAAGGGATGAGAGAGTACCCAGCCCAATCTGGCGATCTTGAACTCTTTCACTCGCCTCCTTTGAAAAGGCGTCCTGTCATGGCCACGAGCCATCGGAAATGAAGGATCAAGTGCGCCAGGGCGAAAGCACCCATGAACAAGCCGGACCAGTCATGAATGCGTGCAAGGGTGCGTCCTGCAATAATCTCGTACATGAATCCAAAGTAACGCCCCAATCCCGGGAATTTAGCAAGGCCGGTGATAAAGACGAGCAGAAAGGAGATCAAGAGCCCAATATCGATCCAGTAGTTGATCGTCCGTCTATCCATGGGTTCCCACGACTGTTTTCATCTAACCTCCTCCATAGCAGTTCGCAAGTACCACTGTGATTCGCAGTGTATAATGTATCACACTCTGTGTTCACAGAAGGAAAAGTGGAACGGCTCCCCATTACCAGGCGTAGGCCTGTGGTGCCTCACCGCCCGGGCTGGGCCATATCTCGTCGAGACGCTCCAGCACGTCATCGGAGAGTTCGATCTCCAGCGCCCGGACACACGATTCCAGCTGTTCCAGGGTACGAGGGCCAATGATGGGCGCCGTCACGTCGGGATTTTGCAGCAGCCAAGCCAGGGCCACACCGGCCGGCTCCTCACCAAGTTCTTCACACAGTGCCTCATAGGTCTCCAGCTGGGAGCGATGCTCATCCACCCTGTCTCGCATGCTCTCCGAGGATCGCCGTCCCTCGCTCTCGGTCTCCAGGACGCCGGCCAATAGGCCACTCGCCAGCGGGCTATAGCAGATCAATCCCAGCCCATGGGCACGACAGGAGGGAATGACCTCCAACTCGACGGTGCGCGCGTTGAGATTGTAAAGGCTCTGCTCGGAGACGAGCCCCATGAAATCCCGAGCCTGGGCAGTGGCTTGGGCCCGCGCGATGTTCCAACCGGCAAAGTTGCTGCTTCCGACATAGAGGATCTTGCCCTCGCGTACCAGTTGCTCCATGGCCTGCCACACCTCTTCCCACGGCGTGTTGAGGTCGACGTGGTGCATCTGATAGATGTCGATGTGATCGGTCTGCAGCCGCTCAAGGCTTTGCTCACAGGCCTGCCGTATATGATAGGCCGAAAGCCCGCCCTCGTTGGGTCCCTCGCCCATGCTGCTGTAAACCTTGGTGGCCAGGACGGTTCGTTCTCGACGGCCACCGCCCTGAGTCAGCCAACGCCCGATGATCTGTTCCGTGATGCCCTCTCCCCTCTGCCCACCGTAGACGTTGGCCGTATCGAAAAAGTTAATGCCCATCTCCAGGGCACGATCCATGATGGCAAAACTATCTTTCTCACTGGTTCGCGTCCCAAAATTCACGGTGCCCAGACAGAGTCGGCTGACCTTCAAACCCGTACGCCCAAGATATGTATATTCCATCTCCTATACCCCTTTTGTATCCACAATCGATCGACATCTGGTCTGCAGAGCATCGTAGAGGGCAAGTTCTGGCGTCGTCATCTCCTCTCATATCAACTTGACGATTCCAAAAAGGACGAGAAGGGAAGGCAGGGTGCGCTATCCTACCTTGCGCAGAAAGCGCTTGACGTGATAGTCCCATTCACGGGTTTCCACTTCTACCGTCGTTTCTTCGTTCTCCGCAAAGGCTGTGACGGTTACGTGTCCACCGCCTCCCTCAAAGGCCACGCAACAAGGCCCCTGCTCGCTGCCCTCCAGGCCAAGGCCGCCTTCTCCGAAAAAGGCTTTGGCCTCCTCAACGCTCTCTTCAGGACTCAACTTGGTCTTTACACTGTAACGCGGCATAGTCGCTGCCTCCATACCTTCTAATCAGCCCCTCCCATCTTCACTGGGAGGGGCTGATTTCACACATCGCATACCGTTATTCCGTCAGGACACAGATCGAGCGGGGCTGGCGAATACGGAGCGCCACGCTCTCCGAGATGGAGAAGGCCACTTTGGCACCCTCCTCGGGACCGATAAAACCGACGGTCATATCCTGTCCCAGTACGATGGATGCATATTGCCCGCCGCTGGCCATGAGCACCCCCCCGCTTTCGAGCACGGGAGCCTTGTAGATGCCGTCCGTCACTATCATCTGCAGGTGCTCGAGTTCCGTCTGTCTTCCCCGAGGATACATGCGCAGGAGCCGGTTGTAACGACCTGGCGATAGAGCCAGCGTGTATGGTCCATGGTGACCCGCCTCATCAAGGAGAGTAACGGCGTCGATAAGGTCGTTCGCCGCCGTCCCCGGCTCATCCCAAGCGGAAAGCGCATTTTCGTTCACATCTTTTGCTGTCAAGAGTCCGGGCACTCCCTCAACACCGTGAAAGACGATCTTATCCTCCATCTTGGCACAGGCGATGGCTGTCTCTCGCACGATCTTTTTGCTGAGAGATATCTCTTCCCGCTCATAGTTCGCCAGGTCCCGTGCACCCACAGTAAAGGATTTTTGGATCAGTTGTAGGGGCAGGCTCTCATTTGCGATGAGGCCGTCCTCTGTCTCGACGTCCTGGAGGGGCACCACCTTTAGGCCGTATCCATAGGGGCCCTCAATCTCCAGCAGACGGCGACCCGCAAGTTCGCTCTTGGCCGCCTCGACCATCGCCGTGTCCAGCATCTCCCAGACTTTTGGCCCAAATGGGGCATCCTCACGGGCCAGATATTTGTTCGTCATCCGATTCCCTCCTTTATCCATTGGATGCGATTTACTTGCTAATCCTTCAAGGATCCGATCGTCTTCTCACTTCCCTCTTTATCCAGAGCCTCGGCGTCTCCGATCTCCTCGGCCATTTCGTCGACTTCGTCGCGTCCCTCGGCCAGCCATTCGGCCTCATCACCCGTCAGTATTTCGAGCAGACGGTTAAACTCGCCCACGTGCTCGCGCTCCTCGTTGGCGATGTCCGTAAGCACCTCCTTGGCCAGAGGATGATCGGTGGCATCCGCATGGGCCATATAGAGATGAACGGCCTCGTGCTCGGCGGCGACGTTGAGGCGAATGGCGCGGATCAACTCCTCTTTGGTGAGTTTACGATCCGGCCCCATCCCACTGAACGGATTGACAAATTCTGGCATTTCTCCATCTCCTCAATATACTAATGTACAATGAATGAACGAAAAACAACCCCCTCTCGCACCTCGCCACGGGGTGCGAGAGGGGAATGGTTCATTTGACGGCGATCTCTTTGCTATCTTCCCAGAGTCCGTGGATGTTGCACAGGGCCAGGGAATGCAGCGTCCCCGGCTTGCTCGTCTTCATGGAGACGGTGACGTCATGATGGGTGTAAACTGAACTTGTATCGGGGCCCTGGATGGATGCCCCATGGGCATTGAACTCGAAGCGGCCGATCTCGTAGGGGAACTGCTCGTCTTCTGGATGGAAGTACAGGGTGATCCAGCGGATGTGATGTTCTGTGGTGTTGGGGTGGGCGATCTCTTTGCCCAGGCTGACATTCACCTCAAAGAACTCGTCCGCCTCTACCTCATCCGGACAATCGATGACCGGAACGTGCTTTTCTTTCTTCCAATCCGCACTCTGAATCTTTTCTCCAAGCATGATGCTGACTCCTTCTATATTGTTATAGTGATACGCCAATCTTTGTTTCCTCTGCCCTTGGCACCGAACTATATCGCCCTAGGCGAGTCCCTGGCCCGGGCAAGAGACGGGATTCCGGGCGCTCTCAGGGATATACCTGTTCCCCATCATCGTCCTCTATGATGATCGCCTGGGCGGGGCAACTCTCCGCCGCGTCCATGAGCAGGTCGTCGTCTCCCGGGTCAGGATTGACAGCGTTGGATAATCCCTCGTCATCCAGTTCAAACACCTCAGGGGCCACAGAAGCACATACGCCAGTTCCGACACAAAGGTCGCGCTCCACTCTTGCTTTCATAGTCTTCCTCCGTTTTTCAAATCCACTCGACAGACGATGGTAAAGAACACACTCCGCCCGCAATCCTCCTTTCACTCTGTAGTTTGCTGTTAGGCCAGTGTGGGCTCCAGGGTGATCTGCAACCCCTCACGCAAGAGGTTGGATACGGGACATTCCTCATCCGCCTCGTACGCGATGCGCCGGAACGTCTCCTCATCGATCCCCCCAACCTTGCCAGAGATTACAAGGCGCATACCAGTGATCTCAAAACCGCCCCCCTCCAGCGGGGAGAGGGAACAAGTCGCGTGCGTTTCGATGGCTTTGGGATCGTATCCTCTTTCGGCCAGTACATTGGCAAAGGCCATGCTGTAACAGGCCGCGTGGGCGGCTGCGATCAGCTCTTCAGGATTGGTTCCGGGCTCGTCCTCAAAACGGGTGCGAAAACTGTACGCCACGTCTGCGAGGACGCCGCTTTCCGTATCGATGCGCCCTTTGCCCGTGCGTAGGTCACCATGCCATTTTACCCTTGCAACACGTTTTATATCTGCCATCTTTAGACCGCCTTTCCTGATTCCAACGTCGATAGGTGGTTATTGGGCGACGTACCCGCCATCGGCCGGCAAAGCGACGCCGGTGACCAAAGTGGTTCTCTCGGAGCACAGGCACACGACGACATCGGCGATCTCTTCCGGTCGGCCCAATCGTCCGATAGGCTGCGAGGCAAGTAATTGTTTCCTTGCCTCCTCATCTCCCCCCGTGTAACGATCGACCATCGCCGTATCGATGATCCCTGGGCATACGGCGTTTATGCGTACGTTCTCCGCCGCATATTCCAGAGCCGCCGCCTTGGTGAGGCCAATGACCCCGTGCTTGCTGGCCGTGTAAGCGGGAATCTGGGCAAAGCCGACGCGGCCGGCTACCGAGGACATGTTGATGATGGCCCCGCCCCCGCCCTCCAGCATGTGGGGGATCTCGTATTTCATGCAGAGCCAGATGCCTTTGAGGTTGATGTCCATGACGCGGTCCCAATTTTCCTCGCTGGTGTCCGCTGTTGGGGCCTGTTCTCCCTCGATCCCCGCGTTATTGACGGCGAAATCCAGTCGTCCGTACGCCTCGATGGTCCTTTCGACCATCTCCTGGATATCCTCGACTTGGGAGACGTCGGTCTCCACAAAGAGTCCCTCGCCGCCCTCCTTTTCGATCATGCGCACCGTCCCCTCACCGTCAGGGACATTGACATCGGCCACCACCACTTTGATCCCCCGCCTGGCAAAGGCGAGGGCTGTGGCGCGGCCGATCCCAGCACTTCCACCAGTGACGATGGCGACCCTATCTGCGAATCCCTCCCCCATATTACAACCTCCTTTAGCCCAAGGCTTCTATGATGGTACGGCAGAAGACGGGCAGGTCCACGGGGGTGCGGGAACTGATAAGGTTGCCATCCCGAACCACCGCCTCATCCACCCATTCCGCGCCAGCGTTAATGAGGTCATCCTTGATGGAGGACACAGACGTGACCCGCCTTCCTTCCACGATCCCGGCAGAGACTGGTACCCATCCGGCGTGGCAAATAAAGGCCACGAAACGCCCTTGCTCGAACATGTCACGCACCAGGTCGAGCATGGCGGCGTGGCGCCGCATGCGATCCGGCGCATAGCCGCCGGGGATGATCACGGCGTCAAAGTCTTCCGGCGAGACATCCTCTGCATAGACGTCCACACTTACCGGATAGCCATGCTTGCTCTCATAGGTCTCCACACCGGGCATCCCCACGACGGATACCTCTGCACCGGCTTCCTTCATGCGATAGAACGGATACCACAACTCGGGATCCTCATAGTTGTCCTCGGCTAGAATAGCGATCCGTTTACCCTGCAGTTCCATGATAGCCTCCTTCAAAGACCTTTATGTATGGAACGCTTCCACTATATAGATAAAGCGGAAAAATGACATATCTCCCCCGCTAATATCTATATAATTGATCAACTATATCTATTATAACATGATACAACGATTTTGTCAAGCATCACTTAAAATTTCACATCATGTTGGTCTGTGAGGGTAGGCTCCTCATTGTTGGGAGAGGAAGGACGGTCTCTACGACCTGCAGTCGCTGCGAAAGCGCATGGTGTACAGGTCGGCATCAGATAGTATAATATATCCGCACGTATCTCCCTCCCATGGCTGATCGTGGACGATCACGACCTTGCGTGCCGTTGGTGTGTGCAGACGCAATTCGGCGCCACCTTCTATCCTGTCCAGCAAAGTCGTCGACAGAGTTCGCGTCGAAAGCCGATGTCGATCACGTTCTGCGCTTTCATGCGTCCTCACGCTCTTGTTATGGCCGTTGTACGATGTCTACAGGTTCCCGTAGATGCGGAACACCTCGTCCACGGACATCCCCTCACGGATCTCCCGCCGTTCGTTTGCCTCAGCGTCCAGCAGTTCCTCGCAACGCAGCATCACCTCGTCCACCACGTCCGCCGGTATCATCTGCACGCCGTCGCCGTCGCCAAAGATGAAATCCCCCGGCTGCACGACCACAGAATGTTTTAGATGGCCGGGCATATAGATGGGGACGTTGATCTCTTCCACGATCCACCCCGTCTTGGCATTGGGCGTTGTGCCCATGGTAAAGACGGGGAAATCGTCCATCTGCCGGATGATGCGCGTGTCGCGGACGTTGCCGGCCATGAGTAACCCCACCGCTCCCAGGGACTGTGCCAGATGAGAACTCATCTCTCCCCATTGGGCGCAGAGAAAGTTGGGTCCCGTGTCGATGCAGATCACGGTGCCTGGCCTGACGGCCTCCAGTATCTCGCGCTGGCGCGGACCGCCGCCCCAAGCCGCGTCGCCCCGGGCGCAAAGGGTCTCCTCCGTTTCCGCATGGGCGTGGATCTTGACCGTCAGGGCGGAGCCGGCGAGGATCTTGTCCCGGTCCAGAGGGTAAAATTCGTTCGAAAGGGTGGTATCGCGCACGCCCAGGGACCAGAGTTTATCGAACACCAATCCCCCGTAGAAACGTCTGTAGCGCCAAACCCGTTCCTGATCGTCGATGTCCAGATGGCGATGATCTGACATATGATGTTCCTCCTCATCTGCATCATGGAAAGACCTTATTACTGCAACCCGTTCTCAGTGGGGCACCGCCATAACCTGCGTCCAGTAGTGACAAAAGGTGGCCTTTGCATTATAGGCGTATCCCACGCCAATGTCGCAGTAATCGGGGTTGAGGATGTTAGTACGATGGTCTGGGCTAGCCATCCAGCCATTGACCACGTCCTCTGGCGAAGGATAGCCCGCAGCGATATTCTCCCCATAGGTCCACCAATCATAGCCCGCGCGCGAGATGCGTTCCCCTGGATCGGAATCATCGGAGCCGATGTGGGAAAGAGAATCGTTGCATGCCATATCCTCGCTGTGCCCTCTGGCAGCATCCATGAGCGCTGGGGACGTTTCCAGGGGCGCGAGGCCCCTTTTGATGCGCTCCTCATTGGTGAGTTCGATGACGCGCTGTGCGAAATCCGACGGTGAGGTCGTCGGGGTGGAAGTAGGCGTAGGGTTGTGGGCGCCATGGACCAGGGGAAGGCACAGCCGGTATTCGGAGGATGCGGCAAGGGTTGTCCCTGGTGCCCCGGCCCCAAGTCTCCCACGCGCTAGCGGCAGTATAGCAACTGCGAAGAGAACGGTACAAAGGGCGATGAACATCCTCCTCAATCCCCTCTGCAACGACCTTGCTCCTCTCCTGATAATGTGATTGCCACAGAGTATGATGCATGAAAGGGGATATTTGTCAAAGCCTTGCGCAGTACGCTCGTCGTATATAGAATGAAACAAATGGTGGGTTGTGTGAGGGAAGGGAAGTATGTCTGGGAAACAGCGGCGCAAATCCGTCGAGGAGACAGCGCCCCAACTTGGCGTCGGCACGTCCGGCTGGGACTATGACGCGTGGCGCGGGGCTTTTTATCCCTCGGATATGAACTCTGACGAACTGCTTGCCTTTTACGCGCAGACCTTTTCCACCGTGGAGGTCAACTATAGTTTTTATCATCTGCCGGAGAGGGATATTTTTGTCCGCTGGCGGGAGAGGACGCCCTCCGATTTCCTATTTACGGTCAAGGCCAACCGCTATCTCACGCATATGAAAAAACTCCACGACGCTGCAGAGCCGCTGGGGCGCTTTCTGGATGCAGCGGAGGGGTTGGAGGAGAAGTTGGATGTGGTGCTGTTTCAACTTCCGCCCTTTTGGCACGCCGACGAGGGGCGCCTGCGTGGTTTTCTGGAACTCTTGCCAGAGAGGAGGACGCGCTACACCTTTGAGTTTCGACACGAGAGCTGGTATACGGAGGGTATCCTGAATGCCCTCTGCGAAAAGGGGGTGGCCCTGTGTCTTCACGATCACGCCGATGGTCCTTCGCCCCAAGAGGTGACCGCTGACTTTGTTTATCTTCGCTTTCACGGCCCGCAGGGAGAGTACCGCCAGGGGTACGGGGAGGAGGCGCTTGTGGAGTGGGTCGAACGGATCCGCGACTGGCGGGAGCGGAGCCTGGATGTGTATGCCTACTTTAACAATACAGCGCGCGGCCACGCCATCGAGGATGCCCGGCAGTTGAAAGCCAGGCTAGAATAAGTCGTTACGCGAGTTCGAAACCATGAGGTCAGCACCCCATCACCACAGTGTAAAGCCGCCGGCCATTAGCAGATCGTGGCCCGTGACATAGTCGGAGGCCTTGGGGCCAGGTAGACGAGGGCGCCCTGCAGATCGCTGGTCTCGGCCATGCGGCCCATGGGGATCTCTGTCAACCAGTCTCGCCCCACAAAAGTCCTTACCCCAGCAGTTCCATGTTCACATAGGGTACAAAAACCCGCCGTCCACTGGGCAGTTCGACCACGGCCCCCTCGATACGGGTACCGATGCTCGTCTCGCGGGGGGATTCGGCGAGGGAGACGATCTCGCCCAAGAGCCCCCGGTAGGGCGAGCGGGTCAGGCGCACGCGCGTCCCCGCTTCCAGGGGGCGCGCGGTGCCGACCGAGGTTGGGGGCTCTTTGTCCGCGAGCAGAGGGACGATCACTTCTGGGTCCTTTTCTTCATCGGGCGTTCCCGAGATCACCGCTGGACGTCCATGGTAGGTGCGCAGAGTGTAAAAGATGGGTTCCGCCATGGGGATCCGGCCCACCCCTTCAGTGACGACGAGAGGTATATCGATCGCCTCACAGATCTTTTTGACATCGGCAGATATGCTCCCCACAATGAGCCCTCCGAGCCTGAAATGCTGCGCTCGAAACAGAACGCGGGGATCCTGTAGCACGCCGCCCACGAGGATGGCGCCGCGATAGCGCAAACTCACCTGCTCCCAACCGAGGGACTCTGCTGTATCCTGAGCCGTGACAACGAGGACGCCCTGGCCCTCTCCTCCACGGCCCCACACACCGCGCACATAGGCTCCCGTGGTGCGAATGGAGACGCCCCGATGGGGATAGGTCTCCACGACCTCGCCGGGGACATAGGCGTCCAGAGCATGGGGCTGGGGATCCTGCCGCAAAAAGATATAGCCATCTCCTACATCCTGCACCGTACCATCAAAGGGGGCCACGACCTGTTCCCTGGGCCAGTTCAAGAGCGAGGGTTTGGCCAGGAGGTCTCCGGTCTCCACGTGATCCCCCACCGAGACCTGCATCTGGCGTGCGGCCTTTGCCGTGGCCACGCCCAACGCGCTGGCCACATCGATGACCCGCATCTGCCCCGGCAGGGAACAGCGCGCCACAGTATCTTTTGGGGTCACTCGATCCCCCTTGTGTACCAGGAGTTCCCCCGCCGTGGGGAGCACTCGGCGGCGTACGATCTGGGTCAGGGTCGAAAAGTGGGGCTCATGGGTTATCGGTCTCATTGATCAGGCTCTCCAACCACTTTTGTAGTTTGTTGCGACAGTGCTGAACGTCCCGGGGCAAAGGGAGGGGGCGTCCTCGCGTGTCGATGATGAGACCCAAACCACCTCCCCGCACACGCGTCTTTCCTCCTACGCCCGGACGCCCCAGCCCGATATCAAAGTGACGGCTGGGGCGGACCTCTATGGTGGCGAGTTGATACAGGGAGAGGCGAATGCGACGAATGACACCTGCGGGCAGATCCTTTTCGATAACCTCTCCGCCCTCTTTGGTGATCTTGATCTGCAGGGCATGCTCGCCATCCTGGGCTTGGCCGATGAGAGAGAGAACTATTCCCAACTCCCGATATCCGTCGCGTTCCAGGACTTGGGTGGCGGCCAGTGGGATCCTGTCGGCCAGGGCGCCCAGTTGGGGCCAGATGGATCCCCAGTCCATCACCAATCGTGTCAGTCCCGTGGGCTGCAGGGCATCCAACAAGGAGAGGACCACCAGGCCGTCCTTGAGGGTATGGGTGAAACAGCCCCCCCGTGCGGCGATGAGATCAAGGGGAGGCGTCGTCCCCACTTGCCCGTCGTCAAGGGGTGTCCAATACTGGCGGCGTACACATCCAAGGGTAGCCAGGAGATTCTGGCGTGCCAGGGCGTGACACAGAAGGAGATCCTCCATCGTCTGGGGTATGCTGTGAGGGCGCAGCCATCCGTTCTCCAGGCAATCTGCTATCTCCTCTTTCCCCATAGACGCGGGCAGCCAGCGGGCAATATCATCGATGGACATCCCGTGCCCTGTATCTCGGGAGGTCCGGCTCGTACCCAGGGCGCCGGCCATGAACCATTGGTATTTCTTGTCCTGTGCTATCCCCACATAGGTGCTTGCGCCCCCCACGTCCACCCCGAGAATCCCCTGGGATAACTCGTTGCGGCGGGCCATAAAGCGAAAGAGGCGACTCAGAGCATCGGTCGTGGAAGTGATGGGGGTCTCGCTCCAATCGCGGAGGCGTCGATAGCCGGGCAGCCTGGCCAGTTTGACTTCTGAATAGATGCTGTCCAGTTCCCTCTGAAGTTCCACCAGGCTTTCCGTGTCCACATCGGGGCGCACATTGTCCACCACGCGTAGATCGAACTGTGTAGAGACGAAATCGGCCACGGGACGCCGCGCCTCCTGGTTGCCCGCAAAGAGAAGGATGGGTCGCTCCTCCTCTTCCAAATCCTCATAGATATTAGCCAGCACCCGCGCGGCTTGTGCCAGGGGAGCCGTGGGCCCTCTCTCCAGTCCCCCTACCATGACGACGACTTCGGGGGGCTGCGCGCGCAGCCCGGCGATCACCTCCTCATTCCAGCGCTGGAAGCGAGTTCCCAGCGTCACGACCTGAGTGACGGTGGCATTCGCGCTCTGGCAGGCATGCTGGGCGCTCTCTATACTGAGATCGTTCGTCAAACCGATGACGGCACATTGTAGAGGTGGTGCAGCGCTGGCGGTGGCTACAAAAGCGTCCACTCCCTCGGCTGCGCTCCGCTCAGGCGTGATGAATTCCCCCTCCTGATCCACAAAGCGCCGCTGGGTGATCTTCTCCAAACGCTCCACTGCCCGGCGCAGTCCCAGGGTCACGTCGTTTTCGGGCCGTCCCAGGGTCGTCGGCACCTCGGTATGGGCCACCAGGCGGTAGACGCCCTCAACCCGATCGATGAGACACGTGTGGGTCAGTATACTGCCAACGTCGGCGGCGATAATGGAAGCGATCTTTTTCTCACTCATGAGGTCACAGCCCTATGTTCACAAAACGTGCCAGCCAGTCGTAAAGAAAAGCGAGACGGCTCTTTAGGATAGCAAAGAAAGAGAACGTTGCCCCTGCCAGCAGGGCGCCGAAGCCGATCATCATCACCTTCCGCCCCGCTCCCTGCGAGATCTCCAGCAGTCTGTAGCCTATCCCCTTGTTCCCGTGATCCTCTGGGGCGGAGAAATGGAAAACCGTCAGCACCGTTATCGTTCCCAGGATGATGAGCAGGGCATCAATGGCGTGTGCCCAACCGATCAAGCCCTGACCATAATCAGAGGGAGACGCGGAGAGAAAGGAGGCCTGCAATTGCGGCAGGAGGGTGCCCGTGATGACGCCACCCAGGGCCAGGGCGGCTCCAGTGCCAAAGAGAACGCCCAGAGGCAGATTACCCAACGCGGAGACGGGCTTTATCCCGCGGGCCAGAAGGCACAGACCCAGAGCGAAAAAGAGGCCGTAATACCAATAGGTGCCTGGATCCGTTACCAACAGGTGCAGTCTGGGCCAGAGGACGTTGCTCCAGGCCAGGGCGGCGGCATAGCCCGCCGCAACCCCTATAAAGAGGTACTCGGCCAGCCGGAAAAAGGGATTATCCCCCAGGATAAAACTTAGCACGGCCAGCGTCAACAGGGCAGCGGACCATATCCCCACCGTTTCCACGGTGGCCGGTGATAAATGAACGAGCGCATTCACAACAGACTGCAAATATGGCCTCCTTCTAGTGCCTCAGCAGGGCTCTCAATCCCTGCTAACGTGGACGACGTTGGTGATGACGGCGATGAGAAGCATGACGAGGAATAGAAACGCGTCGGCATCGACGGTTCGCCCCGCCATGCCCTGTATCCCGCTGGCTTTTTCATATTCGGGCGCGCCATAGGCGCCCCCAACCAACGTCTCCAGTTGCCCCGCCTGTTCATAGGGCACGAGCAGGGGTTCGATCCTGGTGCTCACCAGGGCGTGCAGCAGGATGGTATTCCCACGTCGTACCTGCTCTATCCAACGACGTACAATATCGGTCTCGTCGGAGAGAACGATGATGTGTTCCAGGTCCGCCACAGAATCTATCCCACTGGTGACGGGCAGTTCGCTCAAAGGCTGATGGCGGATGTGATCCTCTTTGAAAGCATCCCCCAGCCCCTTTCTCAGGGTCCGCAGGCTGGCCTCCTGCCCGGGCAGGTATCCCAGAATGGCATAATTCTCCCCGTAGCGATAATCCTCCATCTCCCCGGCTGCCGTCGCGAATATCTTTTTCGCCGCCCCGACTCCCTCGGGTTTGGTGCTCATGGCCACTATGGGCACCGATTGTGACGTCAATTGTCGCACCAGAGCCAGGGCGAGGGGATCCAGTTCTCCAGCGTAGGACGGACTATAATCAAAAGAGACGAGCACGGGTGTATGCACCGATAGGTTTGATACCGTATCCACCAGTACCCCCACATTCCGGCGGGGCAACACCCAATGGGCGATCTGGCCACCGGTGAAAAAAGGAGGCAGAGCGGCAACGAGCACTAGGAGGTAGAGGAGCGCGCGGCCCAAACCGGATAAGTGTTGAGGCTTTTCCGTCTTTGTCTTTGAGGGCACTTGTTCAAGGGGAGAGCCTTCGTCGGCTATACGTCGGAGCAGTTCGGCATCGGCCCGCTCTTCCTCCGTCGGCTCCTCGGAAGGTGGGGGCTCGGCGCGGTGCGGCAGGGAGACGCCCACCTCCAGGGGGAGGCCGTCGTCTATCCCCTTCAGGGGGTGCATCGCGATCTGGGGCAGGTCTTTTTTTTCTTCTTCGTCTTCTTCCAGGAGAGGCTCCTCTTCCGGCGGTGCCGGGGCCTGTTCGAACTCGGCCGATTCCTCCTCTTTTCGTGTTGGAGGCTCCTCTACCGCCTCCGTTTCGATAAAGGGTGGCAGCGTATCGGAGAGTTCTTCCTCGATGGGGGGCTCTTTCTCTGAAGCGGTTGGTGTCTCCTCGGCTTTTTCCGAGAGGAAAGGGGGAATGGATTCTTTTTCGGTCTCTGCCGCCTCATCCAGGGGCACCTCCGCTTCTCCCATTTTCGTTTCCTCTGCAGCGGCCCCTTTCAGCCGCTCCAGGCAGCGATGACAGAAGAGGTTCTCGGCCGGGTTCAGTGCCCCGCATGCGGGACACGCGACAAAGTCCGTCAGGCTCTCACCACAGACCTCACAGACCTCCGCATCCTCTGGATTCTTATGCTGGCATGTTGGGCAGACGATCATCGTCTTCACTCCTGCGATCTGGCGTACGGCTTGTCCACGGCCAGGAGCACGCGCAGGGAGGTGGTAATGGTTCCCAGGGCGATGCCCAAGAGGAGGCCGCGCATGCTTGCCGTGACGGGGACCTTGAAAACCCAATCTCGTAGAGAGGGGATATATGGCGAGAGGCTGGCGCTGAATGGTAACTGGGCAAATAACACAAACAGGCTGCTGATCAACAGGATCGCTGCCGCGGCATCCCGTATCTTGAAAGCGCGATAGGCCGCACTGGCAATGAAAAAGGCCAGCAGGGCGGTCATCGTAGATTGAAGCGGAGAGTAGATATAGTCAAAAAGCCAATCTATGCTCGGCGAATCGGGCATAAAGATACCCAGGGCCACGGTGACCAGCAGGGCCAGCACGAGCACAAAACTTGCGCCAGGATCTCCTTCTCCCAGCGTCGTGCGCCGCAGATGGACAAGGAGGATATTCAGCAAGCCCAGCAGCAAAGCAAAGGCGGCCAGGATAACCACACCCTCTACCAGGATCGCCCCCGCTGCATCGATCTGGGGACTGTCAAAGAAAAAGTCCAGCAGCGCCAGAGCGCCGCAAAAGATGGCCGCAGTGATGGGCAGAATCTTTTTCATCGCTCAACTCAACCCCAGTAACCCAAGGAGGCCATCACGACCCCCGCAATGATGGAAAAGATAAGCACGACGCGCAGGTAATCCTGGGTCGCCAAGCTGCCCAGGTGGCTTGGCCGGTGCAGGTAGGCCCCTGCCGCATAGAGTTCCTCGCCGATGGCTGCTTCATCCAGGGAAAGCCACATGAGCATGGCCGAGGAAGGATCGCTGGTTCCCCCGATCTGCACAAGATCCTGCCCACTTGGGGCTTCGGAAATCCATAATCCCTCGGCGTTGAATTGACCGAGGGCTATGTGAGCCAGAGGTGTTGTTTCCCGCAACGTATCATGCGTGCCGGCAGCGTAGGCAAGGGGATCGGGGCCATAAAAGCGCATCGTCCCACCGCCCGCTCCTGCTGGCGCGGTCTCGGCCTGTTGTAGGATACCGTGTACCGTGGCAAATACCGTCGGGCTGCCGGCCGTACCTACAAGGGGATAGGTGTACTCGGTGGATCGACGCGCGAGATAATCTGCGGCCGTGATGCCCATCAGCGCTTGGGGTGTCGTCTCTGTGCCCAGTTGTCCCGATCCCACGCTCATATGCAGGGGTTGGCCGCTCTCGGCGGCATGGCTCACCAATCGCCGCATCCTTTCATAGACGCCAATGGGGCGAAGGGAAAACCGTCCGTCGCGCTTGGCGCGAATCGTAAAGATGCTGAACGTCAGCGCCGAGACAAAAAGCGTCAACAACGCCACGACATCGACGGTGGAAAAGACGGCATATATGAGCGATGGCATCTATCCTTCCCTCCCATATCCAGCGCGCTCCTGCTCCAGCCTTTCCAATAACCCCTCCATCCTTTCGCGATCCTCCAGGAGGCTGGCATAGCGCCCGGTCTCTCGAGATAGAGGCCCCAAAAGGGGTTGGAGCAACAGCAGGCACTGGCTTCCCACAAAGCAAAAGGGCTTGAACAATTCCAAGAGCGCAATGGTCGGTGTGATCAACTTGTGCCTTACGACGGCATCGACCAACAGCCCCTCAACCGCTTTTTGCTCGCTTTCCACGATATCCGCCGTCCCTCGATCTCTCAAGGGGGATCCAACGCTAGTATAACACAAAGATTCTTTAACCTCTACCCTTTTTACGCTTTTCGCCAACTATGTGCATGATGATGTGGAACTGCCTGCGCAGCCAATGCCAGGGACTCTTGCTGCGGTCTTTGATGGCTGCGATGGCCGATCGTGCCATCTCTCCGATGGAGCGGTCGAAAAGAACGGTTTCATCCTCCAAAAGATCCTCCAATGGTACGAGACTATCCACCCCACCGATCTTTGCCAGTCCCCTCGCGGCATACCAGCGCACAGCGGGATCCCCATTCTGAAGGCACTGAATCAACGTCTTGCGGGCTTTGTCCGTCGCGATGTGTCCCAGAGCGGCTGCAGCGCTGCCCCTCACCAGGGGCTCTGCGTCCGCCAAAGTATCTTCTAGGGCGTCCACGCTTTCCGGGGCGGCGATCTGGCCCAAGGCGTGGGCCGACGCGCTCCGCACCCACAGGGATTCGTCTGTCAGCGCCTCGCCAAGGGGGCGCGCAGCCTGCCTGTCGCCTATCCGCCCCAATGCGTCCGCCGCACTGACGCGTACCAGGGGATCGTCATCCGCCTGTAGCATCGATACAAGCGGGGCGATGGCTTGTGGATGGCCCCAAAGTCCCAGGCCATCGGCGATGGCCGCCCGGCATCTTGCGTTGCCATCCTGCATTCCCCGTTCCAATCGCCTCCAGAACTCTTTGAAGGTGAGGATGTGATCCGCGCGTCTGGCTCCCAGCACACTGCCCAAGGGCCCCTGCCCCTGCAGTGTACGGGCCGTCTCGGCCAGGGCCTTGCTCGCGTGCCAACGCACAAAAGGGTGCGGATCCCCGAGCGAATCTAAAAGGGTGTCCACTGCCTCGCCATGCAGGTCGCCCCCCAGGGCGGCCGCACTATGCCACCGCGCCACGACATCCTTTGTCTCGGTTTCCACGATCAATTTATCCCCTGTATGAGATATCGAGACGAGTATACCATGCACGGTCAGGCTTCGCAAGCAGAGTACACATCATCTCACACATGAACACGCTATTAACGTTGCTTTTTACGAACCCCTGGGGTTTTGATATTTCGTTTTCAGACTGCAAAAATTATATGATATATGTTAGAATAGGAGTGTAACTCTTGCAGCCAATTCGGTGTTCTGTGCAAGGGGCAGTGAGGGGGCCTATGTTTCTCGATATCCTGATCATCTTTATCATTCCGCTGCTTCTATTATTTGTCGTACTGGGTTTTGTCACCCTGAACCGGTATATAACCTATAAAGAGCGTGTGGCCATGATGCGCTCGGGGTTTCCCGTGGAGGCGATACACCGCGATGCCCAGGAACGGCAGGGAAACCGCGGTGTGCTGTGGGGAGGGGTCATCACGGCCATGAGCGGTCTGGCCTTGCTGTTGAGCCTGGCCACGTTGGGAATGGGGGTATGGCTATTGGCTGGACTGTTGCCCCTTTTCGTCGGCCTGGGTATCATCCTCATCTACCATATGACGTTGGGGGCTGGCCCCGCTCCTCGACAAGCGACTCGGGAGATAGATGAAAAAGAGGGGATGCAGGGTGCTGGCGTGATGGACGATGTGGATATTTGGGAACGTGACGAGGAGTAGTAGACTATAGACGCCAGAAGGATGGATAGCGTACAAGATCCTCTTTCCGACCTTGTAGCCGCATGCCAGAACGGCGACGAGACCGCTTTTCGGACGCTGGTGGAGAAAACACAGGAGGACGTATATAATCTGGCATATCATATGCTGGGCAACACCCAAGAGGCCGAGGATATGACGCAGGAGGTGTATCTCCGTGTATGGCGCGGTCTGCCTGACTTTCGGAGTGAGGCCAAGTTCACCACCTGGCTTTACAGCATCACGACAAATGTGTGTCTGAATCGACGCCGACACTTTGGCCGGAGGTTGCGCGTCGTGGATGATGAGGACGCCCTGGAAGACTCTATGGCCGAATATGGTGATCCCGCAGAGGCGACGATGCGACGAGAGGAAAGGGCTATTCTTTGGAAGACGGTAAAATATCTGCCTGCCAAGTATCGCACAGTGATCGATCTGTTCTATCAGAAGCAACTTTCGTATCAGGAGATCGCCGAACTCTTGTCTATCCCTCTGGGGACTGTAAAAGGACACTTGAATCGGGCGCGCAAGGCCCTGGCCAAGAGATTGCGGCTCAAAGAGGAGGTTCCGAGTGCTTTCCTGTAAGCGGGCACAAGAAAGGCTCCCCCAATATATAGCGGATGGCGAATGTGCTTTCCCACGTTATGAGGCATTGCGTACACATCTAGCATCGTGTCCCGAGTGCCGGGCCTATGCTCGGCGCCTGCGGCTGGTGGAGGAGGCCCTGCACACATACCCTCGCGTGCATCCCAATCCCCTCTTGACAGATCGCATCTTGAAAGCAGTGGGCAGGGAGCGAGCCGCCATGGAAGAATGGCATCCCCTATCCTGGGACGTGTGGGTGCCCATTGTGGTTTTTGTTATGGCCCTTTTTATCGCCAGCGCCTCTCTGCCGCAGGGCATGCTCGCGAGAGTGCCCGATACTCGACTGACCGAGACGCTGGCGGTCTGGCCCTATTTTCTGCAGGGCAGATCCACCCTCTGGGGAAGGATGGAAAGAGAGTTGCTATGGGCCATCGCGAGTGGCATATTCGCCACCATGGCCGGACTCGGCATGGGCATCACCCTGGCGTATTGGAGTAAGGTCAACGCCTTTGATCTGGGAGACCTAGAACAGCGGCTTACCAGCACGGCCCAGCGGCTCTGGAAACGCGCGCGCCACGTCTGAGGGGAGATCTCGAGATGGATGTCTCTTGTATCGCGCTGTTAGCGTCGCTGAGCAAACACGACCGACTTGATTCATATATTGGGTGAGGGCGTATGACGTCTTACGTTGCGGGAGATTGCGTGTTTCATCCCTTTTTTGGTGCGGGAACGATTGCAAGCATCGAGGCGAAAAGGATCGGCGGAAGACGCCGTCGCTATTACGTCATCGATATGGTGATGGACGCCATGCAGATAATGGTTCCCGTCGACCGCGCCAGCGCTGTCGGTCTACGAAAGGTGGGAGAGGGAAGGTGGTTGCGAGAAGCACTTTACGCCCTTGATGGTGTACCAGAGATCCAGGAGGCAAAAGGTACCGCGCGACGGACGCGCCAGGAGGAGATGCGAGAGCGGCTCAAGTCGGGGTCCTTTGTCCAGATAAGGGATACGGTGCGCGAGTTGCAGGTGATGCAGATGAAACGCCCTTTGGGGATAATAGACCGGGAACTGTTGGAAAAGGGAAAACGCTTTCTGGCCGGGGAACTGGCCCTGGCTCTGGGATTGGAGAGCGAAAAGGCCGTCAAAGAAGTAGAAAAGAGCCTTTCCAAGATGATGGAAGGTCAGGATCAACAGACATAAAACAAGTCCGGTCTAGAGATACTCCCCGCTTTAGGTAGCCTCCTGTAACATAGGTAGGCGTATGTGGAAGCAACTGCCCTCCCCCTCTTTGCTTTTCAAGCCAATCTCTCCCCCCAGTGTCTCTAGGATGCGCTGACTGATGTACAGTCCCAGCCCCACACCGGGGCTGGTGGAACGGGACTGCACGCGATAAAAAGGCTCAAAGAGATGTGTCTGCTCCTCGGGAGTGATACCCGGTCCCCTGTCCCTCACATACAGGATAAAATCTTGGCCTTGATGCTCCAGTCCAATGTGGACACGGCTGTCGGCGGGGGCAAACTTGCAGGCGTTACTGATGAGGTTAACGATGACCTGCTCCAAACGTAAAGGGTCGGTGAGAGCCCAGGTGGGGCTCTCTGTGTTTTCAAAGACGAGGGAGACGTTCAAAAGTTCCGCACGAAGTTCAAAGCGGTTCAACACGTCGGACACGAGTTGGTCGACCTGCACCCGCTCCATGTATACGGAAAAGCGTCCCGTCTCGATACGAGACAATTCCAACAGATCGTCCACAAGGCGCGTGAGGGCATAAGTTTCATTCTCGATGTGGGTCAGGAAGCGGTATAGTTGTTCTTCCTCTTGCTCCTCGTCCTCCATATCCAGGATGAGGCTGATAAAGCTCAGGATGTGCTGCAGGGGGGTCCGCAGTTCGTGAGAAACCTGAGAGATAAAAAGGCCACGTTTTTCCGCCGCCGTGCGCTCCTGGGTCACATCACGCACCAGGAATACCGTTCCCTCGGCCGGCGATTTGAGGTCAGAGGGCGTGATCTCGAGGGTGTGTGTCTCTCCTTCGGACTCCTGTAACTCTACCTCATAAGGTCCCGCGACGCGCGCAGCGGGGTCGAGGATCTTGTTTAATGGTCCTTTGTCTTCCCCAAGCACAAAGGGAAACGAAAGAGCCTCCGGAGAGTATCCCATCAGGCGGCCGAGGGCGGAATTCGCCCGCGTGATTCTTGTTCCCTCAAGGATGAAAAGTCCATCGGCGATACTTTCGATGACGGTATCGCTGCGCCTTCGTTGGGCATCAACTTCCATAAGCAGACGAATCTGACGGATGGCCAGAGAGGCCTGGGCGGCCAGGGTACGTACATAGTCGGAATCGGCGACTTTGAAAGCCTGGGGCACACTGCTGCTCAGGCTCAAGGTTCCCAGCGCCGCGTTGGCTGTGTAGAGGGGGGCCACCAACAGGGAACTCAAGTCTGAACTTGAGTCCAGCGGGGCAAAGTCCGGATGGCGGGACGCATCATCGAGTCGGTATATTTTGCGCTCCATGAGCGCCCGGCCAGCAATGCCCACATCGACGGGGAATCCCCCCTCCGATCTCACCTCCCAGGGTTTCGAGCAAACGCGGGGATGGAGCCTTGTCCTATCTTTATTCAGCAGATGTATGACACATTTTTCCGCCCTGGGCACGATGCGCAGCGCGGCATCCACAATCACCTGTAAAAGTTGCTCCAGATCATCCGACGTGGCCATCTCGCGCGTGATCTGCAGCAAAAGCTCCAGTTTATCGGTTCTGGAAGATTCCACTGGGCTTTTCGAGGGGGCGGGGGAAGAGGAATCATGTTGCGAAGACGCACCTGACTCGCTGGCATCCCCCGCTGTGGATTTACCTTCTATCACGGAAACCCCTTAAAGTACACGACACCAGGAACGAACGCGTTTTCAACTAACAGATATGCGTCTTTATAACTTTACCTGGGCGCATTATAGTCTTTCTGCATACAAAGGGCAAGTGCTTCTGCCTCCAGCACATTTTATAGTTTCCACGGATAACGTGGGAAGAAAAAGCCCCTGGCAGGACTCTTTTTCCTCCCGGTCGGCCCTTTAGACGATGAGGATAGCGCGTTCCTCTATCTCCTCCCAATCGGGCTGAGGACCCATGCCGGGCTCGTCGGGAACGGTCACGTAACCATCCACGAGGCTCAGGGACCCATCATCTTTCAGCCCCTTTATCTGTTCGCTGTCAATGACCAACTGCTCATAATAATCGTTGTTGGGGATGGCAGCGCAGAGATGGGCATTGGCCCAACCACCGCCGTGGACCTGAGCCCGCATGCCAAAAGATTCTGCCAGATGGGCCACCTTTATGGCGCCAGTGAAACCCCCTTTGAAACCTACGCTGACGCGCATCATGTCCAGAGCACGCTGCTCGATCCACGTCGCCGCATTCCAGTGGCAGCCGTCGCATGTCTCGGCGGCCAAGACGGGGATATCAAGCGCCCGACACAGTTCCGCATAACTGGGAAGGTCAAATTCGCGCATTGGTTCCTCATACCATAAAAAGCCAACATCTTCCAGGACGCGACCAAAGCGCAGAGAGGTGACATAATCCCATCCTGCCGAGCCGTCGAACATAAGATCGGCATCCTCTCCCACCCATCGGCGCAGGTTGCGTGATAGGGCGGCATCCCGTTTTGCATCCCCCCAGGCATGAAGTTTGAAGGCAAAGAACCCCTCGTCCATGCACTCTTTGATGTGGCGTTCATATTCGTCCATGGTATCCCAGGTGACGGTAGAGGCATAGGCGGGCACCCGGTTGTCATTGCCCCCCAAGAGTTGATACAGGGGAAGCCCGGCAGCCTGGGACTTTATATCCCAGCAGGCGATATCAATGAGTCCCAGATCGTGTACGTTAAACTCCTCCAGGCGATCCAGTTCCCACATACGATGCCACAGGCGTTCTGTGAGCAGCGGATTGCGCCCTATGAACTCGGTCTTGAGTCGGCGTCGGACGATGTCGGCCACGCGATGCCCCCTTCCGTAGGCGTGTCCTATGTATCCCTCGTCCGTCTCGGCCTTGATGATCGCCGAATAAGTCATCTCGCCGGGGGGTGTACCGTCGCCCGCGCTGGGCAATCCCTCGCGCCAATGAAACCTTGGCTCCTGTGCTGTATGTGGTACGATGTAGCAGATAATATCCGTGATCTCCATCTTGCTCCTTTTACATCATGATGAAATGGTAAGTGAATGTGAACGATCCATACGAAAGACATTGTATCTTTACTGTTCTCCTGTGTAAAGGGCTCCAAGATTAACCATTTCTATACCTCCTGGAAACCTTCTCGATACCTTGGCATGTTACACTCGATGTAAACATGATAATAGGAATGGGGGGAGCCATGGAGAAAAGATCCATCGTCGAGAGAGGGGTGCGAGATATCCGAACCACCGTTGCGACGGGACTGGCCGCCTCGCTCTTTATTATTCTGATCTCGGGGTTCTTTGTCACCTCGGGTCAGGATCTGCTGTTCGTATGTTTTGGTTTCGCCTCTGGTCTCGGCGCTGCATACGTTCTGGAGAATCTGGTGGAGCCAAGACGACGCAGGTGAGAGTATTAAATGTGGGAGGCATAGATTCGTCTGGACCTGCACAAAATTTTACCGCCACGAATGTATGAGTCTCCGCTTTGGGGCGCCACGATGAGGGGGAGCCCGACATATGGCCAGGGCCCAAGGATCTGTTGTCCTTGGGCCCTGATGATTTATGCGCCAGGCATATCGTATACTTAAAAAAAAAGTCCTCTGCGCGTCAGGGGGAAGGAACGCTTGCAAGGGTGTCCATCGCGAGATGGAATCTGAAGGAAGCGTAAAGCAAGACTCGGCTCCGACGAACAGGAACTGGGTAGAAGCCTCGCGGCAGGGGGTAACTCGGCCGTGGACGAGGAGGTCCAATCGGGGAAAGGAGGGTAGCGGAAGGCGGGTACTCTTTTAAGCACAGTACAGCGACGAATCTGGCGTGGGGTAAAACGCAAGGTTTGACCAGCCTTTTCGAGAGGCGCATGGCGTTACAGTCGTAGAAGAAATCGCCGGCTACAGATACGTATGGCCGGGGATGTGGTAGGAGGGGGCCTTGCCGTCCCCTCCTACCCGATTCATATGCCGCTATGTGCGCGGCGGACGCACATGATCCAGCATCTCCGGGTTGACCACCCATTCGGGGATACGTCCCTGCACCACGTCCGCGGATATCTCGCAGACGAGATGATATAGATCCTCCCTCGCCGCCTCGGAATTGGCCGAAATGTGGGGGGTGAGTATGACATTGTCCATCTCCAGCAGGGCAGAGTCGGAGGGGAGGGGCTCTTTCTCTGTGACGTCCAGGCCCGCCGCCCACACACGGCCCTCTCGCAGGGCCTCAACAAGGGCGTCCTCGTCGATGATGGGCCCCCGGGCCGTGTTGACGACGATGACTCCCTCGCGCATGCGAGCGAATTCTTCCTCACTGAGCATATGGTACGTCTCGTCCGTGTGGGGACAATGGATGGTGATAAAGTGGGCCTCCTCCAGCAGGGTGCCCAGGTCGTCCACCAGGGTGGCCCCGACCTCCTCGGCATCCTCCTGTTCTATATAGGGATCGTAGGCCAATACCTTCATGTTCCATCCGCTGACGCGGCGGGATACGGTGCTCCCAATGCGGCCCAGGCCGATGATGCCCAGCGTGGTATTCGCCACGCGGCGCGTGGGGCGGGCCAGTTCCCGGGCGTATTCTCCCTTGCGCATTCTGGCATCCAGGCGGGGAATGTGGCGCACGCTGGCCAGCATGAGGGCCACGGCGTGGTCGGCCACATCATCGGTGCAGTAGGTGGGGGCGCTGCAGACCATGATGCCGTACTCGGTAGCCGCTTTGTAGTCGATGCTGTCATAGCCCGCGCCTGCACGGATCATGCAGCGGCAGTGGGGTAACTGGGCGATGACCTCGCGGGTGAGGAGCGGGCGTACCGATTGAACGACGATGACCTCCGCATCCCCCGCCACTTCCACGACCTTCTCTTTGTCGCGCAGTTGATAGGTCTCCCAACTTGCTCCCGCCTGGGCCAGTTTCTCGGCCTCAAAACCCATGGGGGCGAACAGGGCCTCATCATAGTCTATCAACACGACCTTGTGGGGCAATTCATTTTCCTTTGTCATTCTTACCTCCGCTTGGGTTGCAAATCTATTTGGTTTCGAATGTTTGCTTGTTACGATGAGGGAAGAGAGATGGGGCGGCCCTCCTCCGCCGATTGATAGGCCGCGTACATCAGCCGAACGACCTCCAGGCCGAGCCGGCCCGTGGAGCGCGGGGAACGATCGTGGACGACGCTCTCCACGAAATCACGTATCTCTTGGGGGTAGCCCAGGAGATACTCCTCGTCCACGCTGGGGTAACTCCAGCCCGCCTTGGTGCCCGCCTTTTCCATGATATACTCCTCTTCGAACACGCGGCTGTGCGACGCATAGGCCTTGATCAGGCCGCTGTGTGTGAGGTCGCAGTCGATGCGCGCATTGGAGAGCAGCACGGTGAGGGTATCCTCCATGCCTCCCAGGACGATGTCCGACCCCTGTATCACCCCCCGGGTGCCGTCGTCGAAGGTGATGACGAGGAGACTCCAGTTCTCCACGTCCTCCCAGTCGTCGACTATGTGGCGCTTTGCCTCACGCCGCAAGGAGGCCACGCGACACAGGTTGTCCACGTCAGCCAACACGGAGGTGGCCTTGATGGGCACCCCGTTGCGGCGTAATCCCTCCTTCTCCTTCAGCCACAGGGTCGCTCCGATGGGATGGGAGGCCAGGCGTACCAGGGCGCCGCCACCGGAGGTGGCCCACGACTTGGCATACTGAGCATGGGATCCACTGTGGCACTCCTGGGCGCGAATTTCCAGGATTGTGCCCCCGCTGGCCCCAGCCAGGCGGTTGGCCCTGTCGATGGCGGGGCTGTAGAGCCAGTTCTCGGCGTACATCAGTTTGACGCCCTGCTCCCGGGCGGCCTCGACCATGCGCTCCGCGGATGCGGATGCCTTCTCCAGCATGAGGCCCTTGGGCGTGGCCCCCACCGGATCCTGGGCCTCCTCGCCGCCGAAATAACCCGTCAGGGGTTTTTCGCAGATCACGTGCCTGCCCCCCTCCATGGCCCGCAGGGCCAGGGGCTCGTGGAGGTAGTTGGGCACGCAGAGATCCACGATATCCAGGTCGTCCCGTGCCAGCAGGTCGTCGACGGTGCCATGGGCGGGGATATTGTGTTCCTCCGCGAACGCCCGCGCGCCGTCCACGGACGAGGCGGCCACGGCAGCCAATTTGACATCGATGTCCCTGACGCGTTGATAGGCGTGGGCATGTATCTCCCCGGCAAAGCCGGTTCCTATGAGGCCCACGTGAATAGTATCGGTCATCGTCTCACACCTCTTTTCCCTTTGTTGGCATTTTGGACATACTGAGGGCGCCGGTGGGACAGAGGGCCGCGCAGATGCCGCAGCCCAGGCACCCCTCCGCGTCCACCCGCGCGATGCCGTCCACCAGGGAGATGGCGTCGCAGTGGCCGGGGTTGAGGCAGGTGCCGCAGCCGATACATTTTCCCTCATCCACGGTGGCTGCCCCCGGTACGGCCTCGAGGTTCTCGGCGGCCCGCAGATCCTGCACGGAGAGGCCGATCAGGTCCTCATAGCCGTCATAGCCCTCCTTGGCCATGAACGACTCCATGTCCCGCAGCGTCTCCCCGATGAGGTCCCAGCCATGCCACATGAGGGCCGTGCAGACGGTGAACAGGGTGCTGCCCCACATCATGAACTGCACAGCGTGCTCCCAGTTCTCGATGCCACCCCCTCCTATGATGGGTATCTCGCAGCGGCGGGCCAACTGGGCCACCATAGCAAAGCCCATGAGCCGCGCTGCCGGACCGCCCAGACTGCCCATGCTGGCGCCCTCCAGCAGGGGATATATCTGGTGGGGATGACGGATGTCCATGGGCGGTAGGCTCAACTGGGCGCCGGCCACGCACAGGCCATCGGCGCCACCGGCCTCGCAGGCCAGGGCCACGGCGGGGAGATCGGTGACGTTGGGCGTGAGTTTGCAGACGACGGGGATCCCTATCTCGGCCTTGAGGGCCTCCACGATGCTTCGGGCCTGGTCGGGGTTCTGCCCTGGGATGGCGCCCCCCCTGGGGGCCTCTTCCCCCAGGCTCCTGGCCGTCAGGGCCAGATTGGGGCAGATAAAGTTGGTCTCGATGATGTCGGCGCCGGCCTGCTCCAGGGCCCTGGCGACGGTCACCCAGCCCTCGGGGTCCCGGGCATCGTGGGTGATATTGCAAAAGTAGATGAGGTCGCCCGTGTGCCGCTTGCCCTCCGCCACCAGGCGCACCCCCTCCTCCAGGTCCAGGCGACGGTCGTGGCAGACGATGCTGCCCACCGAGGGATCGTTGTACATACGCAACTTCCCGTAAAAGGGCTGCTTCTGGAAGGTCAGTTTGGTGCTGACGGCGGCGGCCCCGGCCTCGGCGGCGGCGCGCAGCCATTTGACCCTGGCCGTCAGGGGGCTCGAGGCCACCACGTAGGGGTTCTTGAATTCCAGTCCCGCAAACTCGATCATCTTGACTCCATCTACAAGTGTAGGGAGCCCAAGGGTTTCTGAAACCCACGGGCTCTTTTGTTTCTCAATCGCGCCAGGTCAACGAATGTCTCCTCGATATAGGCCGTCGTCCCGGCCACCGCCGCCTGCAGGGCCTCCCTGCCCCGTTCCGCGTCGGCAAGATCGGGCCGCCCCCAGACGCCGTCGGGGCAGAGGGCGGAGAAGGGCAGTTGATGGAGATATTCCTCGCTGCCCGCTGGCGGGATGTGGGGATCGGGGAGTGCTTTTACCAGATCGGGATGCAGGTGCAACATCAGGGAGGTGACCACCTGGCCCGCATGTACGTCGTCCTGTGGCCCGTCGAACAGGGTATCCAGGGGAGGATGGGCCACGGTGAGGGGCTGAACCCATATGGCGTCCAACTCCTCGTGGTCGTAGTTCAGGCGGCGAACGGCGGTCTTGACGATCTGGTTTTCGCGAGGCATGGTGGTGCTGCAGGCGGCCCCGCCCAGTCCCACCAGGACGGCGAGACGCGTCGTCCCCGTCTGCAGGAGGGATTCTCCCAGATCAGAGAGGACGGCCATCAGCGTGCGCCAGGAGAGGGAGACCGTCCCGGCAAAGCCCTGATGCTGTCCGCTGCTGCCGACGGGAATGGGCGGCAGCAGATAGACGCTGTTCGACAACGCGTCGGCCACGCGACGGCTTATGGCTTTCAGGAGGAGGTTCTGCGTGGCCAGGGGCAGATGGGGGCCGAACTGCTCCGTGGCCCCCATGGGCAACAGTGCCAGGTGGGGCGGGCACTCCCGGAGGTCCCAACTGCTGTTCTGCCAATCATACACTTTCTTGGGCGTCATGCTTCCTCCCGTCTCTTCAAGGCGGCAATCTCCTCAAAGGCTTGCTCCGCGGCCTGGGCCAACGTCTCCGCCACCCGCTCCAGAGACACTTTTCCCGCCTGCGCCGTGCCCCGACTGGGTCTGCCCCACACGCCGTGGGGCGAGATATGGCACATGTAGGCATAGTCCAGGAATTCACGGCCTACAGGTGGAACATAATCCACGCGCTCTGTGCTCACGTGTTGGGGATTGAGATACAGTTGGCTTGCCGTCTCCCCCTCGCCGGCGTGGATATCGCCGCCTATGACCCTGCCCGTGGGCTTTGTACCGCCCCCCGTGCCCCAGGAGGCGGCGCTGAGCAGGATCAGATCGGGATAGTGCAGGTTGAGTTCGCGGATCTCGGCATCCAGGACGAAATTTCCCCCGTGGCCGTTGATCACCACCACCCGCCGGATGCCCTGTTCATAGAGGGAGCGCACCGCATCGCAAAGGACGTCGGCCAGCGTTTCCGGCTTTAGCCACACCGTTCCCGGCATGGGGCCGTGGCACTGGCTCAGGCTGTAGGGCCAGCCCGGCAACAGGTAGACGTCGTAGTCGCGGCCCAATCGCTCGGCCACGCGGCGCGCCAAGGCCTCCGCGCCGATCCAGTCAGTTCCCAGGGGCAGGTGCAGGGAATGTTGCTCGATGGCCCCTATGGAAAGAATGGCTATCTCCACCTTTGCCGCCTCCAGGTCGGCATAGGTGGCCTCTGCATCGTAGAGCATGGGGATTCCCTCCCTTTCTGTCCTTGGTGGACGCTCTCCTCCACACGTCAGTATAGCGCAGTTGAGCCCCAGGCTCAAAGTGTGGATTTGAGTATCATGGAGACGGGTCAGTTTCCCTGTTCGCTCCCATCGGTCCTTCTCATCACCACGGGGATATAAAAAGTGAAAAAGACCAACCCGGCGAGACAGATCCACCCCACCCAGTCGCCGAGGGTGACATAGATGGAATCCCCTGTGCCCAGGGGCAGGTCGGCCATAAGGATCGTCTCGTGGCCCTGGGGACTGCTGTCGTGGGCCAGGATGCGCCCATGGGGATCGGTGATGACCGAATCGTAGGCCATATCCGCCTTGATCATGCCCACCCTGTTTTCGAGGGCCCGAAAGCGTAGATGTGTGTACTGCCTCTCGGCGATGGCCGGCCAATCCGCTGAGGGGACGGCGATGATCTGCGCGCCGTGTCGGGCCATGATGCGCGAGACGTCGGTAAAGTTGAGGTCGTAGCAGATAATAGTGGCCAGCGTGCTCCAGGGAGTATCATAGGTGGGATAGGTTCCTCTGGTGAGGCTGGTCTCACCGCCAAAGATGACGGGGTGCGCTTTGCCGTAGGTGCCCAGAAATTCTCCCTCGGGCGTCAGGACGGTGGCCTCGTTGCGCAACCCCTGTTCGGTGTCCACCGCATACCCTATCACCAGATGTACATCCGTCTCGCGGGTCAACTCCCGAAAAAGGTCTGTTCCCTGTTCCTGAGGATCGAATGTCACCTGCCCCTCGGGCCAGACCACAATTTTTGCTCCCGCCTGCGCGGCCTCGATGGTCTGCTCGCGCAGGCGCACGAGGAGTCTCTCCATCAATGTGGTGCGTTCCGCCTCGTTCAGCGCACTCCGGCTCTGGCCTTCCTCAAGTAGTGTGGAGGGATTGGGTTGCACGGCTGCAACGCGCACCGTATCGGGAGCGGACGGCGCCGCGGCCAACATACCCACGCTCAGCGCCGTCCAGGCGATGGTCGCCATACCCAGCGCTGCCAGCCATCGCCTGCTGATGCCGGTAGCGACGGCGGGCGCCTCGTTCCAGGGGAACCGATCGTCGAAGAGGCGCAGGGCTACCTGGGCCAGGGCGTAATTTGCGAGCAGGATGATGGCGTTCAGGCCAAAGATGCTAAAGATGGACATGGGCTGCAGGAGCCAGTTCTGATCCCACAGCGTATATCCTACAAAGGCCCAGGTGCCAATAAAGGGTATGAATCCGCGAATCATCTCCACGCCCACCCAATCGGCGATGCCGTGCGGCACAAACCAGCGATAGTGTGTTCGCTCGTGAAACGCGCGGTACCCCTTTTGGGTCACGAAACTAAAGAGAGCGATAAAGAGGGGCAACCCCTGCATGTACCAGGCAAGTTCTCCCAAAAAGGGAAATATCTGCAGAAAATAGACGCCCACGAATCCTCCACTGGCCACGGCCTGGGCCACTGCGGATAACCTGGACGGCAGGATGCGGTACTGGGCCAGGAGAGATGGGATGAGGGCCACAAATACCAGGGGCCATGCGTTGTAGGGTGGAAAGGCCACGAGCAGCATGGCGGCGCTCAACGCGGAAAGGGCCACGCCGATGAGAAGGCGCATGGTATTGGAAGGGGGATCGTTGGCTTCTATCCAATACTGGGAGTCGTGGAGCATTGTGCCACTCTACGCGCCAAAGGGCTCGCTGAAGGCCAGGATGTAACCGTTCAGGTCGGCGGCGCTGAACTGCTTGCGCTCTCCAAACTGATGGATATCCTGTACGATAATGGCCCCCTGCTCGCACAGTTCTTCATACAAAGTCTCTACATCCTCAATGATGATATAGAATACCACACCATTGCCCTTTTCGGCCAAGAACGGTCGTGTGCTTTCCCCCAGGTCCATGGTGAACATAAAGGTCACGTCGCCGTGGGACGCCGCGGCCCACTTGGCCGGCCCCTCGTGCGGCCAGACAAAGTCCGTGGTAAAGCCCAACGCCTCTGTATAATAGGTCAGCGTGTCCTCTATACTGCCCACCTGCAGGAGGGGCACCACACCATGCCACGAATGTTTGGTTTCTTGCATATCCCCTTCACTTTCTAGACCATGTGCTGTTTGTCTTGATCCAGGATTGTTTTCCATCGGTTATATACTCTATTGTACCATGCAAATCGGTACGAAGCACATCACACCCTGCGGACTGCAGTTCCTGCAGCACTCTGTCCGAGGGATGATTGAAGCGATTGTCCTCGCCCACGCTGATGACGGCGATCTTGGGTTTTACGGTGGATAGAAAGCGCGCTGATGTGGAACCGTCGGCCCCATGGTGAGACACCTTTAGGAGCGTGGCCTGTGAAAGGAGGCCTCGGTCCAGGAGTCGCTCCTCCGTCCCTGCATCTATATCTCCCGTGAGGAGCAGGATACAGTATCCCATGCGTATTCTGAGAACCACCGAGTTCTCATTGTCGTCGCTTTGCGCCGTGCGCGTCGCGCCGGCTGGCGGATGCAGCACCTCAACGACGAGGCCCTCGCCAAGATGCACTCTCTGGCCGCGGGCGGCGGGGATAACCTCGATGTCCGCGGCCTCCAGGGATGCATGCCACTGATCGACGAGGGCATTTTCACCCATATCCGCCGGCCCCATCACATAATCCACACGATAGCGCTCCACTATGGGCATCAATCCCGACAGATGATCGCTATCGCCGTGGGTGACCACCACCAGATCGATCCTGCGCTGCCAAAAGGGCAGGATACGCCCCAGATGGGAGGTGAGGACCAGGGGATCGGGACCGCCATCCACGAGGATGACCCGTCCGCCCGGCGTGCGCAATAGCAGGGCGTCTCCCTGGCCCACGTCCAGAGCATAGAAGTGTAACTTTCCATCGGGGAGGGTGCCGATGGCGCTCCAGATGAGGACGGCCACCAGCGCCAGGGCCAGGAATCGGCCACAGGTCCGGGGATCCTCAGCCCGTTCCTTCCCCTTGCTGCGCTGCAAGTGCTGCGACAGCCACTCCCGGACTCGCATCCTTGGCTCTCGCTGGGCCAGCACAAGGACGGTGCCGATCAGGCCATAGAGTACCCACAGTCCCTTCGTCGAGAGCACTGGCGCCTCGATGGCGGCACCCGGAATCTTGGCCAGCAGCCGCACGACGCCGATGTTATAGTGTAGAAAGAGCCATGCGGTCCAGGCCGCCACGCGCCCCAGGGGCAACCACACCACGCCCAACACGGTGGCCAGGGCGCCAAAGGCCATGATGGCAGGCTGAATGGAGAGCACCAGGAGGTTGGCCAACAGCGAGACCAGGGATACAGTGCGGAAATGGTGCCAGATGATGGGCAGGGTGAGGAGTTGAGCCGCCACCGTGGTCAGGAGCACATCGCGCAACAGCCGCAGCCATCGCCTGGCATCATTGTCATCCATTTGCGGGGCCAACCATCCATAGACTCCCTGGGCGAGGAGGGGCTCGATGACCAGCAGAGCCAACGTGGCGGCCAGAGAGAGTTGAAAACTCACGCTCCAGACTATGAGGGGATTCCACAGGGTCATGAATAGCGAGGCGGTGGCCAGGGTGGTCAGAGGATGAGAGGGACGTCCCACAAGTTGGCCCAGGACAAAGAGGCCGCCCATAAGGGCGGCACGCACGACCGGGGGCGTGGGCCCCACAAAGATCGTATAGAGGGTGACCATGGCGAGGCTGATCCCCAGCGCCCACCAGCGATGTAACAGACGGCGGAGGCCGAGCATGACCGCCTGGATCACGAGGCTGATGTTGAATCCCGAGATAACGATGATGTGCGTCAGGCCTGTGATGCGAAAGGCGGCATCCAGGTCGTCGGGGAGAGTGTGGGACAGCCCCAGGAGAATCCCGCTGAGCAGACCGGCCTCGGGATTGGGCAGGATGCGCTCTATGGTCGTTCGCAGCCCCCGTCTTGCGCGGTATATGAGACGCAGGAGTGGATTACCTCGCGTCTCCTGCAGGGGGGCGACGGTGGCATAGTGGACGAGAGAATGTATACCCCGGGCGGACAGATATTCTTTGTAGGAAAAGGTGTCCAGAATGGGAGGTGTCTCCAGGTTTCCGGTGATGCGCAAGAGGTCGCCGTATTCGTGACGGGGATAGTGTTCCACGGTGGCTATCAGCCTTCCGCGCACGGGATGTGCCATATCGTCGTCCTCGATTTGCAGCGCGGTGATCTCCAGTTGGGTGTAGGTGTCGCGCACGTTGGGATCAGTGGAGACGTAGCCGGTGATGGACACCCTTCCCCTATCGTTATAGTGGGCCAGGTGGCTCTCGTCTATATGGGGTTGGGCAAGGTGGTAGCGCCATCCTCCCAAGAGGGCGGCCATCGCCAGGACCATGACACGACGCTCCTTTGGGAAGCGACGATGGCAGACCAATCCGATCAAGCCGGCGACGGTGAGCATCGCCAGAAGGCCAGGGGGCAGGTCGAGTTGGCGAGCCAGGACGATGCCCAGGCTCCAGGCGATGGTGAGATAGACGAGGGTCATGATTCAGCAAAGGGTCCAACGTTACCCATTTGCCGTATTATATCCCTTATGCTCCCCTTTGCTCAAGCGCCAATGGCTCTTGCTCCCCCGCCGCCACAAGGCCCAGGACACCCTTCCGCCTCTTTACCATATGCTCCACACTCTCGCAATTCGATGCTGGCCATCATCACCCTTACAAGAGCATATGCCTTTTATACACGCTGTCAGAGGGTAGCGTGCGACTTGCGGCATCCCGTGCGATGGATACACTATACGAGGTTCTGCATACGATCGTTGGCGAAAAATCTGAAACGGGAGCAAAAGTGAACAGTCGCGAACGTGTTCGCACGATCATATCCGGACAGGCAGCCGATCGCTGTGGATTCTGGCTGGGAAATCCCAAGGAGGAGAGTTGGGAACTCTACCATGCCTATTGGGGGACGCGCACGGAGGAGGAACTGCGGCGCAGACTGGGGGACGACTTTTGCTGGATCCCGGCAGGGACGTATGAACATCCGGAAGGTAAAGATCTTTTTCCCATCCCAGGCAAACATGCCCACGGAACCCCCGGCCCCTTTGCAGACTGCGAGGACGTATCGCAAGTCGACGACTATGAGTGGCCCAAATTAGACTATCTGGATTTCACCGAGGTGCTGGAGACGTTGCGGGGGGCGGGGCCCTACTATCGGGCTAGCGGTTTCTGGACACCCTTTTATCATAACGTGATGGACCTGTTCGGCATGGAGCAGTACATGATCAAGATGTACACTCATCCGGACGTGGTTCACGCCGTCACCGATCACGTCTGCAACTTTTATTACGAGGCCAATGAGCGGTGGTTTCAGGCCGCGGGCGACCTGATGGATGGCTTTTTCTTTGGCAACGATTTTGGCACCCAACAGGATCTGATCTGTGGCCCGGAGCAGTTCGACGAGTTCATCATGCCCTGGTTCCGCAAATTCACCGCACAGGGCAAACGCTACGGATATCAGGTCATCCTCCATTCCTGTGGTTCTGTCTACAAGGTTATCGACCGTCTGATAGAGGCCGGTGTGGACTGTCTGCATCCCCTGCAGGCCGGGGCGGCGAACATGCATGCCGAGAAATTGGCGCGGGAATTCAAGGGCCGTATCGCTTTCCTGGGGGGCATCGATACCCAGCAGTTGTTGGTGCAGGCCACGCCCGAGGAAGTCAAGGCCGATGTGCGCCGCGTGAAGGATCTGTTGGGGCCTGCGCTGATCGTGAGCCCCAGCCATGAGGCGCTATTGCCCAACGTGCCGCCGGAGAATGTGGAGGCCATGGCCGAGGCGGCCCTGGAATGAGGGAAGGATCGCCATGTCCCTGACGCCCCGTCAACGGGCGGACGCCGTGCCGGAGAGAACGCCGCTGGAGAATCTGGTGGCTTTTGCGTATTATCCGTGAGAGAGGAGAGATAAACACCCATGCTGAGAACAAAAGAAAGCGCGTTGGTGCTCATCGACGTGCAGGAAAAGTTGGTCCGCACCATGGATGGCCGGGAGGAACTGGTCGATAACCTGGCAAGGTTGATACAGGGGCTCCTGGTTCTGGACGTGCCCATCCTCTGGATGGAGCAGAATCCCCGCGGCCTGGGCCAGACGGTGCAGACTCTGCGCCAGCATCTGACAAACCAGACGCCTATCACAAAACTCAGTTTCAGTTGTTTTGGTGACGAGGAATTCGAGAAGCAGTTCCTGGCCCTGGGGCGCCGACAGATCCTTCTGGCGGGCATCGAGGCCCACGTCTGCGTCTACCAGACGGCGCGCGATCTGCTGGCGCGGGGCTATGAGGTACACGTGATCGCCGATGGCGTCTCCTCACGGACGGCGGAGAATCGGCGTATCGCCCTGGAGCGGATGCAGGCCGACGGCGCCCACCTGGCCTCCACCGAGATGGTCCTCTTTGAACTGCTGCAGAGGGCCGAGGGGCCGACGTTCAAAGAGATATTGAACATTGTCAAATAGTAGGAGACCGTTCTGCCCTCGCGTAGGGCTTAAGGCCCTACGCTACCAAGTTACGCCCCATCAATGGGGCTTTCGTGTCTGCACGTGCGATCGTACGATACGGCAATGACCCAAAGCTCCAGAAGCCCGATCTACCGGGCACAGTTAGTAGCGCTGTGGCTTTGACTCTGTGCGGACAGGGAGCGGCTCCATGTCCGTGCATGCGGCCTCCCATAACGCATCGCACCATCGTGAACGGGGGATTCGCAAGCTGGATTCAAGTATCATACGGAATCGCTCAGCGATTCTTTGTGGGGAGAATATGCTGCGCATATTCTCCCCACCAGCCCCATCTCTCCAGGATGGGGCGGAAACGGAATTTGAGCCCAGAGTCCCTAAAGGTCTGGCAGACCTTTAGGGACTAGCAAAGACGATATATTCCTACTCCGCAGAAACCTCCTCTGCCAAAGCACTTCCCGCTGCCTCAGTGACGGTGAGGGGGGGCGCAAGTTCGGGAGCGACCGGAAACAGATGTTTGGTCTTTTTAGCGATCCTCACCAGTACCAGCATCGTGGGGACCTCGACCAGCACGCCAACTACGGCGGCCAGTGCAGCGCCCGAATCGAGCCCGAACAGCATAACCGCTGTGGCAAAGGCGATCTCAAAATGATTAGACGTGCCGATCATGGCAACCGGCGTGGCCTTCTCATAGGGTAGCTTGAAGAGCCTGGCGAGACCAAAATAGGCCAGGACAAAGATCAACAGGGTCTGTATCGTAAGCACGATGGCGATCCACAGGATGTGTAGCGGATTGTCCACGATGACCTCTCCCTTGAACGTGAACAACAGGATCAAGGTGGTCAGCAGGGCGATGATGCTTACAGGCGAGAGAGCGGACAAAAGGCGGGTCTCGAACCATTCCTGCCCCTTGGTTTGAATAGCCCATTTGCGCGTAAGGTAGCCGGCCACCAGCGGCAGCGCCACATAGATCAGCATAGATAACGCCATGGTCTGCCAGGGGACGACGACGCCGACACCGCCCAACATCCAGGTGGCCATGGGTGCGAACAGAATCAGGATCAGCAGTGACATCAGTGCCACGATCACCAGGGTCAACTCGATACTGGCCTCCGCCAGGTCGTTCCACACGAAAACCATGGCGGTGCAGGGCGCGATGCTCAACAGGATCAGGCCGGCGCTATAGCTCCGCCATAACTCGATCTCTTGTCCTGATTTCAGAATCTCTGTACCGGGTATCAAGTTCCTGAATAAAAACCCCATAAAAAATAGGACCAACAGATATTTGGTAAAGGGTTTGATGAGCCAGTCGATCACCGTGCTCAGAACGATGGGCTTGGGATTCTTGGAGACCTTGATCAGTTGTGAGAAATCGATCTTGACCATGATGGGGTAGATCATAAAGAACATACAGACCGCGATGGGGATGGAGACGTGGTACACGGTGATAGAATCCAATGTGACCGCCACCTGGGGGGCTAGCCTCCCCAGAGCGATGCCCACGCCGATACACAGCAGGACCCAGAGGGTCAGGTATCTTTCAAAAAACGATAGTTTCTTCTCTTGAGACATTATACACTCCTTTGACGATCCAAAGCGACTTTATTCATATGGTTCAATATACATTGAACTAGTTTGCAAAAAAATAGACCTATGCCTCTACTTCGCAATCCGCCCCACAGTTCCCTTGCGGACCGCAGGAGGGTACGCGGGGTTTGAT